>NZ_JAMBOL010000030.1 GCF_023715605.1 Halalkalibacter oceani
GCCTCGGACTTCCTTCAGATTCTAGGTCACCCTAGACACCCTTGTCGTTGGCTAACAGTTACAGTGACCTTCACTGCTCGGGACTTGAACCCTATAGCCCATGCACATGCCGGGCACACCAAAAAAAACGTCAAGGTCGCCATCACAGGCCCTTCACGTTTTTTATTAACTATTCCTTTGTCCTAGCTGATCATCTTCCGCTGACAAATCCCCATCATTTCTTCCAGAAAGTCCTTACCGAGCGGCGTCCATGGAATTTCGATTCCTTTGCCCGGAGCAACGGCCTTTCCCCGATACTCTTTATTTTCATTTGCGGCAATGTAAATGTCCCAGCTCCATCTGTCCATTTTCAAGACAGATTTCCCTTTTTCCACTTGATCGATTTCCGCTAAATAATAATTTTGCACCTTATACTCATTTTTTCTTTTCATCATCATCTCTCCTTTGCTGATAGAAGTGAATCCTTTACGTTTCCGTTTATGTAATTATTAGAATAATACAAAAACAGAACCTTCACAGCTTTTTTGTCAGATGATCTAACGGGAATTTGTCTCGAATCTGCTTTTGCCGAGGTGGCAGCAGGAAAACGACTTTCAACTCTGAACGTAACAAAAGAGGGAAGGCAAGCCTATCCTCTTTAAAAGTGAGACACCATTCTTTTCATCCTTTTACGTATTTATCACAATTCTCTTGGTAAAAAACTTACGTCCTGTCTTTATAACTAATCGCTTCCAAATACAGCCCTTGCGCTTCGGCCATCAGGCCCGGATAGCGTTGTTTGGCCTGCAAAATCGCTGTCACATCATCTACGTCTTTTTTGCCCAGGCCGACTTCAATCAGCAGACCGACCATTTTCCGCACCATATTATGGAGAAAGCCGTTGCCGCGGATTCGGATATCAACGAGGCCGGCCGTCTCTTCCATTTCAAGCGCGTAAATATGGCGTACCATTGATTTCTTCTTTGATTTGGCATTTGAAAAGGCTGTGAAATCATGCTCTCCTAAAAAAGCCTGGCAGGCTTGGCGCATGAGCGGCAAATCCAGCTTCTGCTCAACATGCATGCTGTATTTGCGCATAAAAGGATGCGGATGTTCTTCATTCCATATCCGGTACAAATACGTTTTGTCTTTGACATGATAGCGCGCGTGGAAGCGCTCCGGCACAGTCTCGACGCGAGACACGCTTATATCCTGCGGTAAATATTTATTTACATACGCTTTGATTTCCGCCTCAGTGTGGTGATCAAGTTTGACATTCGCAATTTGCTTAAGAGCATGGACGCCCGCGTCAGTGCGGCTCGCTCCGATGATCTCAATCTCGCTACCGCTCATCCTCGATAACACTTCTTCAAGCTTTCCCTGAATTGTCGCCTCCCCTTTTCCGAGTCTTTGCCAGCCCTTGTAGCGGCTGCCGTCATACTGGACAGTCAGTTTAAAATTAGCCATGTTCGTCTCCTTCTTATGATTGTGCTTCCACTTATATCATACCTTTCTCAGCAGCACAACAGCAAAGGGCCTGTGCCAAAAGGTTGTTTTACCTTTGACACAGACCCTTTTACTCTTATTCCAGTCCTGCTAATACTCGATACAAGAACGTCGCAAATTCTGCGCGTGTCACGGTATCCTTTGGACGATAGACCGTTTCATTTGTCAGACCGTGCTGAGCAAGAATCACAATGTCATCCTTGTGAACACCCGCTGCCTGATCGCTATCGGAAAGATTTACCGTTTCACCTGTATTCTCAAGATCAAAAGCCCGTACAAGAATCGATGCCATTTGTTCCCGAGTTAATGGGTCGTTTGCTGCAAAACGGCCATTTGACTTCCCGTTCATAACCCCGGCATTTTCCACAGCCCAGGCGACCCGAGCATAATAATCATCGACATTCAAATCAGTAAACGGCACTTCCGTTAACGTTGGAGGGCTCTCCAGCTGCAGAGCTGTTGTCAGCAGACCGGATCCCTGGCCACGGGATAATGCCTGGCTTGGCTTAAATGTTCCATCCGCATGCCCACTAATGATTCCTTGCTGATAAAGAGCTTCAACCGCTTCGTTAGCCCAGTGACCCGCAGGCACATCAGGGAATCGAGCTTCTCCCGGAGCAGCTTCTTCACTGGCTTCTGCAGCAAATAAGCTGTTTGCCAGTAAACGGAAGCTGTGACCTGTATGGGCACGATACGTTAAATCATTCGCAAATAACGTAAAAGGCTGCTCTTCATATGTTGTTGTAAAGGCCAGCGTTTCGCCTTGCGCTCCTTCATGTCCAGGCCACCAGCCGGCAATAAAGAATTCGGAATCATCCGCAACGCGGGCAAGAAGCTCGCTACCCTGCGGTACTGCTGTAATCCATGAGCCTGTCGTTACATACAGCTGCTCCTCTGCGTCATAACCAGCTGTATAAGGGTGAGACGTCACATCCGCAAGAACAAGTCCTTCATGGGATAGCTCGGTAGTCGCAAAATCAAAGCCTTCAAGCAGGTTTGCTTCCTTGACTGCATTCAAAGAACGACCGCCAATTCCTACATAAGCTTTGCCGTTGATCGTATCAGGTGTCATTGCTCCTGCGTCATCGACGACAACATCTGCTTCGTCCAGCTCAACAACCGGGAACCCAAGCTGTTCAACAACAAATTTGCTTTGCGCCGAACCAATTACAGCAACCTTAGGCTGCTCCAGCTCCCGTGTTTCGACCGTTTCTTCCACCGGTTCTACCACAAGCGTGTAATCATTGACGTAGCTTAGTAAATCGCTTGTTTGAACGAGGAAATCACCAGCGTATTCCCCACTCGTTACTTGCTCGACTGTTCTGCCGGCTGCAAGCAAGTCGTTCACCAGTTTTACAGCGTCATTATTCGAGTTTTCAATAAAGTAATGGGAAACCGTAGACTGAATCACGGTACCCGGCTTTTCGATTGATTCTACAGCTTGTGCTGCACCGGCAAAGGCATTTTCTTCACGAACTTCAATGCTGTCAAAGCCGCGCAGTGCCGGGAAGTTTACGACAATCGCATCATACATTGCTTCCCAGTCGGAAATATCCTCACCTGGATAAAGCATCGCATTGGCAAAGCCGCGCTTCGCCTGTTTCATCGGCACGACATATGTACCCGCCGGATACGTAACGCCGTTCACACTGACTTCCTCTGTTGTTTCTTCTACTTTGATTCCATTTCTTAGAAGATATTCAACCATATTCGTCGCTTCTAATACATTCTTTTGCAGCTGCTCATCAACAGGAATTACATAATATTCCGGGAAGAAGTTCTCATGTTCCCCGCGAATACGTCCAATCTCTTCTCCTGCCTGATTGACAAACCATGGATCGACGGCGCGGTTATCCTCGCCATCAACTCCGCGTTTGAACAAAGTAAGCTGATCTTTGAATAAATCATCTTTATTTTTCAATACATAATCAGTTGCACCAAGTCCGACATGGACAGCAGCGTACAATGAATCCTGGCTTAAATCCGGCACTTCTACCGTATGCCCAAGAGAACCATGCAGCATTGTAAAAATAGCCGTATACGCCGGAGTCATATCATCCCAGCCATTTTCATAGTCAAAAAGCGGAATGAGGTAGGAGTCAATATCGGAATTGGCTACTCCGGCACGTCCCATCGCATGCGCCTGCTCAACCATATTATCAACGAGTAAATCATACTCAAAGTTTGGATTATGCGGCGGAGTGGCCGGCTCAATTAAAAATCCTTTCACATATCCGTGAATATCAATAAAGGAAAGCGGCGTCCATTTCGCAATTTCCTCGTTTACTGCAATAGTCTCAACCTGAGTTTGATAAGCATTATCCCGATTCAAATCAAAACCATTGGCGTTTGCTCTCGTGTTTGCTACACGCCCATCCGGATTATGAGTAAAGTTGAACAAAATAATAAGGTGATCAAGCACGTCATCGACATTTAACGTAACTGTGTGTTCTGCTCCGTTCTCATCTGTCGTCTGAAACGTCACTTCATCCTCCAGCGCAAGCTTATTCAGCAATTCGATTTGCGCGTCGATCCCTTCCACTTCGTCCGGGTGAATATTATTAAACCAAATCGGAATTTGATAATCTCCCATCGTGCCATTCTCTAATTTTTCTAAAATCTCAGCCGGATTTTCTAATGCAGTCGGCAATGTTTCATCTAAATACTTCTCTACTGCCTGCTCATCTCTTGCCAGCACGACAAAATGAATATCGCGTCCTTCCGCACTTTCGCCAAGCTTCTTGTACTCTAAATAGCGATCACGATCCGCTTCAGCAAATACCTGATCGATCGCCGGCTTGATTTCTTCATACGTCCGGAATTCATCATAAACATTCAGCTTCATTTCAGCCGACGCAACTTGATCCGTTGCCGGGTCATGAAGCGTTAAAGCGTATTCCCCGATCAGCTCAGGATAAAGAACACGAATGTTTCTTGGTGATAAATCCGTTGTTCCATAAGGAAGACCGAATTCGATCTCTGCTTCAATTGTCGTAGAATCTCCGACATAGGCAGGCTCCCGAACGACTGTTATGTAGGCATCGCCCGAATAATCACCGGCATCACTATCCCACTGCTTCCAGTCAGATAAAGCTTTTCCGCCAAATGACCATTCCAATCCGTCCAGGTCAATACGTTCCCCGAAATCAACCTGAACCTCTATCGTTCTTTCTTCCGTTATTGCTAAGAGAGATTGGCTAACGTCAAGCTCAACGGATCCCTCTACTTGTGCACTCTCTGTACTACCAGCAGCCTGTATCGCTTCAGCTGGAAGGATGACCGTCAAGGCAATCAGCATCGCCATCCACAGTGTGAGTAATTTTTTCATCTGTCATCTCCTCCTCTTCGTTTCTCTATCATTTTATGAAAATAAAATGATAGAGAAAACTATACCATAAAATTTCGCCAACAAAAATATTAATCATGCAAAATGGCGAATTTTCATTCATTTCTTTCTTATAATTTCCTAAAAACCTTCAAATTTCTTCTCGCAGACTATTAGACTATTATGGTAGATTCATGTCGAAAAACAAAAAAGAAGCAGAACTTTTGTCTAAAAATCATTAAATTTCAACATTTCTCTTGCCAAGCCCGAAATTTGTTATAAAATAAAGAAAATGGTTATTGTAAATATTCTGAAAAATAGACAATAACCGCAATTCTTGTTGAAGTTTATCTCTTTTTTGGATATAACTAAATCATACTATCTCTACTAGGTTGTCGTGTGCTTCTATTCGATTTCACAACACTCCCTTAGTACTTAGCTTAAAGGAGAAATGAAAGATGCACCCTCTATTAACGTTCTGTATTTCAATACTTGAATGGTTTGCGTTATTAACATTTCCATTTGTCTTTATCGGCTACCGTTATCGACAATATGTGAAAAAGATCATCGTTCTCTCAGTCATAATGAGCATCATCTCATTATTGTTACATTATACCAATTTACATCTCACCATCGTCATTGCCCTGCAAATGATTCTTATCTTTTTGATAGCCAAGCCGTTGTTTAAAATGTCTAGCCTCGAGACCTTACTATTAACCGGAATGGGCTATGGATTTTATACATTTGTTCACATCGTTGTAATTGAATTGGATTTATTACTTTTATCTAATTCTATCGTTTATTCTGAAGTTTTAATTTCTAATAAAATTTATGCCCTGCAGCTCACTTCATTTTTTATTGTCATTGCCCTTTCTTTACTAATATATTTTTTTAAATATCATTTAACTGAACTGTTCGTCCATCTTAAATTGAACGAACTAAATAAAAAAGGAAAAATTATTATTTATTTAAATTCCTTTTTAACCTACTTCTTTATTTGTTTAGCTTCATTCGTTATGGTGACGAATGAACTGCGATTCAGATATGCTTTTATTTTATTAAGTATTGTTGTGTTGTTTATGATATTTGCTGTTTATTTAATTTTGCATAATCAGTTTCAAAAGAAGCGACTCATTGAAGCCAAAAAGTTTTACTTCGATCAAGAAGAACAAGTATCTGTTTATATTGAAAACATTCAAAAGGACTTACGAAGCTCATATAAAGTAATGCAAAAATTATTTGAAAATAATTCTTATGAATTAAGCAAAGAATACTTCAATCAACATATTTTACCTAAAAGCAAAAAACACCAAAATCTTGAAATAGAGACGGCTATCCGCAAAAAAGATGAACTTCTTTACGTCTTTTTAATTAATAAGCGTAAGCTTGCTAATTTACTCGGTGTTTCAATATCAACAACCATTGATCTAACAGACCATGTACCGATTACCCTACCTCACATTCAGTTTTTAAGCAATATAATCGACGACCTACTTTTCGCACTTTATGAAACAACTCACTATCAGGATAAACAAATTCATTTTAAACTCACTTCTACAAAAAATCATGTTATTTATGAGATTGCCAGCAACTTAGACTTTGATAAAAGCAATAGTCACAGCAAAATTTATGATGCTATCATTGGTTTCAAGAAAAATAAAGCAGTTATAGAATCAACGTTTAATCCGCTGATGCTATCCATTAGCTGTGAAAAGCTTATGTAAAACAAGGAGGAGCAAATGATTGAGCATTGGGCCACTCTCGCAGCATCTAAAATTAAAAACATGAATCCTGAAGAAACAGCACCTCATGATGTCCTAGTATTCGGATTTACAATTTTAATTAATTTATTTATTACCTTTTCTTTGATATTACTTGCCGGCTTTTTATTCGGAAAGACATGGCTTGCCTTTCAAGTTGCCTTATCATTTATGGTAATAAGAATTTTAACTGGTGGTGCTCATTTAGATCGTTCGTTAGCTTGCTCAATCAACAGCCTTTGCCTTGTTGTACTCTTTTTATGGCTACCTATTACAAATGCATTAATTTTAGTTTATGCAGCAGTTGCATTTCTTCTGATCATCCGTTTTGCTCCGTATTATGAACCTCATCAGATGAAGCATTCTGCGGAGTGGGAAGCCAAAAAGAAAAAGGCAGCTTTAGCTTGTATTGTGTTATTTCCCGTCCTTTTCTTTACGCTGCAAACCCCCGGCTTTGTCACTGGGGCCTTACTTCAGGCTTTACTGCTGACCCCTTTTGGGATTTCAGCGACTCATAAATTAAATACGTTTACTAATAAAGGAGGTGATTATCTTGAAAAAAGAACTAGCTAAGTACATCTCTAAAGCAACAACTGTTTGTTCTTCTGCATTTGTGCAAGCATCAAGTCCTTTTTCTCACGCTCCGAAGATTCCAGAAAGCTTGAAAAAGCAAAAGTAATGGAAAACAAAAAAGCTGTCCAAGGTCGTAAAGACCACGGACGGCTTTTTTGCTTTTTATCGTGAAAAGCGTCCCCTTTGACGAAGCAGCTCGCGGTGCAAAAGTGGATCTTTTTCAAAAGGCGCGCGGCCGTGTAACCAAAATAGATTGTTGAGCATCACTAAATCCCCAACTGGCAACGTTAATTCGATGACGCTTTGATCGTTCTCCATGGAAGCGGACAAGTCTTTTAAATACTCGGCCTGTTCAATTGTTTCTGAGTGAACAAATTGGTCGATAAAACAGATGCATGGCTTATTTTGCTGTTGGAAAAATGTCGTCCGTTTGATCTCCTGGCTGACATTTTTACTTGGCGGCGCTTTATAGGTGAATTCATGAGAAGCCAATGGATGGCTTGCGAAGTGTTCAAGCTCCTGCCAGTCATCGAGATGAAGCAGTCTTGATTCACCTCCGCGTGCGTGTTCTTCCTGCATCTTCATCATTAGCAGCCAATCCGTCGGTTCATCGACAAAGGTGCCGTCTGTATGCAATGTAAACAAACGATAGGCCTGCCTTAAATAGGAATCACTCTCGTCAGTATCCTTGACAGAGAAGCGGGCATAGAATTTATTTGACATTGCGTCATGGTTGGGCAACCCGGCAAGATGAGCCAGTGCTGTGGAAAAAATAACAAACTCATCTAAATCAGCGCTTTCTCCTTGTACGCCAATGGTAAATCCTCCTGTCTGACGATCATGAAGAATGCTTCTAACCACATCCTGGAGATCAGTCCCTGCTTCCTGCAAAAGATAACCGGCTACCATATGTCGTTCATAAGGTGTATATTCCAGCCGCTGCACCGAAATGTTCTTTCTTCGTACTTGCTCAAAAAAACGCGCAACAACGCCCGGCTTCATTTCAATATGGAACAATCGCTTACTTTGCGGGTGAACCTGCACCTCATATCCCTTTCCAGTTACCAGCTTTTCTTTTTGCTCCATCAGACTCATCACGTTTCTTCCCCTTTCTCATGTTAAAATCGCTCTTAAACGAATTCAACAAAAAAAGCCAGGCATTATGTAAGGAACATAATACACTGGCTATCATTTACATCATTGCCCTACGGGAATAGGGTCACTGTAAATCATTCAGTCATTATTTTGTTTTCGTTTAAAATAGCGGTTTTCAGACCATACTTACGATTTGCATATGGAAGGTACACAAAGGTAAGTATTTATCTTTATTCATAATTTATCAATTTTCTTAAAAATTGTCAATATTCTCATTTTAATATTTTCTTATCGAGCTTCCCAACCGCTGTATAAGGAAGCTGCTCGATGATTTCCACTTCTTTTGGTATTTGGTGTTTAGCCACTTTTGCGCGGAGCCAGACCATCAGTTTTTCTTGATCCAGGCTTTTTTTCCTTTCCGGTTGTACAAATGCTTTTAATCGCTGTCCAAACAGCGCGTCGTCTATTCCGATGACTGCCACATCCTTGACGAGCGGGTGCTGCATGAGAACCTGCTCCAGCTCAACAGGATACACATTGATTCCGGCTGAAACGATCATTTCATCTGTCCGCCCACATAAAAAATAAAACCCTTTCGGATCACGATAGCCGATATCTCCTGTTTCGATCCACACTTCATTTCCGGTTTTCTGTGACCAGCTCTGTTTCACACAAAACTGCCCCGGCTCGCCCTCTGTCACGGGCTTACCGGCAGGATTGACGATTTTGAAGCGCCCGCCGACCGGTTTTCCGATCGTTTGCGGATTAGCCATTAAGTCAGCCGGCGTGGCGATCGTATTAAGTCCTGCCTCCGAGGTACCATATAGGTTATACAAAACTGGTCCCAGTTTTTGCAGAGCCTCTTTTGCCAGCTCTGCATGGAGCCTCGCTCCTCCTGAGACGATACAAGCCAAGGATTGCAGAGAAGCCGCGTCTTCCTCAAGCATCTTTTGCAGCATTAACGGAACGACAGTGATCACCTCGACGTGATGCTGACGAATCAGATTGCAAGCTTGCTTCGTTTGGAAGGATTCTCTAATGAATATCGTCTTTCCGAGTATGATTCCCATAAACAAAACGGCGACTCCATATCCATGATAAAGCGGAGTAGCAATATAGGTTCGATCATAGCGATGCAGCTTCACTTTCGTCAGGAGCGCTAAAAAAGGCTGTACATAATTGAACAATGAGGGCTGATGGCCTGCTTCCTTCGGCGTTCCTGTTGTTCCCCCCGTTAACAGCACCACTTTCCCCATCACCGTTTTCGTTCGCCTTCGCTTGTTTTCCGTTTTCGTTTTCAAAAACTGCTCGATTGATGGAAGATGGGTGTGCTCGTAGCTTAGCACTATCTTGTCAGAGGAAGACATGACGCTCCAGTTCTTATCAGCGATAAGCAGGTCGAAGTTTTTCTGCTTCAATAGCTCTTTTAGCTGGTTCACACTCATGTCCGGATTGAGCAAATAGACAGCGGCCCCTGCCGAGGTAAGCGAAAAGATCGCCCTTACAAGCGAAGCATGGCTTTTGCAAATGAGGCCGACCCGCTGAGCAGGCCCAAGCTGATACTGCTCCTGCCAAATGGCAGTAAGCTGTTCGATTTCAACTGCTAATTGCTTGTAGCTGATTTTTCCTCTGGCGTCGCATAGAGCAGTCTTGTCCCCATACATGTCGGCATTCACCCGCAGGAGCGCAAGTATATTCATTCCGTCTTTGCGCAGCGCAAAGAACAATCTCATTAACCTTGGCGGGGAAAACAACTTCATCATGACAAGGACACGAAGAAACGTCCATAGTCTCACCTTGTCCCCCTCCTTTTCGCAAGCCGCGCACGAAACAACGACTCTATCAATGGCCGGAGGATGCTAGCAATTGGCTCGCCGACAGTGATCCACCATGGCCTGAATCGTTTTTGTTTCGTATAGATCGCGCGGGCAATCAATCTGGCAACATGTTCCGGAGCCATCGCCGGCATCTTTTCATACTGGGGAGTCGGGAGGATCATCGGCGTCCGGACTAACGGCAAATAAAAAGAAGTCGTATTGATGCCCATTGCTTTCAGCTCCGGCTCCGCTGAGCGGAACCATGTGTCAAAGGCGGTCTTCGACGCTTGATAGGCCGCCCAGTCAGGAACAGGAATAAATAAAACATTGATCGTCGACATATGGATGATATGCCCTTGATTTTTTTCGAGCAATGGAATAACCGACAACAGCAATCGGACAGGAGCAAAATAATTAATCGCCATCGTCCGCGTGAAATCATGATAGCGCTCCAACGAATCCTCAATCGAGCGCCTGATCGATTTCCCAGCATTGCTAACAACAATATCCAGCCCATCGGGAAGCTGGTGCAGGTAGTGAAGCAAGCCGCTCATCTCCTCCTCCTTACGCAGATCGGCGGCATACACACTGACCTTTGCCGACCGCTGCTGCAAAGCGTCCTGCATCTCGATCAGCTTCTCCTTCCTTCTCGCCACTAAAATCAGATGAGTGCACATTTCCGCTAACAGATAGGCTGTTTGCTCACCAATACCCGAGCTTGCCCCGGTAATAAGAACGGTTTTCCCATTCAGCTCTCGTTTAAGCTTTTTCTCATTTACGTAAGGTTCAGGGAATAATAAAGTTTCAATGACGTTAATATTCATCTACCTTCCTTGCAGTTTCCGTTTTTTCCAGTATACGTCTAAACATTCTGAAACGGCAATATTGAATCAAATTTATGGTATAATTGGTTCGCTTATTTTCATTTCTTTTAAAACAGAGCGATGAGAAAATAGCGTTCTGCCTCGTTTGTTAAGAAAGGTGTGTATCTTTTGCTTCATAATCCTACTGGAAAAGAACGAATCGCTTTAGTCCTCCTGCTCAGCATGCTCGGGATTCTCGGTCCGCTGAATATCGATATGTATTTGCCGGCCTTCCCGGAAATTTCTGCTGATTTAGGAGCCAGCGCCTCGCTTGTACAGCTTAGCTTAACTGCTTGTCTTATCGGGCTTGCACTCGGTCAAGTCATTATCGGACCGATCAGTGACAGTCAGGGCCGGAGAAAGCCGTTAATTCTTTCGATTTTCTTATTTGCCATCTCTTCTTTTCTCTGTGCCGTCGCTCCAAACATTCTCACTTTAGTGATCGCCCGCTTTTTGCAAGGGTTAACTGCTTCAGCGGGAATTGTTCTTTCCCGGGCTGTCGTCCGCGACGTTTTCACCGGAAGAGAGCTGACAAAGTTTTTTGCTTTGCTCATGGTGATTAATGCTGTTGCTCCCTTAGCCGCGCCAATTGCCGGTGGCATTATTCTCCTGTTTCCCTTTGCAAGCTGGCATACGATTTTTATCTTCTTAGGCTTGTTAGGTCTTTTTATTACGATCACCATCTCCTTCAAGCTGCCTGAGACGCTGGCGGTTGAAAAACGAATGCCGGGCTCTGTTGTCCATTCGATCCAAACGATTGGCAGCCTGCTAAAAGACCGCTCTTTTATTGGCTATGCCTTAACCGTCGGCTTCGTTCACGGCGGAAGCTTTGCGTATGTCTCCGGAACACCGTTTGTCTATCAAGGAATCTATGGGGTCTCGCCGCAAGTCTTCAGTGTTTTATTTGGGATTAATGGTCTCGCTTTGATTATGGGGAGTTTTATTATCGGCCGTTTTGGCGGCATTATTGCGGAGAGACGTCTGCTTCGTGCGGCTGTGCTGATTGCAGTTGGCGCTACCACTGTTCTACTCGTTATGACGATCATTCACGGCCCGCTTGCTCTAATCGTCATTCCGATATTTGTTTATATGACGTCAATGGGAATGGTGCTGACAAGTTCATTTACTTTGGCGATGGAACACCAAGGTCATCGCGCCGGCAGTGCAAGCGCCCTGCTTGGAATGCTGCCGTTAGTTATTGGCGCGATTGTCTCTCCATTAGTCGGGATGAACGAGACTACAGCTGTGCCAATGGGGACGATTCTTTTTACAACCTCGCTAATCGGAGCGGCCGCCTTTTTTCTTCTAACGAAAAAAGCGAGAGAGGATGTCCCGCAAGCCTAGCTTGGGGATATCTTCTTTCCTAATTATAGCCCGATGAACCGACGGTTACTTTGCTAACAATCTTGCTACTTTTAATCCAAGCTGCAAATAAAACTTATCTTCCGTCCGAAATACATCATATTCAGTCAATTCCTTAATCTTTTTCAGCCGATATTTAATTGTATTGACATGAATATAGAGCAATTCAGCCGTATCTTTTAAGCTGCAGTCATGTTCAAAGTACACCTTCAAAGTTTCTACTAAATTCGCCCCACTGTTTTCATCGTAGGTGACCAGTTTCTTGATGGTATCATGATAAACTGTTGTCAGTTCTTCATTTGATTCCAGCTGCGAAAGCATGCGGTATATCCCCAAGTCATCAAAGTGCAGCACAGTTCTCCGTCCAAAAATTTCTTTTCCGATCTCAATCGTCTTAATTGCATCTTTATAGCCGATGCTAATACCGCAAAAGCCGGAATGAAACCGTCCAATTCCTGAGGTGAAAGTAACTTCAGGTACCTGTCTTTTTAATTCTACAATAATATTTGTAATAAACTTCTTAGTAGCTTGAATCATATCTTTTTTGTTCTCTGCAAGATGGATGTGTTTCTTAGCCGGCTTTAAGATAATGAAATAATTACTTGTCATCCCGACGATCGCAGAAGACATTTTAATTCTCATTAAATTCTCCATAATCCTGAGAATTTTCAGCTTATATTCCTGAATAAACAATTCATTATGATCGAGGCGTTTGACGACTCGCATAAAATGATCAATCGCCAGGATAATCACTTCATAGCTCTCGTTAAAGTTCCAATTGTAAAATTTCCCTTTCTCTATCGCCTCTTCCATTTTAATATTGCCAGAAACGATTTCCCGTAAAAATTCATTACGATACTTTTGCTCTACTTCAATCTTTGTTTTCACTTTTAAAAATTCCAGAGCGATTAAAGGAATAACTCGCTCAAGTAAAATGAGTTGAAAGCTCGTTAACTCACTCTCCGTTTCCCAGCATGTCAGAAAACCATTAATCTCCTGATTTAAAATTAGCGGCGCAACAATACAGTTTACTTTCTTGCCATTCAACTCCCGCTTCGTTTTAATTGGCCTTCTTGCTTTTAAAAACTCGTTGCGCTGCTCTCTTGAAAAAGAGACTATAAGGTCGTCATGATTATATTTGATAAAGGGAATCTCTGATTCTAACGTGACATGATTCGTCATGATTTTTTTTAATGTATCGAGAATAATGTCGAGGCTTTCTCCGTTAAACGCAAGCTCACTAACCCATTTATAGTAGTCTTCAACCTGTTCACTTCTCGGAGAATTGTTCGTTAAAATTCCCGCCATCAATGGCGTCATAATATCTAAATAGGAGACTTCATTTTTAATTTCTATGATTGGAAACTGATAAGCATTGGCTTGCTCCAAAATAATAGCAGGAATTCCTTCTTCAAGGGCATGATACGTTTTGATCGCCAAACCGGCACAGTTTTTCTCAATGAGCTGAGGTACAAGCTGCTCCAGTGCTTCAGGATCATCCTTAACGGAAAAAAGGGATGATAACAAGAAATCATTTCCCTTCAGCCACCGTATCGTATCCGGTACTTCCATCACGGCCACATGTTGAACAATCCGCTCTGCTCCCTCATGTCCTGCGGCAATTTTGCAATGCCGCAAACCGCCAATATGCATCGCCTGTTCAATCGTAATCCCCATCTTGAATTCTTCCTCCTCCACCCAGTCCCCTTCACTTCTTTGCAACCACTGTGTCGATAAGCTATTGTCTACATCAAACTGATTCAATGTTCCCGGCACGGCATGATTCACGCTATCATCAATTGTTGTTTCTTTCCCTTCTCTGTCTATTAGCACATTCATCCCTCTATTTGATGTCCATATCGACAAATACAGCAGGTGATTTTGATTCATGTCGAATTTAAAGCTTGTATGATTGAAATTATCAAATATTTTGTTTTCATGCTATAAATCGGGTATATTTTCTCCCATAGAAAAAGACAAAAAAATAAGAAAGATTACACATTTATTTGTTTATAAAGACAAATAATTGATCCTATAGTTGTTCATTCCTCTATATTTTTTAGAAAAAGGACCCGGTTTTCCAAAGCGCTCTTTTCTTCCTTTCTGTCATTTTCTACAAAGCTTATGAATCTTTCTGACTTTCCAACGAACTATCCAATTCTTCCTCTCTTAATCTGCCAATTCACAAAATTTAATGTCTAATATATTAATTTTCTCTTGATTAGCGTCGAACTTCCATGTAAAATAGCGCATAAGAAAACAGAAAACTGTTTACAGTATACATTTAATCTTATCGAATTTTTAGAATATTCCATTCTTAATCTTGCCTTCTCAATCGTTTGTCGCTATAATAACGTTACAAATTCTTTTCAAATGTTACGTTAATATTACGCCATTTGAATGTGAGCGCAGATTATGGAGGATTTTCGCAAGCTAGCAGTCTTTTCATTTTAACTTCCTGAAGGGGGGCGACAATCGGTTTTCACTAGCAAACATTTCGTATTCGTTTTACTTTGTCAGCGTCTTTAATGTAAGCGCTGACATTAACAGATTAGTTTACTACTAGAAAAATGGGAGGTATTACTTTTATGAAGAAATTAATGATGCTTATGATGCTGCTTGTTTTATCTTTTGTACTAGTAGCATGTGGCGGTAGTGAAGAAGGTTCCGCCCCGGCTGAAGGCGGCGAAGGCGATACTCCTGCTGCCGAAGGTGAATCAGCCGGCAGCGGTGAATATGTTATGAAAATTGCTCATGCCGCGCCAGCCCAGGATGATAAAACTGAAAACTCTTTACAAGAGTTTAAGAAACGTGTCGAGGAAGCAACTGATGGACGTATCACTGTTGAAACATACCCTGCCAGTCAGCTCGGCGGCGAACGTGAAATTCTTGAAGGGACGCAATTAGGTTCGATTGAAGCGCATTCGATCTCGACCGGTCCATATCCTGGCGTATTTCCGGAAATTATGGTCCTCTCAATCCCTTATTTGTTTGTTAATAAAGATGTTGCCTACGAAGTACTAGATGGTCCGTTTGGCGAGAAGATGAAGGAATTGTTACTTGAAAAAACCGGTCTTCGTTTACTAGCATGGGGAGAAAATGGAGTTCGTCATTTCACGAATAACACCAATCCAATTCGGACGCCTGAAGATATGAAAGGAATTTCCTTCCGTACGATGGAAAATCCGGCTCACATGGCTATGGTTGAAGCTTTAGGGGGAAGTGCTACTCCAATTGCTTATGGCGAACTTTATTCCGCCCTTCAACAAGGCGTAGTTGACGGACAAGAAAACCCAGTTACGAACATTGCCAGCATGCGTTTTTATGAAGTACAAACCTATGCAACACTTGATGGTCATGTCTATGATCCGCATCTGTTCGCTGTAAACAATGCATGGTTTGAATCGCTTCCTGAAGATCTGCAAACGATTCTCGAAGATGAAGCAGCCGCCTGGTCTGAGTACAATCGCCAAATGAGCACAGAGCAGGATGATGGTGCGATCGAAACAATGCTCGAATCCGGAATGGAAATCATTGAGCTTTCTCCAGAAGAACTGGTACCATTCCAGGAAGCTACCCAATCTGTCCATGATTTGATTAAGGCTGAAGCCGGTGATGAAATCTACAACGACATCATGGCAGCTGTTGAAGAAGCTGAAGCAGCCGTCTTAAATTAAACCGATTCTCGAGCGAAATGAGCATTGAATGAAGCCAAAGCCCCTTCAAGAGCAATCCTGCCTTGAAGGGGGGCTTTCATTTCATCATGTATTCCACTCATGATTGAAACGCCATTATTTATCTAATATTTTAGATTTTTCTTGCTTTTTTGTTTTCGATGAAGCTACAATAAACGAAAATACGATTGTTCGATTGCCGCCTTTACATGCTACATCTTATCCAAGCCTGTCAATGGTCAGACCATCACTCCATAGCTGTTAGGCAACAAATAAAATGTCAGCGCTTACATAAATGCTCTTATTTTATTCTTTTTGGAGGTGATCATCCAAGGCTTGACTCATTCCTGTTAGAGGCGTGTCACCCTTTTAAAACCGACCATTTGCGTAATCAACGTTTACTTAAGGAGGGTTATCATGAAAATAAAAAAGGCAATTGATAAGTTTGACGCGATTATGGAATCCGTTGAAAGCTATCTCGTTTTTCTTTTGCTGTTTGCGATGCTGTTTTTTGTCTTTATCGGGGTTATCTTCCGCTATGGCTTCGGCTTCACCTTAAGCTGGGGCGAGGAACTTCCTCGTTATATTATGATTTGGGCGACCTTTATCGGGGCAAGCCTCGGTGTTAAAAAAGGCTCCCACATTAGCGTGGATGCCCTTGAAGCATTTTTGCCACTTGCCGCCAAACGTGTCGTAGTTGTCATTAGCTATGTTATTTCGTTAGCATTTTGCATTGTGATATTAGCAATTGGAGTTCCTTTTATCGGGAGCCTGGCAGATTCCGGCCAATTATCTCCAGCTTTGCGCATCCCGATGTATTTTGCTTATCTGGCCGTTCTGATTGGTATTGGAATGATGGCCATCCGTTATCTTTTATTACTTATTTTTGAGCTGTTTTATCCACAGTCATCGGAATTCAGCGTTCAAAATCAAAACAAAGAAGATCCGCTATCAGGGAGAGGAGGTTTTGTAGAATGAGTCTCGTACTGGCGATTACCTTAATTATTTTCCTGTTGCTCAGCGTACCTTTAGCGATTTCCATTGCCTTTTCGGGTATTCTTGCCATCTTATATGCCGGTGATTTGCCAACCTTCGTCGGCGTACAGCGATTGTTTACAGGGCTGGACTCCTTTCCCCTAATGGCGATACCTTTCTTCTTATTGGCTGGTAAAATTATGGAAAAGGGTGGAATTTCCCGCCGCCTGATCGATCTGGCCGCAAGTGTCGTCGGCTCGACAACCGGTGGTCTGGCGATGATCGCCATCCTTGCTTGTATGTTCTTTGCCGCTATTTCAGGTTCAGCGCCGGCGACTGTAGTTGCCATCGGTAGTATCATGGTCCCTGCTATGCTGCGGGCCGGCTATGACAAAGGCTTTACCATCGCCTTAATGGCCGTAGCGGGGACAATCGGTGTCATGATCCCGCCAAGTATTCCGTTTATTCTGTACGGAATTGCCGCCAGCACAAGTATTGGCGACCTCTTTATCGCCGGAATTCTTCCCGGGATTCTTGTTGGGGTATCCTTAATGGTCTATTCCTATTTTATCGCCAAAGCCCGCGGCTACAAAGGCGGGGAACCGACATCCCTCAAACGCTTCCTAACGAGCTTAAAAAGCTCAATCTGGGGGATCCTCATGCCGGTTATTATTCTCGGCGGTATTTACAGCGGAGCTTTTACCCCTACGGAATCGGGAGCGATTGCGTGCGTATACGGCTTGATTATTTCCTATTTCGTTTACCGCGATGCAAAGCTTTCTGATTTAAAGCCAATTTTTGTTGAATCGGGCGCCACATCCGCAATGGTTTTACTTATCGTCGGGGCGGCTAATATCATGAGCTGGATTTTATCAACTGAACAAATTCCAATGCTCATCTCCGGCGTTATTTCCGACTTTGCATCAAGCTCCGTCATCCTGATGCTTGTCATTAACCTGCTACTGCTTTTTGTCGGTACATTCCTGGAGCTGGGCGCAGCGATTATTATTCTTGTCCCTATCTTACTGCCGCTTTTAGGTCAGTTTGATATTAACCTCGTCCACTTCGGCGTCATGATGGTTGTCAACTTGGCAATCGGACTGCTTACCCCGCCGCTTGGTGTAAATCTGTTCGTTGCCAAGAGTTTAAGTGATCTGTCCTTTAATCATGTAGTCAGGGCCGTTATACCGTTTTTAGCAGTCGTCATTCTAAACCTTTTCATGATCGCCTATATTCCACAAATTTCCCTGCTTCTTCTTGGGGATTAAAACCAACTAAAACTGCTTCTGGGACGGATCAAAAGGATTACCAACCTTTTGATCCGTCCCTTTTCCTGCCCTCACTAAAGCTGGCCCCTTCCAGTCCAACCCTTGCAAAAACCTCCCTACAACATTCGGACTTTTTATTGCTTATCATAAGCGTATAATACTAACCAAGAAGAGTTATTCTTCGTCATTCTACCGGGTGAATGCTTGCAAAAAATGTTGAATCCCTTCTTTTGCTTACGAAAGGAGAGCGCGCTCAGATGATTCTTGATCAACGCTGCATTGCCATCATGACAAAAATTGTTCATGCCGCGTCCCCCGTCTCTCCGCAGGAGCTGATGGAGGAACTACATGTTTCCAAACGGACGATCTATTACGATATCGAAAAAATCAATGATTGGCTTGAGCAGGCGAACCTGCCTCAGCTCGATTATGTGCGGTCTGCCGGCTTTTATATTAGCGAAAAAGAAAGTGCGCTGATTAAAAAAAAGCTCGCCACCTTTGATAAAAAAACAAACTATGAATTTTCACCAAAAGAAAGAGCGGCCTGGATCGCGATTTTGATTTTGACCCGAGATGCTAAAATCTACTTGCACGATCTTATGGAAACGCTTCATGTGAGCAGGAGCACGTTACTTGCTGACCTGAAGCAGCTGAAGGAACAGCTTGGCCACTTTCAAGTTGAATTACATTTTCACAAATCATCCGGCTATTATATGGTTGGTGAAGAACAGGCCAAGCGGAAAATGCTCATTAGCTATTTGTCCCACCTTCTAACGAATAAGAGCTGGGATGCCCTTTTAACGGAAATTCAGTTAATCGGTCAACAGCAGCCGGCGTCAGATGCCTTCCACAGCGCCGAGCTTGATGTCATTTATCACATTTTACATGAGTATGAGCCGTTGACAGGGGTGCGCTATACCGATGAAGTCATGCAGGCATTGAGCGCCCACCTCCTGTTGCTCATCAAGCGCTTTTCCAGAGGCAGATATATTCAAATGGATCCGGTGGAAAAGGATGTTATTAAACGGACAAAGGAATATCAGGCCGCCTCGCAGATTTGCCAGCAACTCGAAACCGTCTTCGATTTAAACGTTCCTGAAGATGAAATTCACTATATTGCCACGTTTCTGCTCGGCGCAAAAATTAGCGACTATCAGCTGGTTGATGTCGAGAATCAGGACACAGCCAACCTGAAGCATATCGTGACATTAATGGTTGATGATTTTCAAAAGTTTGCCTGTGTCTTCTTTCAAAACCGGGAAGAGCTGGAGCGGAATTTATTTATCCATTTAAAACCGGCCTACTTCAGGATCAAGTATGGTATCGGTATCGACAACCCGCTCTCTTCTTCAATGCAGCACTCCTACCCTGATCTGTTTGTCCTGACAAAAAAAGTAGTTCATCACTTTGAACATGTTCTTGGCAAACCGATCTCAGACGATGAAGTTGCCTATATTGCGATGCACTTTGGCGGCTGGATCAATAAAGAAGGCGTGAAAGTGGAGAGCAGGAAAAAAGCGGTTGTCGTCTGCTCAAGCGGGATCGGTACTTCGCGGATTTTACAAAAACAGCTGGAGGACCTGCTGCCTACCGTTGATGTTGTCAACGCCCTTACGGCGCGCGAATATGAAAACGCGAACCTTTCAGGCATCGATTTTGTGTTTTCAACAACGCCGGTATCCGAAAAAGGCGTAGCGGTGTTTGTCGTCAATCCGATTTTAAGTCATGCGGAGAAAGCGTCCTTGCTGAAGCAGTTCCAGGCGGGAGAGACCGTTCCGGGACAGATAAATCCCGAAGCCCTTTTGAGCATTGTTGAGAAACACGCTCATATTACTGATGGAGACAAACTTCTGCAAGAGCTAAAGACCTTTTTACAAAACAACAAGGAAATGAAAAATGAGGTGGATCAAAGGCCGATGCTAAATGAAATACTCACCAAAGATAAAATCCAATTTGCCGAATCGGCAAACAGCTGGCAGGAGGCTTTGCAAATGGCCGCCGCGCCGCTGCTGGCCGACCAGTCAATCAGCCAGGGATATATTGATACGATGATTGAAAATGTTCATCAAATGGGGCCTTATATTGTGATCGCTCCGGGGATTGCTCTCCCTCATGCCCGTCCTGAAGCCGGCGTCAATAAGCTTGGCATGAGCTTCCTGCAATTACGTCAGAGCTGCTCTTTTTCAGAGAAGGCGGAGCATCAAGTATCATTGCTGTTTGTCCTGGCGGCGATCGACAATGATACTCATTTGACAGCTTTATCGCAATTATCAAAGATGCTGTCGGACCGCGACAACATCGAGAAGCTGCAAACGGCTCAGTCGGCCGACGAAGTTTTACCGATTATTAATCAATACTCACATATATAAGGAGGAAGAAAAGATGAAAAAGATTTTAGTTGTTTGCGGAAACGGATTAGGAAGCAGCTTTATTGTCGAAATGAATGTCAAAAATGTATTAAGTGAGTTAGGTGTCGAAGCAGAGGTGTCTCATACTGATCTGACAACAGCCAAATCAGAACAGGCCGATCTTTACCTCGGCTCCAAGGACTTGATTTCTAATTTGGATGATGGGACGAGAACGATCATCGGTTTAACGAACATCCTTGATCAGGAAGAATTAAAAGCCGCGCTGCAATCTCATCTGTAAGTTCCGCGAAAGGCTGAAGAGGAGTGGGATTCTCCTCTTCAGACAAAACCGGATGAAAATAAAAAAACAAATAAAAATGGCATTAATAAGGGAGGGTTTAGAGTGTTTGATCTTATAATGAATGATATATTAGGTACGCCCGCGATCCTGGTCGGTTTATTCGCCCTGTTAGGTCTTTTATTGCAAAAGAAGGCGATTGCGGATGTCATTTCCGGAACGTTAAAAACCGTCATGGGCTTTTTAATCCTTAATGGAGGCGCCACCATATTAGTCGGATCACTTGACATTTTCGGGCAGATGTTTGAAAAAGCGTTCCACATCCAGGGAGTCATCCCGAATAATGAAGCGATTGTCGCGATTGCCCAGCAAACCTTCGGCAGGGAAACAGCAATGATCATGCTGTTTGGGATGCTGATGAACATCGTCATCGCCCGCTTTACACCATTTAAATATATTTTCCTGACTGGTCATCATACATTATTTATGGCTTGCTTAATTTCAGCGGTGTTTGCGACTGGCGGAGTCACCGGTTTGCCGCTTATCATTATCGGCTCCATTATCCTTGGTCTGTTAATGGTGTTCCTGCCTGCTATGATTCAGCCGTATGTGAGAGAAATCACAGGTAATGACAACATCGCCGTCGGTCATTTCGGCTCATTCGGCTATTTCACCGCGGGCTTTATCGGCAAAAGAATCGGAGACAAAGCGAAATCAACAGAGGATATTAAAGTACCGAAATCACTCGGTTTCCTGCGTGACACTTCCGTGGCGATGTCGCTGACGATGGCGATCCTGTTTTTAATCGTCGCTCCAATCGCCGGAAAAGGCTATATCGAGACCGAATTAAGTGACGGGGTTAACTTCCTTGTCTTCTCTCTTATTCAGGCGATCACCTTTGCCGCCGGGGTCTATGTTGTCCTCGCCGGGGTGCGGATGCTGATTGCTGAAATTGTCCCGGCGTTTAAAGGGATTGCTGACAAAGTCGTCAAAGACGCGAAACCGGCTCTCGATTGTCCAGCCGTCTTCCCGTTCGCACCAAATGCGGTTATTATCGGCTTCCTGTTCAGCTTCCTTGCCGGCTTGATTTCGATGTTTTTGCTGCCGCTGTTCGGCCTTAAAATCATCGTACCCGGCCTGATTCCTCACTTCTTCACCGGCGCGGCTGCCGGGGTTTTCGGGAATGCGACCGGCGGAAGACGCGGCGCGATGATCGGTGCGTTTGCCAACGGCCTGCTGATCTCCTTCTTACCAGCGCTTCTCCTGCCGGTTCTCGGATCGCTCGGCTTTGAAGGCACAACCTTCGGCGACTCGGATTTCGGGATTGTCGGGATTCTCTTGAGCTTCCTGATTCAGCTCTTTTCTTAAGAAAAACGCATAGCGTTCTTTCTTAGAAGCTGCGCGCGAAGCCAACGCTCTTCCGCGAATATAAAAAACGCTGTTTCCCTGTGAGGGGAGCAGCGTTTTTTTCATATGCCAAGCCGTTCTAAAAGCTTATTCACGCTCTCCTTCATAAACTGTCAGCTTCTCTTCGATTTCCGTCCGCGCTCTTGCTTTCGGAATTTCATTGAAATACCCGAGATGCAAAAAGCCGGCAATTTTTTCTCCGGGCTGTACCCCTAATAGCTGCCGAACCTTCGGGTCATAAATATGAGGGTTCGTTTTCCAGACAACGCCGAGCTGACGTTCCCAGGCAAGCAGCTGAAAGTTCTGAATCAGGGCGCCGATCGCGCCGAAATTTTCGTCCCATTGCTTTTGTCTTGGATCTTCCTCCATGATGACGATTAAAAAAGCCGCCGGACTGCTGAAATAAGCCCGTCTGTTTTCTTGCATCTCAGCCGGAAATGTTTTCACCAGCTTTTCCACAAACTCCGCCTTCTCCTCTGTCGGCACATAAATGAAGCGCCACGGCTCCCGTAATCCATGATTTGGCGCCCAAACAGCATCACGTAAAAGCTCCTTAACAAGCTCTGTCGGCACGGCTTGATCTGTGTATCCATTTTTGATCGAACGTCGTTCGCGAATCAGTTTCGCTAAATCGGTACTCATTCTCAAACCACCTTATTAATTAATATAATGATAATCATTATCACTCAACTATTTCATTTTAATTGATTCTATTTTCATTGTCCACGTCTTATCCCTTTTTTCTTTATAGATAAAAAAAGTCCCATCCAGACTGGCAAAAAAAAAGCTGCCTTCACCAGTCCTATGAACCGGTAAAGACAGCCTCCAATTTATTGATAGACACTTCCGCTCGACCGCTTAAACTCCTCGGCCTTTTCCTTCATCCCTTGCTCAATCGCTTCTTTCGTATCAAGCTTGTTCTCCTTCGCATATTCGCGAATGTCCTGAGAGATCCGCATGCTGCAAAATTTCGGCCCGCACATCGAGCAGAAATGAGCTGTCTTCGCCCCTTCGGCAGGCAAGGTTTCATCATGAAACTCCAGCGCTCGTTCGGGATCAAGTGCCAAATGAAATTGATCGCGCCAGCGGAATTCAAAGCGGGCTTTTGATAGCGCGTCATCCCTTTTCTGTGCCCCCGGATGGCCCTTCGCCAAGTCCGCGGCATGGGCAGCAATCTTATAGGTGATGACCCCTTCGCGGACGTCATCGCGATTCGGCAGGCCGAGATGCTCCTTTGGCGTTACATAGCAAAGCATCGCTGTACCATACCAGCCAATCATCGCCGCGCCAATTGCCGATGTAATATGGTCATAGCCCGGCGCGATGTCGGTTGTCAGCGGGCCAAGCGTGTAAAAAGGCGCCTCCTGACAGACTTCCAGCTGCTTCTCCATATTTTCTTTTATTAAATGCATCGGCACATGCCCCGGTCCTTCGACCATCACTTGAACATCGTGCTCCCAGGCGATTTTCGTTAATTCTCCCAACGTTTCTAATTCAGCAAACTGCGCCTCATCATTTGCATCGGCGATCGACCCCGGACGCAAGCCGTCTCCCAATGAGAACGCAATGTCATAGGTCTTCATAATCTCGCAGATTTCTTCAAAATGAGTATACAGGAAATTCTCCTGATGATGGTAGAGGCACCATTGGGCCATGATTGAACCTCCGCGCGAGACGATTCCCGTTAAGCGCTTCGCTGTCAACGGGACGTAGCGTAAAAGGACGCCAGCATGAATCGTGAAATAATCGACTCCCTGCTCCGCCTGCTCGATCAATGTATCGCGGTATACCTCCCATGTGAGATCTTCAGCGATTCCTTTCACTTTTTCCAGCGCCTGATAAATCGGCACTGTCCCGACCGGAACCGCCGAGTTGCGAATGATCCATTCCCGGGTCGTATGAATGTTTTTTCCTGTAGAAAGATCCATTATCGTATCGGCCCCCCAACGGGTCGCCCAGGTCATTTTTTCAACCTCTTGCTCAATCGAAGAAGAAACAGCGGAGTTGCCGATATTCGCGTTAATTTTCACATGAAAGTTTCGTCCGATGATCATCGGCTCCGTTTCGGGGTGGTTGATATTAGCTGGGATAATCGCCCTCCCCCTTGCCACTTCCTCCCGGACAAATTCCGGCTTCAGATTCTCCCTGATCGCGATAAACTCCATCTCAGGTGTAATGATTCCCTTTTTCGCGTAGTGCAGCTGGGTGACATTTTGTCCTTTTTTCGCGCGTAACGGCTTCCGCTTTAAACCTGGAAAGACGCGGTGATTCGCTCTTGGATCATCCTTGTCCTGATAGCCGTTATCCTCCGGCTTGATTTCACGCCCTTCATATTCCTCCACATCGCCACGCTCTTCAATCCACCCTCGTCTAATCGCCGGAAGCCCCTTTTCCATATTCACTGTATAATCTGGATCGGTATACGGCCCACTCGTATCATAAACACGGAGAGGAGGGTTCTCTTCTTCCCCAAAGCTGCCCGTTGTCGGACTCAGTTCAATCTCCCTCATCGGTACGTTAAGATCGGGCCTGGAGCCATTGACATACACCTTCTTACTCCCGGCAAAGCTGGACATAATGGACATGTTTTTTTCGTTTAATGAAGATGTCGACATAAAAAAAATCTCTCCTTTACATTTTAAGTGTGAAAGGACGAGATCTGGCACAACGGCGTGAAGGCTGTGCATTGCCTTCTTCGCGTGACATCGTCAGACTGACGCTGCCTATCTAAAAAGCCGGATCCATCACGTAAACGAATGGACCCGGCTCATGCAAACAGATGTATGTGCTGTTATTATGCTAACTTCCCCACGCTGGTATGAGCCAGATCAGGTCCCAAGGGTCAAGAAACTTCAACGTGTTTCTTTCTCAGCCCACCTCATTGGACTCCCCCAGTTATTGCTTATTCAATTTACCCTCAGTATACAGAAGTCCCGCTCAAATGAAAAGAAAAATTTTACTATTTGTTCAAGTACCGGAAAGAGCAGCTTTTTCCCGGCGGGCTTTTCTTCCATGAAAGAAATAATAGAGCCCCGTTGATAATAGGACAAGGACAGAGCAGGCCAGATAAATATCGGCATATTCTAAATATGTCGCCATAATGCCTAATAGAAATGAACCGATGGCGAACCCGGAATCAAACAATACAAAAAACGTAGCTGTGGCAACCCCTGCCCGTTCAGGCGGTGAAGCTTGAATGGCGATTGCCTGAAAGCTTGAAAACAGCGTACCAAATCCAAGCCCAATCAGCCCTCCGGCGAGCAAGAGCATCCATCCTGATCCCACTTGGCTCAAAACCAAAACGCCGACAGCAAATACGATGATGCATGGATAAATCACTTTATTTTCTCCATACAAATCAAACCAGCGGCCTGTAAATGGTCTGGAAATTAACAGAAAGGTTGCGTAGACGACAAAGAAAAAGCTCGAAGCCTGAATCAGATTCAGCTCTTCGGCATAAACCGAGATAAACGAAAGGACGCCTGAATAAACAAATGCCAGAACAAAAGCAACAATCGCAATCGGGAACGTTCTTTTTTCAAAAAATTGAGCGAGACTAACCCGCTGTTTGACCGCGGCCACTTCTGCGGAAGCCGCGCTTTTATCCGCTACGTTGACAAGCAATGCACAGATGAGGGCAAGACAAGAAAAAACGGCGCATAATACCATTAAAAAAGTGTAGCCCCACGAATGAATAAAAGAAAGACCTAAAAAAGGGCCAATCACCATGGCAAGATTCATGAAAGTCGCATAATAGCCCATTCCTTCTCCACGCCGTTCCCTTGGGATAACGGTGGCGACAATCCCCCCGGTCGCGGTCGTCGCGATGCCAAAGCCGACCCCGTGCAAAATCCGCAGCACCAACAAAAGAAAAATCGTCGAGGCAAAAAAGTATAAAAATGAACCTGCTACAAAAATAAGAGTACCGATTAGTAACGTTTTCTTTTGTCCGACTGATTGCAGCCAATTTCCGGCGAATGGCCGAAAGACAATCGCGGCAATAACGAATAAAGCGGCGTTCAACCCGATCGATTGACCTCCGCCCGCCAGGCTCTCCACAATATAAATCGGCAATGTCACCATCAGCATATAAAAAATTAAAAAGATAAAAAAGCTCGCTAATGAAATACTAATAAAATCCTTCGTCCAAAGCTTTGTTTTCCCCATTCCTTTTCACTTCTTTCCAAATTCTTCTCCAACAAAAAAACAGCCATTAAAAGAGGAATCAAGGGCTGTCTCAAAAGTCCTCAAATTATCACAATCGTTTCGGGCGCTACCCGCATGGAAAAGAGCCCCGCGCTCTCTCCATGCTTGTAAACCGTAACGCTTCGTCCTTTTTTTATTCAGGGATGTATGGCAGCTCACCGTTTTTTGGTATGTTGATAACATGCGTATCCGTATAAGCAAGAAGACCTTCTTTTCCATATTCCCGCCCGATTCCCGACTGCTTCACACCACCGAACGGAAAGCGGACATCCAGCCCTTGTACAGCTGCTGTATTAATCATCGTCGTCCCTGCCTGGATATGCTTCGCCACCTTAATCGCGTGCTCTTCTTCTCCCCAAACTGAACTCGTCAGTCCATAAATACTATCATTTGCCAGCTCAATCGCATGTCTGTCATCATCAAAAGGTAATATCGGGACGGTTGGGCCAAACTGCTCCTCGACCACGATCGGATCATGATAATCCGCCTCCAGCACGACCGTCGGCTGCATGAAATAGCCTTCATTGAACAGCTCTTCATCTACGATCCTGCCCAGCTTGATCACTGTTGCCCCTTTGCTCTCGGCACCATCAATTAAGCTCTGGACATACTCCGCCTGCTTCTTATTGTTCACCGGGCCGATGGTGACCTCTTTATTAAACGGGTCACCTACTCGAATCCATTTATTCGCCGCTTCAATATACTTCTCAACAAAGCGGTCATAAATGGAACGGTGAACGTAGATTCGTTTGGCGATCATACATATTTGCCCCGCCGTTAAAAAGTTGGAAATCACAATGCGCCGCATTGCTCTCTCATCCTCAACATCGAAGTCCTCTAAAACAACCGCCGCATCATTTCCACCCAACTCAAGCGTCATCTTCTTGATCGTATCGGCAGCGGCTTTCATGATATGCTTCGCGGTCTCCGTTCCTCCCGTAAAGGCAATTTTCGCCACCTTCGGATTCGACGTCAATTCGACACCGACATCCGTTTCCCCGTGCACGAGATTCAGAACACCCTTTGGCAGCTCGCCGGCGATGATTTCAATGACTTTGCTGACAGCTAAAGGCGCTAACGGACTCGGCTTCAACACCATCGTGTTCCCCGCCAGAAGAGCCGGGGCAATTTTAATCGTTGACAAGGATAGCGGATAATTCCACGGTGTAATCGCCGATACGACCCCGATCCCGTCCCGGGCGATAATCGTTTTCCCACTCTCATGCTCTTGGACTTCATTTTTCAATACTTCTTTTGCATGTTCGCAGGCAAACTCCATCCAGGCAAGTGAAACACCGATTTCACCTTCCGAATCATACAGCGGCTTTCCGTGTTCCTTTGATAAGAGATGCGCAATGTCCGGCGCGGCCTCTTTCATCCTCTGAATCGCGCTTTTCATCCGCTCGATCCGCTCGTCTATCGCCGTTTCCGTCCAACCCGGAAAAGCGCCGTAAGCCGCCTCTATCGCCTGGACGGCCTCCTCACGGGTATTAACCGGCGCGTAACCGACAATCTCACTCGGCCGGGTCGGGTTTTCACGAGGGGCCTGCTTTTCCGACCTTATTTTTTCACCATTAATAATCGCTTCAGCTATAAATGCTTGATCTGACATGCTTGACCGTCCTTTCTAAAGAGACAGGATATAATTGACTACATTATGTGTAGTTTGTTCCTCCCTCTTTCGCCTCTATACTCATCATCAATTGAGAATATATGGCAGCGGTCAATTTTCTTTGTTGCTATAGCAACTATAGAAAAAGATCTCGGTCGAGTCAACTATCCTGCTTCGTTACCCTTCCTCTACCTTGTTCCACGCCCGGTTATGAATCAAATAAATTTGTTTCGCTAAAAAGGCCGGGGTGTACGGCATGTCGTTTTTCAGCCAGGCGACGATCGTTCCGATTAAAGCGGCAGAATCATACCAGATGAAAACCTCCATTTGAATTCCGGCCTTCAGCAGCTTGGATTCACGTCCCTTGCTCTCTTCGCCATTATCCTTATGCAACGCTCGGCTATACCGACCTGACCGATGCAACGCCTTATGCCTTCCTTATTCTGTTGTATACTGGCAGTCGAATTGGGATGGCGCTGTTTTTGATGCCGGTTCAGACAGCAGGGCTAAATCAGCTTCCGGCAAAGCCTTCATGCCCACGGCACGGCGATTTCCAATACAGTTAGACAAGTAGCCGGCGCCATGGGGACATCTTTGCTCGTAACGATTATGACAAGCAGAACAAATACTCACCTCGAAAAAATGACAACAGGCGCGGCAAATGCTGGAGAAGAAAGCCACCTGCTAATGGAAGCCTCCATTCAGGGAATCAATGACGCTTATTTCACCATTCTTCTTCTCGGCTTTATTAGTTTGGTTCTCTCCTTCTTTATTAAGCGCGCGAGCCAGGCTTCCGGGGAGATCCTTGATGCAAAGGAACAAACGGCAAGCAGATCGTAAAAGCAGACACAAATCCGTTGTGAAGAAGCTGCTGAAAATCGTACGTTTTCAGCAGCTTTTTCGTAATAAGCGTAGCCGTTGCCTGATTTTGCGGGTTTTGCCCTTTGCTTAAGAGCACTTATTCGGCTTCCCTTACCTCTTCATCTTCTAACACTGTCTCATACTCATCGACTACGGCCCTGCCATTCTCCTCACGAAAAGAAATCACTTCTACACTTTTGTAGTAACGCGGTTCGCTCGTTTGCGTGAGATATGTGATCATCACCGAATGCTCGTCTTTCCGCTCTATCTCAAATTCCACAACCCATGGGCTTGAGCAGCAAAGGACATAGTTCCAGTCCGTTCCACTAACAGTCTTCTGTTCCTCGATAAATTTTTCTTTTGCTTCGGCAGACATCATCTCATAACGCGGCTTTCCGTCCCGCTCTTTTAACGCATTTGCCCAAATAAAGGACAGTTCTTCGATGTCTTCAATCCAAGCCTCTTCTTCTGAGGAGGGCGCTTGCCCGGTTTGCGTAAACAGGCTCTCGTTGATGGTTAGAAGAAGCAGCCCGGCGAAGAGAATGAGGACAATGATCGATGCCGAAAGCGGAACAGCCTTTTTCAGCCTTGCAGCAATCGTTCCCCCCGGTTGATCACCATTGCCGGCCTCCTGTTCCTTAATTTTTTGAAACACTTTCTTGCGATCCTCCTCTGTAAAGCGCAGCCCATGCTCATCCTTTCTTCTGTCCATCGTTTTCCCCCTCCTCCAGCTTGCTTTTCAGCTGTTGCTTCGCTCTCCTGAGACGGGTTTTTACCGTATTTACATGAAGCCGCGTCACCTCGGCGATTTCTCCAATTTTCAATGAATGAAAATAATAAAGACTGATCACTTCCCTGTATTTAGGCGGCAAGGAGAAAACCATCTCTCTCAGCTCTTGATCATTCGCATTCTTCATCACCTTCTGTTCCACTGAAGAAGTGGTGAAACGGTAGTGAAGCAGAATATCCTTTACTTGCACCTTGCGATAGTGCCAGCTTTTCAGATAATCCTTGCACTCATTAATCGCAATCCGATAAAGCCAGGTCCTTATTTGCGCCTCATAGCGAAACGCTTCAAGGTTTTCATAACATTTAACAAACGTATTTTGCACAAGATCCTTTGCCAGCTCTTTCTCTCTCACATATGCAAAGGCCAGCCTCAGCAGCTCATCCCCATAGGCGATCATCAACTCTTCCAACAAACGATCCTTCTCTGCTTTCTCCACCACTCCACCCCCTTTATCCAATCCTTTGACGACTGCGGGGAGAGAAAGGTTTCATTCTAAGGCGATCAGAATAGCAAGAAAGAGGTGGCCCCTTATGGAACAACCTCTCTCTTGCACGCTCATCCGTACATCTTTATATTTACTTAGTTTCCATAAAATTCCTAACTCGCCATTAGGTAACTATTTTTCGTTGTCGCGTATTTCAATAAATGGCTCTGCCTCCCCATTCTCTTTTTCGATCCGCACACTTAATGAATAATCTCCTTTATAGTCACCCTCACTGTTACAACAAATCTCACGGAATAGTATTGAGAAAAAACGTTATAGGAATTTACAAACAGATGAGCCTCTAAATGAATCAACTGTACTATTTCCTGCTTTTTAACAGCTTCTTCATTAGTTTAAAAATATCAAAACTTGTTTTCCGATAAACCTTGTTGTAAGCATATCTTTTCGGACTTCGCAACCAACCGTACCCTCTTGGCATTTTCAAACCAGCTCGTTGAACGACTTGTCTTTTAATGCTTGTCCTAGCAGCAATACGCTTTTTAAGACTCGGTTTGCGCATTCCGAATTTCATCGCAGTCACTCCCCCGATTTGCTATTCTCACTGTCTACTTAAATCGACTAACAACTAACCTTGATCATAAATTTCCATTCCCGCTTCAGCCCCTAAATCGGCTGCAACCTTAGCTCCTGCCGAAAAACATTCCACTACATTTGTTGATGTGAAGGAATGCATTGCATCTTCCATCTTTTTCAGTCTCTTAAGGAAAAGCAACGTTGAGACCCTCAAGTAGCAAGCACGTGGAGGCTCAACAGCTTCCCGCAGAAAGCGGAGTCTATTTCAAGAGCGGTGGATGTCCTCTGCTTTCTGTCCTTCTCCCATAAATCAAAACAACGTCATCTGCTCCTGTTCTCCTAATCTTACCATTGCTTCAGGATCATTATCTTTAAAAAATGCGGTTCGGATTTCTTTATTTTTGGTCATGATCTGTGTTTCACCGCTTGCCGAGTCTCTAAGACGACAGCTATAAATAACAGGAAAGTATTTGCGAATAAACTTTCCTTCAGCATGGGCAGTTAGAGCGATCATTTGAAAGCCTAATTGTTCGGCAATAAAGAATACTGGGTCCAGCACATGGTCACTTGATGCTTTTCCAAATGGATTGTCAACAATGACTGTTCGATGACGCTTTTGGTTTCCTTGAAGGGGGACCCTCTTTTCGGCTAAATAGTTCAGAATCCCGAGAAAGAGCGTCATGTTTTTACTCCATTTTTCTCCACCGGACCAGGCATTTGATTTTTCCCAGCTAGTCAGTGCACCACTCACTTTCCCATCATTGCTTACTTTTCTACACTTTACACTGATGTCTTTTTCTTTCATCACATTCTTCAGTAGCTGTTTCGTATGAAGCCATTTTTCGATTTGTTTGCGAATAAGTGACTCATCTTCTTGTCCTTCATCACCTTTATATTCATCTTTGTCTAGCTGTATCACCATCCAATCGATATGATGTCGGAGGGCTTCCTTCCCTTCTTGCTCATCCCAATCTGGAACAGAGAAGATATAAATGTCTTTTGTTTTATCCTCCACTTTCACACGCGTCTGCTTTGGGATTAACCTTAATTCATCTGCAATGGTTTGTAGATAAAGATGCAGATGGGAAATGAATTGTTGTAATTGCTTATCATGCTCCCTCATATCTTCCTCGGCAATCTTTACGGTGCGATAAATCCGATCGCTCATTTTTTCTTGCCACTCGATCACATCGTCATATGTCGTTTTGTGTTCAATCCCTGTGATACATGTATTTCGTAGTTTAATGTCTATAATGTTATTATTACAAAATTTAACGAAATGTCCTTTTTCTTCAATTCTTCTTTTTTCCAGAGACGTCACTTTCTCTTGTATTGAGGTGAGGGTTTTCACTAGCTCCGAAATCATCTCCATTCGCTTATACGCATAATCGTTTTTAATTTGCTCTTCTAACAGATGTTTACGGATATTTTCATGTAAAAAAGCAAAGCGCATATCTTGCTTCTCTAATTCTACAATCGCTTTCTCAATGATCTTCTCTACAGTCTGATATCTCTTTAGTTCACTCGTAAAAAACTGATATCTTTCCTCCAAACTTTTGCGCTCTATCTCAAGCTGTTCCTTTACCTGGGTTAGAGACTGTTTAAACACTTCGATTTCCTGATAGATTTGATGAAAATCACCTTTCCGAAGGTCATATTCATTTTTTGCTTTATTCCACTCTTCCCAAAGTCGATCCACTTTAGGTTTCAATGACTCCATTCTTTCTTCTTGTTTCCTAATTAACTGACTAAGCCGGATGATTTCTTCATCGCCATGAGCTGGAAATTCGATTGCATCCACGATTCCATATTGTTGTAGTAACAATGTCTTTTCTTTCGTTAGCTCCTTAAGCTTCTCCCTGGCATTTTGCAGATTACTTTCTAATATTTCTCTTCCTTGTTGCCTATCCTGTAACTTATTACTCAGCGATTTGCGTTCTTTTACTAAAAGTTCCAAGCTTTTCGTCGCGTATTTTGGTTGTGCGTCAATGACTTCTTTATAATAGGCATCGCCCTTTAACTCATATAATGGCTCCTTAGCCAAAGCTAATTGAGCTTCTATTTCATTCAGTTCTTCGTTCAGATTTGAAAGAAGTCTTTCTGTTCGTTCTAACTTTCTAGATACTTTATCCATTTCTTCTCGAATCTTTGTAAGTTCCTGCTTAAAAAACTCAAAGTCTTTCTTTTTCGTAAAGTAATTTCTTCCTTTCGAGAGCCTTGCTTCTAAACCTTGATAGATATCTTTAGCTTCGGATAATCGCTTTTGATAGTCCACTGTCTCTTTTTCTTTCTGTTCAATTTGTGTAGTTCGTTCATGTAATACTCTTTTTTGTTTCGCTTCTTCATCAGAAGCTGATTTAAACTGTTCTTTTAACTCAGCATACTGTTCATACGGGTACTTCATCACAAATTCACGAACCTTTGACAAAATCGTTCTCCAGCTGTGAAGCTCTGTTTCTTTTTTCGTCCGTTCTCCCTTTGATTCATCGGCTAACGTTTGAACCTCAATTTTCCAATGATTAAACTTCTCATTAGATAGATTTTCCTTCCAAATACGAGGAAAAATATGCTGGTCACTGGGTTCTTTCTCACCACGAATGAGCAGCCGGGCTTCTTCCTCGGTGCAAATATAGACTGGATGGGTCATCTCCCTTTCAACGGAAAGTAGCTTCTCTCGTAATTTCGTCTTTTCTGATTGAGTTACAATAAACGTAATTGCCCAATACGGATAAATAGAATGATAATCCTCCACCGCACCTCCCAACGAACGGGCAGCCTGCTGAACAAAATCAGCCCCCAGTTCAAGATATGCAAACTGATTTCGCCAACGATTTTTCCAAGTTTCAAGTTTCGGATCTGCCGTGAAGGTTGCATTGTTTTCATAGTCATCTGCAAACCTTGTTGCTTGTCTTTCTCTAAATAACAGCTCTTCTTTTTCTCTTGACAACTTCTCAACTTTTTCCTCAAGCTGAGCAATCATCGTTTCTTCTTTTTCATAAATCGAATTGTAATGCTGCCATTGAGGTATTTGAACAATCACTTCAGATAAAATCTCGTTTTGCTGGTCTTCAATTACGTTTATTTGTTGTTTGTACGTGATTGCTTCTTGGCGGAAATGTTCGTATTCAGCTTGGACATTTGGCAAAGTATTTTTAAGCTCACGTTTTGTTTGCTCCAGATCTTTTATATGGCTTTCAAAAGAGATGATCTCTTTATCGTAATTTTGATAATCATGCTCCCATTTTGGAAATTCATCCTCTACTCTTTCTTTTAGAGGATTAGACAAAATCTCTTTTGCAATCTCTTTCATATCTTTTTCGACTAACTCTTTCTTCCCATTGTAATCCGTTTCTTTTAGTTGCCAGCTTCTTGCTTCCTTTTCGAGACTACGTAATCCCTTTTCTTCTATAGCAATTTCATCCTTTTTCCTCCCTTGCTGCAACTCTATTTGCTTTATATGTTCTTGAATTTTCTCTTCCTCATTAAGGAAATACCCTTTCAAATAAGCGGTATTGTCCGCTAATTGCTCTTCTAGATCGAGCGTTTCTTCATCTCTTTCGAGCGAGCTTAACTGCTCTACAAAATGGCTTTGCAATTGTTCATTTCTTGTTATTTCCGCATTCACCTTCGAAACTCTAAGCTGTGCTAGTCGCGCTTTCTTTTCTTTTAGGTCCTGTCCCAGCTGTTCTAATTCATCCTGGTCCATTTTATATTTTTCAAAGGCTTCATCTCTTTTTTGCTCTAAAAGTGTGATTTTATAGGATTTCTCCCTTCGTTCCCACTCTTTCTTCTCAGCTTGCCACTCTTCCATGTTCGTTTGTATTTTTGATAAAGTTGCTTTCGTCTCTCCTTGTTCTTGCTTCGTATGAAGATATAGAGCTTTCGCATTTACCTTTTGTTCTTCTAGTTGTCTTTCAACTTCATCTAATTGTTTAAAGGAAGAGACATAATTTGCAATTTGCTTTTCAACTTGTTTATTCTCTTCGATCACTCGTCTTAACCGTTTATGTGCTTTAAAATGCTCACGCTGTTTCTCAAAGGTTTGAACAAAATCAATAGAGCCTTTGCCAGCAATCGCTTCTTCTACTGTCGGGATCAGCAGCTGGTCAACAAGCTGGGAAGTCGTTTTACAGCCATCAAAAAAGCTCTCCACTCCCCCTTCTGAGCTATTAATAACCGCAATTTTTTTCCATTCCGAAGCAATGATTTTAAATCGTTCCTCTAAATATTGATGATAGCCCTTTACCGTATCAAATGTATTTGCTTTCAATGGATGAGAGGACTTCATCGTAGTGTAATATTCATTCATCTCATCCCGATTTGCCGGGCGTACCTTGCCATCTACACTCTGTCTAACAAACGGCAGCTCCTCGATTCGATGCTTGTCCCCTTCTTCATACTCATAAGTGTACCGATATGATTTTACTCCTTCTTTCGCCATAAATAAGGTAACAGCGGTGAGTCCATAGCGCCTCGGCTTTTCATTGATAATCCATTCAATCGCAATATGGGCACTCGATGATTCTAAGGAAAGAGTATCCTTCATTTTACGTTCTGCAAGTTCAGCATTAGGTAGAATGGCCTGAATCGCGGTCTGTATAAATACCGTCTTTCCTCCACCATTTTCAAGTAAAATCGCTCCATTATGGCTATCAAAAAGGAAAATATCGTCATTATAACGTTTTGCTCCACCTTCATAGACAACATTGGTGAATCTAATTTTTGAAATCGAGGGCATCTACATTTCCTCCTTTCGTTGATCAAACGAATAAATAAACTCCAAAATTCCCCGGTTATACTCCAGCTCCATAAAATATCTTTGCACGATCACTTTCGCTTTTTCTGTTAATTGTAATTCATCATTTCCGATCTCTTGAACTAATTCCTGGGCCACTAAAAAACGTTTCACTGTATGGAGAAAGCTTAGTCGACTAATCGTTCTTCCTGTCTGTGCCTTGGCAGTCTCTTTTAAATCATCCATATCTGCCCATTTCTCAATAATCGCACTCCAGTTGTATTCATATTCTTTTTCCAGCTCTTTTAATTCCTCTTCATCAATAGTTTGTAATGTTTCCAGCCGCTCATTGACTTGCTCCAACCAGTCACTCATGGAAATAAAATCACGTGTCGGCTCTGTTGTTTGGTAGCTATCATAGAACTCTCCAACAAGGATAATGATCGTCACATACATAAAATAAATATCTGCGTTGACTGTTCTTCCCGTAAAATAGGTTTTCTTCAACGTATCATTAGAAATATGAAAAGGAGAATTACGCGCTAAAGGAACAAAATAAAGACGTTCCCCAACAGAGAAAATTGTACAATCGACTTCTTTAGCAAACTGATCCACCAACCCTCGCACTTTGTCTTCTGCTAAATACAGTCTAAGCTCATCACCCTCACTATATCCCTTTTGACTAATGTTCGCGTATATTTGAAAGGCCTTTATTACATCTTCTTGTCTATAATCCATCATTTCCACCTACTCTTAGACGCAATACCATGTTTTGAATGGAAAAGCGCTCCGTCGCTTTTATAATTTCTTGTAATTCTTCTACTTCGATACAGGAATATTGATATTTAATTAATTCGAAAACCTCTTCAAATAATGATTCATTCCGATCTTCTGTTTTTTCATAGGTGATTGGGGAGCGTTGATGCATCACATACCATAATTGGTAAAAAATCGGATTGTTTAACCAGTCCAACTCTTCTTCACGTATCCGTTCAACCACTTCTTTTAATGTTATCGTTTCTTTCCCTTCCATTGCCTTTAGTACGAGAGTCATAATCTCCCCAAATCGTTTTCGAATCTTGGCATTTTCCAGTTCCTGCAGCTCCTCATCTGAAAGATCATCAAAGCTGGCAGTACGCTCAACCCCGTCTTGTGTTTCTATTCGTTGCTCTGAAAAAATAACGAGGGGAGACCATGTCTCATTTTGCTCGATCGTGAGAAATGGTTCCATTAAGCGTTTGGATGCGGCTAACGGTAAAGGCTTGCTTGCAAGTGGTGCGGTGATCTCTTGCTTAAAGTTAAAGGAGTCAATCCCTACATAATACAATGCTTCTTGTGCAGCATGCAGAGCTGTCGTTTTTAAATCAATGCTTTCCTTCAAAAGCATTGTATGGATATGGTGAACTTCGCCTAGCTCACGGTCGATCTGTAAAATCAGTTCATATGCTTTTCGATCTTTTTCCGAGTTCATATCGTATGCTAACCGGTTCTTCGTATCTTTTACAAATGTATGTAATTCACGAAACTCTTCGTTCTCTCTCGTTAAACAGGCATTTATATCCTCTACCATTTGTTTATAACGTTCATATGTTTCATCTGAAATGATATTTCTTTGAATTTCATGTTTGATGACAGTCATCCGATTTCTTAACGATTCCACATCGATATGCATTTCATCGATTTGCCTTAATGCTCCTACAAATTCCCCTTTTTCAAGCTGTTTCCTTAAGACTAATTGATTAATAGATAGCTGAAACTCAGTAAAGTACTCTTTCGTGGCAAAAACGAGTTCCAGTCCTTGTTCATCGAGTTTATAATATTGAGTATTCGTGTTCACATCTGCTCGATCGGCTTTCAAGATCGAGTAATGTACGTTTTCATATTCCCTTGTTTCCCAATTATAAAAAGATTTTTCATTGCGCTTTCCACTAGGTGGTCGAAACGTTTCAACTACGTTTCGGGCAATTTTTTCAAAGCCTTCAAGGGAGAGGGCCTGTTTCCCTTGATTTAATTCATATAAATACTGGGCCAAATCCTGTATACTCGTTTTTTTATTTCGAATTAGCATATTTTCAAAGAAAAATAAAAGGGTTAATAGACCATAACCGAAGTAATCAACCTGTTGATTATTTTCATCCTTCTCCCGCTTATTTTCCAGTCGGAATAATGGTTCAAATAACGCTAATCGCTGCATACGTTCACGGTAATTTTCCGTTATCCCTTTCAATTGTGTGTTCATAACGAGTTCCTCCAAATATGATGTAACTCTTCTTTCGTTAGAGCTTCTTGAGGATAATAACCATTTTCCTGGAACATAGCTGCAATTTTCTTCTGGTCAGCCTTCCTGAAATATTGCAAAAAGTGCTGAACCGCCGCTTCATTTCTAGTTTGAGTTCCTTTCCCTTTGTAGAAAGGCTTACGGAGCAAACTTTCATAAAAACCCGTGGCAAGCTTCACGTTGTATTTTTCATAAAGGTGATAAAAGATCCGAATTCCTTCATAATCTAAATCGCCGAAATAATAGAAGTCATGTTGAATCTCCCTATCCGTAAGGCCCAGCTGCAAGGAAAGCTGACCTAAACTCGAAGCTATTTTCCAGCCTGAGCCGTAGATAAGAGTTGTGAAATGGGTCTTTGTTAATGAATCTACTAAACTGGAGTAAGTAGCTTTATTTTCTACGATGAAGTGTTTATGATCACGTTTATTAGCGAGTAGTTCGTTTGGATGTAACGCAAACATGAGAGGATCTGGGGTTTTCATAATTTTCAACTTATCAAATATATTAATTTTTTCTAATAGCACTCTCCCACCCTTCTCATCAATCCATTTCTCATCCTTCATTATTTCATAGGAACGTTCCGAACTGTTCGCATAGGCAGCAGGCAGCCCATTCTTTGATAAATACTGATCAATCTTCAATATCGCAGGCTTATCCTCCATCCATTTCTTTTTTGATGAAGAGAAGTAAGGTCTTAAATCTATGACAGGATGCACTTTAAACTGCACCTCTTGAATGTCTTCAATTAACGGCTGCTTCAGCTTTCCTTTTTGAATACGGAAACGATTCGGCAACCCTTTCCAATTGACGCCATGACTTTTTACAGCAGCCAAAAACCCTTCATCAATTAATGTTTGAACCGTGGCAGCAAAGTCATCGTACGTATTTCTAGTATCGACTGCCTCTTCCAATTCACTAAGCGGTATCGTCGATTTTTTAGCCAGTTCAAGGGTTGATAGTAATTTGTTTCTCATAACACCATCCCATCTTTTCTAGTATGTACTCATATAGTGACATTATAGTACAACAGGAATAAAATTAAAATTAAATGAAGATGGTGTCTATTGATTAAGTTTTTATGATTTTTATACAGTCTAGCATAACATCATATTCATTATAAGATTCTACTTTCCGCAATAAATAGTTTGAATTTTCATTCAAATAAATTAATAATCCACAAAAAAATTAACCACACTGCCGAGAAACTCGCAACAGTTTGGTCCTATAAATAAAACGATAATCTCAAATTCATCATTTCAATCCACGCACTCACATGAAGTGCGAACTTGCTTTACAAGTATATTACACAATAAAAACGCTTCAAGTTACTTGTACCTTTCATGAATGGTCAATAGCTCATTAATGAGTCTAACGAAATGCTATTTGAATAGGTTTTCGTTACCTGAAAGTCATTATCTGTGTATTGAATTCCAGTGTACGTTAAAATTCCGTCTTTAATTTCAAAATCAAGGATTTGAACACGACCATCGTTATAATCAGTTATTTTCACTTTTTCTTTCGTCTCAATGTTTACGCTAAAGATATTTCCACCAACCCTTACAGTTCCAGATCCATACCCAATAATTACTAAAACTCGTTTGTTATCTTGCCAAATAGCATTTTTAGGAATGTAATCTCCTTCTGGAGCAACCAGTACTTCTTGTTCTCCGCTTTGCAGATCGACGATATATAAATTTCCCCTTTCTTCCCATTCTAACGGGGAAATGTAAACTGCCTTTTTCTTATCGGCTGACACTACTGGTTCTGTTGGAGAATCCTCAGCAAGAACTTCTGTATTTCCATTTGGATATACTAATTCCACGGTTTCTGTTTTCGAATTGAACTTAATATCAAACATGTAGTCCGCCTCCTCCTTATTTTAATTCTCCATAATACAATATATCTGTTAAATCAGGGTTTTCATAACAAATTTCCTCTACCTCTGTTAATGTCAGTATACGGCATTTTGCCTCCTTTAAATACTTACCAGTATTCTCGTAAATAGTATCCATTTGATTAGAGGTTGGATTAAACGACAATACCAAGACCCATAAATCTGGATTGTGGGTTCCTGCTTTAATCATATCATTTGTTATCTCCGTTATATGCGGCATTTTCTTTCTTTTCTTACATTGAAATATCCATTTTCGTTCATATCCTAATTTAAATGGTAGCTCTTCATATGTAAAGGCCACAATATCTCTTCCTTTATCACTGCCGTATTCCCCATGCCATTCTCTGTTTTTAAAGTTGCATCTGCCTAATACATTAAACAAAAACAGCTCAAAATTAGTTCCACTTACTTCATCCCATTTTATCAAAGTAAACCCCTCCCCAGTTAGTTTTGTTTCCTTTCGTTCCATATATTTCCTTATCCTGGTTTTACAAAAAGCACCCACACTACTGTGCAGATGCTCTTCTAATACTTTTTAATCCTCCACCACTCTTGCTACATGATGTCCGCACTTCTTACATTTCCCTTCTAAAATCAAACCAATTTCATGCTCTTTCATTTCATACTCAACAATCTCTACTGCTTCTTTACATTTTCCACACCAAACATTTGTGGAGTAGTTTTAGTCTTATCTCTTCAGGAATAGCTAACCATTTATCTTGTACTTTCAATTTGCTTCCTCCTCTCGCTCCATTCTTACCACGCACTCGACGTGCGTACTCTGAGGAAACATATCAACCGGCTGTACTTCCTTCGTCGTGTAGCCGCCTTCTTCGAGCACCTTCAGGTCGCGGGCGAGAGTGGCGGGGTTGCAGGAGACGTAGACGACGCGCTTCGGCTTCATGTTGAGCATCGTCTCAAGCAGGGCCAGGTCGCAGCCTTTGCGCGGCGGGTCGACGACGATGACGTCGGGCCGGATGCCTTGGGCGTACCACCAGGGCATGATCTTCTCCGCTTCGCCGACGGCAAATTCGGCGTTGGTGATGCCGTTGAGCCGGGCGTTGCGCTTGGCGTCGGCGATGGCGTCGGGTACGATTTCGACGCCGTAGACGTGCTTGGCGCGCTGGGCGAGGAAAAGGGAAATCGTGCCGATGCCGCAGTAGGCGTCGATGACGGTTTCGCTGCCGCTTAAGTCGGCGTATTCGAGCGCTTTGTCGTAGAGCACCTTCGTTTGCTCGGGATTGACCTGATAGAAGGAGCGCGCTGAAATCGCGAATTTGATCTCGCCGATCGAATCGTAAATGTATTCATCGCCCCAGAGGACGCGTGTTTCGTCGCCAAAAATGACGTTGGTCCGCTTTGAATTGATGTTGTGAACAATTGATTTCAGATTAGGGATTTTGCTTTTAATTGCCTCAATCAGCTGCTGCTTTTTTGGCAGCTCTTTGCCTCTCGTAATGAGGACGACCATGATGTCCCCGGTCTGTTTGCCGTAGCGGGCGACGACATGGCGCAACGTGCCGCGGTGCTTGTCTTCGTCATAGCCGCGAATGCCGAGCTCCTTGGCGATCTGCTTCACTGTACGGATGATGGCGTCATTTTCTTCATGCTGAATCAAGCATTCATCCATATCAATGATCCGATGGCTGCGCTCCTGATAGAAGCCGGCAATCAGTCCGCCTTCCCGTTCTCCGACAGGAACCTGTGATTTGTTGCGGTAGCGCCATGGCTCGTCCATGCCGAGCGTCGGATGAACTGGAATGCCGGTAATCCCACCAATCCGTTCCAGCACATCCTTGACCTGCTTTTGCTTGACGCGAAGCTGGGCGTCGTAGCCGAGATGCTGCAGCTGACAGCCGCCGCATTGTTGATAGATGGGACAGGAGGGTTCGACGCGATCCGGACTGGCTGTTTCGATGCTGAGCAGGCGGGCAAAGCCGTAGCCTTTGTTTGTTTTGATAACTTTTATATGCACGACCTCACCGGGGAGCGCTTTTGGAACAAAGAGCGTGTAGCCCTCAACCTTGGCTACTCCCGCGCCTTCGTGGGTCAGATCTTCTATTTTCACTGTAAGCTGTTGATTCTTTTGTACAGGTGGCTGTTGTTTTATCATGTTTGTCCGTCCTTTTTGGTCAAATTTCTGCTCATTATTGTACCACAAATCAAGGAGCGGTTTCTTTTCTGCCGGTTTTAGTCTTTTTTCTGCAATGGAAGATAAATGTCGTACTGAAGATATTCTTTCGAGGCGTTGTCTCTGCTGCGGTCATAGCGTTCTATCGTTAATGCGCTCGGGTTCTGCCGATAGCCGTTCTCCTTTATCCAGGAAAACATCGTGCGGTAAGTGGCGGTGACTTCAGCAGCCGGGCCTTGATGCGTTGCTTTCGCGTACGATTTTCCCGGAATCTGAAAGCCTGTCATCCCGCTTGGCATCGTCCACAGTTCATCAACAGCCAAGGTGACGTAATAGGTGAATTCCGTTTCACGGCTATGAAATGGCGCATAAATCCATTCCGTAGTGACAGGAGCTTCGATTTCAGCAAGACGCTGCTCAAATTGCGAGAATAAAAGCGGAATTTCAGACGAATTCGCATATGGACCACTCCACGCGAAGCCGACTACATAAAGATTTTCTAGCGTCACTACTTGAATCTCCATGATACTCCCCCTCCATTTTCAATCGTATTGTCAAAACTTTTATAAGAAATAGGCTATAAAATACCTTGATAGAGGGTTTTTTAAGCAAAAAAGTTGCCACCCCCTGAAATTTAGGCAATAGTGAGGTTACCACACCGACACTAAATCCCCAAATAAAGGAAGTGACAATCTTGTACCCTCAAATTATAACCTATTTATTATCTTTTATAAACTATCAAGAACAATTGATTCGAACATTACTTACTCTGCTTAACGGAAAAAGGATGTTCAATAAGCC
>NZ_JAMBOL010000031.1 GCF_023715605.1 Halalkalibacter oceani
ATGAGGTAGATTTATAGATTATTTTGGGAGGCCTGACAAGCCTCCCTAACTTTAAATGGCAATAAATCCGTCAAGTTTAGGACAAAATGTACCATCAATTTCTGGACATAATAGAGTGTCATTAACAATAAGGATCGAAATATTTGCAGAGCTTTATGTCAATTCCCTCTAAATTATCAGGCAATGCTGGGGTTATAACAAATTTTATATGTTGATGACCTCTATTACCGTTACCACTTTCTTTTCTACATTCATACGAATTTCCGAAATCCAGCTCATAAAATACTTTTTGCTATATACTCAAGTGGTTTTGAAATCATTATGCAAATGTCTTCATCAATATCCTTTAATCTCTCCTCATAAAAACGTACAGGTCTAGTTCGATTCATTTTAACCTCCTCTTTCTTGCATGCTGGAACGAAAAACCAGCCAAGACTCCTTAGCTGGTTCAGGCTCGTGCTATCGAGCGGTAGCTCCCTTAATACAAGTCCGGCACCCTGCTGGAAAAGACCGGGACCTCCTTGCGGATGCGCGCTGTTTCATGAAGCGGGAGAGTGGCCGTAATCGTTTCTTCTTCGGCTTTGCTTCCTTTGGCGACGATCTCGCCCCATGGGTTGATCGCTAGCGACGTTCCGGCAAATTCTACTCCATCGTAGCTGTTGACGCAATTGCAGCTGACGATGAACACCTGGTTCTCGATCGCCCGCGCCTGTTGCAGCACCTCCCAATGGTGGATGCGGGCCATCGGCCATTCGGCGAGGACGAAGATCACTTCCGCTCCTTGCAAAGCAAGCGAGCGGAACAATTCAGGGAAGCGCAGGTCATAGCAGATGACAAGCCCCATTTTACGCCCTGTCACTTCAAATACCTTTACCGGATTCCGTCCACCTGTTAAATAGTTTGGCTCATCGAGCATCGGAACGAGGTGAATTTTGTCATAGTGATAAACCGTTTGTCCCTGCTCATTGATCACGAAAGCCCGGTTGAATATTTGCTCCTCCTCTTTCACGGCGATCGAGCCGGCGACAATCGGTACGTGAAGGGAGGAAGCGAGCTCCTGCAAAAACGGTTCCGTCTGATCTCCGTCTTCCGTTAAAATGTCCGACAGACTCTCCAGCGTGTAGGCCGTTGTCCACATTTCCGGTAGAACTAATAATTCAGGCTGCTCCTTTTGCATGACATCATGCGCCCACCGTCTCACTTTCTCTCTATTTGCTCCAGGGTTTCCCGGGATGATTTCCATTTGATACAGTGCCATTTTCATCTTTACGCCCTCACTTTAGTCGTTTAATTGACATAGTCTTTATCCCTTTTTCTTCGCCTTCGACCTCGATAATTCCTGTTTTCTTTAAGCAATCAATTCTCCAAATAAAAAAATAATAAGGGAGGTGAGGAGCTTTACTGTATAGTTCTCCGGCTACAACGACAAGCCTGACCGGCTCTTTATCCGGCAGCAGGGCGAGCAATTGCTCATCATAAACAGAATCCTCAACGAAATCGTAAGCGAAGTTCCCGCGTCTGATGCGCAGCCTGTCCCCCTGTTTACTGATCTCCTGCCATTTTTCCCGGTACTGCCCCAATGTTTCTTCCGTTAAAACAACAGGCTCAACATCTTCAAGATCCTTCGCCGACAGCCTCCCTCTCATCCGTTTGAGCATGAGCAAGGCATTCTCTTCCTCCAGCAGAGTGGTCAGACGTAAAAAGGCCAGTTCATCGCCGGCTGTTTCTCCAACCCAAAAAACCGCCTCCTTTTCTTTCCTAAGCGCCTCAATCACGTTCTGCTCCGCCTGTCTCAGCGCCTTGATGAACATCGCCATCTCCTCATCGGAGCCCGGCACCTGATAAACATCCACCCATTTCCGAAAACGTTTCCTATCATCCTGCAGATCGCCGAGCTGCAGCTGCGGCTCATAGGAGAGGACGTCCCCCGCAAAAGGCCCCTCCTTGCCCTTCAAGGCGTGTCTCACCATTTTTTCAGCAGAATATGAGAATACAATATGCAGCATCACAATCCCCTTTCTCTTCTAAAAACGATTTCTGCCATTTACAGCAACTCTCTTCATCTATACGCAGCACCCGCCGAAAATATAGCATAAGAAAAACGCCATTGGCGTTTTTCTTTAAAGCGGCGGGCGGAGCCGTTACAGTCTTTTAAGGATGTCTGAAAACGTCCTTCTTTCAGACATCCGTGTAACGTCCGAAGCCGACGCCCCTCCTCGAATTACCCCGAAATTTTTTGCTCTTCCGCGACTCTTCCCATTGAAAAAGGCTGTGCAAAAAGCCGGATTCGACTTTTGCACAGCCTCGTTACCTATTAATACAGCTTGCCGTGACGGTAGAGCAAATCTGTCAGCCTTGCCAAAGAAAGAGTAAAGCAGGTGAAGCGCATCGTCTTTTCCACGGATGAGAAGTAGGCTTCATATACGGCCTGCAGCGTTTCAATCATCTGAGCCGACATGTCGGCATAAATATCATGTTCCGAGTACAGCTCGGTCACCCGGCTTTGTTTCCACTCCAGATAGGAGACAATGACGCCGCCGGCATTTGCCAAAATATCGGGAATGACAACCGTTCCCTGCTCTTCAAAAAACAAATCAGCCTCCTGCGAAATCGGCGCATTGGCTCCCTCTACTAAAATGCGCGCCTGAATCTTATCCATGTTGTTCTGATTGATGACATCCTCAACAGCGGCGAGAATCAGCACATCTGTCGGCACGGTTAATACTTCAATCGCCGGCATGACATCGGCTTCAATTCCCGCCGCCAGCAATTGTTCCTGATTGGATGGTAAATCATGGCCTTTTGCCGTATAGCTAACCAGCTTTTCAATATCAAGCCCTTGCTCATGATACAATGTCGTAAAACGATCAGATACGGCGACGACTTTGTGAGGAATCGCCTGATAGCGGTAGGCTTCCAAAGCGGCGACGCTGCCGACATTTCCAAATCCCTGCACCGCGACGGCAATTTCCTTCCCTTGGCTGATTTCTTCCTGGAATGCCTGCAACGTCTGCCACTGCTTCGTACGATTGACCGCTTTCTCATCAGCATATTGCTTCATCCACTCATTGAGCAGCCATGAATAACTGAGAAACGTCCCTTTTCCTGTTGCCTCACGCCGCCCCTTGGCGCCTCCGTTGGCGACACTTTTTCCTGTAAAGGAGCCGAGGTACGGCTCGCCAGGGTTAATCGTTTTATATTCACCGACCATCCAGTCAATCACTTTCTCATTTGTCCCTAAATCGGGAGCCGGAATGTCGTGATTTGGCCCAATATCGCGCGCGAACCGCTGCACGTATTTTTTGCTGATTAAATTTAATTCACGCTCCGAGTATTTCCGCGGGTCTACATGAACCCCGCCTTTTGCTCCGCCAAAAGGCAAACGATGAAGCGCATTCTTTAACGTCATTAAAATCGCCAGGTTCTCAACCTCTTCCTCGTTGACAAACTCGCTAAAGCGGATGCCTCCCTTGTAAAATCCGCTAATGTTGTTATGCTGAACCCGGTAAGCAGGAATCCGGGTAATGCCATTTTTTTCAGTTGAAACTCGTATGTAACTTTTGATGACTTTATCGGTCGTCTTCAAAATTTCCTTGGCCGAAGAACAAATACGACGGCGACTTTCTTCATCCTCAATGCCGAGAAATCCAACCTTCTCCGCCAATTGTTCCATAACGGTCTCGATCAGTGCCCTTGTTTCTTTTTTTTCCATGATTCACCCTCCCTTTTATTACACGATATACGTTCATATACCTCTTCTGGTTTCACGCAAAACATTCCTGCATGTTTACCGTTTTTACCAATAAGAAACCGCGCAGCTGCTTTTCTCCTTCAAAAAAGGGTGTATCACAGCCTCTTTACCTCGCCTGGATACACCCTTTTCTTTTACACTTCTTTAAATACCGGCTTTCGTTTTTCCTGGAATGCTTTCACGCCTTCCTTGTAATCGCTTGATTCAAACGAATCCAAAATCAATTGGGCGATTTCCTCGGACTCTTCTTGCGCTCCACCTACGACTTCATTAATGATTCGTTTCGAGCCTTTTACCGCTCGTTGCGCTCTTTCTGTCAGTAGAGCGGCGTATTCATACGTCTTTTCGACGATTTCTTCTTCCGTATAGACGCCGTCAATTAAACGAAATTCATAGGCCTCTTTTGCATCCAGGATCCTACCTGAGAATAAAATATCCTTCGCTCTTGCCGGACCGACTAAATCCACGAGTCGTTTCGTCGGTTTCAAGTTGTAAATAAGGCCCAGCTTCGCCGGCGTAATCGCGAACAACCCCGTTTCTGAGCTAAAGCGCAAATCGCAGGCCATCGCCAGCTCCAGCCCGCCTCCGACACAATAGCGCTGAATCATCGCGATCGTCGGCTTTGTGCAATCGAGCAAAACCTCTTCCATCGCCATCGTTTCATCATTGTATTTCTTTGCTCCTTCAGCCGTGTAACGAAGCGTATTAAATTCACTAATATCAGCTCCGGCGGCAAAGGAGGTTTCATCGACGCCACGGATAATCAGTACTTTGACGTCATCATCTTCCTCAATCTCCCGCACATACTTCCCGATATCCTGCCACATCGCAAAATGAAAAGCATTTCTCTTTTCTGGTCGATTCAGAAACAGCGTCGCAATTCCTCCGTTTTTCTCGACAAACACATCAGGCTTATTTTCCACTTTGGCCATTGCCTTTCCTCCTTACAACTCGTCTAATGCCAGTACGAGAGCGCTTACTTTTTCGCCTCAGACAGCCATTAAATGATTTCTTCCTCTTTTAAGGAAGCAATTTCTTCGGCGGACAGCTCCAATTCCTGCAAAATCTCCTCCGTATGCTGCCCAAGCGTCGGTGCCGGTCTTGTAAGCTGGCCCGGGCTTTCTGTCGCCTTCCCCGGAATTCCGAGTACTTTAATCATACCGGCCGTCGGATGCTCAATCTCCTGGATCATGCCCCTTGCCAGGATATGTTCATTCGCCAGCGTTTCATCATAAGACAGAATAGGTCCACCCGGAACGCCGGCTTTGCCCATCTCCTCGACCCAGTAATCCGTTGGCTGCGTCACGAGAATGTCCTCCAAAATCTGTTCAAGCTCATCAACATGCTTAATCCGATTATCATTTGTATTGAAGCGCGGATCTTCAATTAGTTCAGGCCGATGAATGACGGACTGGCAAAACTTCTCCCATAGACGCTGATTCGCCGCACCGACTAACACATAACCGTCCTTCGTTTTGATTCCCTGATACGGAGCGTTCACCCGGTGACGCGAGCCATTCGGTCGTGGTACTTCCCCTGCACCGAAATAGCCGGCAGCTTCCCACACGGTCCAGGCAAGGCCTGAATCAACTAAAGAAACATCGATATATTGTCCTTCGCCCTTTTTCAAGCGGTGGATATAGGCGGACAGAATATTGTACATCGCCGTTACCCCTCCGGCGATATCGTGGATCGCAATTCCGACCTTGGCCGGAGCTCCGCCTTTTTCCCCTGTCATCGACATGATGCCCGACAGTCCCTGGGCCATGATGTCAAAGCCGCCCTTTTGACTGTAAGGGCCGGTTTGGCCATAGCCGGTAATGGAGCAATAGATCAGGTCAGGCTTTTTCGCTTTCAATGTTTCATAGTCGATCCCGAGCTTTTTTGTCACACCGGGACGGAAGTTTTCGACAACGACGTCAGCCGTCTCAATCAGCTTATAAAACAGCTCAACGCCTTTTTCCGTTTTTAAATTAAGTCGAACTCCCTTTTTATTCAGGTTCGCCATCATGAAACCGTAGCTTTCGCCGTTAATGTAAGGGCCTTGGTCACGAATCATATCCCCATCAGGATATTTTTCTACTTTAATCACCTCGGCTCCCATCTGTCCTAAAAGCATCGTACAATATGGTCCAGCCAATGCATGTGTTAAATCAATTACTCTGACACCATCCAATGAACCCATTGCATACCCTCCTCAAAAAAAATTTAGGCGCCAACGGAACCTCCCTTATTACTTGAGCTCAGCAATTTAAAGAGCTTTTTAATAAGCGGAAGCAGCAATAAAATAACGGCTATCACAATTAAGGTACCGCTAATCGGCCTTGTCAAAAAGACCATGAAATCTCCACCCGCCATTTGAACTGCTCTTCGGAACTCTTCCTCCGCCAACGGCCCCAAAACGACGCCAAGCACAATTGGGGCAACAGGAAATTTAATTTTCTCAAGAAAATAACCGACCACGCCGAAGACGAGCATCACCCAAATGTCAAAGATTGAGTTTCTGACTGCAAATGTTCCAATTATACAGAAAAGAATGATAATTGGCCCCATTATAGTATAAGGCACTTTCATCGTTTGCGCAAAAATCGAGATAAACGGCTTCGCTAAGATAAGGATAAATAGGATCGCAACAAGCATGCCGACAAAAATCGTATAGACGAGCTCGGCCTGCTGAACGATCAGCATTGGCCCGGGCTGAATCCCATGCAAAATAAAGGCACCCAAAATGACCGCTGTCGTCGCACTCCCGGGAATCCCAAGAGCGAGCAATGGAACAATCGCCCCCATCGCACCGGCGTTATTCCCTGATTCCGGCGCAGCAATTCCTTCCGCTATCCCGGTGCCAAATTTTTCAGGCGTTTTTGACCAGCGTACCGATTCACTGTAGCTCAGCATCGCCGCCGTCGTCGCCCCTGCTCCGGGAAGAATGCCGACAAAGGTGCCAATCAGTGAGGACCTGCCGATCGTCCCGGCAATTGTCCGCATCAGGGCAAGATCAGGCAGCTTCGAGCTGACATTCTTGATTTTATGTTTAATCGCGTGATCCTCCTGCGATTTCCTGATGATTTCCGACATCGCAAACAAACCGATTAAAATCGGGATAAACGGAATACCGCCATTAAGCTGAACAGAATCGAAATTAAAACGGGAAACGCCTGACATCGGGTCGATCCCGACAGTCGCAATAAACAGGCCAAATAAAACTCCTAACGCCCCTAAAAGCAGCTTGCCGTTGCTTAACGAGGCGACGACGGTCAAACCGAGTAAGGCGATCGCAAAATATTCAGCCGAGGAAAAGGTCAGCGCCACCTTCGCCAATACCGGCGTAAGCGTAATGAGGAAGATCGTCCCGATTAATCCACCGGCGGCTGAACTGAAAATCGCAATCCCGAGCGCCTTTCCCGCCTCTCCGCGCTTTGCCATCGGATAGCCGTCGAATACGGTACAAACCGCTTCCGGCGTGCCTGGTGTCCGGAAAAGAATCGCGCTAATCGACCCGGAGAAGACAGAAGACGCATAGATCGCCGTCAGCATCAGAAAGGCCGCCGACGGACTCATGCCATAGGTGATCGGGATCAGAATGATGACGAGCATCGTCCCGCTGATGCCGGGTGTCGCCCCTCCTATAAATCCGAGAAAGACGCCGAGAAACAGGGCAAAAAAGTGAATCGGCACAATGACGCTCGAAATGCCGGCAAGTAGTCCTTCAATCATTGATTAGCCTCCTTTTTCTAATAGTTTCTCTCTCGTTAATAAAAGAGAAAGCTCAGCTCTCTAAAGATCCCTACTCCTCGCGGTAAAGGAAGAGTCAGAAAGAAGGTGAAGATCAAGACGAGGCCTGCTGTGCTAAGCACAGAGGTTAACGTCAGGGAGATCCACTTTTTCAGACCTAGGATCCAGGATGCAGCAAAAAGGAAAACGACAGTCGTTATAATAAATCCGACAAGCCCTACAAGAGCAATATAGAGTGCGACGGCTAAAATAATCATCCACATCCGGTTTGGATAGGCGATCTCAGGCTCGTCGATTTCCACTTCCTTTGCCACCTCTTCATTTAGCAGCACTGTTTCTTCAACGCTTGATTCAGCGGCAGGTTCTTTCTTCGCTGACAGCAGTGTCTTAATCAGCAGTGAAACACTCACAATCAGCATCGCCACTGTCAATATGATCGGCCAAAATTCAGGACCGATAATAATGTTTCGTTGCGGAATCGGCAGAATCGTAGATTGATAAAGAAAAAATGCTGAAAATGCAATCCCGATGATGGAAATGACCAGATTCGACCTCATGAGCTACCTCCTTCAATCGTCATTAAGCTTACCTCATAGCCGGGCGCACAGTTGCTGGATTTTTAATAGCCCAGAGAGGAGCGGGGTCCTCCTCTCTAAGCGAGCAGCGAACCACAGCTATCCTAACAGGGTGGAATCGAGCTTTTCGTAGACAAGCTCTTCTTACCCCATGCTTTCCAAAATCTCAGTATAAAGATCAATCTGCTCCTGCATTTTCTGATAAAATTCATCCGGTCCAAGCCAGCCCTCATTAATATGCAAATAAGAGCTTTCTGCGTATTCCTGATAGCGCTCTGATTGATACGCTTCTTCGAGAGCATCGACCAAAATATCAACAATCGCATCGTCCACATCGGCGTGAATAATCAGACCTCGCGTCACCGCATCCGTTAATTCCGGATAGCCAAGCTCCGCTGTCGTCGGCACATCAGGGAATGCGTCAAGCCGCTCTTCTACCCAAGCATTGAGCATCACCATTTCTCCACTTTCCAAGTAGGAAATCGTCGGCCCAGGTTCTTCCATCATCGCATCAATATGACCGCCGAGAAGCGCAGCGTGCATCGAGCCGGCATCATCAAATCCGACATAGTTTAATTCGATTCCGACCGCCTGCTCCATTTGACGGGCAAATAGCTCGTCCGTCGCTCCAACGCCTGTCCCCCCGACAGAAACACCGCCCGGATTCGCTTTCGCCGCTTCAACAAACTTCTCCCATGTATTCAATTCGCCATTAGCCAGTGTCTGAACCGTCGTCGTGTCAGCCTGGAAACGGGCAAGCGCTCTGAAGTTTTCAAGTCCATGTGGCGTATTTCCGCTGGCAACACTCAACGTATACGCTGAAATAGCATAGAGGGTATAGCCGTCAGCTGGGGTGTTCATATAATAATCCGTCCCAATCGCACCTGAGGAACCTGGCTGATTAATGACATTTACACTCACACCAAGAATGTCCTGCAGCTCCTGAGCCACTGCCCGGGAGAAAAGGTCTGTTCCCCCTCCTGCGCCCCAGCCGTTTACGATATCAATGTTTCTTGTCGGGTAGTCTACCGCTTCACCGCTTGCATCGTCCTCTGCTTCTTCCTCCTCCTGTTCCGCCGGACCTTCCTCCTGTGCCGGATCATCTGTTGCCGTTTCTTCTCCACCACAAGCAGCCAAGCCCAACAATAGCGCTAACGATAGTACAAATAAAACAAGACTATTCTTCTTCACACGGACTTCCCCCTTTAAAAGGTATAGTAGACTTTGAAAACACTTTCTCAGCTGACCGCTCGTCGCACCTCCGTTCCGCTTCCGTAAGTAAGCGTTTTCAAAAATAGCAAATGATAACTGAATAATTTCATTTTTCTGTATTTTGCAAAAACCTGAATGAATTGTATTATGATCGTTCAAGTCTTGTCAATATGCGTTCCACCGTCATCAGCGGCGTCATTTTCTGACCTTCAGAGACAAACAAACGCCATTTCGACAGCATCCCTGTTATCTCTTATTCACCGTTCGACTTTTCTCTTTTTTAGCTAACAGACAGCGACAGCACCTGCAGTCGGGCCGCCGAGCGAAAATATTATTTTTTCTCAGCAAAAAATAAGAGGCTTGGCATCAGGTAAAAAAACTACCTTTTGCCAAGCCCCGGATCTTTAGCTAAGCCGTTCTTCTTTCTCTTTTTCGATTTCTTCAATGAGCAGGGATAATTCCGTCCAGCGCTCCACCGCGCTTTCAAGCTCGAGATCGACCGCTTCCTTTTCCTGCATGATTTCCTGGATGCGGCCATAATCGCTGCCTGCTTTTACAATTTGCTGCTCAAGCTCATCCTTCCGCTCCTCAAGCTCGCTAATCCTGTCCTCGATTTGCTCCCAGTCCTTCTGCTCCTTGTACGAAAGCTTTTTCTTCACCGGCTTGACCCGCTGCTGTGCCGCCTTTTCCTTTATGACTTCCTTTGCTTCGTCGCTCTCGTTTTTTTGCCAGTTCAAATAGTCGCTGTAATGGCCCTGAAAGCGTTGAATGTCTCCGTCTTCTGTAAATACGAGTAAATGATCGACAACCCGGTCCAAAAAGTAACGATCATGGGAAACGGTCAGCACGACTCCAGGAAATTGATCGAGGTAGTCCTCCAATACGGACAATGTTTGCGTATCTAAATCATTTGTCGGCTCATCAAGAAAGAGCACATTGAGCTCTGCCATCAGGATGCGCAGCAAATACAGGCGGCGCTTTTCACCGCCCGACAGACGGCGAATATACGTCCATTGCGCAGCACGGGAAAACAAGAAACGCTCCAGCATCTGTTCCGCCGTAATCGCTTCGCCGCTTTTCGTATACACGACTTCAGCGACTTCCTTAATATAATCAATCACCCGCAGCTCTCCGTTGATTTCCGCGTCCTCCTGCGTGTAATAGCCGATTCTGACCGTTTCACCGATCGAAATCGTCCCCGCGTCAGGCTCGACCCGGCCGGCCAGCAGGTTTAGCAATGTCGTTTTGCCGCTGCCATTCGGGCCTACGATCCCCAATCGTTCCCCTGGAACAATTAAGTAGTCGAGCTGACTGATCAACTGGCGGCCATCGTAGCTTTTGTTCACCTGCTTCAGTTCGATCACATCATTGCCGAGACGTTTGGAACCGATCGCGAAATCAAACTCACTTTTCGACGCCGGCCGCTCCTGCTCCTGTAACGCCTCAACCCGCTGAATCCGTGCTTTCTGCTTCGTCGTTCTCGCCTTTGCGCCCCGCTTCAGCCAGGCAAGCTCACGTCTCAGCAAGTTTTGCCGTTTCTGCTCCTGGCCTGCTTCAAGCAGCTCACGTTCCGCCTTTTTCTCTAAAAACACTTCATAGTTGCCGTCATAGACAAAGAGGCGGCCTTGGTCCAATTCATAAATTTGGTTCGTAACGCGGTTTAAAAAATAGCGATCATGCGTAATCAGCATAATTGACCCTTTATAGCCGGCCAGATACCCCTCCAGCCACTCGATCGTTTCGTGGTCGAGATGGTTCGTCGGCTCATCCAGCAACAGCAGATCAGCCGGCTGAATTAACGCTTTTGCAATCGCGACCCGTTTTTTCTGACCGCCGGAAAGCGCTCCAAGCCGCGCTGTGAAATCGCGAATCCCAAGCTTCATTAAGATCGTTTTCGCTACCGTATTCGCTTCCCATGCCTGAAGCTCCTCCATCTGCTGCTGGCACTTCATATATTGCGCCTGATAGCGGCTGTCCTGCGGATGCTTTTCAAACGCTAGCAAGCTGTCCTCATAGGCTCTCATCGCGACCATGATCGCCGAATCGCCGTAATAAATATGCTCCAGCACCGTCATCTCTTCATCTACCTCAGGCTGCTGCGGCAAATATTCAATATGATAAGCATTTGGATGAATCAGCTTTCCTTGATCAGCCGATTCCACACCGGCCAATATTTTTAAAAGTGTTGATTTACCGGTTCCATTAACACCGATTAATCCGATTCGCTGCTTTTCGGCAACTGTAAAGGAGATCTGCTGAAATAATGTCTTGTCGCCATACGTCTTCGTTATTTCCTCAACTTGCAGCATAGATTCACGTCCAATCTCTTAATCTCACCTCTCATCTTACCGAAGCTGTTGAAAAAGTTCCAGCAGCTTTTTAGTAATGAGCGAAGCTGTTTTCTAATTTTGAAGAGTGGCTTCTCGAAGCAGGGCACGCGGAGCCATTACTCCTCTAAAAAGAAAGTGTTTCCATGGTGGCCTCATCTTACCTTAAAGGAAGTTGGCAGGAAAGGCTCCTGGTAAAAGTAATTAGGCTTCTTCACCGTATCATCGTATTCGGTGTGGAAAATATGAGTCGCAGCCGGCGAAAGCGGCGGAATGAGCCAGGACCATTTTCCGGTCACCTCTCTTCCGCTTTCCTGTTCCTTCTCCGTAAAATGTTTAAATTGCTTCGCTGCCGTATGGTGATCGACAATGCTGACTCCTGCCGCTTTATAGGAATGAAGCACGGCGATATTTAATTCCGTCAACGCCCGGTCCTTCCAAAGCGTGCTGTCCTTTGCCGTATCAAGCCCGAGACAGGCCGCCACTTTCGGCAGCATATTATAGCGAAATTCGTCGGCAAAATTCCGCGCGCCGATTTCCGTCCCCATATACCAGCCGTTAAAAGGCGCCGCTGTATAACTCAGCCCGCCGAGGTCCAGCTTCATATCGGCAATAAAAGGAACGGCATACCATTTCAGCTGCAGTTGGCGAAACGATTCAATCTCCGGATGCTCAATGTCCACTTCAACAAGGCAGTGATCAGGAATCGCAAACCATTGCGGCTTCCGATTCTCTACTTGGATCACAAGCGGGAGGACGTCAAACGGTGTCTTTTCCCCCTCCCAGCCGAGCGACTGGCAGTATGAAGTCAAGGCGACCGAAGCCGGATCGCCGATGATCCCGTCCGGGGTTTCATAGCCGGCGTAGCGGATCAGCTGATGATTCCAAATCCGAACCTGTCTTTGGCCATGTTTAGCCGGATCAAAAACCGTGATCACCGGAATGACCTTGCCACCATTGGTCGCATACGTCAAATGGCGAAAAAGCGCCTCGGCTATTTCCGCCTCCGTCTTCAAGCCGCGTGCATCAAAAACATGAAGCGTATCCCAGAAAAAACGGCCGATGCAGCGATTGCTGTTACGCCACGCCATCCGTGCTCCATGCTTCAGCTCTTCTTCTGTATGCTCATAGCTTCCCGTTTCCTTTATTTGTTCCTCAATCATTTTGATTCTTGCTTCCGCTTCGCTTTCCGGCTTGCCCAGCTCGGCGTAGCATGCCTGGATAAACTCCCGGGCTTCTGTCACCATTTGATCTGCACTCATTCGTTTCACCTCGTCATCCTTTACCCGCTACGATTGCATCAAGGGCACTGAACAAGGCTGTTGTCGCCTTCGTCCAGTGCCCTCTTTTCCTTCGCCTCTGTTCACAGCAGCTCTTTAATCGCTTCCTCCAGTTTGGCCGGTTCAACGTTCGGTCCAAACCGTTCAACGACTTGTCCATTTTGGTCGACTAAAAATTTCGTGAAGTTCCATTTGATTTCCGGACTGAGAACACCCTTTTTCTCCTGCTTCAAAAACTTGTACAATGGGTGGGCGTCCGGCCCGTTGACGTTAATTTTGGCAAACAACGGAAAGGTCACCCCAAAATCACGCTCACAGACCGTCTCCATCTCCTCATTGCTGACAGGCTCCTGATTCATAAATTGGTTACATGGAAAACCGAGCACTACGAAGCCTTGATCACGATAATCCTGATACAGCTTTTCAAGTCCTTTGAATTGAGGGGCCAGCCCGCATTTTGTCGCGGTGTTGACGATCAACAGCACCTTGCCGCTGTATGCTTCGAGTGACACCTCTTCCCCCTTCGGCGATTGAACGGTAAACTGATACACACTCATCTTCAGGCCTCCTTTGTTTCTTTATAACCAGTATAACAGTCAATAAGAAATACGCTACGCGTATTTCTTATCTGTTAATGCTTTCGTCTTGCAAAATCAACAAAACGGAACTTATCCGGCCTGTGACGCGATTCGGTATATTGAAAAAGCGTCGCATCATCTAAATAAACTTGGCTTCTTACGACTACGATCATGTTGTAGTCTTCTAAATCAAGCAGTTCCTTATCCTCGTCAGTCGGCGCTTCCACCGTAATTTCCTTTTTCGCAAAGCTGATATCCAAACCAAGCTCTTTTTCTAAATAGGCGTACAATGAAGTGGCACATGCCTCTTCAGTCAGATTCGGAATAAGAGAAGCAAGCAAATAATCGTGATCGAGAATAATTCGTTCGCGGTCGATCTCTCGGACCCGCTGCACATGCCAGCACGGCTCGGGGGCCGTTAATTGAAACTGCTCCTGAATATCAGGCGTCATGACGTCCTTTTTCACTTCCACTACGTCGGTTCGCGTCCGTGCCCCCATTTTATCGGCAAGCTCCTGAAAGCTGACGAGGCCTGAAATCGGAAAGTTGATTTTCGTAATATCAAGCACCATCGAGCCTTTGCCCTGCATTTTCTGAATATAGCCGTGCTCCGATAACAGCTTCAGCGCCTTGCGAATCGTTTCCCGTGACGCCTGATACTCTTCGGCAAGTTCGTTTTCCGAGGGGAGCAGCGTATTGGCCTTCAGCTCTCCGGCCTGTATTTTTTCAACTAATTCATCGTAAATCATTCGAAACTTGTTTCTGATCATGTCTATCACCTAGTCTAACTGTATCACGTTTCTGTCACATGATAAACGAGAGACTCATAAGGGCGGAGGCTAATTTTTTCTGCAAATTGCGGCTGATCAGGATAATTCGATAAAATCAGCTTTTCCCGGCCAACAAAACGTTGCCACTGCTCAGGCAAATCGAGCGTCCCCTCTTTCCCGTAAAAATTGTTGATCACGAGCAGCGCCTCGTTTTGACTATTTCGCTCAAAAACAAACAATTGCTCATCATCAGCACATCTCAGCCGATAATCGCCATCCGTCATCACATCATACTCTTTCCGCAGCTGAATTAGCTTTTGATAATGATAAAAGATGGAATCCGGATCAGCCACCGCCTGTTCGGCATTGATCGTCTTGTAATTCGGCGCCACCCCGATCCACGGGGTTCCTGTCGTAAAGCCGGCATTTGGCGAGTCATCCCACTGAACCGGCGTCCGTGAATTGTCACGCGATTTCCGCTTAATGATCTCCATGATCCTCTCTTCAGCAATCCCTTTTTCTTTCATAATCCGGTAAAAGTTCACCGTTTCGACATCCCGATAGTCTTCGATCCGCTCAAAGCCTGGATCGGTCATGCCAAACTCTTCCCCTTGATAAATATACGGCGTCCCCTGCATCAAATGAATCGTCGTTGCCAGCATTTTCGCCGATTGCCGGTGGTACGTCCGGTCATCGCCATAGCGGGTCACGACACGCGGCTGGTCATGATTGCACCAGAACAACGCATTCCAGCCTCCACCTTTATTCATTTCCACCTGCCATGTTGAGAGAATGCGCTTCAGGGCGAGAAAGTCAAAATCAGCGAGCGCCCATTTCTCCCCATTTGGGTAATCGACCTTCAAATGATGGAAGTTGAACGTCATACTCAGCTCCTGCCGCTCCGGCTTTGAATACTTGACACAAGCGTCAATCGACGTCGAGGACATTTCGCCGACGGTCATGCTGTCATACTTCGCCAGCACTTCCCTGTTCATCTCGTGTAGATATTCATGAACCCGCGGCCCGTCAGTATAAAATTTACGCCCGTCACCGGGTGGTTCGCTGCCATCATCATTAGGAAAACGCTGATCCTTTGAAATGAGATTAATGACGTCCAGCCGGAAGCCGTCAATCCCTTTTTCAAACCAGAAGTGCATCATCTCATACACTGCGTTTCGTACCTTCTCATTTTCCCAGTTTAGGTCGGCCTGGCTCACATCGAACAGATGCAAATAATACTGGCCTGTCTTTTCATCAAGCTTCCAGGCGGAGCCGCCGAATTTCGACTGCCAATTATTCGGCTCCCCTCCATCGACAGGATTCTTCCAAATATAAAAATCTCGGTATGGATTGTCTTTCGACTGCCGCGCCTCCTGAAACCAGCGATGCTCAGTCGATGTGTGATTCACGACCAAATCCATGATCAGCTTCATCCCTCGTTGATGCGTTTCTTTGAGCAGCCGCTCAAAATCAGCCATCGTCCCATATTCCTCATGAATCCGGTAATAGTCGGCAATATCATAGCCATTATCCTTTTGCGGTGATTCGTAAATCGGTGTCAGCCAGAGAACATCGACGCCAAGCTTTTTTAAATAATCAAGCTTTTCGATGATCCCCTGAATATCACCAACCCCGTTGCCTGTCGTATCATTAAAGCTTTTCGGGTAAATTTGATAGACGACCGAACGCCTCCACCATTCCTTCATTTCATAACATCCTTTCTTTCGTTCACTCTTCTTCTTTTAAGCTCTTTGGTTTCGTGAGCTTGCCGTAAAGGACTGTTAACACAAACGGAAGCAAAATAACGACTGCCATCCCAATGAAAAACGGTCCCCAATCCTGGCCGCGAATCGAGACAAACGCCGGAACACCACCTACGCCGACCGCATTTGCCAACACGCCATTGATCGTCACAAACATTCCGGCAATCCCGGCACTAATAATCGCCATAATGAATGGAAAACGGTAGCGAAGATTGACCCCGAACAGAGCAGGCTCGGTAATGCCCAGCCATGCGGAAAGACCGGCCGTGCCGGAAAGACCTTTCAAGTTGGCGTTCTTCACAAGGAAATACATCGCGAATGCGGCAGACCCTTGTGCGATATTGGATAAAGCAAGAATCGGCCAAAGGAACGTGCCGCCTGCCTCTGTTCCTGTTGTCAGCTGCAGGTCAACCGCGAGAAAGACATGGTGCATTCCGGTAATAACAAGTGGACCGTAAATAATCCCGTATAAGAAACCGGCAATCCACGGCAGTGTGCCAAAAAGCCAAATGAACCCGTCTGCAATTCCATTCCCAATCGCAAACGTCAGTGGGCCGACAAGAGCAAATGTTAAAAAGCTCGTCACAAGCAGAGCAATCGGTGCGACCGTCAACAACTGGATGGAGTCAGGAATCCGTTTACGCAAAAAGACATCGAGCTTCGCCAAAATAATCGAAGCAACGAAAACCGGCAGCACCTGCCCCTGGTAACCGAGCTTATTGATTTCCAAACCGAACAAATTCCAAGTTGGAATCTCGCCTGCTTCCCGCGCCGCGCCGTAATCCCACGCATTCAGCAAAGCCGGATGTACTAAAATCAGTCCCATTACAATCCCGAGCAGCGGATTACCGCCAAAACGCTTCACGGCCGACCAGCCGATTAACGCCGGCAGGAAGGTGAATGCTGTATTGGCAATAACATGAATAATATCCGCGAAATCGGCCCATTGTGGATAGACATCAATAATCGCTGTATCTCCTTCAAAGAAAATCCCTCCTCCTGTCAGGACATTATTGATCCCCATCAGCAGACCGGCCGTGACAATCGCCGGCAGAATCGGAATAAAGACATCAGCCAATACTTTCACGGCGCGCTGAATTGGATTCAGATTCTTCTCGGCGGCCGACTTTGTTTCATCCTTTGAAGCTTCTGAAATCCCCGCCAACACAACTAATTCCTTATATACTTTATCAACAAGACCTTGTCCAATCACGATTTGAAACTGTCCATTTGTTGAAAATGAACCTTTTACAACATCAATATTTTCAAGCGCCTTCTGATCAACCTGTTTTTCATCATGCAAAGCAAAACGGAGTCTCGTCACACAATGGGTGGCCGAGGCAATGTTTTCCTTGCCGCCTATCGCAGCAAGAATCGCCTTTGCTGCTTCTTTATTTGTACTCATCCTTCATTCTCCTCTCATTTGAAGCGTTTTCACAGCATGTAAAAGAAATCGTCACAATAAGCTTGTATATACAAGAATGATGACGGTTTCAGTTTAACTTGTATATACAAATTAGTCAAGCATAAAAAAAGGCATGCTACTAGTAGCATTACCTTCTTTATCCTGAATGAATCCTCTTTCTTCTTCAACGCTTTTGCTGCAGCAAAAGCGTGACATTGATTTTCTCGCAAATCGTCACATAATGCATCAGCGTTAAAAGCACAGCCCCCATATTCATTCCAAGTATCACACCGTCCATTTGCATGCTTGGCATCGAGCCAAGGACAAACATCATTCCAAAGGAAAAAACGGTTGAATAAAGCGCATGGACAAAAGCTTCCTTCACAAGACCGATGCCAATTAAAAAGGCCTGCATCGGAATCGCAAAAAAATGAAACAGGAAATACGGTACGAGCAGCTGCAAATAACGGACGGCAGGAGAATTTTCAAAAAAAAGGCTTGTCAATGGTTCGGCAAAAAAATAAAACACCATTACAGCCGGTATGCCGTACCCGGCCGTCAGCAGCATCACTTTCCGCATCAGGGAACGCAGCCTGGCAAACTCTCTTTTGGCATAGGCTTCCGAAACGGTCGGAATTAAGACAATTAACAAGGAATGCGCAATAAAAGCCGGAAAAAAACCGATCGAAAAGGCGACGCCCGCCAGCTTCCCATATTGGGTCATCGCCAGCCCCTCGACCATGCCGGCCCGCACAAGCGCCTCCTTAATCAAAAACGGCTTAAGCGCGAACGTCGCCGCGTGGAAAATTCGCAGTCCGGTCGTCGGCACTGAAACCTCCAGCAACGTACGCCGCACTTTTTTTCCGTCAAGCGTCGCCCGCGGCCGCCGTTTCAGCAGATTCATTTGCAGCAAAAAAGCAAAAAACAAATAGCCAAATACGACCAGCTCACTGGCGACCAAGGTGCACAAAGCAACGAAAATGGCGACGTCCTGCGCAAACGACATCATATTAAAGATAAAGAAGAGAAGGACAAGCTGTGCGGCCCGCCGTAAAAAGTTAGCAAACGCGATGCGGCTCATCTTCTGCGCGCCCATAAAATAGCCGCGCGCCACTGAAGAAAAAGCGATCAGCGGAATCAAAAGAATAAAGAGCCAGGGCACGAGCGGATGGTAATGATCGAACACCGGAATCAGGGGCAGAACCCAGACGGAGACTGCGACAAAGATCAGCGTGCAAACCGCAGCAAAACGCAACGCATGCAACAGCATACTACGGTGAAAAAGCTGCTCCTTTTCAGCAACAAACTTGGAAATCGAAATCGGCAGCTCCAGACTGGCAAGCACTACGACAAACATAATCGTCGGCAATATCGACATATATAAGCCGAGCCCTTCCTCGCCCAATTCCCTTGCCAATACAATATTCACAAGAAATTCAATGCACTCGCCCGCAAAGGCGGCAATCGTTAGCAGTAAAGCCCCTTTAAAAAATGATGTCATCTTTCCTCTCCCTCTCCAACCTGTCCCTAATTTATATGAGACAAGTCTCGGGATTATGGTAAAAAAGATGAACGATCATGAGAAGAGGCTGGGACAAAACGTTGTTTTTTTCCTTTTGCCCAGCCTCTAAGCAATGAGCGGAACCGCCACGATCTTTTAAAGCCCGTTGTGAGTGGATTTCTCACAACAGGCTTGTGGCGTGTGAAGCCATTGCCAGTAGGTCCAAAGCTAGTTTTGTCTCAAGCTCTTTGTCAAAGCCTGTTTTGTCTGAAGCCGAGACATCAAGTGTTGAGACGGTTCTTACATATATAATGCTGCCAGCATAATGCCAAGCGCGTTTTGATAAATCGACGGATACTGAGACAGTGGAAGGGGATTCGTGCCTCTGCCAAGTTCAACGGTGAAGCCCGGCCGCTGCCATTCCTGAATAAACCAGTCCTTATAGCCGGCAAAGCTATCGACGTAACGGATCGGCTCATAGCCGCTGACCCGGGCGAATTCATTGACAATTCCTTCTGCTTCCGGCGGCTCAAGCCCCTGATAGCCCCAGAAAATGACTTCGCCCTGTGTATGAAACGCGAGTACTCTCCAGAAATCCCGCGCTTCAGTCAGCTCGGCCATGGCGATGGCCTCAGGCTCGCTTAATGGCTGGTAGCCCGGAAAATCACGCGGCGCCGGCGATCTCGGTTTTCTTTCTGCTTCAATCTCCCAGCGTGCCGGATACTGATTATTCAAATCAACACCGCGAATATTCGCTTTCCAGCCCGAAAAGGAAGTCGCCCCGCCGTTCATTGCGATTACACTGGAGCGGTACGGCTCTTCAGCGGGCGGGCCGTTAATGACGAGATCAACTCCGTCCGGATTGACGAGCGGCACGACGGAAAGCTCGACTTCCTCATAAAAAGCCTGCATATTCAATCCTCTTATCGCGGTTTGATTCGTTAACGCGAGCGCATATTCATTCAGAAATTCAACGAGCACAGGGGTCGTAATCCATTCATGAGCATGGAAGGAGCCGTTAAAATGGATTTTTTTCGGGCCATAGCCAATTCGGATTTCCTCAATCGGCTTCCCCATCACACTTGTTCCAATGACTTCTCTTCTTAAAAAAGGATAGACATCCGTTAAGACGCGCAAATCATTTTGCAAGGATGCCGACCAATATGGCCTTGCTCCTTGGATAACCTTCGCGGTGACCCGCTGCGGAATCAAAAGACGATCACCGATTTGTAAATGGTTTGCGTCTAGCTGCTGATTGACTAGAAAAAGCTGATCAAGCGGCAGACCCAGTCTGTTTGCTATCGCCCACAGGGAATCACCGGCCGCTACATAATACGCGCTGATTGTATAGCCTGGTATTGAAATTCGCATTCCCACTGACAGACGGTCTGGAGCGACATGTCTGTTCGCGTCAACAAGCAGCGGAAGCGAAAGCGAAAATAACTGACTGTAATACCAAAGGCTGTCTCCCTGTCGTACCGTTATATCCATACGCCGCCTCCTTTCCTTATAAAGATATGAACGCACCTCCTTAATCAGAAGCTGCTGAAAAAGGATGATTTACACTTTTTCAGCAGCTTTTAAGTAATGAGCGTATGACTATCCGAAAAAATGAAAAGAGGGGAATCCGTCGCTCCTGAAATAGACTTCGCTTTCCGCGGAAAGCTGGTGAGCCTCCTTGGGCTACCGCCCTGTGGGGTCTCACCGTTGCTTTTTCTCCCACAGGAGTCTCCGTTTATTTCATCCGCTCGACATTCAGGTAAATACAGTAGTAGTTGCATTTTTCGTATAGTTTTCCGGCTACATGGCAGCAAAACCAAGCTCGCCTGCATGGAATTTTTTCCGAGGACAGTTCTGACACACACTCGGATTGGAGCTGTACTCACGGTATCGCACAAGAAAAAGCGGACGAGATGGGAGGGCCGACTCCTGCAGGAGGGAAGGGCAGGTTGAAATCCACCGGCGTGCCGGTTCGTTCAACGCCCGCCTGCGGAAAGCGTGCCCCCCATCCCGGGAGCGGGTTCGAAGCTCTGGATCGGGCCAAATCCTTCTACCAAAAAAGCCTGTCGACAAAGTAATGAGCGTAGTCATTACTCTTCTTCGAGTTACGAAAAAGGACGGTTTTCAATGACCTCTCTTAATCAGGAGCCTCTAAATAATCAGTTAAACACCAAAAGTCTACTCAATCTAAACGTTTATTTTTCTCTTTAAAAAGGAATAGACAAAATATTATCTTTTTTCCATTTATGTGAAGGAAATTGCTTGCATTTCCACGAACAAGTAAAGAGGTCTGTCTGGATACGGAGTGATCCAGGCTGCCTCAATTCATTTATTTTGGGAGGGATTTCGATGGTTTACAAACGTCCAAATACGGAAGGGTCTCTCGTCTCATTTAAAAAACGCTATGACAACTACATTAACGGGGAATGGCAGGCTCCTGTCAAAGGGCAATATTTTGATAACATTACCCCCGTTACAGGAGAGGTCTTTTGCGAGGTCGCCCGCTCGTCTGCGGAAGATATTGAACTAGCACTTGATGCCGCTCATGCGGCAAAAGATGCCTGGGGCAAAACATCCCCAACAGAACGGGCCAATATTTTAAATAAAATCGCCGATCGGATCGAACAGAACTTAGAAATGCTCGCAGTCGCCGAGACGTGGGAAAATGGAAAGGCCGTGCGCGAAACGTTAAATGCCGATATTCCGCTGGCCGTCGATCATTTCCGCTATTTCGCCGGAGCGATTCGCGGTGAAGAAGGTTCAATCAGTCAAATCGATGAACATACCGTCGCCTATCATTTTAATGAGCCACTTGGCGTTGTTGGACAAATTATTCCATGGAACTTTCCGATTTTGATGGGAGTCTGGAAGCTTGCCCCGGCACTGGCCGCAGGCAACTGCGTCGTCTTAAAGCCGGCCGAACAGACGCCTGTTTCCATTCTCGTATTAATGGAATTAATCGAAGACCTGCTTCCTAAAGGCGTCGTCAACATTGTCAACGGCTTTGGCGTTGAAGCTGGAAAGCCGCTTGCTTCGAGCAGCCGGATCGCCAAAATTGCCTTCACTGGTGAAACGACGACGGGACGCCTGATCATGCAGTACGCTTCGGAAAATATTATTCCCGTTACGCTTGAATTAGGCGGGAAATCACCGAATATCTTTTTCCCTTGCGTGATGGATAAAGACGATGAATTTTTAAATAAAGCGATCGAAGGCTTTGTCATGTTTGCGCTCAATCAGGGCGAGGTTTGTACATGCCCGTCACGCGCCTTGATTCATGAATCAATTTACGAACCTTTCATGGAGCGTGCACTTGAGCGGGTCAAAGCGATCAAAACCGGCAATCCACTCGACCCTGAAACGATGATGGGCGCCCAGGCTTCTTTGGAGCAAATGGAAAAAATCCAATCATACTTGGACATCGGCAAGCAGGAAGGCGCCGAATGCCTGATTGGCGGAGAACGGAATACGAGCCTCGGCAGCGAATTCGAAAACGGCTATTATATTCAGCCAACCGTCTTTAAAGGCACAAACAACATGCGCATCTTCCAGGAAGAAATTTTCGGCCCGGTTGTGTCCGTCACTACGTTTAAGGATGCCGACGAAGCGCTCTCAATCGCCAATGACACGTTATATGGATTAGGCGCGGGCGTATGGACACGCAACATTAACACCGCCTATCGCTTCGGCCGCTCCATTCAGGCCGGACGTGTCTGGACAAACTGCTACCACGCCTACCCGGCCCACGCTGCCTTTGGCGGCTACAAAAAGTCGGGCATCGGCCGTGAAAATCATAAAATGATGCTCAGTCACTATCAGCAGACGAAGAATATGCTCGTCAGCTATAGCGAAGATGCGCAAGGCTTCTTTTAAGAAGCGTTGAACTCCGGAAGCTGCAGAAAAAGGACGATTTTCACTTTTTCTGCGGCTTTTAAGTAATGAGCGTAGCCGTTTCCTGAAAGCCTTGCTACGAGTGGGTTTCTCGAAGAAAGGCACGCAACGCGCGGAGCCATTACTCTTCTTCGAGTTACGAAAAAGGAAGTTTTCAGCGGCCTCGAACTCCACCCCCTGTTGCTTCCTGACTACGAAAAGGGAAAGGAGTGAACGGAACATGGTTGAACGAGTCGTTGCCACAGAAGAAGCGATTCAATTGATCAACAAGCTAAAAAGCATTCACGGTCCATTAATGTTTCATCAATCCGGCGGCTGCTGCGACGGCAGCTCGCCGATGTGTTACCAGGAAGGGGAGCTGAAGGTTGGGGCAAGTGACGTCCTGCTTGGTCATATCGGCGGAAGCCCCTTTTATATTGCTGCGGATCAGTACGCCTATTGGAAGCATACGCAATTAATTATTGACGTCGTGAACGGACGCGGCGGCATGTTTTCATTGGAAGGACCTGAAGGAAAACGCTTTTTAACCCGCTCAAGGGTATTTACAGAAGAAGAACGGAAAGAGCTCCAGCTTTAAGACAAGGGGATGGGCCAAAGGTTGTTTTTTTCCTTTGACCCATCCCCTGCCTTTTCCCGCTATCTCCCCATCTTTGCCAAACCCAGCTTGCCCTTATCCCCGGAAAATATTCAGACTATTGGCTCATTTTCCCAAAAAGACGTTTAGCTTCTTCTCAATTTGGTAAAAGTAATGATATAACCAAACCAAATCTACTACTAAATAAATCTATTACATAAAAAGGAGGAATCACGATGAGCTTGCAGGAATACATCGAAGAAATTAATAAAATGCTGGAAGAAGCTAAGCAGCAAGTAAGTTCAGAAAAGTAGACTTCCTACGTAATAGGGATGAGGCAAAAAAACCTGCTTTTTTGCCTCATTCCTATTTTTATTTCTGTTTAGGCGTTTTTCTTAATTTCAACGCCGTCCCATTCCTCATAGCATTTCGCTACTGCACACATATCCTCTTCCGCATAGCCTTTCGCCATGGCGATTCGCAATTGTTCCCTTACGCTTGCAAGCAGCGGCACCGGAATATTCATTTCAGCCGCGACATTTAAAGCGAGCCCTAAATCCTTATGCATCAGCTCTGTTTTAAAGTTTGGATGAAAATCGCGGTTGATAATTTTCGGTCCTTTATTATCCATCATTCCACTCCGCGCCCCGCCGCCGCTAGCGACTTCCATAAATTTCTGCGGATCCACTCCGGCTTTGCTGGCCAAAATCAGCGCTTCGCTTAACGATAAGAGATTAATAGCAGACATCGTATTATTGGCGAGCTTCGTATATGCTCCTAGTCCGCTTCCCCCCATATAGTGCGATTGTTTTCCCATCGCCTCAAATAAAGGAATACACTGCTGGTACACTTCTTCCTTACCACCTACCATGAAAGCAAGTTCCGCGGCAATCGCCTGTGGTTCACTTCCTGTTACCGGGGCATCAAGCAGTTCAATGTCTTTCTCAGCCAGTTCTTTCGCCAGCGATTGAACTAGATCCGGAGCGACGGTGCTACTGTCAATGATAATTAAACCGGCAGACGCTCCCGCCAGAACACCATTCTCCCCTTTGATAACTTCTTCCAAAGCTTGATTATTCGTGACCATCGTAATGACGATTTCACTATTTCGTGCCACTTCAGCCGGTGAGCTTGCCACCTCCACATCGCCCTCACTCTGCAACGATCGTGCCTTGCTTGCAGTCCGATTGTACACACGCAATGAGTAGCCAGCTTTTAATAGATTTTTTGCCATTGGCAACCCCATTGTTCCCAATCCCACAAATCCAATCTTTTTCATAAAAAATCCTCCTCAAATGTTATGATCTGTTTATAGTAAAGCGCTTTCACATATTACCAGAGTCAGATGCTGTCAATATTGAACTTTCCTCTCCTTCTGCCAGCTGGAGAAAGCAGCTTTATTCCGTTTTCGCTTGCTGGAAGCAGCAAGTGAAGTCGCATCCTCACTCCATCTTTGATGCGACTTCACTTGCCGGCTCTTCCTGGGCACTTCCATGCTCAAATACGCTACTTATTATGTTCGACCGTATTGCCGTAATCGCTTAATGTCACCTGCTTAATTTCTTCAATATGTTGTTCCATCAGCTTTTTCGCCGCCTCGACTTCTTCTTCGGCAAGCGCCTGCAAAATTAAGCGGTGCATTTCGTTAGCCTGCTGCGGGCGGGCATGGTTTTTTGTAATAATCACGCCAAACCATTGAATTTGAGCTTCGATCGACTGCATCATCACACTGATCCGTTTGTTATCGGAATAATTAATGATCGTCCGATGTAAATTACGGTCAGCCTGAAAGAACGGTGCCGTCTTCCCTTTTGCCAGCGCGAGCTCCGCTCGATCAGCCTCTTCGACAAGTGAGTGGATAACCTTTTTCGGTATCTGTTTACTCGCGAGCTCGACAGCCAGACTTTCGAGCACTTTTCTAACATTATAGATGTCTTCGATATTTTTCCGGTTCGGAATCGCGACGAAGCTGCCAGAACGCGCCTTTACTTCAACTAACCCATCCTGCTGCAGCTTCAGTAGCGCATCGCGCAGAGGCGTCCGGCTCACTCCCAGCTTCTCCATAATGTCATCGTAATTAATTTTTGAACCCGGCTCCATCTGATTATTGATAATCTCTTCCCGCAGGTAAAAGTAAATACGATCAGACAGATTTAAATTATCAAATTGAATCTTTTCGGCCATTATATACCTCCATCCCTATTCTTCAACTGAATAGGAAGCACTCACCATCACATAAATCCCATTATTTATCATACACATTGAACAGTCTGTTATCAAATATCTTTCATTCGCCCGAAACTAAAATCTAATATTTTAATAAGAGCCGGATGAACCTCCTACTTCTCCCTTTTTACTTCCACCTGACCTTTCTTCTCCAACAGCTTAATAACTGAAGCCATATCAAAATCACCAAGCCCCTCATTGATCGCCTCTGATAAAACAGACTCCGCCAGAGCGCCGGTAGATTGATCAAGCCCCGCTGCCTCAACAAGCTTATTCGCTAATTTCACATCCTTATGTAAGTATTTTAAAGCGCCTCCTGGTTCAAAGTTTCCCGGCAAAACATATTGCTCCATATGCCGTTCCAGCATCCGGCTGTTGCCATAGCTGACTTTTAAAATGTGATAAAGCTGTTCGGAATCAAGCCCTAATGCTGCTCCCGTCACCATTGCCTCTGCGGCGGCCAGCGAGTGAACACCAACAAGGTATTGATTGATCAGCTTCGCCACACTACCGCTTCCCGATGTTCCTAAAAATTCAACCTTCGCACCAATTAGCGCAAGCAGTGGCTCCACCGTCTGAAAAGCAGCTTCTTTTCCTCCGACCATAATCGTTAGCGTACCTTGTTCGACTCCTTCAGGCCCACCACTGACCGGAGCATCAAGATAGTCAATTTTTTGCTTGGCGGCCTCCGCAAACAGTTCCCTGCTTGTCTCCGCGCCGACCGTTGTAAAATCAATACAAATTGCCCCCGGACGAGCATGGGCAAGAATTCCTTTCTCCCCTTCGTACACGTCAATTACATCACCCGGCATAGATAAGCACGTACAAATGATATCCGCCATCTGCGCCACCGCAGCGACATTGTCCAGACGCTCTGCGCCAAGCTCCACCAATTCCTTCGTTTTTTCAGGCGAACGGTTATAAATAAGCACCGTATGCTGCTGCAGAAACTGCTTGATCATGCGCGAACCCATTACGCCCGTTCCAATAAAGCCAACCTTCATCTTCTTCCCCCTTCTGCTGTTCCCATGACAGCATGCCTGGACTACCTTCTGCCTCACCTCCATTATAGCATAATATTCTGAACCTTTAATGCGATAAGCTCTTCTCGGCAGCTAACCACCTCTATTACCGATATATATTTCTGATCGGAGAAAATAAAACCTTTTATTATGCTGCTAAAACGCCGTTCCCCCTTTTTCATTCAACAGAAAAAATTTTTGTGGAAAAATCATTTGGGATACATCCGTCCTGCACTGCGCCTGTTCCATGACAATTTATTGTTTGCAGTCATCCAATCACGCTATTGAAAGTCCCCCACTAAATAATATGTTAGAAAACCTTTCACGAATATCAGGGCTTTTTTTAATATCCTTTATGATAAAAATAATGAACCACATATTATTTATAAAGCTGCAGGAGGGATGATTCTTACATGACGGAGGATCTTAAAGTAGGGTTATTGTTCTCGCTGTCAGGCGCGTTAGCTGCGACAGAGAAAGGCCAGTACAAAGCTGCCTTGCTTGCAATTGATGAAATTAATAAACATGGAGGCGTGTTAGGGAAAACGCTGACTCCAATGTTTAAAGATACATGTTCCGATCCGGATGTCACAGCTAAAGTGACTGAAAAATTACTTGAGGAAGACATTCAGCTGCTCATCGGTCTTTCTACATCCGCCGGCCGTAAAAGCATCCTGCCTCTGCTGGCGAAGCATGACTGTCTGCTCTTTCACCCCGCTCACTACGAAGGGGCAGAACAGCATCCAAACGTGATCTATTGCGGCCCTTTACCTAATCAGCTTTTGTTCCATTATATCCCCTGGCTGATGAAGCACATCGGCAAGAGCTTTTATTTAATCGGCTCTGATTATCATTATCCGAAAGAAATGAACAATGTTGCCCGCCGACTCATCTCCCAAAATGGAGGGGAGATTGCAGGCGCGTCATATCACGCGTTAGGGGAGAAGCAGTTCGAACAGACCATTAAAACGATTTCCACGAGAAAGCCTGACGTAGTTTTCTCGACGTTGGTCGGAGAAAGCGCTCAATCGTTCTACGAGTGCTGTCACCATCTCAATTTCCCTTTTCCAATCGCGGACACAATCATCTCTGAAACTGATAATCAGCTGATTGACCCCCGTTACATAGCAGGCCATTATTTTTGTTCCTCCTATTTCTCTTCGCTTAATCAGGAGGCAAATGTTGCATTTAAGCGTCGCTTTCAAGCTGCTTACGGAACCGAGATGATCAGTGCGGCGATGGAACATGCTTATAACAGCGTCCACATAATGGCCGAGGCGATTCAGAAAGCAAGCAGCCTCGAAATAGGTAAAATCAAAAAGCATATAGCCGGTCTCGTCTGTCAGGCTCCCCAGGGAAAAATTATCGTTGACCAAAAGAACCAGCATCTATGGCTCCATTCCCACATCGGTCAATTTCAAAAGGATGGAACAGGCAAAATCCTTTCGGAATCAGCTGGCCCGGTGAAGCCTTCCCCATTCCCGCTTAAGGGAACGCCCGAGGCTTACCGGAATGAAAATGTGGAAGCTTCCTTATCCGCTCATAAACCTGTCATCACGGAGCTGAAAAAAGCAGCTTCCTTTTTCCCTTACTATGTCACTTATTTTGACCAGCAGGGCCGACTGCTTGATTTGTTTCAGCCTGAGATGAAAGAGCAGTTTCCGGATGACCCGCTCGATCCCGGTGTTTCCATATGGGCGACAGATTTTTTGAAACATACGGGCATGAGCAAAGCGATTCTAAAAAAAGAACTCTCTTTTTCACTGGGGTCAGATCACCAGACCCTCTCATTAAATGACTGGATCACCGTCGGCATTCCAATCTTCAGCGAAAACGAATTATTCGGTGCCCTCGGCGTATTTGTCCGCGATAATCAGGAATTCGAGCTTGAACTCTTTATTTCACTTGTGAAGGCGCTTAAAGTGGTCGCCGAGAATTCTGTCAGCCTCTTTCAGCAATCAAAAGAGTCTAAGTTTCTATACGAATTGCTGCATGATGTTACGAATGATCTTGAGGAGGCGCTGCTTGTCAAAAAGCAGGAAAAAATTATTTACACAAACGGGCTGGCCGAGCAATTAATCAGTGAAAAAGACAAACTTATGCTCAGCTTGTATCAAGAAAATTTTGATCATATTTCTTATAAACGGAAGCAGCTTTATAAAGATCAGTCCAATTCCATTTATGAAGTCTATATCGTCCCGGCTCATGACTACCGCTACCTTTATATAAAAAAACTGAGCGCGAACAAAAAGAAACAGAAAAAAAGCCGCGAACAGCCGCTGCTGCTTCCTCACATTGCCGGTAGCCACCCAAAACTGCTCGAGGCGATCTCATTAGCAAAAACCGCCTCGACCAATTCCACAAATGTGTTATTACTCGGAGAAAGCGGAACCGGCAAAGAAATATTCGCCCGGGCGATTCATAATGAAAGCACCCGAAAGGATAAGCCGTTTGTCACCCTTCATTGCGCGACGCTCAATGAACCGTTCATCGCCTCTAAGCTGTTCGGCTTTGGGGATGGACCTTTTAGTGGGGGCATCCCCGGCAAGTTCGAGCAAGCGAATGGTGGCACGTTATTCCTTGATGAAATTGGTGAGATGCCGGCGGAGCTGCAGGCGATCATCCTGCGTGTTCTGCGGCAAAAGGAAATCAGCCGCCGAGGCGGCCAGCAGACCATTCCGCTCGATGTAAGAATTATTGCTGCGACAAATAAAGACTTGAGTCAGGAGATTGCTTACAAAGGCACATTCAGCAGCGACTTATATTATCGCCTGAATGTCTTCCCTATCGAGCTTATCCCTTTAAGGGAAAGAAAAGAAGACATCGCTGAGCTTGTCACCCTTTTTTTAGAGGAATTCGCGGAAAGAGACGATCAGGAGAGCAAGACGGTTTCCTCTGAAGCTCTGCATTATTTCATGAACTATTCCTGGCCCGGCAATATTCGCGAGCTTCGCAATGTCGTAGAACTCGCTTATGAGTTGTCCGGCACAGATAGAGAACTTCATCTGAAGCATTTGTCCAGAGCTCTCTCCATCGAGCATAAGCCGCCTGAAAAGTATGAATGGACAAAGGTTAAGCATCTGGAAGAGATTCGACAAGTAAATCGTTTGAAGGAACGGGAGGATATTATGGAGGCGCTCGTCCGTTTTAAAGGGAATATCTCAAAATCATCAAAGCATCTCGGCTTCTCCCGGACGACCCTTTATAAGAAAATGAAGGAATATAAATTGGACAGTTAAGTACTGCACATGACGGCTTTCCCGCTTCAACTATATAGCCTCGAAACAATGAATGGAGCCATTGTTTCGAGGCTTGAATAAAAGGTAAAAAAACAACCTTCTATCCAAGCCTCTGTGAAAGCCTTTAAAACAAGCCAAGCATATTAATAAACACGACAATGATCGTAATCGGCACAACCCATTTCATTAAAAAGAGCCACACTGACAGCCAGACGGCTGACAGGCTGTTCCCGGCTGTAAACTCCTCATTCACCAGCTTACGATCCATCCGGTGCACAATAAAGAGCGCAATGAACAGGCAGCCAAGCGGCAGCATAATATTGCTGACGAGATAATCCGTCGCATCAAAAAAGGTTTTCCCGAACAGCTGAACATCCGCCAGCACTCCGAATGACAGCGCCGCCGGGATCCCTGCCAAAAAGACAACGATGCCCGAAATGAGGGCGACCTTTGCCCGCGAACGCTTGTTGTTTTCTGTAAAAGCAGAAATGATAATTTCCAAGAGACTGAATGATGACGTTAATGTCGCAAACAAAAACAGCAACAAAAACAAGCTGAGAAACAGACCGCCGAACGGCATTTGCGAAAAGGCAGCCGGCAGCACCATAAACAGCAAACCAGGGCCTTCCGCCGGCTCAAGCCCGAATGAGAAGACGACCGGAAAAATCGCCAGACCTGCCAGCAATGAAACGAAAATATTCATGACAACTACAGACGATGCAGCAGCCGGAATATTTTCATTCTTATTCAAGTAAGAACTGTATGTCACCATACATGAAAAACCAACAGCCAGCGAAAAAAAGGACTGCCCCAGCGCGTATAAAATGCCTTCCCCTGTTATATTCGAGAAGTCCGGCTGAAGGAAAAAGCGCACGCCCTCCATCGCCCCTTCCAGCGTCAAGGAACGGATAACAAGAATAAGAAAAAAGATAAATAAAAGCGGCATTAAATATTTGTTTGCCCGCTCAATTCCATTTTTTATCCCAAAGGAAAGCACAATCACGTTAATAAGTAGAAATAGTGCAAGACCGATAAGACCGATCCAAGGTGTCCCTGTCACTTGCGCAAATAACTGACCGTAATCGGCTCCCTCCGCGATCACCTTCCCGGAGATGGCGAAGCCGGAATATAATACAACCCATCCGCCAACGACGCAGTAAAACGAGAGGAGCAGGAAACAGCCCAGTACTCCCATCCGGCCAACAAGCACCCACGCGCTCTGCGGAGCCAATGTTTTGTAAGCCGTAATCGCTTCGCGTCGGGCTCCCCGCCCGATAATGAATTCTGAAACGAGCATGGAAAGCCCGATCAAAACGGTAAAAATAATAAAAATGAGAAAAAACGCTCCTCCTCCATTCATTCCGGCCACATAAGGGAACTTCCAAATCGCCCCGAGTCCTATAGCCGCTCCGGCTGTTGATAAAATAAAGCCGAGTTTTGAGGACCATTGTTCACGTTGATCACTCATCCTCCACCCTCCTAGTAAATGACGTTGATTACACTATCTTACACGATAAACCTCCATCCCGCTTCCGTAAAGTCTGCTGAAAAAGTACGATTTTCACTTTTTCAGCAGCTTTTTCGTAATGAGCGTAGCCGTTGCCTGATTTTGAAAGCCTTGCTACGAGTGGATTTCTCGAAGCAAGACGTGCAACGCGCGGAGCCATTACTCTTCTTCGAGTTACGAAAAAAAAGAAGTTTTCAGTGGCCTCCTTCCGTAAAGGCTTTTATCTCATTTTTTCTAGTCTGCCCCGTGACGAACCGCTGACGACAGATTCTGCCTTTGCTGTTAGAGACCGATTTCACCTTACCCGCCCTTCCATTCCATGATTCTTTTCATTCTCACATATTGCTACATATTCATAAATTTTAATATTTGAAATAAGCTTGCAACCCCTTATCCTTCAACGATTACGAGAGATTACCCAGTTTTTTCATACTAGTCTTTTCTTCCTTTTTTCTTCTCGGAATCAGGTTTTTTCTTGCGGATAAGGGTTTCAATGCAAAGCAAGCATGGTATAGAAAAGTAACAAAAAAAGGAGGGAATAAATCATGAAGAAAAATCTACTGTTACTTATGTCAGCTTTAGGAATTACATTGGTGATGACGGCTTGCGGAGGAGAGGGAGACCCTGCCGGTGATCCGGCAACTGATCCGGCTACAGACCCGGCAATGGACCAACCGGCTCCACAATAAAAAAACTGGCAAGTATAACCTGTACGATCAATGAAAAGCCCGGGCCAAAAGGTGAAAGCAACCTTTTGGCCCGGGCTTTGCGTGCCGGAGCCACTGCAATCGTTTTTCAGTATCCTTTTTTATCGTTAGCGGCTATCCTGAATCGAAGCAGAGCTGTTATTGGCTGACAGCTCAGTTAACGGATCGTATGGTGGACCGGCGATCGTCCCTGCAAGCAAAGCAAGGTCGACTGCATTTTCAGGACTTCCCCACGAATTACCGGAAAATACAAAGACAGCTCTATCGACGACAAATCCTCTCGTATTATAGACAATATTGTTGATGATGTGACCGGTCGTATTTGGATTTAAATACGAAGGCTGGCGCAACGAGTAAAAAATATTATTATCGACTAATAGATTAGTTACATTATTGGCCTGAGTCACAAAGCCGCGATTGACTACCCAATCCGTTGACGGTCCTTCCTGGGGCGGACCATATATTGTATTGCCCGAAATGCGGTGATTACTCCCTCCAATTTGAATAAACTCCCGTGGATATGGCACATCACTTGTCATTGTAAACCCCTCAATCGTAACACCAGTCCCAGTGACGACAAAGGGGATAGCATTGGCCTGCAACTGAATGACAGCGCCGGGGTATCCCCGCAATGTAACCCCTTGCTTATTAATATTCACCGTTGTAGTAATCGGATAAGTCCCGATTAGTACATGAACGACTCCAGTTGGTGACACAGCAGCAAGCCCCTCCTGTATTGTTCCAAAGGGATTAGCCTGAGTACCGTCTCCCCCGGTTGAGCCAGATTGCACATAAACTTTAAATGGATTTGGCCCTATTCCACCAGTGGCTCCCGTAGCACCTCTCGGACCAGTAGCTCCCGTCGGACCGGCCGGACCTCCAGCTGGACCTGTGGGACCAGTGATACCGGGTTCTCCAGTGGCTCCTCTTGGACCAGACGGCCCCATCGCTCCTGTCGGGCCTGCGGGGCCTGTAGGTCCCACGAGTCCTTCCGATGCCACGACCAGCAAAGCAACATCATCAACGATCACAGCCGGACTGCCTGCCTGTGGCAGCTTATTTATTAAAATAAGCGCTTGCGTTGTTCCTAAAGGGGCAGCTGACGTCGTCTGATATTCTTCTATCCAATTCTCTTCCTGAACGTTTGGCAGACGGTTTACCGGCAGGTTCGTAATAAGACCATATCCCAAAAAGGTAAAAGAAGCATCATAATAAGCAACCGTTAGTGAAATAGGTGGTGACGGTGAGTTCCCCTCTTTGCCCAGAGAAACGAGAATCTCATAAGATTCTCCGGCAATGGCAGGGACATACTGAGTAATAAACGAATTGACATTCCCGCCTGCTAGTTGGGCCGCGTAGCTTCCTGAATGAGAGGCAGCTGTTGTCCGAATACTGTTAACAAATAACCACGGGGCAAAACCACCTATTTCAAAGCTGCCATTCTGAACAGCATTATTAATCGACATTCACTCACTCCTTTCCTAATTAAGCATGTCTTCATCCTTTCTATTTAGAATCGAACGTGCTTACGATACGGTATTAATTTCCGACCCGTTTCGCTACGCCATTTGTCCTGCTCCTTTTAAGGTAAAGAGGCTGTCCCGAGTGGGACAGCCTCTTTATGCCATCACTTTGCACATATTATTCGTAAATTCAACGGGATCTTCAATTGGCAAGCCTTCGATCAACAGTGCCTGGTTGTATAATAAGTTTGTGTACAGCTCAAGCTTCTCTTTATCTTGTTCGTAGGCTTCTTTTAAGGTAGGGAAAATGTCATGGTCTCCGTTGATTTCGAGAACCTTCTCCGCCTTTACATTCGGATTGTCCGGCATCGCCTGAAGCACCTTTTCCATCTCAATGGATAATTCTCCTTCTGCTGTGAGACAGACCGGATGAGAGCGGAGGCGCTTCGATAGTCTGACATCTTTCACTTTATCGCCAAGCGTCTGTTTCATATGTTCAAATAAGGCTTTATGCTCCTCCTGCTCGGCTTCTGTTTTCGCTTGCTCCTCTGCATCCTCCAATCCGAGATCACCGCTCGAAACCGATTTGAACTGCTTATCTTTATAGGAAGCTAACGCTTTGATCGCAAATTCATCGACGTCATCGGTAAAATATAGAATATCAAAGCCTTTCTCCGCAACAAGCTCGGTTTGCGGCAGCTTTTCAATCCGATGATGTGACGCTCCCGTAGCATAATAGATGTACTTTTGCTCTTCCGGCATCTTTTCGATATACTCATCCAGACTGATTAGCTTCTTCTCTTTGCCGGAATAGAACAGCAGGAGATCCTGAAGCTCCTCTTTATGCTGGCCGAAATCACTATAGACGCTATACTTCAGCTGTCTGCCAAATGATTCATAAAATGTTTCATACTTTTCCCGTTCATTTTTCAGCAAACCTTTGAGCTGACTTTTGATTTTACTCGTAATATTTTTCGCGATCATCTTCAGCTGACGATCATGCTGGAGCATTTCTCTGGAAATATTGAGCGACAAATCTTCAGAATCAACCATTCCCTTAACAAAGCTGAAATAGTCCGGCAGAAGATCGGCGCATTTTTCCATGATCAGCACGCCGTTGGAATAAAGCTCAAGGCCCTTTTCATATTCCTTCGTATAAAAGTCGAACGGCGTCCGTTCCGGAATAAAGAGAATCGCGTTATAGCGCAATGTCCCATCCACGCTAATATGAATATGCTTCACCGGCTTATCAAAGCCATAACGCTTCTCGTGGTAGAAATTTTCGTAGTCTTCATCCGTTAACTCGCTTTTGTTTTTCTTCCAGATCGGAACCATGCTGTTAATCGTCTGTTCCTCGGTTACTTCCTCTAATTCCTCTTCTTTATCCGCTTTCGGCTTCTGTACAGTGACATCCATTTTAATCGGGTAGCGAATGAAATCGGAATATTTTTTGATGATCGCTTGTAAACGATACGTTTCCAAATATTCATCAAAATTATCATCCTCGGTGTTTTCCTTGATTTTTAAAATGATTTCCGTGCCGACCGTCTCTTTTTCGCACGGTTCGATCGTATAGCCGTCCGCTCCATTTGATTCCCACTTAAAGCCTTGTTCACTGCCAAGCTGCTTCGTCTTTACCGTTACCGCATCAGCCACCATAAAAGCGGAATAAAAACCAACACCGAATTGTCCGATAATATCGTGACCATCCTTGATTTCATTTTCCTTCTTAAAAGCGAGCGAACCGCTTTTCGCGATCGTTCCAAGGTTCTGCTCCAGCTCTTCTGCCGACATCCCGATGCCTGTATCGGTAATCGTCAGCAGCCGCTTCTCCTTATCAGCGCTGACCTTTATGTAATAATCCTCTTGATTGAAGCTCAGCTCCTCATCCGTCAGCGCTTTATAATAAAGCTTGTCAATCGCGTCGCTGGCATTCGAGATCAGCTCTCTCAAAAAGATCTCCTTTTGCGTGTAAATTGAATTAATCATCATTTCCAACAATCGTTTCGATTCCGCCTGAAACTGCTTTTTCTCCATACAACAATCTCCTTCCTCTGCTTCTTTTGTTAGCACTCGTTTACCCGGAGTGCTAATCTTACTTATATTGTATGGAACCTCCAGCACATGTCAATCCAATACGATTGTTTTTCTTGAAAAAATAAACGAGCTTGCACAAAAAGGGGGAAAGGCCCCCCTTTTCTCAAGCTCGAAGCGATTGCGTGATCTATATTTTATGAACTAACTCTGATCGGCTAATTTAGACTGCAACTCTTTCACGGTATCCATCCCTGAGCGCTGGACATGCATTCTCATCGCATTTCCCGCGCCTTCCGAATCGCCCGCCTCTATTCGTTCATAAATAAATGTGTGCTCCTTTAATGATAAATAACATTGTTCCTCGGGATAAAAGCGCAGCACGAGAGAACGCGTATTTAATTGCTGGATCATCATGCTTACCCGCTTATAACCCGACATTCCATGGATAAAATCATGAAAGCCCTCTGATTTACGGATGAACCGTTCAAGATCCTCTTTTTCCAGAGCAGCCTCCGCATGAATGAGAAACTGGCGAAGCTTCGCTAATGACGCTTGATCAAAAAACGGCGTTGCCTGGGCGCACGAGATCCCTTCAAGAACCGACCGTAAATAGTACGTTTCCTGGACGTATTCAATCGTAATGTTTCCAACGAATGCTCCTTTATAAGGAACAGAATAGACAAGACCTTCCGCTTCAAGAATCTTCAATGACTCACGCAACGGAATTTTGCTCACACCAAGCTGCTTGCTGATGCTGTCCTGATTAATTCTTTCATTAGGTTTTACTTGCTGGAGAATGATCATATTTCTTAGCTTCAGGGCGATTTTCTCTGCCTGGGTTAATCTTTTGGCTTCTCCCATCTCCACGTTTTGTTGCTCCACTATACGCTGATTTTCTCCATTTGACTAACTACCGCATGACCAAAGTCGGCAGTCGTATACGTCCCGCCCAGATCACTTGTCTGAATGCCTTGACCCAATGTCGCTGCCACTGCCTTTTCAATGAGACGTGCCGCTTCCCTCGCTTCCTGATGCTGATGCTGATCAGCAAGCCATTTCAGCATCATCGATCCGGACAGGATAGTGGCGACCGGGTTGGCGATCCCTTTTCCAGCTATCGTCGGAGCCGATCCGTGGGCCGGCTGGAACATGGCATGACGGTAGCCGATATCACCGGATGGAGCCATACCCATGCCTCCGACCAAAGCGGCAGCCAAATCAGATAAAATATCACCAAACATGTTTTCCGAGACAATCACATCATAATGCTGCGGCTTTTGCACCATCCACAGTGTCATCGCATCCATATAAGCATAATCCTTTCCAACCGCACCCTCGTATTTCTCAGCGATTTCATCATAGACCTTCCGGAAAAAGGCTAACGATTTGAACACATTGCTTTTGTCGCAGCAGGTTACGATTTTTTTGCCGTCAAGCACCCGTCCCTGGCGCTTTTCTGCGAGTTGAAACGCATAGTCGGTAATTTTTTCTGTTCCTTTGCGGCTAATCATCATCGTATCGGCCACCACTTCATTGACGATCTCGCTCCCGCCTCTAAAAGAAGAGAATAACCCTTCTGTATTCTCCCTGACAATGACAAAGTCGATATCCTGCTTATTCTCAAGCGGCGTCTTCACCCCTGGATATAATCTAATCGGTCGGACCCCGGCAAAGAGATCCAGCTCGAACCGCAGACGCAGAATAACCTGTCCTTGCACCTCCGTACCATCCTTTTCCACGACCTCCGGAATGCCCATGCTTCCGAGAAAGATCGCGTGACTTTCCTGGCAAGCCTTATAAGATGAATCAGGAAAAACGTTTCCTGTTTTTACATAATGTCCGGCTCCGGCATCAAAATGCTGAAAATCAAGGGTAAAGCCTGAAACAATCTTTTCTGCCGCTTTCATGACTTTTATGCCTTCCTTTACGATTTCCGGTCCAATTCCATCTCCTGGCAACGTCGTAATTTGAAAATTCATTCCATCATCCCTTTTCTTGTAGTCTTGTTTTCCCTTTTATAAAAACAGAGGAGCGAGTATCGACATAATGAGTAAAATGATCACTCCTCCCAGCCGGGAAGAAATTTGCGAAAATGGCATAAGCTTCAGTCTTTCACTCGCTCCAAGAACAGCCGCATCCCCTGAACCGCCAACATCAGCCATACAAAGCCCGGCGGCGATAGCTGATTCGACAAAGTACATCGCAACAAGCCAGCCAAAAATCCCCGCCCCAAATGAAGCAAGCAAAACGGTTAACGCTGTCAGTCCTAAATAAGCAGGATTCGTTACAACCTCGATAATTTGGTGCATGTCAATCAAACCAATGCTCGTTGCCACGAGCATACAAGGCAGGAGCATCTTCGAGACGAAATCAAACCAGTCACCGGCAGCGTCTTCGATCACAGTCGGAGTAATATTTAAAATTTTCACGAGCGCAGTCGCAATAATCATCCAGGCATAAGCATGAATACTAGGGAACAGCATCGCAATGAAGTAACCAAAAATGTATAAAGCTCCGGACATCATCAGTCCAACGGCCAGATTGGAGTAAGTCGTCGTCTCCTTGCTTTCAGCTGCGCGCAATGGCTCGGCAGCCTCATTTTTCTTGGCATTGCGAAGAATTTCTCCTTCTCCTGAAAATCCTTTTATAAACATATTTTTGTTCTTTTTGCCGAGACCATTTAAAATAGACGCAACGAAGATACATAGAACATTCGCAACCATAATTGCCGGGACGAGCATCGATAAATATTCAGCCGGATCCCCTCCGGCTCCGGAAGCATAAATTTCCGACATTGGAACAGCCCCCGCGCCGATGCCGCCGCCCATGATCGGGGCGATAACAAAGAGAATCGCTTCTTTATAGCCAAATCCCGTTACATGGCCGACCAGCCCACCGACGACAAAAGTCAGCACCACGCCGGCTAGTAATGGAATAAAAAAACGTATCCCCGCTTTCACTAAAATTTGCCGGTCCATGCTCAGCAAGCTGCCGACAATTAAGGCGGCAATAAACAAATCAATAAAACCATATCCATTATAAAAATCCGCTACAATCTCAACTCCACTCTGAGGGAAAAGTCCCCAGTACACAAAAACAGCTGGTACAATAATACAAAGCAGTGACGGTCCGCCAAATGTGCGGAAAACCGGGATTTTCTCCCCCAGCCAAATAAACAGCCCGCCAATCACCATTGGAATGACGAAGCCGATAAGCATGTTATTCGGCAATATTTCCAAATACACACCGCCCATCACAACGACAAAAACAATCGCAAAAACAGCCGGATTCATCCCGGCAATCAGACGCCTTCCCCCGCTTTCCATCTCACAACCTCCTTAATGAAATGATTCTCACCCTCCAATGTAAGCGCATTCATTTTATCGCCAGCCTCACCTCCCTGGATCATCGTATACGATTGTAAATTAAATCCAGCCAAACAAAGCAAATCCTAACCGTAAAGCTATAAAAAGTATACGATTTGCCATTCTCAGCTATGACATATATTTTTCTTAAATCTAGCATGAGGCGATTTATCCCCTATTTCTCGCAAATCGAGTAGGAGGGGGCGACTAACCCCCGACCTCTCACACCACCGTACGTACGGATCCGTATACGGCGGTTTCAGTTAAGTCTGACGAAGGGTTTCATAACGTTCCAGTACGCTCTTGAGCCCTT
>NZ_JAMBOL010000032.1 GCF_023715605.1 Halalkalibacter oceani
GATGTCTTTTTCCTTTCCCCAGAATTATAAATGTCGAAATGTTTCGAATTATATACGGACATTATAATCGACTAATTCTGGACAGGCAATACCGTCAACTTTCGGTAATTTAAGGGTGTCAAAAACAGAAAAATGGTTCAAAATGAGCGAAGGATGCATAACGTAATAAGAATACATGAATTATAGGAACTTCGAAAATGGGGAGAGACGTAAACCAATGAAGCATGTACGGTATTTTCGCATTGGGGACCAATGGAACGTTCTCTATCTTCCAGAGCAGCCGAGTGGTTTCGCCGTTTGCCTGATTGGCGATAATGGGATGACGGTGACGAGTAATTCCAGTGAATGGCTCCATCATCCTGAGAAGGAACAATTTATTCAGGATCTCCTGAAGCGGGGATATACGGTTTTTGCTTCTTCTCTTTATGATAAGCATTGGGGAAGCCCTAAAGCGTTTGAACTGCTTGAGCATCTGTACCATTTCATTTTAAAACGAGAAATTCTTAATAAAAAAATTCACCTCTTTGCGGAAGGAGCCGGCGGGTTACTTGCTTTGAGGTGGATCCATACGCATTCAGAGCAAATTCGTTCCTGTTATTTAATCAACCCTTGCCTCTCGCTTAGCTCGTACTATGAACAGGAGAGGGAGAATAAGCTGTATTATAAGCGCTTTGTCAAAGAGCTGGAGCTGGCCTATGATCTGAAATCGGAACGTGATATTCAGGAGGATTGGGTGCGAAATCAAGTTCCTGCACTGACATGCGGGCAATGTCCGCCTCTCTCGATTCATTGTCATGTTCAGGAAAAACGTTTTCCTCTTCACGCCCATAGCCGCGCTCTGCAAAAGCAGTTAGCGGCTGACGGATGCCTGATTAATTTACGGATTCATAGCAATGAACGTTCCTTTTACAAGGAGGCGCAATCCGCCTTTCCTTTTTACCAAAAGTATGAAGAGGTGTTGTAGCGCGGTGCTGGGAGTGAACCTTTTGGCTGGGTTCGGTAGTTGAAAAAGGAGGGGAAGAATGAAGAAAGTTGTTGTCACAGGAGGCTTTGGTTTTATTGGCTTTCATCTTTGTGAGCGGCTGCTTCTCAATGGAGTGGAAGTGATTGCGATCGATCAAATGAATGAAGCTGAAAAAGAAAAACAGGAAGAAATGGAATTGCGACTTGGACGGAATGCTTTGCTGACGATCATCAAGGAAAAAGCAGAGAATGCCGACCTGGAAAAACTTCTGACCGGGATCGACGCGCTTTATCATCTTGCCGCCGATACGTCAGCCGATCATACATGGCCGCCACTCGCCGAGTCGATTGAAAACAATGTTAATTTGACCCGGACCCTCGTGCAGGCATGTCCGCCAGAAGCGCGCTTTATTTACGCTTCGACCGTCGATGTGTATGGCGAGCGTCCTGGCGTGATTACCGAACGGACGCCTGCCAATCCCACTTCGCCCTATGGAATTACGAAGTTAACCGGGGAGAATGTCATTCGCAAATATGCCGAGCAGCGCGGCCTTCCGTATGTCATTTTACGGTTGCCGACGGTCTATGGGCCGTGGCAGCGCGCTGATATGACGTATTACCAGCTGCTTTCCGGCAAGGAGGAGGTAGAGTCGGATCGTTCAACGCTCGATGTGCTGTATGTCGATGATGTCGTGGACGCTTTTATGCTCGCCGGGAAAACGAAGCATGTGAACGAGGTGTATCAGCTGTCGTCGGGAAAAGCCAACCAGTGGGTGCGCGGAGTCGAACATGTGGCGCCCGATCATCCGTTGACGGTCTCGCCGCGGTTTGAGACGTCATTATCGGCTGAGAAAAGTAAAGACATGCTTGGCTTCGAGGCGAAAGTATCCTTGCAGGAAGGGCTTGCCAAGCAGCGGGAACATATGACACAATGGCTAAAACAGCAGCAACTGCAAAAAGGGCGTGAATAGGTGGATATGAAACGGGCCTTTATCGGAATCGTCATCTTTGCATTCGTGACAGTGATTTCCTTTTTGCTCTTGCGACGAATGTTCGGTTTGCCGGAGGGGATCAGTGTAATTGGCGCGATCGGCTTAGGGGCGCTGGCGGAAATCCTTTATCAGCGCAGCCGCAAGCGAGCGGGGAGGAAGATTTCCGAATAGGCAAGTGAGGGCGAGCCAAAATCAGGTAGGGACTGGGGCAAAAGGTAAAAAATAACCTCTGTCCCAGTCCCTTCACGTTTTTTTGGTTGATTCGTAAAAACATTCTCAGGAGGAAGTGTAGGAAGCATCGAGGAAGAGCACTGGCTCCGCACGTTACGTTCACCATGAAAGAACCTCACTTTCATGGTGAACAAAGACCGTTGTAACGGCTCTGCACAGTGCTTCAAAAAAACGCCACAGGCGTTTTTTTTAGATCGTGGAACGGAAGAAAGAATTCTCGTAAAATGTAATATCAGGATACTTCTCCGTTGCTGTGCGCATTTGGAAATCATTTTCAAACAGCACGACAATCCGGCCATCGCGGTCGGTTACGAGATTACGCTGGGCTTTTTTAAAGGCTTCCAGCGCTTCCGGCGGGCCGTCTGCCCAGCGCGCCAATGAAAACGGCAGCCGTTCAAGCTGAATGTCAACGTGATATTCATGCTTCAGCCGATGCTCAAGCACTTCAAACTGCAGGACTCCGACTACGCCGACAATTTGCTGCTCATTGAAGCGGTTAAACGTTTTAAACAGCTGAATGGCGCCTTCCTCCGTTAATTGGTGCAGCCCTTTTTCAAAGGATTTATGCTTTAATGCTTCCTTAACTGTGATCGCACTGAAGAATTCAGGCGAGAAATGAGGCATCTCCGCAAATTCAAAGCTGTCTCCTTCAACGAGCGTATCGCCAATCCGGAAGTTGCCCGGATCAAAGAGACCGATAATATCGCCGGCGTAAGCCTCGTCGATGATGCTGCGGTTTTGCGCCAGAAATTGCGTCGGCTGCGAGAGCTTGATGTTTTTTCCGATGCGGACATGCTTGACCGCCATCCCGCGTTCAAATTTGCCGGACGTGATCCGCAAGAAAGCAATCCGGTCGCGGTGAGCAGGATTCATGTTGGCCTGGATTTTGAAAATAAATCCGGAAAACTCTTTATAGGTTAACGGCTCGATCAAGCCTTTCGAGCTTTCTCTTGGCGTCGGTGCCGGCGAAAGCTTTAAGAAGTGCTCAAGGAATGTTTGCACGCCAAAGCTGGAAATTGCGCTGCCGAAGAAAATCGGCGTCAGTTCTCCTTTGGCAACAAGCTCAAGGTCGAACTCATCTCCGGCGACATCAAGCAGCTCCAGCTCCTCGCGAAACTGCGCAACGAGCTCGGGGTCGTTAATCGCTTCATCAAGCTTCGGATCATCCGGTCCTTCCAATTGAATGACATCAATTTCTTTCGGGTTTTCCGGATTATACAGTTCCAGCCGCTTCTCATGACGGTCATAAACACCTGAGAAGGACTGTCCCATGCCGATTGGCCAGCCCATCGGATACGAGCGGATGCCAAGCAGGTTCTCAAGCTCTTCCATCAGCTCAAAAGGGTCGCGTCCCTGGCGGTCGAGCTTGTTCATAAACGTAAAAATCGGTATGCCCCGCATTTTACATACTTTAAAGAGCTTCTTCGTCTGCGCCTCGACGCCTTTGGCCGCATCGATCAGCATCGTCGCCGAGTCAGCCGCTGTTAGCGTCCGGTACGTATCTTCACTGAAATCTTCATGCCCCGGTGTATCAAGAATATTGACGTGATAGCCGTCATATTGAAATTCAAGGACAGAGCTTGTCACGGAAATTCCCCGCTGCTTTTCAATATCCATCCAGTCACTCATCGCATGTTTGGCTGTTTTCTTCCCTTTAACGGATCCAGCCTCGCGTATTGCTCCACCAAACAGCAGCAGTTTTTCCGTTAAAGTCGTTTTTCCGGCATCGGGATGCGAAATAATCGCAAAGGTCCGCCGTGATTGCACAGCTTCCGTGTACGTCATAAATATGTTCCTCGTTTCTCGTTCAAATAGTCTTATCCATTATACCAGCCTTCGCTCAATGTTTCATCTTTGCGCCAAAAAACATTACAATCAGATTACATCTGTCCAAGAAAGGATAAAACAAAAAGGGTATCGTCATAGAATAACGAATAACTAGGACGAAAGAAGGTGATCAATTCGATAGAGTAGGAAAGCGCTAAAAAGGAAGCCTTCCAATTACTAACAGGAAATCATTTCATTCATCCATTATAATAGAAAAGGGCAAATCAATAGGGAGCGTGTCAACATGAGAATTCCACAGATTTTGCAAGTCACTTTGCTGATCATTCTGCTGGCAGGCTGCAGCAATCCGATTTCTTCATCTTCACCGGCGAAAATCGGACTGCTGCTCGAAAACACGATTGACGACCAGGGATGGAACAGCAAAGGATATCAGGGACTTTTAAATATTCATACTAACCGAAAGAGTGAAGTTGTGTTTAAAGAGGATATGAATACGCTCGAAAAAGTAAAAAATGCCGTGGCGGAATTTGCTGCCAATGATGTTCAATTGGTGTTCGGACATGGCAGGATTTTTGCTGAATTTTTCTCCGAGCTTGGCGAGGATTATCCAGACATCCATTTTGTCAGCTTTAACGGGGATGTAGAAGGTGAGAATGTCACGAGCCTACAATTCGACAGCTATGCGATGGGTTATTTTGCCGGGATGATGGCCGCATCGATGTCGGAAACCGGGGTGGTCGGTATTATCGCCGCCTTTCCATGGCAGCCGGAGGTCAAAGGCTTCCAGGAAGGGGCAAAGGTAGAAAACGGGGCAATCGAGGTGGAGGTTGAATTTGTCGAAAGCTGGACAAATGAAGAGCGCGCTTTGACTTATTTTAAAGAGATGCAACAGAAAGATGTCGATGTGTTCTATCCGGCCGGCGATGGCTACCATGTGGCGGTGATTGAGGAAGCGAAGAATCAAGGGCTGTATGCGATCGGCTTTGTCGGCGACCAATCTGATTTGGGTGAATCAACTGTGTTAACAAGCACGGTACAGCATGTCGATGTGCTGTATGAACTGGTCGCTGACCAATATGAAAAAGATGAACTGCCGGCAGGGAACAAGAGCTATGATTTTCAAGATGGAGTCATTACACTTGGCCGTTTTAGTCCAATTGTACCGGAAGAAATAAAGCTGGAGCTTGAAGAGGCAGTCAAGACGTATATTGAAACGGGAGACTTGCCGGAATCGCCCTTAACCTAACTACTTGCGTTCACCTGCTCATCATAGTATCGTAGATGAGAGAATGATCTTAAGAGGTGGATAATGTATGAATCTTCCGGAAATGAATATGAAATTTATGCAAATTGCAATGAAGCACCTGCCTGAAGGAAAGAAGTTTCTCGATGAAAAAGGAATCGAATTAAATATGGAAGATTTACAGCCGATGCTTGAGCTGCTGTTAAATGTCATGTCCGAAGCATATGAGCTGGGCAAGGAGCATTCTGCGTTGGAGAAAGAGTAAGAAAAGCTGTACATGAAAGAAAAGCTCGACAGGGGGAAGCACCTGATCCGGGCTTTTCTTCTGTTTAAATTTATGAGCGCAAGGAGGAAATAAGATGGACAAGACGGCGAGACTTAAAGCGTTTGCTGAAGAAATGAAACAAGGCTATCAGCTGGTCAAGGAGAAGAAGGACAAAGAAGCGATTCAAAAGCTACGCCCGTTTATCGAATTAATGAGACAAAGCGAGGCGCCTCATATACGACTGTTTGTATCGTACAGTATCGCTCAAATCCGCACTGGGGATCTTGAAGGGTTTTTGCAAACGTATGAAGAGGTAAAAGGCATGTCGCCGAAAAGCGAGGAAGACGAGCAGCTGAAAAGTCAGCTGGACGGATTTTTTGTTGATATGATGGAAGAGCTGCAAAAGAAAGAAAAATAACGACAGGCTCCATTCTTTCTGCTCGTTCATAGGATAAAGAGAACCTAGCGGAAGGAGCGGTGAAGCATGAGCTATCTCCCTTATCAACCGATGATGAGAAACGCCGGGTATGAGCAACAGGATCAACGTTTTTTTCCTGTGCTTCCCTTTATAGCGGGACTCGCGGTCAGTCCATTTCTTTTCGGGGGCTATGGCTATGGTCGGCCAAATGTCTTTTACGGTCCAAATTACGGTCCAAATTACGGTCCGAATTATGGCCCAAGCTACGGACCTGGTTATGGCCCGAACTATGGTCCGGGTTACGGTCCCAGCTATGGTCCTCAGTACGGTCCGGTCTATCCTTACTATAGATGAGCATAATAAGGAAAAGAGGTGTCTCAATCGGCTAACGCCTTTTTAGGGACACCTCGTTTTACATAGAATGCTGCTGAAAAAGTCTCGGTTTCATTTTAGTAGCCTGCCTTGGTTTAAGCTGCTTATTCCTGCTTTTTCGCCTGTTTTCCGGACGGCTTTTTGGAAGAAGGCTCTTCCTTCTTCTGCTTCGTAAAAAACGTGTGAGCGGCGCCGATAAGCGGGGCCAGCTTGTCGATTGTCGGGCCTAACGTCTGGACAAGCGTCAGCACCTGCTCTAATTGAGTCGGCGGCGTCGCCGGCTCTGTGTTTTCCTGTTCTTCCGCCTGTGGCTCTGGTTGTTGATTGTCTGCCTGCGGTTCGGAAATAGGACGTCCAAACATAAATTCATCGAAAAAATCACGCCGCGGCTTTTGCTGTTCAGCCATAGTTGTTCCTCCTTTCTTCTCTCATTTTAGTGTATGGAAGAGGACGAATCTGCGTGTGAATCCGATCGCCTAATTCAAAAGAGGTTCATATAGACAGGAGAGTCAACATAGGATAGAATTAGTAGCAGGTACTAATAATAACCCAAAAAGAATCGTGCGATCGACCGCGAAAGGGGAACGAAAGATGAGACATGCAGGAATTTTAGGCATTGGCAGTTATGTGGGAGAGCAAGTAGTAACAAATGCTGATTTTGAACAGAAGCTTGACACGTCTGATGAATGGATTCGCACCCGCACTGGAATTGAAGAGCGTCGTTTTGCTCCTGATCATATTGAAACGTCCGATATGGCTTATCTCGCTGCAAAGGATGCGCTGGAACAGGCGGAGATAGCGGCGGAGGATATTGATTTGATTTTAGTCGCGACGGTTACACCGGATATGCCGTTTCCGACCGTTTCGACGTTAATTCAGGAAAGACTCGGTGCTAAAAAAGCGGCCGCTATGGATATTAGCGCGGCGTGTGCCGGCTTTATTTATGGCCTTGCCACGGGGCAGCAGTTCATCCAGACCGGAGCTTACCGCCATATCTTGGTCGTCGGAGTGGAGAAGCTTTCGAAAATCACTGATTTTTCCGACCGTAATACCGCTGTTTTATTCGGCGATGGCGCCGGCGCGGCTGTGCTTGGTCCTGTATCTGAAGGAAAAGGAATTTTGGCCTTTGAACTTGGAGCCGATGGGGCCGGGGCGATGCATATTAATCAGCGGGACAAATATTTAGAGATGAACGGGAGAGAGGTCTTTAAGTTTGCTGTTCGTCAAATGGGCGAGTCTTCCTTACGAGTTCTGGAAAAGGCGGGATTGACGAAAGAGGATTGTGACTTCCTCGTCCCCCATCAAGCCAATATCCGCATTATGGAAGCGGCGCGGGAACGGTTGGAGCTGCCTCAGGAAAAAATGGCGAAAACGGTCCATAAATATGGGAACACATCATCAGCTTCGATTCCGATGACATTGGTCGATGAATTAAAAAATGGTAAAATAAAGGATGGAGATATTGTTGTCCTCGTTGGCTTTGGAGCTGGACTCGTCTGGGGCTCAGTAGCCTTGCGATGGGGGAAGTAACAAGCTGAAAGATCAATTGTAGCAAAGGAGAGGAAAGACATGGAAAAAAGACGTGTCGTGATCACCGGCGTTGGCGCGGTAACACCATTAGGGTTAGACGCTGCAACGACGTGGAAGCGTGCTGTTGAGGGACAATCAGGGATTGGCCTGCTGACGCGTGTCAATGCTGAGGAATTTCCGATGAAAGTGGCGGCGGAAATCAATGAGTTTGATCCAGGAGCCTTTATCGATAAAAAAGAAGCGCGGAAGATGGATCGCTTCACCCAATTCGCCGTTGCGGCATCGTTAATGGCGTTAAAAGATGCGAACCTCGAAATTACGGAAGAGATTGCCCCGCGTGTCGGTGTTTGGATTGGTTCCGGGATCGGTGGAATGGAAACATATGAGCAAAATTTCCGGCAGTTTTTAGAAAAAGGACACCGCCGGGTTAGCCCGTTTTTTGTGCCGATGATGATTCCGGATATGGCTTCCGGCCAAGTGTCGATTACGACAGGAGCAAAAGGGATTAACTCCTGCTCGGTAACGGCATGCGCTTCAGGCACAAATTCAATCGGAGATGCGTTTAAAGTGATCCAGCGCGGTGATGCTGATGTGATGATTACCGGCGGATCAGAGGCGCCGATTACGAACATGGCTGTTGCGGGCTTCAGCTCGGCAAAAGCGATTTCGACGAATGAAGATCCGGCAACAGCTTCAAGACCGTTCGATGCTGATCGTGACGGCTTCGTCATGGGAGAGGGAGCGGGAATTCTGATTCTTGAGTCGCTTGAATCGGCTGAGAAGCGCGGGGCGACGATTTACGCTGAAATCATCGGCTATGGAGCAACCGGCGATGCCTATCATGTGACGGCTCCTGCACCGGAAGGAGAAGGTGGCGCGCGGGCGATGAGTCAGGCGATTGCCGACGCCGGCCTTGAACCGACGGATATCGATTATGTCAATGCCCATGGGACAAGCACGCCCTATAATGACAAGTTTGAAACGATGGCATTGAAAACGGTTTTCGGAGAGCACGCCCATCAGCTGGCGGTGAGCTCAACGAAGTCAATGACCGGGCATCTTTTAGGTGCTGCGGGCGCGGTTGAGGCGATTTTCTCGGTTAAGGCGCTGCAGGAAGGAATCATTCCGCCGACAATCAACTATGTGAACCCTGATCCGGATTGTGATCTTGACTATGTGCCAAATGAAGCGCGACGTGCAGAGTTGCGCGCGGTCTTGAGCAACTCTCTTGGTTTCGGCGGACATAACGCAACGCTGATTTTTAAGAAATACGAATAAGCTTATAAGCCGCTTCGGGGGTGTCCCAAAAGGTGAAACGACCTTTTGGGACACCCCCGTTTGTTTGTTCATCTCTTGCGTACGGCGTAAGGTCGCTGCATCTTGCGTTTGTGAATTTTCGAAGCTATCAAAAACACTCCATCTGGGCACAAAAGCCACAAAAAGGGGCATAAGGTGATGTTCTCCTTATGCCCCCGCGTTTATCTTTTTGTTAGGATTCTTGCTCGTTGTCTTCTGCTTCGGTGTCATTGGCGAGCACCTTTTTACCGGAAAAGAAGTCGGTAATAGCCTGAACGTTTCTTGTTTTGTCGATTTCCAATACAGCTCCGGCATGTGAATAATATTCATCGTGGTAGCTGTTATCCAATGGAATTCGCAGCGTTTCAAAGTCATTAATTGGATTGAGCGCAAAATCGCGGCCAATGCTTAGCATTTGAGAAAGGCCGATATTCGTTTCGAGATACGGTTCAACCGACCCAATTAAACGCGGAATGCGTGTCAAACCTGAAAAGGATAAAAGTTCATCCTTTAATAATGCCAGTACTTGCTGCTGCCGTTCGACCCGGCCAAAATCATTTTCACTGTCTTTGCGGAAACGGACATACTTTAAAATATCCTCCCCGCTCAATGTCTGCACACCGGGCTGAAAATCAATTGTCATATCAGCCGCTGAATCACGGTAATACATCCGGCGCTCGACATTTACTTCAATTCCGTCCGGTGCCACAGTATCAACGACATTGACAAAGCCATTAAAGTTGACCATCGCATAATAATGAATATCAAGATCAAAATTCTGTTCAATCGTTTCGCGCAACAGATCGGCTCCGCCGGCGGCGAAAGCATAATTGATCTTGTTATTCATATGCCCGGGAATTTCAACATAGGTGTCACGCATAATCGAAGCAAGCCTCGCGTCACCATTTTTGGCATCGTATTGACCGATCATAATCGTGTCCGTTCGGGCAGGCTCCTGTTCCGATGTATCAATGCCAATTAACAGAACATTGATCGGTTCATCATTTTCAGGCTCCTTGACTTCGACAACCTCATCATCGAGCTCGTCCGTTCCAATCATTTCATTTTCTGTTAAGTTATCTTGTGCTTCATTTTTACCAGCTTGAAATTGCATCACTGCATAGGCTGTTGTCACAAGAAAGAGGCAGGAGAATATGAGCACAAACATCGTGAGAAGCTTGTGTTTTCGTTTTGGCTTTTTTCTCGCTGCCTGCCTTCGTTTCATCCTAGTATCCACATCGTACCCCCCTTACACCTACCACGTTTCATTATAACAGAAACATCGACAAGTTTTGTGAAAAAAAGTCATTTTAATGCGATGATATCATGAACGTCTTGTGAATGGGAAGAAGTGCTGCCAAAATAAAAAGCTCATTCTTATCATATGATAAAACGGTTATCTTCATAAGTAGGAAAAGAAATGCAGCTGCCGGTTTGTGCAAAATGTTGCCATTGCCAATCGCTCAAAGCTGGTTCTGTCCCAACCATGATGAAGCGGCTATTCAGCCTTATGAGCGGCCTGCTTCAGCCATTCCAGCGCCTCCTGGCGGGTGCGGATCGCATTGTCAAGCTGCAAGCCGAAAAGCTGTTGAAGCAAGGAAGAGTAAACCGGCCCGGGCTTAATCCCCTGTTTCCTTAAGTCATGTCCATTGAGCAGGAGGGTGATTTTCTGGCGTTTTTTTACATAATCAAGCAGAAAAGGCTTGTTATCGAGCAACGCAGACAATTGTAAAGCAAGATCGGAAAAATGAGACAGCTCTCCGTGCAGCTCGCGCAAAGGCTTTTCCCGGGTGTCGAAGGAGTGAAGATGTGTCCATTCGCCCAGCAGCTTCATATCGGCAATCGTCAGCGCATAACGCTGCAGCTTCTGCTCGAAGTTGTCTGCTTGATGGAAAAGTACGAATAAAGCAAGAAATGGTTCCATTTCTGCTTCCAGCTGTTCGCCGACTTCGCTAAGCTGCTTCCAGTCGTTCGCTGTCGGCTGATAGGCGAACAGCGCTTCCCAGACGCCGAGCCGGTCGAGCCACTTCGCGCCGGAGAGGAGATGCTGCTCTTCGTGAAGAAGTTCCAGCTCGCGTAAAAATCGGGACGCACTAATTTGCGTAAGCATCGGCGCGGCGTTTTTCGCGAGACGTTCAGTCTGCTCATCGAATTGATAGCCGAACCGAAGGGCGAACCGGACCGCGCGCAAAATCCGCGTCGGGTCTTCCACGAAGCTGAGCGTATGCAGAATCCGAATTTTCCGCTGCTTGAGATCGTTTTGTCCCTGGAAAAAGTCAAGAATTTGACCGAAGTTTTCTTTGTTGATTTTGACCGCAAGTGCGTTAATCGTAAAATCGCGCCTGCGGAGATCCTCGCGTAAATTGGATGCGCGAACGACCGGTAAAAGACCTGGTGCCTCATAATATTCCGTCCGGCATGTGACGATGTCGATTTTTTCATCAGCCGGAGTCGTCCACGTTGCCGTCCCGAATGTATCATGAGTTTTGATGCTTCCGCCGAGCTTTGCCGCGATGGCTTCGGCAAAGGCGATCCCGTCCCCTTCGACGACGAGATCGATGTCTTCGTTTTGCCGCTTCAACAATAAATCACGGACGATTCCGCCAATTAAATAGACAGGGAGGTCAAGCTCATCAGCAATTTCCCCAATTTGTTTCAATAAAGTAAGCGTAGAGGCGGGCAAGGATGCCTTCATATGCGGCAATAAAGAATCTTTTGCTGTAAGCTCCACTGCCGAAGATTGCTGGTGAAGCTGCTCAATCACATCAGTGCGTGAAACAATCCCGACTAAAGCGCCGTTTTCGACAATCGGAATGCGGCCGATATTATGCTGCATCATCGTCGCCTGAATTTCTTCTATCGTCGCTTCAGGCGGCAAGATGACCGGCCGGCTCGACATATAGGCTTTCACCGGAGCGTGCCCAAGCCCGTGATGAGTCGCTTTATCGACATCCCGACGGGAAATGACACCAACGAGCTGCCCGTTTTCATCGACAACAGGGAAGCCGGTATGACCGTATTGAAACATTCGCTCAAGAACAGCTTCAATTTTGTCCGTTGGCACGACCGATTTAACGGGACTTGCCATAATGGATGAGGCGGTGACCGCTTGTTTCAAAATCAAAGGCACAAGCTCCATAACCTTTGGCACGATTTCCGTCAACGACTTGTGCTTGAACGTCGCCGATGCTGCCTGGGCATGCCCGCCGCCGCCGAGTGCCTGCATGAGCGGGTTGAAATCAATCCGGCTTGATGAAGCACGGGCGACGACATACGTGCGGTCTTTCATCATGACGATCGCGATCGCCGCGTCGCTGTCGGTGATGTCCATCAGCCGTCTCGTCAGTGTGGCGAGGCCGCCCTGATAATGGTCCTGCTCATGAGTCGTCAGGAGAATCGTTAACCCTTCACGCTGCTGTTCCTCACTGTTTGTCAGCAATGTTTGAAATAGAGCTTTTTCCTCCGTTGTCAGCACCTGTTCAGCAAAGCGTTCAATCAAGCTGACGTCCATACCTTGTTCCCGGAGGACGGAAGCGATATACAAATCTCTTGCGGTAACTTGCGGGTATGTAAAATTTCCGGTATCCGTATAGAGCCCTAAGCCGAACAAGGTTGCTTCAAAGGCATTGATCGGATGATCGCGCTTGAGCAGCTGCTCGGTGAGAAGCGTAATCGCCGCCCCGACCGCTTCAATCAGGCTGTACTCAGCACCCGTTTCCGGCTCGTTTTGCAAATGATGATCATAAATCAGTATAGAGATGTCATCCCTCAACTCCTTAAGCGGTATGCCGGTTCGGTCGAGGGAGCCGACATCAACGAGGATTATTTTCGTAACAGATGTCCAGGGAATTTGCTCGTATGAAGAAAAATTCAGCTGATCGCGGTAAATCGCCAAGTAGGATTTGACTGTCGGCTGCTGTTTATCGGTTAAGGCAACGGTTGCCTGAGGATGGAGCTTATGAGCAGCCAGTAAACAGGCCAATCCATCGAAGTCAATATTCATATGTGAAACAATTACTTCCATGATACCCCTCATTTCTGCACACGCTTGATCTATCTATTGTACCAAAAAAAGCGTTGTGCAAGAGCAGAGAGTCTAATATTGTTCTTCAATTAAAAGGCCTTTTACAGGAAGAGGCTGGCTTTCATACGCGTCTGCCGGGGTGTCTGGCGCCTTAATGCGGATAAAGGTCTGATATTCCTTCAGAATCATCGATTTAAAGCGGCCCATGAATTCAGAAGCAGCATGCTCGGCATCGTGCAGAAATGATAAAAATTGGTCCATATGAAGAGAAAGGGAGTAATCTTCATTTTCGGTTACGCCGATGGCCTGGAAATCTTCAGCAAAGAGCGTGTAAATATGATGGATGGATTGCAGGTGGTCGGTGCCGGCGAGCGCATCAAAGTCGCGCAGTGCTTCCAACGCCAGGTTGTACTTTTCGACAAGCGTCTTTGTCTGTTCGGCGAGCGTCTGATCATTTTCATTGAGGCGGGCAATCGCCTGCTGCAATTCTTTTTCATGATGATAGAAGCGCTTAAATTCCTTTTTTAATTCTTGAATGCTGCGATAATAACGGTCGTATGAAATGAGGTAATTTTCTGAAAATTGATTGAAGGGACGCTGGGACTCGTTAATTGGATTTACTTTTTCAATATGAGTAGCGCGTTCAATATTTGTCATGCGATTTACATAATTGGCGTGGATACGTTCAGTTTGCAGCCGGGAAGAGCGAGAAATTCGTCCCATTCAACACACCGCCTTCATTATAATCTGCTTACCCTTACTATATTCCCCTTCTCATGGAGATCAACCTTCTTTTTGAGAAAAATCGACGTCAGGGAAAAACTGAAACAGACATGAAGGGGAGAAGTGACCTCATGAGGAATATCCACCGCTACTGAAATAGACTTCGCTTTCCGCGGGAAGCTGGTGAGCCTCTCGGGCTCCCGCCCTGTGGGTCTCACCGTTGCTTCTGTTCCCGCAGGAGTCTTCGTCTATTTCATCCGCTACGTTGGTGTTTTCTTAGGGATGTCATGTCTCAGCCTCTGCGTATGACGAAAGACTTACTGATTTTCTTATTTCGAGAGGTCTGTGTGTGATAGCGAAGGTAAACTTGGTTACGATTTCTGAGCGGGTCGCGCAGACGTATCATCGTAGTAGCTGAAACGTCACTTTCAGAAAATGGAAACGCTACAATCGCAACCTTATGGGTCTTTCATTGAGGTTGTGTTTTTCATTTGTCCTCATCGTCCACGATATGATTTACCTTTTGCCAGCCTTTAAGCCAGTTTTGTTTCAAGCTTAATAGTAGTATGTTTTATTTAGCAAACACGTGGTCACCGATCCGTACGGTTTCTGTCCGGGTCGCGTTCCAGTGATTTGTTGCTTTTGCGGGATTATAGAAGTAAAGGGAGCCTTGTCCCTGACCGTGAAAGGCTAATGCTTCATTAACAGCGCGTTTCGCCTGTTCGGTTGCCGGCTGATTGATGTTACCATCTTTCACCGGGGAAAACGCATAGTGGCCTGTAGGTGTCACTTCTTCAATCACTCCACGAATCGTATTCGGGAAATCGTGATGATCAACCCGATTTAGAACGACCGTCGCTACAGCGACCATGCCGGCATAAGGTTCTCCTTTTGCCTCGGCAGTCACGAGCCGAGCGAGTAAATCTTTATCGGCTTGACTGATGGAAGCCGGAAGAGTGAGCTGTTCTCCTGGATAAAGAACTGAGCTGCTTTTTCCATTTACTTGTTTAAGCGCTTCTACCGAAACGCCATACGTCTGACCGACTTTATAAAGAGTGTCGCCGGTTTGGACAGTATGGACGCCTGCCGCTGCGGTCGCGAGACCTCCTGTACATAAGAGGGCAGCTGTTATTCCTACAATTGTGATCATTTTTTTCATTGATGGTTTTCCTCCTTTTTCAGAAAAGCAATCTCTATAAAACTATCAAAATACTTCAGCCCGAACACCGCGTAATATTTTCCATTGGCGGGAGGTGAAGGCCTGAGACTAGCAATGACAAAGCGCGACGATGTTTTATTACAGTTGTGTAACCAACTTTGGAGGAATCTATAAAAATCAAGCCGGTCTGTGAGAATTGGAAATTTGCTCAATGGGGAAAAGCGTAAATTAGCGAATGGTCAAAAATCAATGGAAGCAGGAGTGACAAAGGGTAGGGAGTTTTTTTGCGTGGGAAAAGAGGTGAAAAAGAGCCAATTTCCGCTGGTTTTCAAGCTACTATTTTCCAGAGAAATTCAACAGGAAGTCATGGTACGGTTGTTCCTGTAGCACAACACACCAACATATTTTGGAGGGAAACAACTATGAAAAAATTACTCGTAACGACAGTAGCGGCTGCAGCGATCGCAGCAGGTTTTGGAGGACAAGCATTCGCAGCTGAAAAGACTCATCAGCCTGTTTATGCAAAGGTGCAAGCATATGAGTTGAAAAACATAGATAAAGAGTCGATCAATCAATTGCTGGAAAAGTTCGCGCATACTACATTAAAAGATGTGCTCGTTGACTGGCAAAAGCAAGCTAAGAAGCATGCTGGTCCTGCACCGGTGAAGCAGCCGGCCCCTGAACAAGCACCTGAAAAAGAAGCAGCACCGGAAAAGCAGCCGGCGCCAACACAAGAGGAAAAGCCAGCACCACAGCCGGCTCCAGAAGAACAAGCACCAGCACCGGCTGAACAAGCACCGGCTCCTGCCCAGCAGCAACCGGCACCAGAAAAGCCGCAGGCACCAGAGCAGGAACAAGTGAATGGTATTAGCCAGGAAGAGCAGCAAATGCTTGACCTTGTCAATCAGGAGCGCTCACAGCAAGGTCTTGCGCCACTGAAAGCTGACCTTGAATTAACAAAAGTAGCAAGAGTGAAAGCGCAGGACATGATTGATAACAACTACTTTAGTCATCAATCACCAACGTACGGCTCTCCATTTGACATGATGTCACAATTCGGTATCCAGTACCGTACTGCCGGAGAGAACTTAGCTGGTAATCAAACAGTTGAAGCGGCGCATCAGGCATTAATGAATTCACAAGGTCACCGTGAGAATATCCTTAAAGGGGACTACACAGAAGTAGGAATCGGCATCGTTGACGGCGGTCCTTACGGAAAAATGTTCGTTCAGCTTTTCAAAGGATAATAGAATAAGAAAACCGCATAGCGTCCTTTCTTATCTTTTAAAAAAAGCTGTCCCTCCGGGGGCAGCTTTTTCGTAATGAGCGTAGCCATTACTCTTCTTCGAGTTACGGAAAAAGAGGTTTTTCAGTGGCCTCCTTCTCTCCAGGCTTTAAAAATGCAGCGACTTCGCTCATTGCTTCGGTTTTGTCCGCGAAGGTGAACGTCAGCCTTTGCGGACAAAACTACATCTTTTTCAGCCGGATTTCGGAGACGCGATGGCCGGCTTCTTTTTTTAGAATCAGGTCGGCACGGTGCCGCGTCGGACGAATGTTTTTCTCCAGGTTTATCCCGTTAATCGTATGCCAGACATCTGTCGCAAACTCGACCGCTTCCCTGTCCGATAAATGACGGTAGCGGTGAAAAAACGACTCGGGGTTTTGAAAGGCCGTATTGCGCAAAAGCTTAAACCGTTCAATGTACCAGGACAGAATATCACCTTCCTCGGCGTCGACATAGATCGAAAAGTCGAAGAAATCAGAGACGAAAACCTGCGGCATCCGCCGGTCTTTCTTATTTACTTGCAGCACATTGATTCCTTCGACGATCACGACATCCGGCTCTTCAATTTTCTGCACTTGATCCTCCAGCACATCATAGCTCAAGTGAGAATAAAGCGGTGCTTCAATGTAAGCGCAGCCAGATTTCAATTGATAAAGAAAATGAATTAAGCGCTTAATATCATAGCTTTCAGGAAAGCCCTTCCGCTTCATCAGCCCTCTTTCCTCCAGCACGGCATTCGGATAGAGGAAGCCGTCGGTCGTCACAAGCTCGACCTTCGGTTGATTCGGCCAGCGCGAGGCGAGAGCCTGAATCAGCCTGGCCGTTGTGCTTTTGCCGACGGACACGCTGCCGGCGACACCGATCACAAAGGGAACTTTTTTCGTCCGGCTTTGCAAAAATGTATTCACCTGCTGGTGAAGGCTAACCGATTGGGTCATATGTAAATAGAGGAGCTGTGACAATGGAAGGTAAATCTCAGATACCTCTTCAGCGGAAATTGTATCATAAATGCCTTCAAGCTCCATCCGCTCATGCGGGGAAAGAAGATGATCCGTTTTACCTTTGGAAAGCTTCGCCCACTCTGCCCGGCTAAACGTCGTGTACGCCGATAAGGGGGGCGTTTTTTTAATAGTAACCATGTTGTTTCTCCTTTTTCGTCAGGTTATCCTCACACGTAAACAGGATTCGTTACATAGCAGCATGTTGAACGACAAGATCTTTTAACGTAAAAGCATGCTCTTATAAGATATAATGAAAGTGATGAGGAAGCAAGGAGGATCGTCGTGAAAAAAGTAATTATTGCAGAAAAACCATCCGTTGCGAAAAACATAGCGGATGCCTTACAAATAAAAGGAAAAAAGGATGGCTATTATGAAGGGCCGCAATATGTGATCACCTGGGCGTTCGGCCATCTGCTCCAATTATATGATGTGAAAGATTATGACGAACGGCTGGCGAAATGGAAGCTCGACCATTTTCCTTTTATTCCCGAGCGGTTCCGTTACAAGGTGAAAGGCGATGCGCGGAAAAAGGGCAAGGAGGATCTAAACGCGAAAAAGCAGCTTAAGCTGATCCGTAGTTTGTTTTCGCGTCCGGATGTCGACGGGATTATTTCGGCATGCGACTATGACCGCGAAGGACAGATCATCGGCGACACGATTATTCAGACGAGCAATGTCACCAAGCCGGTGTACCGTCTCCTGTTAAATGAATGGACGCCCGATGCTGTCGTGAAAGGACTCGCTGGCATCAAATCCAACGAGGAGATGAAGCCGCTGCAGGACGCGGGCGTCAGCAGGCAGTGGGCTGACTGGGTGATCGGGATTAATCTGACGACGGTCACGACGTTGAAATATCAAAAAGGGAGCGGAAGCCCGCTCAATATCGGCCGGGTGCTGATGCCGACGTTAAAGCTGATCTATGATCGTGATAAAGCGATTGAAACGTTCGTGCCGGAGCGGTATTACACGTTGTCCGCTTTGTTCCAAACGGAGAACGGCGAGCAGTATGAAGGCGTATATGCGGAGGAAGGAAACGAGAAATTCAAGGAGAAAGAGCAGCTTGAACAGATCGCCGCCTCCCTCTCTGATGAAGCGATCGTCGTCGATAAGCAGGTCGAGGAAAAAAGAAGCTTTCCGCCGTATTTGTTCAACCTTTCAAACCTGCAAGGACATATCACCAGCAAATACAAAGGCTGGACTGCCGACAAAGTATTAAAGGTCGCCCAGTCTCTCTATGAGAAAAAATCAATTACCTATCCGCGGACGGCCAGTGTCGTGCTCGATGACAGCTTAGTGGGCCGGGCCCGTAAAGTGCTGGAGCTAGTCAAAAAAGAGTTGCCGTACGAGGATGAAGTTGTTTTTAAGAAGACAAAACGGATTTTCGATAGCGCGCGCGTTGACAGCCATAGCGCGATCATTCCGACTTACCTCTTGCCGAAGCGGCTGACAAAGGATGAGGAGCTTGTTTATCGGGCGATCAAAAACCGCTTTATTATGCAATTTATGCCGCCTGCGGTTCATGAAGAAACGAAGCTGACGACGAAGGTGAATGGTGCCCTGATTAAAGGGCTGTTTCATACAACAGGCAGGGTTCAGCTTGTGGAAGGATGGAAAAAGGTCGAGCAGATCGCGACGAAGGAAGTGCTGCTCCCATTCGTGACAAAGGGGGAAACGGTCAGCCTGGCGGAGAAAGAGGTCCATTCCCACGTGACGAAGCCGCCGCGTCCCCATACGGAGAAAACGTTGCTTCATGTGATGGAAACATGCGGCAAAGGACAGGAGGAAGAGAAATCCGAAGAGCTGATGGCCACAATTTTAAGCGGCTACAGCATTGGCACGCCGGCAACGCGCGCGGAAACAATCAAGAAGTTGAAGGATATCGGCTACATTACAGCCGAGCAAAAGAACTTACAATGTACGGAGCTTGGCAGAAAGCTCGTTGAAACATTCCCGGTTCAGGAGCTGTTTGATCTTGAATTTACCGGCAGGCTGGAAAAGGCGCTCAGCGATATTGAAAAGCAAAAGGTCGGGAAAGATCAGTTCCTCTCGTTTATTTATTCGTTTACGACGAAATCCGTCAACACGATTAAGCAGGAGCAGGAAGTATTGCTGCGCGAAGTGAAGAGGCAGCAGCGGAACAATGAAGTACTCGGCCCATGTCCGGTATGCGGACACAACGTGATAGAAGGGCAAAAAGGGTTCGGCTGCAGCAATTGGAAAAACGGCTGCAAATTTGTCATCTGGAAAAATGACCGCTATTTAGCGGCGATGAAAAAGAAGCCGACCAAAACAATGGTCAAGCAGCTTCTCAAACAGGGAAGCGCGGTCGTCAAAGGGCTGAAAAGCAAAAAAGGCCAGACGTTTTCCGCCCGCCTGCGCTATGAAAAAAATGAGGAAAATGATTATTACAGCTGGAAGATGGAATTCGCCGAGCGGCCTCAGCGGTCACCACGATAGGCAGGAAAGCCGTCATTTCTATGATCCTTGAAACTTTTTCTATTTTATTAACGTATAATGAGAATATGTGAAACGATGAGAGAGGAAAGAGGGGAACCGGATGAAGGAGAAACGATGGCTGGGTGCGCTGGCAGCGGTGATGTTGCTTTTGCTGCCGACCAGTGTCAGTGCTGCTGTTACGGTTGACGATCAAGGGGAGTTTTTCTCAGCTGAAGAGGTTGAAAAGCTGGAAACAGAATACAATGAAACGGAATTTGATTATTATGTCAGGACCATACCAAGTTTGAGCGGAGAATCAATTGGGGAAGCCTCCGAGACTCTTTTTGAGGACGTAAAGGGCGATGGGTTTGACGCCGCGATCCTGATAGCTGTCGAGGAAAGTGAGATTCATATGAATGTCGGTCCCGGCACGGCGATTGATCGGGCGATTGCCCAGCTGTCAAATTCGGATCCGTTCGGGAGATTACTAGACGAGACCTTCGTCCAGGCCGCGGGTGATGGCCGCTTTGGCGATGGAATTGCTGACCTCGTTCTGAAAGTCGAAGAGCTTGGCAGTGTAGAGCCGGATGCAGAGGACAGTTCAGCCGAAGACTTGGCAGCGGTCCCGTCTGCGCCGGTCGCACCGGGAAATCCGAATTCTACTAGTCCGCTTCTCCTGTTAGCATTCTTGATTTTAGCCGTGTTAGCGGCGCGAATCGTCTATTTGCTCGGTCAGGTAAAGAAGGTCGCCAAACGGCTAGAGGCGCTCGTTCAACGACAAAAAGGGCTGTTGTCTAACGTGCTTGAGCCTTATCAGCAATCATTGGAACGCAGTGAGATCAGCAAAGGCTTGACGAAGGAGCGGTTTCAGGCGCTTCATGAGCAATTGTCTATTTTATTGACAAATGCTAAAGAGCAGGAGCAAACGTTGACTGCTATGAAAGAGTCGGTAAAGAAACGGAAATATGCCATTGCTTTTAAACAGATTGGCTCGTTTGCGATCTTCTCCGGCAAACAGGGAAAGACGACGAGCTTAGGAAAGCTGGAACAGGAAGCTTCACGCTTTGAAAAAGGAAGTAAAGAACAGGAAACGATGTTAGCCGGGCTGAAAGACGAGCTTGAACAGTTAACGGCAAAGGAGCTTGAAACATCGCGGGAAATCAAAGCCTTACAGGAGGCAGCAACACAGGCTGAGACGAAGCTGGAACAACTGCAGCAGGAAACAGAGCTTGCCTTTCCGGCGATGAAGCAGCACATCGATCAAGCTCTGCTTCTTCTTAATCAGGCCGTTCAGCTTGATGATGCGTTTGATTTTGCCGCTGCCAGTGAGCTGCTGCCGAACCTGAAGCCGAAATGGCAGGAAATCGCCTCTGATTTGGCGACGCTCGAAGCGTTGCTGACGAGCAAAGAGACGATGACCGCTGACATTGATCAAACGGAAGAAGAGATTCGTCACTATACCGCGCGGGAAAACCTCAAATTAGCAGATGAAGATCCATATGCGTTGCTCGATGAGGCGCGCGAACGATTTGTTACTTTCTCCGAATCGGTGGCGGAAGGCCGGGTCAGTCACGCCAAGGCAGAGCAGGCAAGAATAAGTGATTTGGCCGGGGAGGCGAAGCGGCGGGTTGAAACGCTTGTTACCTATCGCGATCAAACCGCTATTGATCATCGAAAAATAACCGATGGGATTTTGCCGTTTCAAAATCTTGAGCGGGCATTTGAGCGAGAGCTGGAGCAGCTTCGCTCATCCTATGCCGAGCATCATTGGCATTATTTGCAGGAGCGCTTTTCACGGATGCAGGAATTGATAAGCCTTATTGAAGAAAAGCTGCCTTTGATCGCCAAGCTGATCGATCCAGATGAGCAGCAGTATAAGCAAGGACGAGCCGAAATGAATCATCTGCTCGAGATGTTTCAATTTATTGAACAGCTGCATGCCGACTGCTTTACAGCCTACGAAGGACTTGAAGAGCAGCGGATTCGTCTTACCGACTCCATTGCTTCCTTGAAGAAAAGGCTGAGCGGCATGGAGGAGATGGCGACCCGACACCGGCTTCCGGTTCAGCGCTATTCCTTTGAGCAATTGCGGCAGGGGATTGAACATTTGCAGGTCGATGTCGAGCAAAAGCCGCTTGATGTAACGCTCGTTGCCGGGCAATTTGCAGAGGAACAGCAGCGGATGGAGCAGCTGGATGAACTGCTGCAAACATTGCTTCGCGATAAACAACGAGCAGAACGGGAATGGCAGGAGCTGAGATCAGCGTATCAGCAGGCTGATCGCCGTCTCGGAATTGGCTTTGGCACGGGGGCGTATCAGAACCGGTTCCGGGCGTGTGAAGGGCTGATTATCCAGTATATCAACGACGGCCAGTATGCCGAGGCGCTTAGCGAGGTGGCGATTGGCAGGCGGATCGTCGAAGAAATGAGAGAGGAAGAACGCCGGATCGCCCGTGAACGGCAAAGAAGAGCAGCACAGCAGGCGGCGAGAGCGGCAGCGCAGCGGAACCGCCATAATTCCGGAGGCGGAGGAGGATTTGGCGGCTTCGGTGGTGGTTCAAGAGGCGGGGGCAGCGGCTTCGGTGGCGGCTCGCGCGGTGGCGGTTCAAGCTTCGGATCAAGAGGCGGCGGTTCAGGCTTCGGTTCCCGAGGAGGAGGCAGAAAGTTTTAGGCATCTGTCTCCGCTTGAAACAAAGTCAAGATATAATACGAAAATCGAACTTTCTAATATTTGGAAGTTCGATTTTTTATTTACTACCACCAAGATGTGCAATCTATGTGGCTATATCGGTAAAGTATTCCTCTTATATTGAAAGACGAAATTTCGATTGCTAAACTACTTTTTGAAACAGGGCTATTACGAGGAACGAAAGGAGGCTGCCAGTTGAAAATCAAACTTGACATTAGTAAGGAACGTTATGATGAAATCAAATACGCACTCGAGGAGCGAGGAATTGAAATAGATGATACGGCCGACCTGGTATTAAGTGAGGCTAACAGCTTCATTGATAATCTGACTGTGAGAGAAAAAGGAACAAATTCGCGGATCATTTTACCGGTAGAGGATATTGTTTGTATTGAATCGTTCGGTCATGCAGTTGAGGTACAAACGCAAGAAGCACTATATCAAGCTACCGACCGGTTATACCGAATTGTCAGCTTGCTTGATCCGACAAAATTTTTGCGGATTAGTAACTCTGTTGTCATTGCAAGAAATAAGGTTAAACGCATTACCCCAACTCTTTCGTCGAAGTTTATCCTTACAATGACGAATGGTAAACAGGTTGATGTAACAAGAAGCTATTATTACATATTTAAAGAGAATTTCGGAATATAGAGGAGGCAATGACATGGGTTTTCCTATTTATTTTCTCGCGCTGGTTGCAATCCTAATGATAGTAGCCGCTACCGTTGCTGTCTATTTTCAAGTCTATAAACGGCATATTAATAAGGCTTTAGCAGCGACCGAGGGCAAGCGTACTTCAATGGTTCCTCCAAATAAAGTCGCAATTGGTATGACGATCATCGTTTTACTTATTGGTATCTTGATTAGCTATTTTGCGGGATATGTGAATGCCTATAAAGATTACGAAGAAGACGTGTGGGTGCTGGCACATTCTGATATCCAGACATTCTATGCAGAGGTAAAAGAAGTTGGCGAGAAATCTTTAATGGTTGATGGGATATCCCTCAATGATGAGAAATATCGGGGTGAATTTCACTATGATATATGGGAAGAAGTGAGTATCTATCGGCAGGATAATGCTATCCCGCTTTCTGATTTATCAGAAGGTGATTTGGTTTCCATCACACTATTAACCGACCGCACAGGCATTACAAATATCTTTAAAATTGAGCAATTAGCTGACAAGGAGTAGTCTTGTGTTCCGACGCCACAAGCTCGTGCGATTTCATTCATTGGCTGGGAAAAGGGAAAAACAACCTTGTTCCCAGCCCCTTCTTCGTTAGTTTTTATTATTTAATTTCGCTTTCAGCGCGGCGAGTTCATCATCAACAGAGCTCTTTGTATCGAGAGCCGCCAGTTCATCATCCAGCGTTTTGTTGGCGCTGCGCAATTCTTCGGACGCTTCAACTTCGGCTTCATGGCGGATCACTTTTTCTTCCATCCGGTCAAAACCGCTCTTCGCCCCAGTGCCGATGCCGGACATCGTCCGGTTGACTTTGGCGCGCGCTTTGGCGCTTTCGGAACGCGCCTTCAACGAATCTTTCTTCATGTTCATTTCGCGGAGCTCATCTTTCATTTCGCGGAGTTTGTCTTTCAGCTCTTCCGATAGTTTCGCAGCTTCATCGACTGCCTGCTTGAGCGAATCGGCGTGGGATTTCTGTTTATTCTTATCCTCCAGCACTCTTCTTGCCAGGCTTTCATCACCGGACTCAAGTGCTGTAACGGCCTGTTCCTCACGCTTGGCGACGAGTTCTGCCGCTTCGGTATATTGTTTGCTGAGCAGCTTTTCATTAGCGATTTGTTTGGCGACGGCGGCTTCAACCTCGGCAATGTCTTTTTCCATATCGAGGATAAACTGGTCAAGCATTTTTCCTGGATCCTCAGCTTTATTGAGCAAAGCGTTCAGTTCAGAGGATACAACCGTCCGAACCCGGTTAAAAAAGCGAAACATGGGCAACCCCTCCATATAATAAGTGTGAAGCAACGATACGGTAAAAACAACGTTGTATTCTTTTATTATATACGAGAAAAGAAGCGTCTGGTTTCACAATAAGGCAAAAGGAAGAAACAATTTACATAGAGGAGAGCAAAAGTCAGAAATTTCGATAAAAAGTGACTCGCGTGTTGTCGAAATGATACAATAAATAGAATGAAGAGATGAGGAGGAAAAACAGATGGGAGAGCGTGATTTTTCAGAGCAGAGGCTGGAACTGCTCTGGCAGGAAGTCGCAAAGGTCGTCATTGGCCGGAGCAGGGAGTGTCGGCTTATGCTGACAGCTCTGCTGACGGAAGGACATGTGTTAATTGAAGATATGCCGGGAACCGGAAAGACGACGATGGTCAAGGCGTTTGCGAAAGGGCTTGATTGTCAGTTTACCCGTATCCAATGTACCCCGGATCTGTTGCCGTCGGATATTGTCGGAGGGTCGATTTTTAATCCGAAGACAAATGAATTTTATTTGCGCAAAGGTCCGGTTTTTACCAATATTCTGCTCGTTGACGAGATTAACCGCTCATTACCGCGGACGCAGTCCAGCTTGCTGGAAAGCATGGAGGAAAAGCAAGTAACGATAGAAGGGGTAACCCATCCTCTCCCGGCTCCGTTTATCGTATTGGCGACGCAAAATCCGGTTGATATGGAGGGGACGTTCCCATTACCTGAGGCGCAGCTTGACCGTTTTTTAATGAAGCTGACGTTAGGCTATCCGTCAGCGGAGGAAGAAGAGCAAATGCTGGCACAGGTCGGAGATGAAGTTCCGTTTGCCGAGATCAACAGCGTTTTCAGCCCGGAGGAGATTGCTGGCTTGCAGCTTGCTTGCCGCCAGGTCGAGGTGCATGAAGCGATACGCGAATATATTACGGCTCTTGCTCAAAAAACCCGGCAGCATCCGCTCGTATCAGTCGGCGTCAGCCCGCGGGCGAGTAAAGCGCTATATAAAGCAGCGAAGACTTGGGCTTTTCTTCACGGACGCCGCTATGTCACGCTTGATGATGTGAAAGCTTTGATCGTGCCAGTCTGGAATCATCGTCTCATTCTGACAACCGAAGCCCGCATGAACGACCGTAAGCAGGATGACATTTTGGAGGAATTATTGAAAGAGGTTGCTATTCCTGAGGAACAGGTGATCCGGACATGAGCCAGGCCGAGCGTACGGAAACGACTCCTCCCACCGAAGAAGAGGAGTTTTCCGTAAAGGAAACGAGCGTGCTGTTTGAAGCGAAAGCGAGCTGGGTGCTGCTGGCTTTGCTGGCGCTGGCGATTTGGTTCCGCTTTTTGCCATTGATCGCTGTCTCTACTTTTTTGCTGCTGCTTTCCTTCTGTATGATCTGGTGGAAGAAGAAAGCGCTGACAGGACTGGAGCCACAGCTGACATTCTCGACGTCGCGCGTCTTTGCCGAAGAGGAATTTCATATTGACGCATCGCTCACAAACAATAAATGGTTGCCATTAGTATGGCTTGAATGCGAACTGGCTGGCAGCAGGCTTGTCAGCTGGGGGAAACAGCAACGTACATATGTCGTGCGCTTTTTGTGGCTGTTATGGTATCAGCGGATTGAGTGGACGATTGAAGGGAAGGCGCAGCGGCGCGGTGTGTATGAATGTCAGGACGTCACGCTCAGATCGGGAGACGGATTTCGCTTTTCAGAACAGGAGAAGCCGTTTCCAGTCGGGCAGGTGCTGTTTATTTATCCAGCTTTGCGTTCTGTTCGGCCACCTGCCTTTCGCCCATCCTTGCAATGGGGGATGAATGGGAAGCAGGGCGGCTTTCTGGAAGATCCGCTGCTGATCGCCGGGATTCGGGACTATGAGCCGGGCGACGAATGGCGGAAGTTTAACTGGAAGGCAAGCGCCCGTACAGGGAAGCTGCAGTCCAATATTTATCAGCCTGTTGTGACGGAGCAGCTGATGATCGCCATTGATGTACAAGCTTTTCTAGTACAGCCCGAGGCGTATGAGGATCCGAGTGAGCAAAAGAAATATGAGCTGCAAAAGCAAGAAGCATTTGAGAACTATTTGTCGATTATCGCCTCGTTCGCCGCGGTTTATGAAAAGCAGGGGATCATGATCGGATTTATCACAAATGCGCTTGATTACAAAGGACAGCCGCTCGCTTCTCTACAGCCAAACGCTCAATTGACAAGCTTCCTCGATCAACTGGCAAAAATGGAAGCGCGCATCCAAATGAGAAAGAAAGACTTTTTGCAGAAGCTGCGCTATGAATTGCCCCGTTCGGTGCCGCTATTTCTTTTTTGCGGAACGGTGACGAAGGAGCATTATCAATGGTACGAACAGGAAAAGAACCGGCTGGCGGATGTGCAGTTCTTTTATAGCAAAGAGAGCGAATATTCACAAAGGCTCACCCGGCTTGCTAAGCCGTTTGATGAGTATGTGCAGCAGCCGGCGAGGAAAGGAGGATAGCGATGCAGCTGTTTACATCCATCGGAAAATCATTGATCGTGCTGCTTAGTGAGGCGGTATGGATTTATTACTTGATCGTCCTGTTCACGAGTATCGAGTGGGGAAGTGTCGCTTCCTTCCAGGTCTCCTGGTGGCTCGGCGCGGCAATCCTCGGCTACGCTATGACAAAAGGGCTTGCCGGCAGAGTTCATTACATCGCTGTGATCGCGATTCAGCTGCCGCTTTTGCTTTTCATTCTTTGGCAAAACTGGCTGGCGGCCGTGCCGCAAGGTGGTTGGGTTCTTGGGATTTCGCTGAGCCTCGCCCTTCTTTTTCTCTATGTTCGCAGTGGCAGCTTCGTCTTTTTTGAACCGAAGCGGGCCCATATGCTCCGGCGCTTTGAAGGGAATATTATCTTTTATGTGATGTTTGCCTGGATTTTCACCTATAACGGGTGGGCGACCGAAACGTTTCATCTTCTGTTTCTCGCCAGCATTTTTCTCAGCTTGCTCGGAATGGTGACAACATTACAAAGCGATACGCAGTCGGCCGGACAGGAGGTAGAGGTGAGGACGGTTGGCCAGTCCCGCTGGTTTCATGGGGTGCTTTCGTTATTTGTGCTTTCCATCACCCTGCTATGCTTTGTGTTATTTTTGCCGATCATTCGCAACGGACTTTATGCGCTTGCTCTCACGGGCTGGGGCTGGCTGACGGCGGCTGGTGCTCTGGCGCTTAAATGGCTCCACTGGCTGCTCAGTTTGCTGCCAGGCGAAACGGGCGGCGAGATGCTGCTGGCGGAGAACAATGAGATGCCACTGCTTCCTGAAGAAGCGATGGAGGAAGCGCCGTTCAACATTCCGATCCACTGGATTGTCATTGGCCTCGGCAGCGTGGTCGCGATCCTCGCTCTCATCGTTGTCGCCAGATTTTTGAAAGGCTGGCAGCCGCCAAAAGGGATCAAGCCACGCAAGCTGCGCGTTACCCGCATTTCCTTATGGAGCAGGCTGCTCAGCTCCTTACAGGCGTTAGGGCGCAGGCTAAAACGGAGATGGCGCGCCGGTATCCGGCGTTATTATCTTCATTCGGTTTATTGGACATATGCCAAAGTCCATAAGTGGGGGAGAAAAAACGGCTTGAAACGTCAAAAGGTGGAGACGGCGAAGGACTATATTGACAGAATCATCTCCAGACTGACGGAAGACCAAAAAGGGGAAAGTGACGCTGAAAGACGTGAGCAGGCGGAGCTGCAAAGTATGCTGAGACAGCTCTATCAGGAATATGACGCCGTCTATTACGGGGGAGAGAAAATCGGAACCGAAACGGATTACGCGCCGTTACTGAACATGCTTGGCGCTAGATCGCTTAAAAAAAGGCGCACGGCAGGAAATAGTGGCGCTTAAGAAAAATAATGAACAACCATCATCAGCCAGGTTTGCCCGTAGATCATCGAAGCAAACCTGGCTGTTATTTTCGAGGCGGATTATTTAATAAAGAGGATAAAAAGTCGCCGACAGGAACATCACGGACTTGATCAATAAGCTTATCGAGCTCGGATCTTTTTCGCAATGAGCCTTCAAGCAGGACTTGAACGGTTTGATCTCTGTCAACAAGAATGGACTGCACGTGAAGAGCATCGGTTAACAAGGCGATAATCACAGCGATTTCATTTGGAGTAAGCCGTGATGCCAGGTTCTTTGCTTTAGCTTGCTGTTGTTTTTTTTGATTGAATTGATTCGGCGGGGGCCCTTGCTGATTTTGCTGCTGCCCCTGACCGTAAAGATACGGATTGCGATAAGGAGGTGGTGAGCCATTTGGAAACATATAAAACCCCTCCTTATGTTAGTTAAGAATTAAAGACGATTAAAGGACTGGCAGGGACGTCACTCGGTTCGCCATTTCCTAAGTCAAGCAGGAAGCTGATAACGATAAAAATTGTCATGACAAACAAAAGACCGCGTTGGAATTTGTCGTCCATGTTTTCACCCACTCTGCGCACGATTTTCCTACATCTTATTCGTCACAGCTTGACTTTGTTCAAGATGCAAGCCCCCGCTTCTTTCTTATTCACTTTCAATATGCTTGACAAACTGGTGGAAATGGCTGAGAGCCATCATCAAAATTTCGCTATCTGTCGTTTGCGCCGCGCTCATGCCCACTTTTCGAAAATAGGTTTGAATCTCTGCAAGCTGTTCGAGCTGTTCTCTATACAATGAGCATTCGATATACCTCGTTTCAATCCCGAGATGGGCCGCTAAATCGTTTGTTTTCCGGCACGTTTCGTTAAGCTCGTCCGTAAAGCGGTAATAGGTGGCGAGCTGTTGTTCTCTTCCCGTAGCCATCGAGATCCCCTCCTCCTCTTCTTATTTTTACATAATCGCCAAAAGGTGAAAACCATGAATTGATGATGAACCTGGACAGATGAAGGTTCATATTATCATTTTTTCTCATATAGTAATTTAGAGGAGGGAAAAGCATGGGTGTGGTGCGAACGGATAGATGGCTGCGGATGTATGCTGAGCAGTGGAAGAAGGCGGATAGCGTAACAGAAAAGGTCGATGTCGCCCGGAAAACGCTAATCAAGCCGCTTTGTGATGTCTTTCAGACAAAGGATGTTCATGCGCTGCAGGATCATTTGCTGCAAGCCGGCCTGCTTCAGCCGGATCAGCCTCTTTCTTCCCAATGGCTGGAGCGTGAGGAGCCATGGCGGATTGTCGCGGAGCAATACCGAGCGTTGCAGCGAAAGTGGACGGGACCCGAGGTGAAAATTTATTTGCTGCCGATTGAGGAGCGCAATCGTTTTTTGCAGGACCAGCTCGGGGGAAAAATGGGGCTGACATTACCAGAAGCGGTTATTCTCTTTATTCATCCGGCGATTGAAGAAGAAGAGCTGCGGGTTTTGCTGACTCATGAATATCATCATTGCTGCCGGCTGAGTCATACAAAAGTGACGGAACAGGAGATTACATTATTAGAGTCGATCGTCATGGAAGGGCTGGCCGAACATGCAGTGAAAGAAGAGTTCGGTTCGGGGCGCACGGCAGTATGGACAAGATATTACGACCGGTCATGGAGCATGGAATGGTTCGAGAAATGGCTGAAGCCACATCTTGATTTGCCAAACAGAAAGCTTCATTACCGTTATTTATATGGTGACAAGCGAAGCGGTATTCCACTTTGGCTTGGTTATTATTTTGGCTTCCGGCTTGTTGCGACGGCGTGGGATGAAGAAGCGACCACGAGCAAGCTGTTACCTTGTCCAGCGGAGGAACTGCTGGCAAAATCGGAGTTTCATGAACGATAAAGAAGAGCAGGGGAGGTGATTAAGTTGATTCGGCTATTTTTTGTGCTTACCGGTATTTTGCTGGCGGTTGGCGGCGGTGTCAGCATACTTGCGTATTTAAATTTGTTGACGACAGGCTATCATTTTACGATGTATCTCGCTTTTCTTGTCAATCGAATTGAACTTTATCTCTTTTTGGCCGGAGTCGCTTTAACGATAGGTGCCCTCATGTTCCCCTCTTCCCGTAAACGTCGTCGCCCTCCGAAATAAATTATTCTCAGGAATTAGCAGCTTGTGGAATAAACTGGTTCCAGTCTGCCTATACTGTGGATACCAAATTGATTCAGAAGTAAGGGGGGGCTTTAGTATGGTCCATATTCGAGACGTATGGGTCAACTGGTTCGAAGGCGAAGAAAATGGCTACAACGTTTGTGAGTTTCATGAATGGCGCAGTGAAGACAAGATCGAGGTACTGGATCAGGCGAAGCTTGTTTTCGTAAGTGCCCGCCTATTTGATTATCTTGAAAATTATTTAGATGAACTGCCTGATGAATTGCTGGCAGAGGTTTACCAGCAAAGCTATTTACGAAAAAACATGTCACGGCTGCAGCTTGATTATTGCTTTGTGGCGACAGACGGCGAGAAAGTGATCGCGGTCGATACGATGGGATATAAAACACCGATTCGCAAAAGCCGCCTGACTCCGCGGCAGGAACAAACGGTGTATGAGCTATTGCAGCAGCATGAAATGAAAGAGTTTGATATTGAGCATGAAATCGGGAAAAAGGAATACCATATGCTTTCTCCGGATCCCGCCGAGCTGAAAGGATTGACCCGCAAGGAACGTCAATTAAAGCAGCTGCTCTATATGGCGCTCGATCAGCTTTATACGACGGGGACTGATGCCGAGGTGCGCTATTGGTATACGGAATGGAACCCGCGTGATTATATGCGGATTCAGATGCTTGAAAGAGAAGAAGCGTGGCAGCAGCTTTATGATGAGATTCGCCCGGGGTGGACAAGCAAGCATCATCAACTATGTGAAGCGATGGTCCGCGGACAGGCATTTTTCGAGAAGCTCTGGGAGCTTGAGCATGGGGAAAGCGTAAAATAATGCAGATTGTGAGCAAGCGTTGACATTTTTACGACCTCCATTTACAATTCCACACCACTCTCCTATAATGGGAAGGAAGAACATCTGTACATAGGAGGGATAGAAATGAACACGGATACTTTTGCTCATACAGTCATGCAAATCCTTACAGTCGTTTTACTCGTTGGAACGTTAGGACTTTCCTTTTTTGTCGGGAAAATCTGGAAAAAGAATAACGGGTATTAAAGAGGGAGCTTGAGACAAAACTAGCTTTGAACCTACTGGCAATGGCTTCACACGCCACAAGCCCGTGGCGGTTCCGCTCATTGCTTAGAGGCTGGAAAAAGGTAAAAACAACCTTTTTCCAGCCTCTTTTTTGTTTCGTAATCAGGTTTCGGCTCTTTGACCTCGCTACCGTGATGGGGGCACGCTTTCCGCAGGCGGGCGTTGAACGAACCGGCAACGTCGGTGTATTTCAACATGCCCGTCCTCCTGGAAGATGTCCGCTTTTTGCTTCTCCACAAATAAAGACTGGGGCTACCCAATGTAAAGTGCCATCTTCAGAAAATCATGCGAACAATCGTTTTTCTCATCTTTTCCGGCCTAGGCCGATTGCTTTTTCTGCTTTTTTAATCATCCGGTTCGCTTTTTCGTTGGCTTTTTCTGCCCCGTGGTCTAAGATCGTATCGAGCTCTTCCGATTGAATCAATTCGTAATAACGCTGCTGGATCGGCCGCAGCGCTTCGACAACGACTTCAGTCAAATCCGTTTTAAAGTCTCCATACCCTTTATCGCGATAACGCTCGACAATCTCCTCAACGGTAAGTCCTGAGCAAAGGGAATAAATTGAAATCAGATTCGTGACGGCCGGTTTGTTTTCTTTGTCAACGTAGATGCCGCCTTCCGTATCGGTGACGGCGCTTTTGATTTTCTTCGTGATCGTCGCTTCGTCATCGAGCATGGAGATAAAGCTCTTCGGATTCGGGCTTGATTTGCTCATTTTCTTTTCCGGTTCTGTCAGCGACATAATCCGGGCGCCGACTTTTGGAATTTTCACTTCAGGAACCGTAAAGATATCATTATATTTCTTATTGAAACGCTCGGCCAGGTCGCGCGTCAGCTCCAGATGCTGCTTTTGATCCTCACCAACTGGGACAATATCTGTGTCATAAAGCAGAATATCGGCGGCCATCAATGGCGGATAGGTCAGGAGCGCGGCAGAAACGGCTTCCTTGCCGGCTGATTTATCTTTAAATTGCGTCATTCGTTCAAGCTCACCTATGTAGGAGACACATTGCATGATCCAGCCGAGCTGGGCATGGGCAGGTACTTCCGACTGAATAAAGAGCGTTGATTTGTCGGGGTCAATTCCTGCTGCCAGGTAAAGCGCGGCTAAACTGCGAATGTTTTCGCGCAGCTTCAAGCGATCCTGCGGTACTGTAATCGCGTGCTGGTCGACAATACAAAAGTAACAGTGATAGTCATCCTGCATCTCGACAAAATGCTTCATTGCGCCAAGATAATTCCCAAGCGTTAATGTACCACTCGGTTGAATTCCAGAGAAAACGGTTTTCATTCTTGTTCATCCTTTCACCATTGCATGATTTCTACTTTATCATATAATGTCTGTCCTTTCACCAATCCTTTACGGAAACATAACAAAAGGACGGTTGAATAATTACGCATTTCTTTTCCATACTTTATAAGTAAGGCGCATATTACAGAAAGAGGTGCTATCGATGTCAGGAGCTCCAGTTGTGTTTACCGCTTCGATTGGGAAAGGGCATGATCAGGCGGCGCTTGCATTGCGGAAGGAACTTGAAGCACGGGGCTTTCCGCGTGTAAGGGTGATTGATACGCTGCATTGGCTTCATCCATTACTCCACCACAGTGTCCGTATGTCTTATACGTGGCTGCTGCGCTATCGTCCGGAAGTATGGGGGAAGCTTTTTTCGGAAAATTTTCAGTCGCCCAAATGGCTTGTTTCCTATGAGAAAATGATCCGTCTTTTTACAAAACAGGTCGAGCGTTTCATCGCCAGGGAAAATCCTTCCTTTATTATATCGACACATCCGCTGGCAACGCTGCTGCTGGCATTGGCGAAGGAAAAGCAGGATTGCAGCATTCCCTTATACAGTGTGGTGACTGATTTTCAACTGCACCGCGCCTATCTACATAAACAGGTGAACCGTTATTTCACGATCGATGAACAGGCTCCGCGATTTGCGATTCAGAACGGTCTGTCGCCCGCGTTGTTTCAAGTTAGTGGAATTCCATTTCCGACAGAGCCGCCGACTGCGATGGAGGCAGCTCTGTTTCGGGAAAAGCAGAATGTTCCTCCTGATCGCGCGACGGTTCTCGTGGCGGGAGGGGGCTTCGGCATTTCTAGCTACGAAACCATTCTGGAAGAACTGGAATGTATCGATAAGCAGCTGACCATATTGTGTATGACTGGCCGCAACGAGCAGGCGGCGCGGAAAATCAACCCCGCTGCCTCTAAACATGAGGTACGCATTATTCCGTATACGGCTCATTTTGTTTCGTATATGGCAATCAGTGACGTTATGATCACGAAAGCAGGCGGGCTGACACTCAGCGAGGCGCTTGCTTGTGAAACTCCACTTGTTCTTTACGAGCCGATTCCGGGGCATGAAGAGCAGAATGCGAATATTGTGGTTGAGTGGGGGTTGGCGCTTAGAGCGTTTACGCGCCGCCAGATCTCTGAACAGACTGCCCTTATTTTAACCAATCAGCGGGTGAAAGAGAGAATGATCCAATCGGCACAGAAACGGAAAAAGCCGTACGCTGCTAAGGAAATTGTTAATGCGATTACGCTTGGTCAGCATCACGCTGCTGACGTCGTTCACGCAGGCGCATTATCCAAAGGATCAGGTTGAGGCCGACTAATGGAAAGAAGATCAAATCATTGCGGTTATCCTGCTGATAGGAAATGACGACGAAAATAACGAGGGCGATAACGGCAACGGCTTGAGCCAGCTGTAGTTTGGTCATTGATTTTTCTCCTCCTTTTGCATGATTATGACATGATGGACATAGGTTACATTATAGCAATTTTTACTGGGAAGAGGCGAATGGGATGAACAATAAAAAACGGCAAACCTTTTATCGGAGCATTCTAATTCTCATACTGTGCGGAGTCGGCTTTATGTATAGTCAATCAACAACGGTCTTTCAGCAGGTGGAGGAAGCAGTGGCCGCCCAGGTGACAACAGGGGCGCAAATTGGACAAGAAGCGCTTTCCTTTGAATTGCCGACTTTAACAGGGAAGCAGGTCGCGCTCGCCGATTATCGCGGACAGCCGGTCGTGCTCAACTTCTTTGCGACATGGTGTCATCCATGCCAGGAAGAAATGCCGATTATCGTTGAGATGGAAAAAAGGCTGAAGGAAAAGAATGTCGCTTTTTTGGCGGTCAACATGACAAGTCAGGAAACGGACAAGTCACAAATCAAACCATTTCTCCAGCATTTCCGCGCCTATTTTGATCCGCTGCTTGACGAAGAAGGAGACGTGCTGAAAGCTTATCAAATCATCGGCATCCCGACGACGATTGTCATTGATGAGCATGGCATCATCACCCAACGGATTAACGGCGGGATGACCTATGAGATGATGGAAGATCTGATTTTGCTGCGCGAGTAAAGAGAGGGCTGGGAAAAAAGGTTGTTTTACCCTTTTCCCAGCCCTAAACAATGAGTGGAACCGTCATGAGTTTTGCTTAAAGCTCTCGTCCTATTGAATAAAAATCAGATAGGAGGAGACGAAGTAGAGAACAATTAAGATTAAGGAAGGGAGAGCGTAGCGGAAGGCTGACTCTCTTGGCTTACGAACGAGTGAATATAGAACGACAATGGAAAGGATTCCGACTGCTGCTGCGGTAATCTGATGGACATCGGAAGCGGCGCTAATAATCGTCCCTTTCCGGTAAAACACATCTGAAGCACCAAGGATCAAGATATTAAACAAATTGCTTCCTAAAATCGAACCAATCGCCAGGTTATGGTTGCGCAATTGCAGCGCGACAAGAACGGACACGGCTTCGGGAAGGGAAGTCGTTGCGGCAATTAGGAAGCTGCCGACAAAGCTTGCTCCGAGACCGGTAATGACAGCAATCTGATCCCCGCTGATAGTAAGAAGGGTGCCGGCACCCATGATGACAAGTGCGGCGATAATAAAGCCGATGATCGCCCGCTTTAAAGGAATGGCCGACAGATTGTAGGGCGATTCCTTTTCCTCCTCGATTTGCTGGGGCGCGGCCTGCTGCTTTTTCGATAAATAAGAGATCAGCCAGAGACCTGCTCCGTAAATCATCATTAGCACCCATGTATCAAGCCCGATGCCGAGAAAGTCATAGGGCAGGCGAAGCGTCAATGCCAAAAGGGCCGCAATCGCCAACAAAAGGCCTAAACTTGCCGTATAAAAATGAGACCGGTCCGCGGAAGCGAAGATTTGCTGTTTGCGGTAATATAAATCAAAGCTGGCTAAAATTAATAAATTAAACATATTGCTTCCAAAAACATTTCCGACAGCAATATCGGGACTGTCGAGAATAATCGCCGATACGCTCGTTGTTACTTCAGGAAGAGAGGTGGCGCCAGCGAGAAGAATCGTGCCGACAAGCATCCCGCCGAGGGACGTCTTTTCCCCGATTGTATCGGCGTAAGTAGAAAGTTTCACAGCAGCGATCACCGTCACAACCGCCGCTAAAATAAACCAGACAAAAACCATTGAAGCTGCCTCCTTTTTCTTTAAACACCACAAAAAAAGACCCTTTTATGAGAGTCTGCCCGTAAATCGCTGCTCTCATAAAAAGGTCTTGCGTACTTTATGAACATGAAAAGATCATGCCAGAAAGCTCAATGAACCGAGTGGAATTCCACTGTCATGACGACTCATTGACCAGTTGGTCGCTACTCCCCTTTTCGGGTATCCAGTTGTGTTGGACTAAATGTAGCATGAAGCTCTAGTATTCGTCAATAGAAAACCGCAATTGTCATTTGGCAGGAAGCAGATAAGCGTGGGGGAATCCTTTCAAGTTCAGCTGCATTCGGGGGAGAGCGGCGGCTTTTTCCGTTCCACGCCGCTTATATGTCACCTTCTACTTTTTTATCTAGTTCGCCGAGAAGGTGGCGGGCCCGTTCGTCTGAAATCGTGCGGTAATGATGCTCTCCTCCCGGCTCCTCGTCCGCTTCGTCGGCAAGTGCGACTACATATTGAAGCGGCTTCAGCTCAAGCTCTCCCTCAGGCAAGTAGGAATCGGTATGAAGCAGAATTGCCAGGGCAATTTCTTTTGCAATGCGCGGATGTTCTCCGAGGCGGATCAGCAGTTTATGCGCCCGTTCCGCCCCTTTGATCGCATGAATATCATATTCCTTATATAATTGATAATCCCATTGGCCGTCCCGATACCATGTGTAGTGGCCGATATCATGAAGAAAGGCCGCTTTTGTTGCCATATCGGGATCAACATGGTGCACTTTCGCCAAGCGAAAAGCATGGTAAGCACAAGCAACAGCATGAGCCATGCCGGAACGTTTTACAAATTTTTGCGTAATCGGATGGTCAAATAATTGGACAAGAGTAACATATCTCACCGTGCCTTCCTCCTTCTGTATAAGGTCAGTAAAGATGAAAAATTCCCGGCTGATTCGAGACAGGCGCCGGGGCTTCACGCATTTTAAGTAAAGCTGTTGCGCGGTTTTACTTATTATATTAACGCATGTCAGTCAATGCAACCATCATGCAGAAAATCATGTAAAAACCGCGATTGATCTCCATTTATTTGGTATACTATAAAAAGGAAGAGGAAAAGAGGGAAAAGATGGCGACTACTCATACGTTTTCAAAAGAAGAAGAACTGGCAAATGCCATTACCCACGGAATTGGTGTCCTGTTAAGCATAGCAGCTCTTGTGCTGCTGATTGTGTTTTCGTCTGTTCACGGCACGGCGCTTCATATTATCAGCTTTACGATTTACGGAGTTACGATGCTGATGCTATATTTTTCTTCAACGATGCTGCACAGCTTGCCTGCCGGCAGATTGAAGAACATGTTTGAAATTTTTGATCATGCTTCGATTTATTTGTTTATTGCTGGGAGCTACACACCTCTGCTTTTTATCGTCGTTCAAGGTACGCTTGGCTGGACGTTGTTCGGGATTGTATGGGGGCTGGCGACGGCGGGGATTGTGTTTAAAATCTTCTTTGTCAAGCGCTTCCTGTTTCTGTCGACGTTGTTTTATATCGGAATGGGCTGGCTCGCGATATTTGCGATTAATCCTCTGATTGAGAACATGCCTTTTGCGGGAGTTGTTTTGCTTGTAGCTGGAGGACTTTGTTATACATTTGGCACGATCTTTTATGTGTGGCGCGGATTCAGGTTTCACCATGCTGTATGGCATACATTTGTATTGGCCGGCAGTGTTTTGCATTTCTTTATGATCTTGCTCTATGTACTGCCGATTTGATCTGAGAAGACAGCGAGCTGGTGAGAGACCGCACGCTGTCTTTTTGGTGTGCCCGGCATGTGCATGGGCTATAGGGTTCAAGTCCCGAGCAGTGAAGGTCACTGTAACTGTTAGCCAACGACAAGGGTGTCTAGGGTGACCTAGAATCTGAAGGAAGTCCGAGGCAA
>NZ_JAMBOL010000033.1 GCF_023715605.1 Halalkalibacter oceani
CCCCTGTAAGAAATTTTAATTCGTTCTACTTCTATCCAGTAGTACTGGTGAGATTACTATTTGGTGTTAGTGAAATTTGGAGAATACACGAGTATTAGCGAGAAAATTAAACTTTATTGAGGGAGGTGAATTTCGATATGAATAAATCCAATAGTAAGCATACTGAACTAAAGATTGAGGGCTTCCGTTTTAATTACCAACTCATGGAGCGAATGAAAATGTGTGAAATGCCAGCTTCCTCGTGGGTAGTATTTTTGACATTGTTATCAGATACCGATTCGCGTGGTATCTTACGTACCTATTCTTTAAGTGAGTGGAGCGAAACACTCGGCATCTCCTATAGCACATTATATAGTGGTTTTAAAATGTTGGAACGCTGCCACTTTGTAGAAGAAGTTATTATCAATGATTTGCCTTATCTTAAAATTAATGAATATGAAGAATTAAACTCTTCACAAGAAGTATCTTACAGAGATAAAAAGAGTCTGAACTACTTCAATGTCCCACGGTCACTTTTTGACACCGACATTCTCAAGAGCTTAGTACATAAACATCATGTATCTGGAATTTTGTTTATTTTAAATCTCTTTAATCGATTCCGAAATGCAATTCGAAAGAAAATGATGCGGCTGGAATACACTATGACGAAATTGAAAGAGCTATTAGGTAAACGGGATGGCAAAGATATTCGTGAGTTCATGACCATTTTAAAAAATGTTTTTGACATAGAAATCATTGAATGTGAAGAGCGAAAGTGTAAAGACGATAAAATGCAAATTCGTGTATATAAATATTCCATTATTTTCCGATCAGTATATTTGCAGGATCCGGATGTATTCAACTTCCGGCAGCTCATGGGTAAGTATGGGGAGTCCTTAACTCATTTTTTAGATACGGTGGGACTAAATCATACCAAAAAGGATACAAGAGACATATTGATTGCTTTCAGACAAGAAGTAATGGCTAAAACAACACATTTTGAGCAAAAAGGTGATCGCTTACTAAGAGATATTTTTATGATCTCTTTATCTAGTATCGAAAAACAATTCACATCCTTACATCAACATCGAATTAAAAAACTCGGAGCATATTTCCGTGTCACCTTCAGAGACTGGGTAAATAAAGTGATGGAATGGGACACAACTGCTGAGGAACGTATCCATGCTTATTTAAGAGAACTACAATTTAATACGTAAGAGGCCTTTTTTAAAACCAGCATATAAAAGGTCTTTTTGTGATTTATTTGGCAGCTACATAATGACAAATTCCTAACTCCCTTTTCAACCGAGGGAGTTTTTTTTATTCAAAAACAAAAATCTGCAAACAGAATTTACGAATTTCGCCTTGTGGATATCTCATTAGTATAAATTATCGTTTGTGGATAAGTTGATTACTGGTTTTATAGCTTGTGAATTCTGAATAATACTTATAAGTTGCTGTGCATTTGTTACTTCTTTATTTTTAAGAAATATCCAATTGTCGTATCCCAATAGCTATAAGAGCTAGGAGGTTTTCGTTGGCTTGGTTATATTTATTTGATTTTTTTATTTTTCTTTTGATTTCTTATCTTTTATATGAATCTCTTATTACATTTTGATTTATTATTATCGAATAAATAGCATAAAAACAATGTTAATTAACGTTTAAATATGATATAATTATATTTAATAAAAACGATATAGGAGGTTCTTAGAATGAACACAAATAAACTAAAATCAAGTATTAAAATCTATAAGCATGTCACAAAAAAATCAGCATTTGATATTACAACATCTTTATTCCACTTCACACAGAAGCCAAATGAAGATGTTTATAAAGGGAAAGTTATATTCTCTGTAACTGAAATGAGTTCTTCAGGATCCGATTCTAAATATGCGAAAGCCTATATCGATAAAAGCAAAATAAAACCAATGCTGCATGCCATCATTAACCACAATTTCTCAAGAGTATATGGAGACGGTTTCAAGGTCTATGGAGGGAGTAAAAAAAATGGTGATATCATTGCCAGATGTTGCACGATTACTTTTACAGACAGAAATCAGTTTAAGATTCAAATCGATGAAGGTAAGGGTTCGATGTCTAATACCGGAGCGATAAAAATGATTAAACGAGTCAAATCTGTAACCACGTATATGAGCTACGAGGAGGGTTTAATAATGGCCCATGAGGTAAAAGACTTCATTAACCAGGCAGAAATATGTGCGATGTCTAAAGGTAAGCCTTTATATACACAGATGTTTTACTCTACTGTTGATTTGGGAGCGTAATTTAGTGTATACTTGACAATAAGCAAGCGCAATAAGTATGGAATTTTTCATAAAAACCAACAAAGCTCTCGTTTTCGGTTAGGTATAGCCAAAGACGAGGGCTTTTTTATATATTATTAAAAGGGGGTGACGAGTAACCATACCGGGTTACGAAAATATGGAGGCGCTTAGTATTATTGAATCTTTATTAGCTAATCTATCAGCCAACATCTTTTTCTTCATAGCTAGTATTGTTATGGTGGTTGGAATTATTTTGTATGAGTGGCAGCCAAGTACGAAAAAATAAGAAGAGAAAGCTGAGACAAAAAATCTCAGCTTTCTTTCTTGGTAACGCGATACTTTATTAATTCAGTGGGAGGTACATTAAAGTAATTGCATAGCACTTCTAATGATTGGATATTCAAGCGCTTTACTTCATTTTTCATCAACTTATTAATAAATGCATAAGTGAATCCGGTATCGTCCATTAGTTGCTGAATTGATATTTTTCTTCGACTCATTAAAGGACTTAAGCCGAAATAAATCTCGTAGGTGTTTTTGATTTTAGACGTCAATATTTTTGTAGTATCAACTTCCAATGTAAATAGATCTTTTATTTCAATGTTGAAGTAGCCAAGTATTCGTTCAATTAAATCAACCGAATATCTCTTTAGTAAATTCCTGGCCATTTTTCTGAGTACATCATAACTGACTTCGATCTCCTTGGATACTTGGAATAATGACTGTCCTCGCCGGCCAGCGATATGTTCAAGGTGACAATGCAAACGATAACCTTGTATAGACGGATCTAATTCATTTAATGGTGGAGGCCGGTGTGTGCTTTTTTGATTTTTTAAGGTGATTAGTTCGCTTATATCACAATTGAGATAAGTACAAATTTTTTCTATGGTTTCTTTCGGTAAACGTTTATCATGACCCGGTTTTTCTGTTTTAAAATGATGAAGATTTTGAGATCGTTGACCAGTAACTCTAGCCAGTCCAGCTATTGTTAAACCAGGTATTTTCTTCTCCATGATTTTTTCTAATTGTAACTCAATTTCCTTTCGTGGTAATGATGGTGTTTGAGTCATTTTATTCCTCCAAAACAATATAGGTGGTAAATATAAAACTAATTATATCATATTTAAACGTTAAAAAAGAGTAGTTTTTAATGCTTAAATATGATATATTTAATATTGATTTATACGATAAAGTTATGGGGTGAAACTAATGCGACGTATCTTTATTTCAGACATACATGGAGAGTTTACTCTTTTCACTGAGTTATTACATGAAATTCATTATGACTATTCGAAAGATCAATTAATTCTACTTGGTGATTATGTTGACCGAGGACCATACTCAAAAGACCTACTCCAATTTCTCATTAAATTAAAAAAGAAAGCTGGTTCATTGGTTAGAACGATTGCAGGTAACCATGACGAAATGTTTTTCGAAGCTTTAATGGCAAGTGTTTCAGATAATAGCAATGAAGAGAAATCCTATATTATTGGGAATTTTCTATTGAATGGGGGAACTCAAACATTAAGGTCTTATGGTTTTAGCGAAAGTGACACGAATACAGAGAAGGCCTTAAAGACAATTGTCAAAAATAACAGAGAGCATATTGAGTTCCTGCAAACTTTAGATGATTACTATTTAGATGATCAATTCATCGGTGTACATGCCGGTATTGATCCCTACTGTAAGAATTGGCAAGATACTGATCCGCACAAATTAAAATGGATCCGCGAAGAATTTTTCAATCAACGTTTATCGTTGCAGTCAGGACATAGGGTTATATTTGGCCATACTCCAGTCACTTTACTACATGGACGCACTACTCCATGGTTTCAACACGATAAAATTGGTATTGACGGTGGGGCTGCTTATGGAGGGGCCCTTAATGCTTTAATCATAGAAGATCGCTCTTTTATGTATAAACAAATTAAGAAAAAAGCAGAGTGGATGGAACATTCTATCTAAGTTTTGAAAAGGAGGAAGAAGAAGTAATCGACGTGCAATTTGCTGGAATTAAAGGCTGAATAATTGCGGTTAAGAGTGAAAATACGCTGTAAGGGTGGTTGAAAATTACATGAAATCACAAGAAGAAAGACAAGTAGGCTTTATAAAAGGTGTTGCACATGCGGCGACTATGATAAATAAATACGGAGTTGATGCCTATGCTCTTATTTGCCAATCTGGCATCACCACTGCCGAATAAGAAAACATGCCGAAGAATACGATGTTGAAAATTTAGAAGATATTTTGAAGTCTATTGATAGTTAATTTTGCAATTTCCGATCATCAAATGAACCGAAGAGTGATTAAGTGCAGCAAAAGGAGGGAGCTATGAAAAGACTTTTAAATTACGTGGGAAGTAAGTGGAACCTCACCAGATGGATTATTAAAAATATGCCTGAACATAACGTTTATCTCGAATCAAATTTAGGGAGTGGTGCTGTTCTTTTTAACAAGCCACCTTCCAAAATTGAAACAGTCAATGATATTGACGGCAATATCGTAAATCTGTTTAAAGTAATTCGTGAACAACCAGGAGAACTCGCTAGAGCAATTGAGCTCACTCCATATTCAAGAGAAGAATACTATCAATCATTCCAATTACTGAAAAGTGAGTTATCTGAAGTCGAAAGAGCTAGAGTTTTTCTTGTTCGTTGTTGGATGGCAAGAGGCGGTAAAACAAGTGACAGAACAGGGTGGCGACATAATATTGACATTGCTACGGTTAACGCTTTGCCAGATTGGAACGTGTTACCGAAAACGGTATTGGAAGCTACAAAGCGTTTGAAACAAGTGCAAATCGAGAACCAAGATGCAGAGCTTTTAATACAGCGATATAACCGCAGTGACTGTTTAATCTATTGCGATCCACCGTATTTGCTTGATACACGAACTAAACGTCATTATGCGCATGAAATGACAGAGCAAGAACACGAAACCTTGTTAAAAGCGCTTATCAAACATAGTGGTTTTGCAATTGTAAGTGGATACGACAGTGAGATGTACAATGACATTTTAAGCAATTGGACGAAGATTACAAAAGTGGCCATAACAGAAGCTGCCACTAAGAAACAGGAAGTATTATGGTTGAATCCACAAATTAATGAGCGAGGTTATGTTCAAAGTACACTTTTTGAATTAGTTTAATTATTTGGTTACCCTCATGTTGAGGATGGAGAAGGTATAAACAAATAAGTCTAACTGAAAAACAGCAATTACTAAACCTATTAGACTAGCAATATTTCCAAAAAAGCTCAGTTTATCCATACGCATCTCCTCCTTAACAATTCTCGACAATACAATGCTGATTAAACAACAAAGTACCAACTCCCACGGGCCTAGCCAAACCTATCGAGAATACGCATGTTACCATACGCCGGGGCAGAGCAATTACATTATAAGAAAGAATCGTTGGAATATCAATATTTGAATTAATGCTGAACATCACGACCATGTAATGAAGGAGGTTTTTATTTGTTCAATTATGTTGATTGGAATTATATTATCATTGTTGTTATCAACGCGATTATAGCTTATTACCTTATTTTTATGAGTCCACTTCGTGAGTGGATAAATAAAAAATAGAGATAATATAGGAAGGTGGAGGTAACAATGGACATTCATGAAAGCAAAAGGATTATTCAAACAGGTATAGCATGGGCAAATTGGGATGATAAACAAAAAGAAGCTATGCGTCTAGCTTTAGTTTCTTTAGATAAGCAATTACCTAAAAAGGTTGTCGGTACAGACAAAGAAGGTGGATTTTGCCCTCAGTGCCAGGCGCACAATATAAATTTATTTCGTTACTGTAATGAATGTGGCCAGTTATTAGATTGGCAATATCGCACTCTATTACCTCACAGAGGCTTACAACGCCAGCAAAGATGAACTGTGTCCTCGCGAGATTATGGGTACGCCGCCCCAAAAAGAGTAGTGAAACTACTATGAAGGAGGCAATGAACTAGATGGACAGCAAGAAAAAAGAATCTGGATATCATTGGAGTGCATTTATAGTTTTACCTTTGATAATAGTAGTAATTTTCTATGTTGTATTAATATACCCATTTGTATGGGTTAATAGAGACGTTCAGAAGCGAGAAAACCTTGTTAATAACTATGTAAATGATCACATCAATGAGGATTATATCGTAATAGAAGAAAGCAAATTAAGATATCTAATAGAAAGTGACAATAACAAAATGGTTGTTATCTTGGAAAATGAGGGCTTTCTATTTAGCGACTATAAAGTTGTTGATTTTTATCCTTATAACGGTTTAAATTCCTTGCAACAAAAAATAGCAAAAGAAGTTTCAAAAAAATATAACCTTAACCTAAGTTATGAAGAAGTGCATAAATCCTTAATCAATCAACGACCAACTAAATCTTCTTTTGATAATAAATTATTGTTTGATGTAGAGGTTCATGAAAATCACTACATAGTCGAGACTGATAGAGATGGAGAAATTTTAAACATAGCTTATCGCAAATAGATACAATGAATTTATCATGTAAGTGGGTCATTATACGACCATAAAGAGAAGGAGGGAACGGGGAATGAATTTGTTTAGGGCGTTAGAGGATATCAAAAAGATCGGTCGCAATTTAAAAAGTCAGGGTAAGTCTGACTATGAGATAAAACAAGCTATTTCTTTATATCTCAAGGAATCGAAAAAGAAAATGATACACAACAATGATTAAGTATCATTTAGAAAGGAACTTAAATCGTGGAAAATACATTGGAGTTTTTGAAAGGAAAATTGAGTTTAAAAGGGGATAAATGGAAAAATACGAAAGATGAAGATTACATGAGGGATTGTTTAGCTTTAATTGAAGCTATTAATGCCCTCGAATCAAGGCTATACGGCGAAAAAATAACGGATATTACCTTCATTTTGTAACGTTCTGAAATAAACATTTTATGGAACTAGCTTTTTTGCGGAGTGCGATAGTAATAGACACCAGAAGATATTGATGCAATATTAATAAAAATAATCGAAAAAAAAAGAAAATGACAAGATCCTTTACCGTTTATGTTCTCTTGTCAAATATCGGCTTGAATTCTCACAATCTACATCATTTTGGTTCAGGTTAATTGAAAAGAAAAGTTGGTTAAAACAAGCCAATTGCATTAATCAAGTTGGCTCGTCAATGAAGAATAAAACTAAAAGGGTGATAAACCATGGAAAAATATATGGGTGAAGGTTGGTATCCGAAATACGGAAATCATGATGTGAAAATCAAGTTGCAATGGGGTAGATACAAAGGTGAAGTATTCACTAGTATGGGTGGGAATATAGCGGGAGCATCCATCATCAATAATATCGCTTCAAGCTTTGAAGAGGGTGATATCACTTTTAAACGAACACCTGAGAATGAAAAATACATTGACTTTGAAGATGGTGAGCGCAAATACGCTTACGCGGATTGCTTTAAACTTTTCGATGGTGAAGACATTTTACGCATTGACGGGCATGATAAAGAGGAAATGAAAAAAATAATTGTTGGTATTGAAATCGTTAACTTCCAAGAAGAGAAGTTTTAAATGTAAATAGGAGGTAAGAATGCGTGGCTATGTAGGAATTATTATCTATATATTTGTCTGTCTTATTGCTCTTATCAAGGGACCCGTTGTAATTGCACCATTAGCGATTTTACATCTATTTGCTTCGATACTACTATTAAGAGAGCGGATTCAGAAAAATAAAGAAGAAAAACGAAAAGAAAAGGAAAAATCCTGTAGTTTTTGTAAAAAGCCTTTATTTGAAGGATTTGCACATATTTATTCCAATAGTCATCCCGGTCAATTAGAATATAAAAAAATCTGTCACCGATGTATTGACTCTCAAATGTCATATTAAGTGAATTAAAATTATCACTCATTTTGAGTGTTTTTTATTGTCTATAAATTAGTTTAAAGGAGGAAGGAAGATTAATGTCGATCTTAATTATTACGGATAATCTTAGTAAGGGAGAAAAAATTGCTGCTTCTTTATTAAAAAATTTTCAAAGTGAAAAAGGATATCTAAACGGGAATGGCTACTATATAACTTGGACAAGTGGTCATCTAATAGGACTTGCCCCCACAGGTTTTTATGATATTAAGTACGAAACATGGGACATCGCACACTTACCTATTCTACCTAAGCCTTTTCAATGGATTATCGATCCAAAAATGATGGACCAAGTTAAAGTAATAAGGGAGCTAAGCGATCGATCTAATATGATTATCAATGCGTTGGAACCAGGACCAGAAGGTCAATATATTTTTGATTCCTTTTATAGGCATTTAAAGTTAACACATCCGGTAAAACGTTTATGGCTGAGTGATATGACTCAGGAAGGAATTGTCCATGCCTATCAAAACATGAAAGCAAATGACTATTATCGCAGTTTAGGCGAAGCTGAAAGGGCTCGAGTACAAGCTGATTGGTTAATTGGGATTAATGCAACACGGGCTATATCAACAAAGCATCAAGCTATGCTGTCAGTAGGGAGAGTACAGACGCCAGTGTTAGCAATGGTATATGATCGGAATAAAGAAATTGAAAATTATGTATCTGATGCACTTTATGATGTTGTAGCGACTTTTACACAAGGGGAAACGACTTTTGAAGGTTCGCTTATTAATGAAGAGATAAAAAGTGACGAGCTGAAAGCATTAGAATGTGTAAAGGTTAATCAAAATGTTGATGTTTCATTAAAGTTGTATATTAGAAAAAGAGAAAAGATGGCGGCTCCACGATTGTTCAACTTGTCATCTCTTCAGTCAGAGGCAAATGAATTATATGGATTCTCCTTAAAAGAGACCCTGGATATTGCAACAGTTTTGTATGAAAAGCATGAATTAATTACTTACCCCGCAACAGACTCACAGTATGTGTCACCAGAAGATATAACTACCATGCATAAAGTATTTGATAAGTTAAATGGATTGGTAAAAATAAAGGGTATTGAATGGGCGAGGAAAGAAATTGTCACATCCGGTTGCCAGCGAATATGTCAAAGATCTGACTATCAACATGCTATCCTTCCCACTGAAAAATTGCCGACAAACCAATTATCGGAAAATGAGAAAAAAATTTATATTTTAATTGTTCAACGTTTCTTCAGTCAGTTTTTTCCTCCCGCAAGATATGAAAAGCATGAAATGATTTATCAACTTAAGCATGAGTTTAAATCAGTCGTATCGGTTCTCATAGACCCTGGGTGGAAAGTAATTGAAAACCCTAAATTAAAATTGTCTACATTTAATGTCGATGAAACTAAACCAATTAGCCTGGTAAAATGTGAACTCAAAAAGACCAATCAAAAGCCTCCTTTACAGTATACAGAAGGCAACCTGGTTCAACGAATGCTAGTGGGTGGTAAAGAAATCGGTGGTAAAGAATTAAATGATTGGGATATGGAAGCTAGCATTGGGACAGCTAAAAGTAGGGCAGAGATTCTAACTGTCTTAAAATCCCCTCAGATTGGCTATTTGGTTGTTGATGATAATAAGCTATCCATTACAAAAAAAGGAAAGGCATTAATCGAATTATTGCGTCAAACTGATGTGAAAACAATAACCGATCCACAAATGACCGGTGAATGGGAGAAGAAATTATATGCGATCGAAAGAGGGACCGGCAGGGCTGACCCTCTGCTGAGCAGTCTGGAAGCATTTATCTCCCTTTTTATAAATGAAATCAACCAAATGGAACCCCAGAGATTGTTTCTAAAAGACAGTTTGGGTAAATGTCCAGCATGTAGTGAGGGAGAAATTGTTGAAGGAAAAAAGGCATATGGTTGTAATCGGTTTAAAGAAGGGTGCGAGTTTAAACTTTGGAAAACGATCAACCGTAAACAATTAAGTGAAGCACAAATTAAGCAATTGCTTACCCAAGGGTCTACCTCATTCTTGACATTCAAGTCAGCTGCAGGTAAAAGCTATGTTGCAAAACTTGTTGTAAAGGATTGGAAACAAGGGACCGTGACTTTAGATGATAAACTGTCAGAATGCCCCAAATGCAATACTGGTATGATAAAAGATAAAGGACCTTTATATGGGTGTACCCATTACCCGTCTTGTGATTTCAAAATTTTTAAGTCGATTAGTAGTCGTATAATTAGCCCAAATGAAGTGATTGATTTAATCACTCAAACAAAAACAAGTAACTTAACAGGATTCCGAACTAAAAATGGGGACTTATATGATGCGTTTCTTTATTTAGATGAAAATTTAACTGTAAAAGAAAGGAGAGTTTAATCTGTTATGAAATTATTTTCAGAAATCTATTGAGATATACCATAATTTCTAGTATTATTAAATTGACAATAAAATTTTTAAAAGATTACTTACAAGCTACCGAAACTCTCGGCGTTTGTTATTCATATGAGAATAACAAACGCCGAGAGTTTTTTATTTAATTACAGGAGGTGATTTGATGGGATGCAGTAATCTTATCCCAGAGTTATTCAATATCGTTGAGGTTATTAAACCTCCCGATGAAGTTATTCGACAAATTAATGAACTAGAAAAAATCGAACAGCAATCATTACTACATGATTTAAGTATGATGATCAAGGATGATATGACTATTTGTTTAATAACACACAAATTAAAGCAATGCAATATTTTTTTAGAGGAGTGATCAATATGGAATTTGAAAAGAGGAGAATGTATACCCCTTATGAACTGAAGCCCTGGGAAGTGATAAAGTTTAGTATTGTGTTGATAATTTGCTTAGGTTTCTTAGTTACATTTAATTTTGCGTTTAATAAAGAAACAAGGGATTTGGCACCGGTTGAGTATTACCCGGTGATTGCGGATAAATTACTTTAGTAAAAATGAGGGTAAAAGGAATGGCGATATTAATCTATCTATCCATTTACTGTCTAAGTGTGTTATACACGCTGCTTACGTTGCCTGGTATTAAAATCGTACTACTTCTAGGGGTGCCTCTTATCTATATCACAACTAAGCATCTCTACAAAAATATAGGTAGGTATAGTACGGTACCGGCAGCCATGTGTTTATGGGTCACGTTATTAGCATCTTGCAATCTTGCATTCGAGTGGCCAATTCAGAGGTTTTTATTTATGCTCATTATTTTAGTAACATCTTTCTTTGTTGGTATCGGAATGATTTTGAAAATTCGTAAATACTATCATGAGAATCCGACAATTAAGATGCAAATAAAAAAAGAGCCTTCTTCCGTCTCAGAAACAATGGAGCAGTTGGATAAAAAAGTGCAATTCAAGAAAAGTATGTTTCAGAGATACGGGTGGATTGGATTATTTATTGAACAAAAGGACATAGAGGAGCCTTCCTCTGATGAAGCACTCTTCTTCAACTTAGGTGAACCTATAGAACTTAAAAAGGTAAAGGAAAAGTAGTTGATTGGAGATGGGTAAATGTCTTCTGGCAAGGAATTTTTAACATGGGGCGGTAAGGATGCATTTACACACAGCTTAATTGTCGGCCCTACAAGATGTGGTAAGACTGCTACGGTGATCAAACCGATCATCGAAACGATATTGGAAGAAAGAGCAAAAGGGAAAAAAGTAGGATTATCTATCATTGAACCAAAAGGTGATGTTGTACGTGACGTAAAGGAAATTTGTGATGCAATTGGAGAACCGATGGTTTATATTGATCCATTAAACCCAAAAGAATCAGATACTATTAATGTGATGAAAGGGCCGACCTCGGATATTGCTGAAGCAACAGCCTCTGTACTGAAGTCGATGTTTGGAAAGCAAGAAGCCTTTTTCCAAACAGTTCAAGAATTATCTACTAGAAAAATCACCACGCTACTGAAAAGAATTTATGGAGATAATATGTATTTAGTTGACGTTTTAGCTAACTTACGATCCGAGACAAAACTAAAACAAAATGTTGAGAGATTAAGGCAAATGAACACTGATCCGGAACTGGTAAGTACGTTTGACGATGAACTATTGAACGGAAAAGATGCAGAAAAATTTAGACAGCATGTTTTGGGCTTACGTGCACAATTGGATAATCTTATGAGTAATGAATACCTAAAACCCTTAATATCTCAACCGAGTACATTTGATTTAGATGAACATTTCCGAAAAGGTGGAATTCTTGGCATTAATACAGCTATTGGTAAACTGGCAGCTGCAGGTGATGCATTTGGCCAATTTGTAGCAATGCATCTTCAACTGGCAACTTTTCGGCGGGAAGGTACCGAACTAACGAGAATTCCTCATTACTTAATTGCAGATGAGTATTCTCGTTACATCAATCCGGACGTTGAACGTTTTTTGAGTATAGCTGCTGAATATCGCGTTGCAGGGATATTTGCGATTCAGTCAACAGGACAACTTGAAGTGGAGTCGGGAAAAATTAGTGCGAGGGCTATGAAAAAAGCCATTATGGATTCCACACGAAATAAAATCATCTTTGGTGGCCTGGCTGCTCAAACGGCTAAAGAACTATCTGAAGAATTAGGTAAGGATTTAGTTAGAGAGCGGGAACAAACTTTTGATGGTAATCCACTAAAACAGTTACACCCGCGGATGGTAAGAGATCGAGAGGTTGAAAAAGAAAGGTTTCCTTTTACCGTATTAATGGATGGGATACCAGCATATCATTTCATTCATAAATTAGTCATTAATGGTCAATCAAAGCCTCCAGGTATTGCCCGGGGCCGGTTTCTTCCACAGGACATAGAAGTAAGAAAAAAAAGAATAAAAAGGTTTCAAGAAGAGAGGCTAGAGGAGCGCTATAAAATCTTGCAAGAAGAAGTGAATAATATTCCGAAATGGAAAGTAAAGGAATTGATTAAAAAGAAGAAAGAAATGACGATTTTAGCACACCGATTAAACGAAAAAGAAGAAAAGCAGAAGCGTTTTCAGGAAGCTTTTAAAGAAAATCCTTTTGATAAGCATGAAGAGAGTACCGAGCAGGAATCAGTACCGACAATCATTTATGAGTCATCAAAGCCTGTGAGGAAGAATGAAGTACCAACAGCTGTAGCAGCAGTTGCTTCCACAGCAACGATGCCTCTACTTACAGCCACGCAAACTAATAACAAGGATACATCAAATGCCAAGGAGGAAGTTGAATCACCGGTTCATGAAATAGAAGAAGATATTCCTTTCGCCGAAGAAACATATGAAGAGGAAAACGTAGATACGCAGGATCCATTCGATTTTATGGAGTTTTTAAATAATGATTAGGAGGCGATCGTATGAGCGATCAATTAATTAATGTACTATCAGAAGGTAATGGAGTTGGAGATGTAACAACCGAGGCTTTGCAGGAAAAAGATTGGCAAGAAGTATATGCTGCAAGACAAACGAGAAAAATCTTGTTTGCAACACTTAGTGGAATTGAAACTCATACTCTTCGTGAAAATGAAATCGAGTGCGCCGTTGTTCGAATTGGCAGAGTAAAAGGACTGATTCCATTCGACTACATGGAAGTTAAAGACAAACGGCAAATGCGTAATATGATGGGCCAAAAATTAGGATTTCTAGTTATTGGCATTGATGAAGCAAACAAAATGTTTATTGGTTCCAGAAGCGGCGCATTAGAAGTCATGCAGAGCGCTACATGGAAAGAAATTCAGGCCAAAGGTGTAGGGACAGTCGTAAATGCGGAAGTTCGTTATGTCGCTCCTAAGTACGCTCTTGTTCAAATTGGCGGAATTGAAACAACTCTTGATATTTCAGAATTTGATTATGGCTGGGTTGATAATTTACGAGATAAAATTCAAGCCGGTGATAATATTACTGTGAAAATTACTGAATTTGATCAAGAGAAGAAGGAATTAAAGATTAGCCGTAAAGCAACACAGCAAAATCCATGGGATTATGTCGATCAGCTTGTTAGTAAGAATTGTGAATATACTGGCACGGTATCAGGAGTCGTCAAATTTGGTAACTTTATTAACTTAGCCCCTGGTATTGATGCCTTAACCCCTCACATGAAGTTTGAAACTTTATCAAAGGGAGATTTGGTAGTGGTCCGCATTCGTGAAATTCGCCCTGAAAAGGAAGAAATATCAGCTAGTATTATTAAAATCCTGCGTAAGAATCAAGTATTTACTTTGTAGGTGATTCAAATGATTGAATTTAACAGCCCGTTTTCTGCATTTCATGAGTGGAATATCAACTGGCAATTCATCCCTAGCTCACAAGAGGCAAGGAAGAATTGCATATACCACGAACGAGAGTATGAAGGCCGGGTCTTAGAAGCATTAAGCAAAGTTGGAGTGATGGGAGCTGTGCAACTTTCATCACTCTATCTAAAGAAAGATAAAAAGAAATTGAAAGATATGAGAAGAAAAGGGTTAATATTGCGGCATGACCTAAAACGAAATAATGATGTTATACCAGTCTATACAATTGGGCTGGAAGGAGCTATGAGACTGAGGAGTAACCAGTTCATTAATTATTGGTTTCATTGGTCTGAATATGATTTATTGCAACGCTTAACGTTTGTTCGCTTTATACAAAAGTTAAGTCAAACAATGGATGAGTTTTCATTTGATACGACTCATCCTCCTTTTATAGGGAAAATCAAAATAAAAGATCGTTTATTTCAGGTGTTAGTCATTCGGAATAATGAAGATGAAGTGCTTGATTACTTTAACAACCATACTTTTTCTGAGCCACTCTTTGTTATCGCAGAGCATGAAGTCTATTTGAACAAACTTAATTCTTTCTGGCCACATATAAAAGTCCGGATGACTCTTGATGCTGATTTGCATTATAAAGTTCCTTTGTCTGAAATGTTCTATATTTTTGACAAGGGGAAATGGGAAAAAGAATACCTGAAACGGCAGGAAATAAATAAAAAAAGAGCAGCTTCTCAATAATGAATTGGGAAGCTGCTTTGGCATGAGGTGATTTAATGATCCGGAAGCATAGAATATTAGGCCTCTTGTTTCTTTTTTGTATCCTATTTCCTTATCATACTTTTGCTCAAGATTCTTCGATAAATGATATACAAAAACAAATTCTAGCTGCACAAGAGGCTGAAGAAGAATATGAAGAAGAGATCAAACATCTTCACTTGGAAACAGAATTGTTGGAAGAAGAACTTTCCATTATTCATAATCAAGTTCGAGAGTATGATATGAAAATGGAAGCAATATCAAAACAGTCACATTCTACACAGTCGTTAATAGATGAACAAATTCAATTAGTTGATAGACTGGAAAACGAGCTTGACAGAAAGATAGAAGCAAGAGAGACAGTATTGCACTATTTTAAAGAACGAGCGAGAGTGCTTTACATGAGTGAGCCATCTTATGGATTATTAGAATCAGTGTTGGGCGCCCGTTCGTTAGGAGACTGGTTACATCAAACAATGTCTGCATTACGTGTTGCTCAATATGACCACGAGATGATCGAAAGGTTAGGAGATATAAACCAGAAAATCAAGGAGGAAAAAGTAAAGTATAAGAAAGAACTCAAGACACTTGAAGAAGGGAAGGAAACCTTAGCAATCTTAGAGGATTATTATAGAGATTTGCAAGATGAAAAGAAGGATTATATCATTGAAGTTCAAAAGGAAATCACAGAAAAAATGGAGTTAATAAATGATCGAGAAATATTAAAGGAGGAAGCAGCTACCCGACAGTCGAAATTAAAAAAGGAATTAGAAAATAAAAAGAGGCAGGTAGCGAATGCTCAATCCAACCTGGATATGTCACAGCTAGAAGGGGGGACTTTTATAATGCCCACTACTGGACGATTCTCTTCTGGATTTGGGCCGCGTTGGGGTTCGTTCCATAATGGAATAGATATAGCAAATCAAATTGGTACGCCAATCTATGCAGCTGCAAGTGGAAGGGTGAAGTGGGCGCATTATGTAAATGGTTATGGGAATACCGTACTTATTGAACATCTGATTGATAATCAAACGTATGAAACATTGTACGGTCACATGGACCAAATTTCAGTCAGAATTGGCGACACAGTATCCCAAGGTGACTATATTGGTTCGATGGGAAACACAGGTTTTTCAACGGGGCCCCATCTTCATTTCGAGCTCCATGTCGGCAGATGGAATTCAGGAAAGAGCAATGCAATTAATCCGTTAGACCTCTTACAAGGAGGGTAAATATTTTGTTGAATTTCCAGTCTATATTAGGTATAATTAATGCATAATATAGTTCAACGACTTGGTACCTTCCGATTGCAGAAGGAGGCAAGCAGAAAACACCTTTAACTTATGAACTTCTCTGGATCTATTTTGATCTAGCAAGAAGAAGATAAGAATTCGTATTTCGTTAATAATTATTAGTGCCTAAAATGACTTTAGTTTAATAAATCACGCTTAAAAAGCGCAACAAAAAGGTTTATCTACCTTATTTGTTGCGCTTTTTTGCGTTTTATAAATAAAGCAAATGGAAGGAGGATATGGTTCATATTTTCAATCAAAAATTGAAAGGAGACTAAATATGATTATTTTAGTTTTATCTGAAGAATGTAAACAGACTCTTTCAGTCCATGTCAGATTAAAGGGAGATCAGTTAATGCTTTTTACTGTTCCCCCAGAGGGCTGGTCAGAAAGGCAACAAGAAGCAATAAAGTACGAAATTGAAAATGAAGGAGCGAGTGCGGTAATTATTGGAGCCGATGTTCCTTTACTTAAAAAAAACCTATATCGGGCCCAATACGCAGCACCTACTCTAGCACCAAAAGTCTATGAAATTTAAGGAGGAAGGACTAACATGAATATTTATAAGAAAATACTTAATGTACAAAAAAAAATTGAGGTATTAAAACTAATACCGGGCCAATTACATCCACATGTTCCTATTAGTCAAATCCAAAAAAAAATTAAGCCACTTCTCGAACAAGAAGGGCTTCTACTGTTAATGCACAAAAAAGAACATGTCATTCATATCTCACCCTCAGAAGTGAAGAGAAGAAGTAATGGGTTTGAAAAAAAAGAAATAGAGAACCAAATTCTATTAGAAATCAACATTGATTTTGAATTTATCAATGTGGAAAATCCAGAGGACAAGTTAATTATTCCTTGGTATGGCCAGGGAATAGCAAATGGAACTGAAAAGGCAGCAGGGCTAGCTTATACCTATGCCGAGAAGACATTTTTTCAGAAACAATTCCATCTTCCTAGTGATGAGATGGATCCTGATGTACGAGGCCAATCACTACAGGATGAAGAAGAGGAAGAAACGATTGCGACTGACCAGATCACTGAAATTGGTGACATGCTAGCACAGTTGGTTAAAGCAAGAGGGACGACACTCTCTAATTATCTTGAATTCTTAGCTGTATCAAATATTTCTGATATCAGAAGATCTGATTATGAAGAAATAAAAGCTAAGGTATCGAATTGGCTTAAAGAAGTAGAGGATGAAAACAAGAAAGAGAATGAAAATGCAACCCCTCAAACTAAAACTCAAAAGTCTCCAGAGCCTCCAAGGCAAACAGAATCCCCAACAGTCGAAAAGTCAAAGGTCAGCGAGATCAGTAACAAAGAGGCCAAGCCTACTTCAGATAAAACGTCAAATAAGACATCTGAGGAATCAGAAAAGGATTCAAGTGTTTTTACAGCAGAGGTCTCGCTAGTTTCCATTGATCCTGGTATCAGGAACAATGTGCATTATGCAAAATTGATCCTTCTTAATAAGGATAAGACAACTATAGCGGCAATCGCTAGAGGAGAAGAGCTTGTCAATTCTTTAGACGAGTTAGGACCTAATGTACTATTTAATGCAAGGCTAGTACAAGAAGGTAACTACTATATCCTTAAAAATATGGAACCTAAAAATGAACAACAGGGTGCTTGATTATGCTGCAACTTCGTGATGACATTTCATGCTACAAAGACAGTGATGACAAAGTCTTTATGTTCGCCTTTTTTTCACTTGCTTACCAAAAAGCAGGGCAGCATGCCTTGCCTTATAGGGTTATCGTACAAGTTGAAAAATTAGCAAATGATTTATTTGTAACACATGAGTGTCCCGTTAATTGCATGCAGGCATCATTACCTTGTTGGCATACGCAAAAAGCTCTTCAATTATATCTTTCTATCACAAATGAAAGGTATGAAGACATTGTGTATGAAAACAGAAGAGTACTATTATCACCAAATATGATTTTATTAAAGGAAGGCGACCTAAATGGGATTACCTAGTATCATTAAAGTGGCTGAAGAGTATTCAGTAGATATTAATCCTACAACACTTAATAAAAAAGAAGTGTTGGCAAGATGTCCATTTTGTCAATCAAGACAATTTAAATTGTCTATGAACAATGATAAGAACACCTTTCGTTGCTGGCGAAGCAGTTGTAATGAAAGTGGAGGGGTCCTTCATTTTGAAACACTTTTAAAAATGAATGAAGACAACTCTGAATATAATCAAACTTATAAAAAAATTAAATCAAAGTACTTTGGTCTGAAAAAGAAGAATAAGGCTCATCCTGCTGAATTTTTGACACCAAAACAATTGGAGGTCATTCAGTGGAAAGAGGCAAAAAGAGAGTCCTGGAACTACTTCAGAAAGCATATGGGACATATTTTTCAGGACTGGCAGCAGCATTGTCATCTTCATTATCGTACTGCTTTCGCTAAGTTAGTCGTAGGTGAAGCAATTGGAAAATATGAATTGGCGATTGATAGTATCCGGCGCCAGCAAAAGGAACAGGAGATAACTGATTTACTCGATAAAACACTCGAAGTGTTTTCGACAGATTGGTTATCTGAACCGTGGTCAGTAGAAGGGCTATTATTGGCCAGAAGTGCCTTACGTTTGTGCGTGGAAGACAAGTCTAAAGAAAATGGCTTACTCTATGTGATATTTCTATCAGTAGAACAAGAAGAGAATATTCAATCAAATAATAGCGAGCATCAGCAATTAGCTGGTGTACTATAAGGAGGAAAAAACACATGTTAAACAGAGTAGTTCTTGTTGGTCGATTAACTAGAGATCCTGAGCTTCGTTATACGCCAAACGGTGTTGCTGTAACAAATTTCACTCTAGCGGTAAACCGTCCCTTCACGAATAACGAAGGAGAACGTGCAGCTGATTTTGTCAATTGTGTCGTATGGCGGAAGCCTGCTGAAAATGTGGCAAACTACCTGAAAAAAGGTAGCCTGGCTGGGATAGATGGCAGAATTCAAACACGAAGCTATGACAACAATGAAGGCCGTCGTGTCTTTGTAACAGAGGTTGTCGCAGACAGTGTTCAATTTCTTGATACTCGTACTTCTAATAGTGGTGGTAACGGTAGCCAAGGAAATGGCGGTAACAAGCAGCAGTCTAACCAACAGCAATTTGGGGGATTTAATGAGGATCCTTTTAACGATTCTGCTCCTATCGATATATCCGATGATGATTTACCATTTTAGCCAGTGCAAAAGTGAGTAATCTAAATTTTGCTCATATTTCCTTGTAAATAAAGGTTTTGTACTTGTTTTAGTGGTGAGTAAAAAAGGAATCAAAAATGGAAATATAAGTATAGACAATGACTTGGTATTAAAAGATACCACATTTAGTAACCTGTCGTTCTATAAAGGTGTGGCAGAGTAAAAAAAATAACAAATCCGCCTTCCTCTTCGGCGTAAAACAAGATGGTTCATACTTCGCCATCTTGTGGCGAAGTATGCGAAGGAGAAAAAGTATGATTAATGAAATTCGTGAAAAAGTAAGTATGTATGGATATGAGAATACTAGTTTAAATGAAATTCTAACGTTAATTATCGGGGAATCAGCTAGCATGAATAATTTATCGAGTCTTTCCGTTAATGACTTACTCTTAATGAGTGAGTCTGACTTTAAAAGCATTGAGGGAATTGGCCCCCGGAAGGCAGAAATACTGGTTGCTACTGTCGCATTAGCAAAAAAACTGCTGCAAGTTAATTCTAATTCAAATAAACTATGTATCAGGTCCCCGGAGGACATGTTTAATTATCCAGGGTTAAAAACCATGGCACTTGAAACCCAAGAAGTAGTCAAAGTATTTACATTAAATACAAGAAACTTTATAACGGGAGAAAAAGTAGTCTTTAAAGGCACACTAAATACTTCCCTAATGCACCCTAGAGAAATTTTGTTGTTTGCATTGAGTAAGAATGCTGCTTCAGTAATAGTTGCGCATAATCATCCATCCGGTGATCCGACGCCGACCCGAGAAGATATTGAGGTCACGAGACGATTATTCGAAGCAGGGAAAGTAATTGGGATTGAAGTACTTGATCATATTGTAGTAGGAGATCATCGATGTATCTCAATTAAAGAAATGGAGAATATGCGATGTGTTATATAAAGCATCTACAAAAAGTGTCTACTCGCAAAAATTCTCAGGCTATCATTGCTCTCATGATTTTAGGAGCAATAGAACTGGGAGATGTTAGTCATCTAAAGAAGATCGACATTTCCCATCTAAAAAGAAACATTATTATCTAAAATAAATATAAAAATTAGAAAGACAGCATCCCTATTGGATGGTGTCTTTCGTCAATTATAAGGAGGAAAAAAGGATGAATACTAATAATGTAAATGCAGGAGAAATGATGGAAATGTTTTGGCGTACAGGTTACCCTGAGCTTCGCCAGCAAGAAGATATTAAAACAAAGGCAACTGAAAAATTAGAACAGCTGCTTTATCATAGATCGGAAAATCCAATCGTCTATGGCGATTTAGGATATGCTGTTTCGTTCAAACCAAAACACACCTATAATACAGATTGGGAGTCTTTAAATAGATTTTTGATGGAGGTAGGGATTTATCCGCTAGTTGCTGATCTTAAGCAAGATACGCCGGATAAATTTCCAGAGATATGCAAAATGTTTGAGCTTCCTAAAAAAGATATCTTAAGTTTTAGCGTGAACAAAGTTGGCAAACAGTTGTTGTCTCATTCAATTGCTTTACCATCTAATGAGTATGAATTATTAAAAATAATTAAGCAATCTGATAGCATTATTGTACCTCTATCTGAGATGTATAGAAATCTGAAAGTAAAGATGCAAAATTGTCCAACTTTACTAGAAGAACGAAAGATCTCTCACAAATATGGAAGTGTGTACCTAAAAAAGGATAAGGTCCGATATGACATTGAAACAATGTTAAATGTTATAGGAACGGATTTTTTTATCAAACACGGAAAACCAAACTCCAAAAAATTATATGCCTTTATAAAAAGAGGCATAATAAAAAATGAGCAGATTGAACAGTTTAGAACCATTACTAATTCAAAGGTACGGTTAGAGGTTAATCGTATAGATAATAAAACGAGAGTTACTTCAAAACAAATGGTAATATAGCATAGATCTTGCTAAAAGGGCTAAGCCGGTACCTGTTTAATCTCAAAGTGAAATCATCTCTAAAAGAAGAAAAGTTCGCCAAGAGAAAATAAACGCAGTAAAACAGATGGTGAAAAATAGTGACTTCTTAAATGGGAAGAAATAGTATTAATATTCGAGAAATATTCAAAACTATACTTTGCTAGAGATAAAAACAATGTTAAAATGAGACTAATCATAATTAATTTAACTTGTACCTTCTCACCCAAAAGGTGAACCGAAGGATGAAGATGCTTATTTAGTTATCACTCCATATACTTCTCTAATTATGCTAGAAGAGAATGGAGTAGGGTTATTGGGGAATTAAACAAAAAGGGATTTCTATGCCTAATGGCATAATCTAATATCACGACGCTTCAAGCGCATCGAAAAGGATGAATCACTCCTTATCGGTGCGCTTTTTTGCGTTGACAAAAAAATGGAGGAAAAGAAAATGACGAAAAATTTTAATTTGAATGATGTTGCAGCAATTCACGGGAACGAAACAGAACAAAATTTATTCGGGTACTTATGCTGGTACTCAGTGTCTGAAGGGTTATATAACAGAGAGCAAATAAGAGATTCTCTGCATAAATCCGGGTTAGCGGATTCGTTCATGCCAAAACGTATACGCCCTGCTGATGCATTCAGAAGGGCGACAAAGCTCATTGAAAAAAACAGCCAAATGGAAGATGAAAAGACAGGCATTGTGGATCAGTATTTAATTCGCCATGTGACAAGTTCTAATACGATTACCCAAAGAAATATAGTAAGAGAAAGGAGAGATTCGCAGGGGCGTTCATTGCATTACAATAGTAGTGCCGGTATTCTCGTTTTTAATAAAGATAACGAGGATTTTCTGATCGAACAAACCGAGAACGATCATGTAAGAGATTTAGCAGAATTTGCCAAATCTCAATATGAGATATTTTTAAACCATCATAATGGTGGCGCAATAAGAAATATGACACTTAATATTCTTAAACAAATGGCTCCTCTTCCTGTACGACCATCCGGAGGCATTTACTTCGTACCTGTAAAATACGAAGAAATGCTAAAGAAGGTGGTAGAATTTTTAAAATACCTCGAAACATCAGGAGGGAACGGAGGAGAAGGATTCATGGTTCCTCTAATCAATACGGAAGATAATAAGGATATGCTGCGCTCTAAAATCGATGCGCACTTGCAAACGACATTAGAAAGGTGTCAAGCACTGATGAGTAATAACAAGGAAATACCAAAAAATATTATCAAAGAGCAAATTGATGATGCAAAACGTATTATCGGTGACTTCAAGGATTATCGGTCCCTTGTAACAGGGGCTGTAGACAGCATGGAAGATAAGATTGAAGCCATCAGACAGCAAGTACAAACCTTATTAATTGATAAACTTAAATAAAATTAGAGAAGGAAATAAAAATGGAGATATAAAGCGCTAGTTAAAAAACTAGCGCTAACTTATTTATAAAGGAGAATGAATTATGCAAAGAACAAAGGAAACTGTAAAAAAGATTGGTTTGATTAAAGAAAATTTAAGTAAAAAATTTCTTGAACGGGAAGATATCATTGAGGGTATTTTAATTTCCTTAATCGCCAATACAAACGTACTATTAATTGGACCACCAGGTACAGGTAAATCTGCTTTGGTCAATTCCATAGTTAAGCACATAAGCAATAGTCAGCATTTTCAATGGCTATTAACGAGGTTTACTACTCCAGAAGAAATATTTGGACCGGTTAATCTCAAAGAGCTAGAAAATGGTAAATATAAACGAAACACTGATAATAAATTACCCCTTGCTGACGTGGCCTTTTTAGACGAAGTCTTTAAAGCAAATTCCGCTATACTCAACTCTTTACTAACCCTTATCAACGAAAGGGTTTTCTACAACGATGGAGGTGCTGAAACATCTCCTCTTTTGTCAGTGATAGGGGCTTCTAACGAATACCCTGAGGATGAAGAATTAGGTGCTCTATTTGACCGGTTCTTATTACGATATGAAGTGGACTATATTGGTGAAGATCAATCATTTCTCGCCATGTTACAAGGTGGAGTTGCTCAATCAAAAGTACTAATAAGCATAGAAGAGATTAATGAATTGTCAGAAGCAGCGGAGTTTATTAATATTCCTGCAGCTGTTCTGAATAGCTTAATCACAGTAAGACAAGAGCTAAAAAAAGAAGGGATGCGCCCATCAGATAGACGCTTTCGTCAATGTTTAAATCTACTACGGGTAAAAGCTTTATTAGACGATAGAGCAGCTGTCGAGCCAAAAGACCTCCTTATATTAAAGGACGTCTTATGGGAGGAACCTGAACAAATGAAAGATGTACAAGAGATCATTTTGGAGCATGCAACTGATCCGATTACAAAGATGTTGCAAAGCTTCCAGAACGATGCTAATGAGTTATGGACTTATGCCCAACAAGGAACTCAAGAATCAATTGAAACAATTGAAAAGTATAAGCGCATCTTGAATGAGCTACAAGATGCTTTGAAGAACAACCCTAATCGAGAGTCAGAAATTAAACCTGTCATTGAGCAGTTTTCGAATGCTCTGAGACAGTTAACAAACGTTGCTTTAGGAATTTCAAACTAAAAACTTCGTAAGGAGGTTAGCTATATGCTATCAAGAAGAGATTTTCAGATAGGAGCAGATGAAGTGGTCATAAATAGTGACAACTTCGACCGGAGAAACTTTGGGGGCCTTTTAAAAAAGGCTCCTAATTTATTAAAATTAGCAAGCAAAGGGAAAGGGATTTATCCGGGCTTCATTCCTTTACTAAGTGACGTATATAGCGCTTTGTATAAGGTGAAGCCACTCATTAAAGATGAAGAGGTAATTGATGACCTCTTAAGAGGTAATTATCAGTTTATGAGCCAGATAATGCAGGATTCGGAATTCTCAAGCTTAAGAAAGGATTCCATTTTTGATGACCTTACATCAGCTCTAGGAACGCTTCACTACGGCCAGGAGTTACACGGCTGGATAGAATCAAAAGTAGAACAAGATAATGAGTTGCGTGAGCAATTAGCAGAAGCTCTAAAAAGTCAGAAAGAGCTTAATAAACATAAGGATCAACTAGAAAAGGCTAACCAAGATCTTAATGAGGATAAAGCTGGAGCTTCGAAAAGAGCGAATAATGCTCAAAAAAAGGTTGAACAGAAAAAAAATGAGTTACAAAATACCCTGCAAGAGATAAATAAACGTTTTTCTGAGGCGATCCAAGGTGATTCAAGTGCATCATTTCAAGCAGCATTAACACAAGCTGCAGCAAAAGCCAAAGAAGAAAATACATTAGTACAAAATCTATTAAGTGGGGCAGGAATTGGAAGTAAAGATATTCAAAAGGTCCCACTTCAAGAGAAATTGCAACTTGCAGAGCAACTGAGAAAAAGCAGTAAGTTCAAAAATATTGCGCAGTGGGCAGGCCGCTTCAAATCCATTGCTAAGAAAAAAAGAAAAACAAAAGTAAAAGAAAGTGTAGAACGCGGGGGCATCATACCAGGTAATGACTTAGAACGTTTATTACCGCAAGAGATGATGAATTTTCAGCATCAGTCAACAAGACTTGATTTTCTACGGCGTTTTGTTGAAAATGAAACGTTAATGTTCGAAAAGAGTGGGAAATCAGAGGCTGGGAAAGGACCCATCATCCTTTGCTTAGACCAGTCAGGGTCTATGAAAGGGTTAGACGATCAAAGCAAGGGGTTTACTCTTGCAATGGCGATGATCGCTAAAAAAGAGAAGAGAGATTTTGTTTATATCCCTTTTGATAATAGGGCTATAAAAAAAGAATACAATAAAGGAAAAATAAACGGTGATGAATTAATTTTAATGGCCACATCGTTTTTAGGCGGGGGTACTAAATTTTACCCGGCATTAAATATGAGTATGGAGGCTATAAAAACATACAAAAATGCAGATGTTTTATTTGTTACAGACGGTGAGCCTTCCGACCGTCAAAAATTAATAAAGCACAAAAATGAACTGTTGGCATTCAAAAAGAAGCATCATGTATCCATTATGAGTGTCTTAATTGGCGATCATGCGGACAAAGATGCTGTTGAAATCTTTTCGGATGAAATCATGTCTGCAAAAGATTTTATGGATGCACAAATGATGGAAAGAGCATTCAATCTAAATCTAAAATAAGAAGGGATTGTTGTTAGATGAAACAAGAAGTATTTCTACTTAACAAAAAAGTACGCCTTTTTGGTGATGAATATGTCAATGTGCATATAAAAGAAGCACGAATTATTGATGAGGCAAACAATATAGGAGATTTTAAAGGTCAAATCGATATCGTTTATCCTTTCGCTGGTTATGATTTAGATTTAACATTAGATATTCACATCGAAAAAGCATCTGATGATTGGATATGGGAGACTGACGCAGTATTCAGAGTTCCCTTTTCGGAAGAAATAATCACACTTAATGAACTATACCACGACAGTTTTCATAAGCTAGAGGAAAAAAAGTGTCGAAATATAATTATAGATTATGGAAAGTGTTCATGTGGGGGCTCGTTGTGGCCCATGTATGATGAGTTTCCTAGGTGGATTCATTACTGCGACAGTTGTGATACCAGGCAAGAAGAGCCTGGCTATTCACCGCTGGCAAATTAAAAAATTGCAATATAGGGTGGAGTGATTGGCGTTATGCCAGTCACTTTAATCATTTAATTGGACTATAAACTAAAAGGGAAGTGAGAGTATAATGCAATCAATCATTAGTTATCCTGATCGGGGTCATTGGGGTGATTCTTCTTATAGGGGAAACACATCTGGCCACGTCATAAAGGACCTAATTAAGCAATTTTACCCTAACTCCCAACCGAAAAAATTTATTGAAGTTTTTTCAGGTGGAGGTACTGGGAAAGACGTTGCTATTGAATTAGGAATTAAAAATAGTATCCATCTTGATTTGAATACGGGATGGAATGCATTAACAGATGATATTCCTTACGGAAGTGACTTTATTTTTAGCCATCCACCGTATTGGCATATAGTGAGCTACCAACGCTACAACAATGCTCATAAAGATGACCTATCCTTGGATATGTCCTACGAGGAATTTATTTCAAAATTGGATAGAGTAAATGCAAAGATATATCAATCACTACTCAATGGTGGTAGACACGCCATTCTGATAGGTGATATCAGAAAAAAGGGCCGGTATTACAGCATTATAAAGGATATGACATGGCTCGGTGATCTCGAATCACATATTATTAAGAGGCAACATAATTGCCTTTCAGATAAAAAATGTTACGTCAGAAACTTTATACCCATTATCCATGAACACATTTTGGTCTTCAAAAAGAACAAAGTGTGGGAGGTACAGATAAAAAGTACTGTCACAAAGAGCTTTGATTTGCGTGAATTTAAACATATTACTTGGCGTGATCTTATACAAGGAGCGTTGGATTATTTAGGAGGAAAAGCTTCCCTACAAGATATTTACACCCTTATTGAGGGTAGCCAAAAAACTATCTCTAATAACCACTGGAAGGAAAAAATACGCCAGACATTGCAACTTCATGATAATTTTATTTCTGTCGATCGTGGTGTTTGGAAATTAACTTATTAAAAAAATAGGGGGTTTGGTCATGAAACATGAAGTATTTCAATTTGAAAAACGTGTACACCTTATAGGTGATGAATATGTCTATGTGCATATAAAAGAAGCACGAATCATTGAAGAGGCAAGCAATAAAGGAGATTTTATAGGACAAATTGATATTGTTTATCCATTTGCTGGTTATAATCTAGAATTAACATTAGATATTACCATGGATAAATCGAGCGTAGAGTGGGAATGGGACGCCGGTTTCAGAGTTCCATTTTCGGAAGAAATAATCACACTTAGTGAACTATATTTAGAACAACAAATGATATTAGAATACGAAAAGTACGAAACTAGGAATTATGAAAAGTGCTCTTGTGGTGGTTACATGATGCCAATGTATGACGAGTTTCCTAGTTGGATTCATTACTGCGACACGTGTGATTGTAGGAATGAAAATTACGATCACTCACCATTGCCATATTAAACAGAAGGGTGAAGTTATTGGATTATTACCAGTCACTTTATCATTTATATGGAAAATAAACAAAAAAGGGAACTTTAATATTAATTTTAAGGAGGATTATCATGAAAGAGTTCAGCATTGAACGGATGAAAAAATTAGAAGAGCATGATGCATATGTAAGGTGGTTGGTAAAAGACTTAAAAAGAAGAAACCCCTCTACAAGTTTAGAGGAAATAATGAAAATAGTTTTCAACACAATCATGGAAGATCGTCATATGCTAGCAGCTTACAACTCACTAGAGACAGGGAAGTAAAAGGAGGAATTTAGAATGGAGATATCAAAGATGTTAACACTCTCAACAATTCATTTATCACTCGAGAGTTTAAAGCTCTTAAATTTGGGTGAAACGGACATGATAAGCTATGAGAAAGAAGGTTATGGATGGTTTATCTATCTAGGAGACGAGTATTTTCATAACATTATTGAGGAGTTACCTCAAGATATCAAAAGACTTGCTGAGGTAGCCCGGGAAAACGATTGCTTATGGATATGTTTAGATGGTGATGGACCAGTTATGGACAATTTAGACGTGTATAGTCATTATTAATGGGGGCCCCTACTTGGTAGGGGTTCTTTTTCGGTCAAACGTATGCTATAATTTCTATATGTAGTTTATTGATTAACTGAATTCTCCTTTCTGTACCGGAAAGCAGGGATAAGTCAGTGTTGCTTTAAATTCTTATTTGGGTACATACATTCCGATTGTTCGCTGAATGAAAGTGACCTGTTTATTCAAAACATTCTATACTAAAACATGACCATTTTGTCTTATATATAACGCAATAGGCGTATCGAAAATCATGATTTGTGATTATCGATACGCCTTTTTTGCGTTTTTATAAATCTAAATTACTAGGAGGAGGGGAAATGGACACAAACCAGTTGCAAGTTGTCTCACTTCCAATCATATCGACTGATTGGGGAGAGGCTAATTGGAACCCGATGGTCAGGGCCTATGGTATTAAAACAGGAAGAAGGGCGAAGTGTAAATCGTGTGTATTCCTTAAAAAAACTCAAGGAATGTATACATGCAGCCTTCAACTTCCTATACACCACAATCCTGACTGGCGCGCTTGTTTGCGCTACGAAAAAAAAAGAAAAAAAGAAAGGATGTTGGAAAATGGCAAGGTTAGCATCTGAGGCAAAAGCAGGTTTTTACCCTACACCGATTATAGAAATGGAGCTTATATGCAGTAAACTAAAAATACCACATAATCAGACACAAGAAACTTATAATATTTTGGATCCGTGCGCAGGTATGGGAGATGCGATCGTGGTGGCCCAGCGAGCCTTGAGTCAGTCCGGTGCTACTGTAAAGTCATATGGGATTGAAATTGAAGAAACAAGAGCGATCGCAGCCCAGGGTAAAGTCGATAGCCTACTTCATTGTAGCTATGACGAAGCACGAATGTCACAGGAAGCATTTTCGCTTCTATACCTTAATCCTCCGTTTCAAGAAATGGGGGGAGAAAGGATGGAAAAAATCTTCTTGGAGGATTTAACAGAGGATAGACTTGGTCCTGGAGGAATCCTAGTGTTCAATATTCCTCAGCCTATTTTAAAAAAATGCGCTAAGCTTTTAGCCAGCCGCTTTATTGATTTATCTGTCTACCGATTTACTGATGATCACTTTGATGCATACAAGCAAGTGATTGTATTTGGACGGAGGCGTCAAAAAGGCTTTAGAAAAGAACATGAAAGAGCATATCAACAAAAAATGGAGGAAAGGTTGCAAGTCATTTCTCAAATGCCAAAGGATAAACTACCTAGCCTTGATCGAGTAGATGATATCGTTTATGAGCTATCACCGGCACCTAAAAAATTGATGTCATTTTACTCTACTAAAGTTACTATGAATGATATTTTAAATAACCAGGGTCTTGACCAGGAGGTCAAGTTATTGATTCGAGACTTCGAAGAAGTCCAAAATAACACAAAAAAATTAGAACCAGCGTTGCCTTTGCAGACGGCTCATTTAGCAGCTGCACTTCAATCAGGTTATGTTCCTGAACAAATGGGAGCAGATCACCTGCTGGTAAGTCGTACACAACATGTAGAGTCAGAGCGTACTCAGATAAGCGCTCGAAGCGAAAAGGAGCAAAGAGTCACAACTTATAGTACCAAAAACACGATGCGTATTTTTTCAAAAAAAGGCATCGTAGACTTAGGGTAAGGAGGATCTTAAATATGAATTATATGACTTTAGAGGAATCTAAAAAGCCTTGGAGCAAGGTGACAGAGTGCTATTTCACTATTACGTTGTTATGGCCATAGGTTAGATGTAAGGCATGTTACTAGACTTTCGAGTTTACTAAACTAAAAATACCAATATTTATAATACAAAGGAGGGAAGCCCTTCCTGTTCAGAAAGCTAGTGAACAGAGAGGGGCATTCCCTTATCTCTGTTCATCAACCTGAACAGAGGGCATATGAATGAAGAAAATTCGAATTAACGAAGATGGTAAGACGTTTGAAGCGTATGTAAAGATGTTAATTTTAGACGGAGATGTATTAGTAGGTTGTTCATTTGCAGGAACAGCTGTAGCTGTACGGTCGATACATGCCTCCTTCTACAACATTGGCACTAGAATCGAAGTCATTGATGAGACAACCGGTCAAATATCTTACTATACAAGTACAACAAGGTATCGTCGTGTCGAAGAAGTGGTAGGGCGTGTCGTTCACTGCTTCATGTTACCAAGATCCGCGGTTCTACGTGAGTTTCAAGCGAGTCTTGCAGAGAATATGAAAGCTGCTCAAAATACGCTAAAAAGTAATAAGGACAAATCTAAAAAGTTTGATTATTCATATCCAGAACGAGTTGTCATAGCTCGTAAAGGCAATATTAATCAAGTGGCAGGGCGCTTCATTGCCAAAACGTTTGGCCTTCCCCAAAAGGAAGCTTGGAGTAATAAATATATTGAGTTGTTGCAAGAGAAAATAACAAAGCTATCTATTATAACAACCAATTTGGCTGGAGAGTGGGACCAGGCCGAAGCTCTTCGTATCCATTCTTTAAAAGAAAAAGAAGTCCTGGAGATAATTGAAAAAGAAATACAAAGTGGACGTTTAAATCCGGAATCAAATGCGCCATACATTATAAAAAGTGAACAAGCGATTTATAATGCCGGCATGACGACTGAGCAATATCTCAGGAAAAATGCTAAAGCCTTAGCAAGTAAACTTGAGCATTATATTCGACCAACTTATAAAGGGGATCATTACTTACCTTATATTGGTCAGACTGAACGAGTATGCGTTCCTGCTCAAGCTAAAATTGTAATGGGTATGCATGAAACCCTTAAGAAGAAAAAAGGAGTCATATGCGTATCTGATATGGGAACCGGCAAGACACAAATGTCGTTAACTACAGTCTTTACGGCAGCGAAAAAGCGAGCAGAAGATAAAAACATTAAAGATGAATTTCGTGCATTAATAATTGCCCCGTCCAATGTTATTCCTAAATGGTCTGAATCAGAGATTCCTACGGTATTAGGGAAAAGTAAGACTGTTTGGGTTACTCCTGGGGAGTTGTCTGCCTTCAAAAAAAATGAACGACGTTTTAAATTTTCTCAACGGTTTATTGTGACGACGATTGAGTCAACAGACGATGCTCTTAAATATGTTCAAGCAGTTAGAAGTGGATGGACAGTTCCATCTCGAATGATCCATTTTGTCTTAATTAGTATGGACCGTATGAAATACGGTGCGATGAAGTATGTATTTGCTGGTAGATGGGATCCGGTGAGGAATGTGTGGAGATCTCCAGAGACCAATCAGGCATTACAAATTCCGCCATCCCAAAAACAACTGAAAAGAAAAAAACGAGCAGCTGATGAGCACGCTGGTTGGAGTGATATCGTCATCAGTCCAAAACACCCCCCAACATTACATCAAATTCAAGAAGCTAGGAAAAAAGGTACCCTTGCTCCTAATCAATTACCAAAAGGGTATGTGCAAAAATGGTCTGAGGATATACGGGCGATTCAAGAAGTATATTTTAAACCGGATAAAACAAAAGCAAAAAAACATTGTACTTTATACCGGCCGGCCCAAGCTAAGTGGGGAGAGATGAAAGGATCTCATCGATGGATGATTGCACAAATTTTTCAAAAAAAATTGCCAAATCACTTTCATATTGGCATTTTCGATGAAGTCCATAAAATGCACTCTACAGAGTCTGGACGGGGTGCTGCGTTTCATAAAATATTGAAATCTTGCCGGAAATCTATCTTATTAACTGGAACATTAACAAATGGGGAGAGTTCAAGTATCTTTGGAATCCTATGGCGACTTTTTCCAGGAGAATTAATTAATGCCGGATTCAGTTATGAAACGTCCAAAGAGGCTTGGGCGTATCGCTACGGTACAGTAGAGAGGATTGTCACCTTGGACAAGGGTGGTCGAGACTTAGGGGCCACTACGAATCGAGTGAAGGACCAGGTGCAAATTAAAGAAAAACCAGGGATAAGCCCAGAGTTAATTGCTAATCATCTACTTGATAAATGCGTTTTCATGAATTTACCGGACCTGCAGATTCCTTTAGTAGAATTGGAAGAAAGGCCGATCCTTATTAAGTTGGATGACGATCATTATGAGGAATACCAAAGGTTACAAAAAGAGTTGTATTCAACATGCCAAAGCTTAACCAAAATGGTTGGTACCGGTGCTTGGGCCAAATACCATCCCGCAACTTTGAATTATGCGGATCAACCTTCTAAGGGTGTCAAAATAGAATGGTATCCAAAAGGTGTGAAAAAGGACCAAACGAATCACTTAGGTAAGGTGGAAGCTCCTTCTTTTCCTGAATCCTACCTACCGGCTAAGGAAAGAACCCTTATTGATCTAGTGAAAAGTGAACTTGCTCAAGATCGTCCATGTGTAATTTATAATCATTTCACTGGTAAATCAGGGGAATACCAAACTAATCAGCGTTTGAAAAAAACATTGACTGATCAAGGTATAAAATGCAAGATCCTTGATGAAGGTGTGCCATCACACAAGAGATTTGAATGGCTGGAGGAACAGGTCAAATTAGAAACAAAAGTAATTATTACAAATATGAAACTGGTAGAGGTAGGGTTAGACCTTATTTATTATCCAACCTATATCTATTTTCAACTTTGTGATGAAATTAGTATTTTACGTCAGTCATCCAGGAGGGGTTTTAGACTAGGGCAACCGAAGAAGTGTAAGGTGTTCTTCTTGGTCAATGAGAAAACAACTCAAATGGAACAGTTTGTTCGCTTAATGAGTAGAAGAATTGCTGCCCTAATTGCTGAAGGACGGATGGAAAGATCTAATGAACTGGCCAAATTCGCAAATGTTGCATCTAGCGGCATTACTAATGAGCTATCTCAAGAGCTTGAAAAGGCGGATATTAAACAAATGTGGGCGGATGTAGCAGCTCATGATTTAGATGATGAGCTTCGTCTTATTAGCGAAGCTGACTTTAAAGAAAAGATAAGTGCTGCATTCAGAAACCTTACAGCAGAAACTAAACGCTTAACGGGGGTTAAGGAAATTGATCCTTTCGCTGAATTAACAGATGAAGAATTGGATTTGGCACTAAGTGTTTTTGATGATGTCAATTTCGAAGTTGAGCCTGAGGATATTGATATAAGTGAAGAAAAGGATGCCGAAGTTGAGGTGTTTTCCGAAGCGAAAAGTACTAAAAATGATCAGTCTCATGAAAAGAAAAATGAAATTGTTGAATATAAGGTGGAGGTTGAACCTTATAATCTTCAGAGTAAAGAAAAAATTCGTTTTGAGCAGCAATCTTTGTTCGATTTTGCGAATTAAACCATTTGGCGTTCAGATTTGTTCTGAACGCCTTTACTTAAATAGTTTATTAGGGAGATTTCACTATGTATAAAAGCGATGCCTTAAAAGCATATCGAAAAATTAAAACCGCTGAACACTCTTATCAAGCTTATCGGTATATTGAAAGACTAAGTCCTAACATTGCGAAAGAAGTGCTTTTATTATTGGTGGCACGTAAGCATCAATAGCAACCATTATTATTTGCTTCTAGGCATTGAGAAGGGAAGAGCCTTGGTTTATACTGAGAGTAGATAACTTTCTCTCTGAAACTTGGAACCTTCCATTTTGTTTTTTGCTGAAGGAGGCAAGTTATGTAGGTATGATTTTAAACTTATATGCACTTCTCGATCCTAATGTTCGCCAGAAGACGATATGAGTTCATTCGTTAAATAGTTAGACAATCATGGGATTATTATGCATGTATAGCATATCCAAATATAAAAAGCTTTAGAGCCTGACAAAATTTATTATAAAATTCTGTCAGGCTTTTTGTGTTGACAAAAAACTTAGAAGGGGGAGTTTAATGCTCTATATTGAAGATATTGAAAAAATAGTAAGGTTTTTTTGGGGGGAGGAAGCAGCAAAAGCTTTCTTAGAGATGACGAACCAAGTATTGAATTACTCAATACTTGGTTTTCAAGTGAAATGGGTATTTCTGTTACTATTAGTAATGATCTACTTACTAACTGCAGTAAATTTTCGTAGAATGCTAAACAAGATGGTACAAGTAGATCAGAATATTTTATTGGCACAATTGTATACCTATAAGCCAAGTAAAAGGGGGGATAGTTACGAAATACGCTTAGTAGATCTAAGCACTAACTATAGTCTTCCGATAGGGGAACCAAGCCCACCTTTAACAGCAGAAATCAAATTCGATAATACTTTCATGAGAGAATTAAAAGACATATCAGCTCCATACAGGATTTCGACTTGGGATTATATGAAGAAATCGTATTTAGGGTTGAAAAAATATCCAATCGTTTCTGAGGATATCTTGGACTTTATCGTTAAGTATAAAGAGGTCTTAGATAGGATCTCTATACAGGATCTTAAAGATGAAGAACTGTATAAAAAGTATTCCTTTATCCTTACTGTGTTAAGGGCGTGTACAGAGATTGCCGTTAACATAGATGATGCCAGGGTAATGAAGAAGCGTTATTCTCAAACATTAGATACGTTTGCGCTCCAACAAATATTAAAGGATTCAAATGTAGAAAGTCAATTAACGAATGTACAAGCTTCTGTCTTCGGGCATTTCATAGTCTACCATGAGTTTTTTGAAACACAAAAATTAAGTCACTTATTTCATATGGGGTCTGTAGATGCTTGGAATGATGGACTACTTTACTACACCTTTCCACTGAAATTATTCGATGGTAAAAACTATTTTATTACATTGATGATGAGTCCATCGATTAATTTTGATGTGAGTGACGTCGAACTAAGGAGAAAGTTAAGACTCAGGATCCTTAAATATAAGCTGTTTCTTAATGTCAAATTAATGCTGACAGTTTTGGGCAAAAAGTTACGGTTACTTTAAGTTCTAATAATTTTGACTTTATGTTAAAATAATCATAATACTATTTGGTGGTGATTATCGTGCTCAATCTTTCAAAAGAAACATCTAAGAGCTCACCTATATTAGAAATGCGGAGACGAATTTTAGAGAAGAGAGGTATCAAATTTGTTGATACCAAGGAACTTAGAAAGAAGACCAAAACAGAATTAGAAAAGAAAAGGTTCTTTTCAAGATTTTATTAAGAAAAAAAGTCCTTCATTATTTTGAAGGGCTTTTTTCATTGAAAAATGGTTGTCATTGATTATACAAGCGACTTATTCCAGGGGATCCTACAGGCTTCTCAGAGGACTTAGTAAACTTGATCCCTTTTTCTTCTAACTGTTTTTTTATATCTTCTCTGCCTATTTCTTTTCTCTTCTTATTTGTTTTCAAATGATCACTTCCCATTTTGGATTCATGAATAATATATGCAGTATTTTACTTATTGATTATAAAAATATCAAAACTAATGAAACTTATGGTAAAGTTGAAGCGTAAATAGAAAAAAAGACAGGGGTACTATTTCCTGGGTTGAGAGGTGCATGAATATTGTTTATTAAGCCATTTAGTCTACAACGTTTTATATGGTATATTTTCATAATGCTTTTTAGTGCGGGAATTATCTTTTTCTTTCAAAGTGCATTTAATACGGAATATAGATCGTATGAAATTCTTTCGATTCTCTTTACGCTGTTAATGACTTTTCATTGCTTAGGGTTAGCAACCGGCATACACGATCGCCTTGAAAAAAAAGAAATAGATATGATGGTTAGTCAATTAATGGATGAAGCTAAAATTCAATATGCAGATAAGTCTACCTATGAATATCAGAAAAGCAACGAAGAAGATGATGTTATTATGAACGAAATTGAAGAGTTCAATGAAAAATTTGAGCTTGCTAAGACTTCCTGGACCATGAAACCTTTTGGAGAAAGAAATGATTATGAATTATACCATTATTGGTTAAACATGAGAGATAAAATTTTTAAATCTCTTCTATTTGTCTCAAGTTTCTCATTTTTTAGCTTAGCCGTAAATATGCTCAATGCTCATTTGATTCCTAATGAACTTTTAGCTGCTATTTGTACAGTTACTTTCATTGCTATTTTGGTCTATTTCTTTTTTAACAAGAGAGTGAATGAATTTCATAATTTAAGTCCCTACGGGCTCAAGGCTTTTAAGCACTAAAAAAAGGAGTACCTCCCCAAAAGTCGAATTAGTTAAGTGTCCAAACAAAACTACGACTGGAGGAAGACTCCCTT
>NZ_JAMBOL010000034.1 GCF_023715605.1 Halalkalibacter oceani
TCGCCCTTGATAAGCTCGAGTCAAACCATTGGCGTGTTTGTCAAGGGCGATTGCGTGGCCTTCCCACTAAATTCATGGAAAGAATCTGAACCATCTACCGACTTTTCATAGAACTTTTGACAGTACCGCTGTTGATCCTAAGAAAACCGTGCAACGCTCCTCCTCGAATCCCTTTGAAATGCAGGGTAACTTTCTCATCTCTCCAGCAAAAAACTGAACGGTTCCCAAAAAACCTTTTGGTTTTAACATGCTGATTATATAGGGAACCTCTCTTCTTGTAAAGCAATTGCATTCAAAATTTTATCGGCGACGACAAGAGAGCGCCGTTTATATACGGCTCTGTTTTCACCAGCTTTTTTCTTCGAGTTATGAAAAAGGAAGTTTTTCAGTGGCCTCCTGTTTTCCGGCCTGCATCAGAGCAAATAAAAGCCAATCCCCATAATGACGTACGCCGCGAGCAAGGTGGCTCCCTCAAACCAGTTCGTCTCCCCATCATTGGATATCACGGTCATTAATAATACAGACGAAGTCATCGCGATCAGCTCAGGCAGCGTGAAAACAAGCGGCATTTTTTCAGGCAAAAACAAAGAAATCAGGACGAGGACCGGTGCAACAAACATCGCGATCTGCAAAGTAGAGCCAATCGCAATCTCAACGGCGATATCCATTTTATTTTTAAAAGCAAAAATAATCGCGGAAGCATGCTCGGCCGCATTCCCGACAATCGCGACAATAATCACACCGATAAACAGCTCCGTCCAGCCGAATGTTTCCGCTACTTCTTCAAACGTATGAACAAGTGCTTCGGAGACATAAGCTACAGCGGCCGTCGCAAAGGCGAGAACGATAATCGCCTTCCATTTTTTCCACTCCGGCTCTTCATGCTCGATATTCCCTGACTCCTTTGGCTGATAAACCCCACGATGGGTCACTAAGCGAAACATCAGGGCGGCCAAGTATAACATAATTAAAATAATGGAAATTCCGATACTTAAAGACAACGTTTTTGCCGGACTCATCGTCATCGAAAAAACCTCAGGAATGACAAACGCAACAATGACGGCAAACATTAGGAGGCCTGAATTATGACGGGCATCATACACATTGAAGTTCTGACGTTTGAACTTCAATCCGCCGATAAAAAAGGAAAGCCCGGCCACTAACAGAAGATTGCCAAGCACCGATCCGGTTAACGAAGCGAGGACAACACCAATTAAACCGGCCTTCAAGGCAAAGATCGAAATAATCAGTTCAACCGCATTACCAAATGTCGCATTAAGCAGTCCGCCAATTTGCGGACCTGATACAATCGCGAGGCTTTCCGTTGCCCTCCCCATATAACCTGCCAAGGCGACAATTGTAATACAATAGACGACAAACATCAGCACTGTTGGCCAGTGAAGGATATTCCCAATTATCGATAGTGGCAGGCCGACGAGTAGAATCAAGAAAAACACTTTATTAACCAAACCATTCCCTCCCTTTCGTCTCCTCATCTCAATTAGTATATAACCTGTACCCGCTTTTTTATCCGTTCGTGCAAGCTCCTCTCAAGAAATAAAAAAAAGACGCCTCAAAGGTCTGTTCACCTTAGAAGGCATCTCCAAATCAAGAGTGTGAAGTCCGCTTTAAACGCAGCAAATTCTCCAGCAGTGTCCGGCTGTCTTGATGGACGGACACAGTGTCTGCTAGAGAGCTTTATCGATATTGGGGGGTGACACATTCAGTCGGTTTTCTTCAGGACTTTTCCGATTCACAACCCATATCCCGGCAAGTACGAGCAAAATTCCAGCTAATGTAACGATGCTTATCTGTTCATCTAAAAATATGGAGCCAGAGATGACGCCAACAATCGGGACGAGCAGTAAAGAAACGGATGCCTTGCTCGCTTCAGTCCGGCTTAATGCATGATTCCACATAACGAATGCAAGCGCCGAGGCCACTACGCCGGAAAACAGAATATACACAACCGGCATGACGCCCCAGTGCGATTCACCTTGCTCAAATAAAAGAGTGTACAGCAGTAATCCGACAGCTCCAATTGTCATTTGCCATGTCGTATATTGAACCGTATCACAATGCTTTAATTTCAATTTGAAAAGTAAGTTAGCGACAGCCCAGGAAATAGCTGAGCTTAACGCCAGCAACATAATCGAAAATGATCCCCCTGCATGAACATTCATTGCAAGAAATAAACCGGCTATCCCGATCATGATGCCAAATGTTTTGGCCGTAGTTAATCGTTCACCGGGAAGCCACTTATGCGCCATGATTGATAAAAAAAGTGGCATGCTGTAGGTCATGACTGACGTCAGGCCGGCACTAATATGGGTAAGCGATATTTGGATCGCAATATTAAAATAAGCAGTCTGAAACAGGCCGCATAAGACGAGCCACTTAACATCCGCTTTCTTCGGCAGCGCTATTTTTTTCAGTAAACAAATGCCGATCAGTACGAGAGAGCCGGTCAAAAATCGCAGCGCGGCAAACTCCCCGGGGGGAAAGGCGCCATTCCCCAACTTCATCACAACAAAATTAAACCCCCATATGAGACATAGCATAACCATCGTGGCATTCATTTGTGTGATCCTCTCCCCTCTCTCAATTTTTTTTTGAGAATCCGAAGATAATCAAATCGCAAATCATTTCCCGTAAATTTTGCCAAGACGTCTTCTGCTTTATAAAAAACTTTACAATGAGAACGAACTGGTGTCTAATATATAAAAAATGTGTTTTTAAGACGATAAACGACTTAATAAAATGGAGGGGAATGGTGTGGAATTGCGTCAGCTTATCTATTTCACAGTTGTCGCCGAGGAGCTGCATTTTGGCCGTGCGGCAATACGCCTGCAGATGACACAGCCACCGCTGAGTCAACAGATTTTACAGCTTGAAAAAGAACTTGGTGTCAAGCTGTTTGACCGATCGAAAAGACATGTAGAGCTGACAAATGCCGGAACCGTGTTCCTGCAGGAAGTGCGTCACGTACTCACCAAATTAGATGAAGCGAAAGCAGCAGCGATTAGAGCCCAAAACGGGATGGCCGGTCGTTTAGTAATTGGGTTTATTGGTTCTGCTACGTTTGATATTTTGCCGACCATTGTTCGCGGTTTTCAGGAACAGTTTCCCGCGATCGACTTAATCCTTCACGAGATGCACACCCCAAGGCAAATTGAGGCCTTTCATAATAAGGAAATTGACATAGGCTTTGTCAGACCGCCCATTTTCGATCCACTTTTATCCCTTTTGCCCATCTACCAGGAGACCGGAATCGCCGTCGTGCCAAAATCACATCCTTTTGCCCAGCGGGACTCCCTTTCGATGAAAGAGCTGAGTTTGGAGCAATTTATTATGGTAGAGAGAGAGATTTGGCCGAGCTGGTACGATGATATTATCGCAAAATGTCACGCCGCCGGCTTTGAACCGATCACGCGTCAAGTCGTCAAGGAAATCCAAACAGTAATAGGCCTGGTCGCCTCAGGACTAGGAATCAGCATCGTCCCGCGATCCACCTCGAACTTTCACACGCATGATGTCACCTATGTAACGATTGAACAAGAAGCACCACGCGTAGACATGAGCCTGGCATGGCGCACAGATAACAATTCAACGATTGTAAAACAATTTCTCGATACGTCGACAAAGCTGATTAAAGTTAATAAGTTGCAATAAAAAAAAGCCCTAATCGGGAAGCTGCTGAAAACGTACGATTTACTCTTTTTCAGCAGCTTTTAGAAAGGACTTTTTCCTGTTAGCTAATTATCCGTCAAAACTCACCAACTGCAGCTCAAGTTACTTTTTCACGCCGAACTGTTCCCAGCTGATTGTAAAAGACGGCATACCAGCTGCATATGGAGCAATTTCATATTCGCTGAAATATATTGTCCCCCCTTGATCGGATACATAAAACTGTTTTGTATCCGGGTCAATCCCATCAAAATCAAAAACATCATTAAATTCAAGCTGAAAGCCTGCATCCGTCACGCCTGCAGACACGGTTTCGTTAATAATCGCCAAATAGTCTGTACCTTCAGGGAACAGATCCTTTAATGCTACCAATTCTCCGCTTGCAGGAGTAAATGTATAAGCGGTTTGCCAGCTCCCACCATGCGCGCCTCCTGTATAGTGATAGCCCTCAAAGACAATGCTCAAGTAATCGGCATCATTCTGTTCAATCCGGTAGCTCTCACCAAACGCGTAACGCTCAGCGATCATTTGATCTTCTTCGGCTTCCGCACGCGCAAACAGCTCTTCTCTCGCCTCCACTGACCGACCTGCATGCTCGGCGAGCGTCTGATTGACTCGACCTTGACTTGCTTGATCAAGACCGGTCACGCGAGGAAAGTAGACATTTTCAGCGGCCCGCTGTGGAAGAACAGCGACCTCCTCACGAAAGGATTCCTCTTTTGCCCGCGCCAAGAAAACAGCGAATTCAGCCCGGGTCACAGGTTCTCCTGGACGAAAAGTCAAATCGTGATAACCGGTTGTCAGGCGATTTTCCGCGAGCTCACTGATGCTCTCATACGCCCAATGCCCGGATGCCACATCGCGAAAATCAACAGGCTGGCTGCTCATTAGCTGCGAAGAACGTGAAAGAATTGTAGCCATCTCAGCCCGCGTTAACGTATCATTCGGGCGAAACTCATTTCCATCAGCAAAAAATCCTGCTCCCACCGCTGCGGCAATGCCGGAATAAGCATAGTTCGTCTCCGCTACATCCGTGAACGAGACAGGCTCCGGCTGTTCCATATCCAGACCATGCAGTCGCGCCAGCGTTACCGCGGCCTGCGCTCTTGTCACATCATCGCCAATCCCGAAAGCTCCATCCTGATACCCTAGCATCACGCCCTGCTCAGCCAAAAAGTGAATCTCCTCCACTCCCCAAAACCCATTTGAAACATCCGAAAATGCGACCTCAGCTTGTACGGGGCTGGCCACAACCAATAAAGCTGATATCCCGACCGCTGCCATGATCCTTCTCTTCATTGTAACCCTTCTTTCTTTCTATATTTATTATGTAACGTCCCCACCCAGTATAAAGTAACAAAGCGTCTCCTGAACAGCTTTTTACGACAGCTATTTCATGAAAAGAGAATTCCCGGCTAAAGTACCACAAACTGAAACTGAAACGGATTTTTCTGCTAAGCCAATTTCAGCTTGGCACCCCTTTAATCTTCTACCAGCACCAACAACAAGTACTTTATCTTTCATCACAACCACTCCCTATCGTCATTTGATGTAACATTTTTTTCATTTTATTCAAATTAAAGCGCTTTCAAAATAAGTGAGATTTAATGTAAAGGCTGTAACTTACTCAATGCTGGATTTGCTACAGCCTTTACATAGTTAGCGATTCATTCTGAAAAAATTAATCATTGAAATCGATCATAATACTTTTCACTTGGGTGTAGCTGTCGAGCATTCCCTCTAAGGAAAATTCGCGCCCGATTCCACTTTGTTTGTAGCCTCCATAGGAAAGGCCAGGCATTTGCGCGCCTCCCCGATTTACTTGAATCCAGCCTGATTCAATTTTGCCTGCTGTTCTTAACGCTTTCTTCGTGTCATTCGTCCAGACAAAAGCAGCTAACCCATATGAACTGTCATTAGCGGCCTTGATGACCTCTTCCTCGTCACTCCAGGACATAATTAAAAGCACCGGGCCAAAAATTTCCTCTTTGGCAAGTCTCGTATTGTTATTTTGACAAGCAAACAAGGTTGGCCGATGATAATATCCTTCCGCCAACGGTCCTTCCTGAGGAGGGAGACCGCCGATGAGAAGCTCTAAATTGTCATCATTTATTCCTTCCTCTATAAACTTGGTCACTTTATCAAACTGCTTCTTATTTATCAGAGAGCCCATATCTGATTCCTCATCAAGTGGATGACCAACTTTAAGCTCTCCTAAGCGATTGACCAGCTTTTCCACAAATGAATGAAAAATAGATTCGTGTAAAAACAACCGAGTACCCGCGGAGCAGGATTGTCCTTGGCGGGCGAAGCGCATCGCAGAAATAATTCCTTCCACCACTTTGTCGTTATTTGCATCGGGAAAAACAATTTGCGGGCTTTTTCCGCCCAATTCCAAAGAGACTGGCACAATTCGTTCGGCTGCCTTTCGCATAATTGTTTTCCCTACGGCTGTTGATCCGGTAAATGTTAATTTATTGACTAGCGGATGACCCGTCAATGCTTCGCCGCATTCCTGACCAAAGCCTGTAATTACGTTAACGACGCCAGCTGGCAAGTACTCCGCACAAATTTTTGCGAGCTTCAGTACTCCTAATGGGGCATCCTCAGCTGTTTTTAATACGATTGTATTTCCTGCCGCCACCGCAGGCGCAATTTTTAATGATGAGAGCTGAACCGGCGCATTCCAGGGAACGATCGCCCCGACGACACCATATGGTTCACGCTGCGTATATGCCATTAAATTGTTGTCAACCGGACATGTACTGCCCCGGATTTCACTGACAACACCGGCGAAGTAACGAAAAATCTCGATGACACTCTTCACTTCACCTCTCGCTTGCGTACGAATCGCATTTCCCGTTTCAGTCGCGATTGTTCTTGCGATATCCTCTGCCTGCTCTTCAACGGCATCGGCAATTCTCCATAATAGCTTCCCCCTTTCCTTTGCGGGAACCTCTCTCCAGGAGGCAAAGGCTGCATGTGCTGCTTTTACGGCAATATCAACATCTTCAGCCGAAGACCTTGGCACTTCCGCTATGACAGAACCTCTCTCAGCCGGGCTTTCAATTGAAAAAAACTCTGAGCTGACACTGGCTCGCCATTCCCCATTAATAAGCATGAGTTGTTGTTCAACAGATACTTGTTTCATGCAAACACCTTCCTTTTCTTCATTATCTATAAATTCTTAGCGGGTCCATTGCTTGAAATGAGAAATAAACTCGCTAAGTCATTTACAAAAAGTCCTTCTTATGTGAATTTTGTTATGATGTTGTGGATCTCAATATAGCGCTGCAATGCATCCTCTACATGGGCTGCTGCTTTTTTGCCGGCGCTTTCTTTATCCTTCAGCAGGATATATTTCAGAATATCCCGATGCTCTTCGATCGACCTTTCCATTTGTCCCGGCAATGTCAGTGTTCTCACCCTCGACAAGTATGATTTTTGATTTAATAATTCAATAAATTTTTCTAATTCTTTATTCGTCGATGCTTTCACGATCGCATGATGAAACTCCTGATCGAGATGGGTGTATTCTTTCACATCTTTTTCATCAATTGCTTTTTGCTGATTGCTGATGATATGTTCCAGCTGTTCACCCACTGTTTTATCAGTCGATTCACAGCATATTTCAACAGCAAGCTTTTCCAGTACCGCTCTAAGCTGTGTAATATCTTTAAAATCTTCAATCGTTAAATCTTTTATAAAAGCTCCTTTATAAGGAATGAATTCCACTAACCCTTCCATCGACAGTTGCTGTAGCACCTGCCTGATTGGCGTGCGGCTAACATTGTATCTTTCAGCAAGCTCCCGTTCAGGTAAACGTTGTCCCGGTTTAAGATCCTGATCGATAATATCCTGCTTGATGATCGTATATAAAGTTTGCATACTGCTCGACTGATCAGTCATATATGTACCCCCAAAATGGTATACCAAATTTATAAATTTAGAATACCATACTGTATTATCTTTGTATACCACTTTTATATAAAAATTCTGAAAATAAAATCTTCATTTCAATTTTGTGGCATTTTCAGCTCAGGCGAAAAAAGCTGCCCCCATGAATGGAAGCAGCCTTCCTACTGAAACTCATTTAATGCAAAGGCTTTATCACAAATCCACTATTCGGTAGTGTCGGCATTCTGTTCATACTGTATTGTACGTCCTGCTCAGGGACTTCATAGCGCAAGTGTACGAGAAAGTCTACAGTTGCTTTCATGACTTCGATCGTAATCCCTTCACCCGGGCAGCGATGACCTTTTTCCGGTTCGCCCCCTCCTTGCGGAATGAAAGCAAAAGGGTCCCCTGACCAATTGCGGAACCGCTCCGGATTGAACTCCTCAGGCCGCTCCCAAAGTCGCGGATCATGATTGGTTCCGTACATATCAAGCAGCACCAGCTGTCCTTCTTTAAAATCACACTGCTTCCATGTAAATGGCTTTTTCACCCGCGCCCCAAGAAAGGGTCCGAACGGATAATAGCGTCTGACCTCCTGAACAAACATTTCCCGGAAAGCTTCATCATCCTTCAGCTTCTCCCGATAAGCCGGATATTCATATAAAGCCAGGGCAGCAAACGTAATAAATGTCGCAATCGCAACAATCGGACGAAGCACATTGATTAGTTCAACCGCGGCCATGTGAGCATCAAGCCGGTTCCCTTCATCATCTTTGTAAAACGCCAGCTGATAAAGAGCGGTATCTTTTTCAACGACTATCTTTTCGCCTCGCACCTTTTCAATAATGTCTTTGATCCATTCCTCTGCCCTCGTTCGCGCCCTTCTTCCTTTCCAATGACGCGGTCCGACCGCGCCAAAGGCGTCAACCATCGCAGTAAAGTCTTGCGCCCGCTCATCCAGCTCCGATTCTGCCAGCGGAATGACGGCCCAATCACAGGCGGCCCGGCACAGCACTCTTTCCGCTTCTTCAAAAAGGACGACCTTTTCTTTATCTTTCCACCGTTTCTGGGCGTGACGCCACTCTGTTGCGACCATGTCTGCCAGCTGCTTCTCATGGTCAGGCGTCATCAATGACATAAAAAGCAGCTTGCGATGAAGATGCTTTTGACCGTCCATTGTCTGAATCGCGTTGACGCCAAACAACGATTTCTGAATCCGCTTCGGGGCGGCTCCCTTCCGCTGAAAAAGCTCTGGATCATAAAAAAGCTGCGCCGCCTCTCTTCCGCTCATGCAGATGACCTTTTGCCCTAAGAGGCGCGCTTCAAACAAGTCGGACTGATAGCGGCTCACCCGATTTTTAATAAACAAATAGCCTTCCTGCATTAAGGCCAGGCTATTGTCAAGCGCTTTGTCCTGCGGGATGTTTGCATTCATCTTATCTTCTCCTTTGTCGCTCTCACTATGTTTTCTTTTCTACCTCTATTAACGAAAAACGTTTAAACGAAACCTGTATAAGATAAAGTATGGACAACACGGAAATAATTATGAAATGACATTAGGAAAATTATCAATGATCTTCTCAGCGTATAGTTTTCTGAATACGTAAAATAATTTATAGGTTTTACATCCTTATTAAGACGAAGCAGCGGAACAAAAATGAATGTAGCAGTCATGTTTAAAAAGAACCTTAAAAGATTTATGGGAATAAAAAAGTGAGCAAGGAAACGTATTTCCTGCTCACATTATTCGCACGGTATGGGATCATTGTCTCTAATAATTCAAATTTGATAAAAAACGGTTCCAGTTAATGCACCGCTTTCTTGTTTAAATACGCTGCTAATTTAAAGTGCCTTCATTTTCAGATCACATATGAATTTTTAATTAACTTGTTGATGACTTGAATAGTATCAGTTGCAGTCAACTTTCCTCCAAGATATTCATGAATATACTCTCCTGCTTTTTCCTGAATGAATGTATATCCATCATATCTTGGACGAATATAGGACAGGTCCAATGTTTTTAACGTATTTTTAAAGAAACCATGAACTTTGTCATTAATTGCTTTATTAGTCCAAGCTGTTCGATGTGCCGGCTGTCCCTCATGTTCTACATATATCCCTCTTTGGCATTCACCTGAGGCTACATACATTGCATACTTAACGGCAATGTCAGTATGCCTGCAATGAGAAGACACACCTAAACCTACCCCCCCAATAATAGAACCTTTTGGTTGTGATTGAATGGACGGGATATCAGTAAAATGAATCACATGACTTTTGTCATTATTATAGGAATAGTTCACATACCCATAAATCAATGGAACATAAATAATTTCATCAGCTGTTTTCATAAATTCCAGCATCTCAATTGGGTCTGAATGTAAAGAAAGAGGATGTACATAAGGAATAATTTCATTCAAAGAATGCAACGCTTGCTTTCCGATTTCAATATCTATGCCGCGCTGTTGATCCCAAAAAACATTTCCTCCAATATTTGCACACAAAGTCATAAAGCTAATAAACGAATGAGTGGAATTTAACGGGATACCTATTTTGACATCATTCGGTACTTGCTTAGCCATCATTACTACGTCTTTCCAACTCTCTGGTATACTCATTTGGTGTTTTTCTATTAAGTCCTGTCTATACGCAGCTACTTGAGCGGCTGTGTCGACTGGCAATGCCCAAAGCCTTTCCTTCCACAGATAACTCTCATAGCTTGGACCTACACTGTTCGCTTTTAAATCTTCCACATATTCTTTTGGTAAATATTCACTTAACGAAAGCAGAGAGTCTGTATTTACTGCTCGGCCTATACATGGATGATCAAGTAAGATTAAATCAAATTCTTTAGCTAAGGCCTCAATCGGATAATCTTCAAAATCTTTTAAAGAGCGTGTACTCCAATGCGCCTCCACTTCCGGGTGATTCTTTTGAAATGCCTTAAAGGTGGCTTTCATCGGTTCAATACCACGTGGGTGGTTCCACGTCATAATTTTCAGTTCAATTGTCATCGAGTTCACTCCAAGTCCATTTTCAACTAGATTTCTATTAGTTTCTCATTGTATCTGGTAAAAACGTTACAATTTGAGGGATAAGCACTAAAATGATCGTAATCAAAATCATAACGCCAACAAGCGGCCATACTTTCCAAAATACTTGCGACATTTTTGTTTTTCCAATACTTGATGCAATAAAAAGCAAGTTTCCTACAGGCGGGGTCACTCCACCAATAACGAGGGTAAGGATAACGATGACACCAAAATGAACAGGGTCAAATCCAAACGCACTTTGGATACCGATCAGTACCGGTATTAAAATAATGAGTGCGGCCGAGGCTTCCAGGAAAAGACCAATAATTAGCAAAATTAACATAACTAAAAAATAGACAAAAATTGGTTGATCTGTAATTGAGGTAATGAGTCCAACTGCCTTTTGAGGAAATTGTTCAAAAGCTAATAACCAGCTAAATGCGGCAGCGGCGGCCATTATCATGAGTGAAATTGTTGATAATACAGCAGCTCCCAGAAAAACATCAGGTAGCTTTTTAAAGTTTATTGTACGCTGAATTACACCTAGGATGAACGCGTACGCTACGGCGACAACTCCCGCTTCAGTCGGTGAGAAAATCCCAAACCGAATCCCGCCAATAATAATAACTGGTAATGCTAAAGCCAAAATCGCCTGCTTAAACGCTTCCCAAACATCATGTAACGTTGCACGTGTTTCACTAGAAACAATGTTATGCTTTCGAGCGTAAAAATAACTGTAAATCATTAAACCTAACCCAAGCAGTAAACCCGGGATAATCCCAGCCATAAATAAAGCCCCAATGGACGTACCTGTTAACGAGCCATAAATAATCATCATGATACTGGGAGGAATAATCGGCCCGATAATTGAAGCAGTTGCTGTTAAAGAGACAGCAAATCCTGGGTCATAGTTCTGTTTTTTCATTGCCGGAATAAGCAAAGATCCGACAGCTGAAGTATCGGCAGCTGCTGAGCCTGAAATTCCCGAAAATAACACACTAGTCATAACGGTAACCTGGGCAAACCCGCCCCGGATATGCCCCACCAATGTAACAGCGAAGCGAATGATTTTACCGGTTAATCCTGTATGTGTCATTAATTCACCTGCCAACATAAACAGAGGAATAGCTACTAATGAAAAAGAATCCAAAGTTGTGAAAAAGCGCTGGGTAACAACAAGAAACGGGATACCATCTTGAGTAGATAAGCCTGCAAATGTTGCTAATCCAATCGCAAATGCTACCGGTGTTCCTATTAAAATAAGAACTGCAAACACTATGAATAATACTGCTAACATCGCTATTCTCCTTTCTACACGTTATCTGTATCCTCGATTCCCCTCTGCTCCTCAATTCCATAACGAATCGTCCGCCATATTGAACTTATGATATAAATGAACATTATGATAGAAGAGAGCGGTAAAACAATATAAACAAATGCCATCGGAATGTTCATTGAAGGGGAAGGGGTCATTCCAGCGCTTTTCAATAAATTAATTCCATTGAAAAAGAATAGAATTAAAAAGATACTAATTAAAACATCATTTAGTAAAACAAAGAACGTTTGAAGCTTAAGGGGAAGTTTTGAAATAATTAAATCAAAACCTAAGTGAGCTTTCCGTTTAATCGCAACCCCCGACCCTAGTAAAATCATCCAAATGAATGTATAGCGAATAAATTCATCAGACCAGACAAATGAAAAGTTAAAAACGTAGCGACCAACTACATTAACAAACATGATTACTGAGAAGGCCACAAAAAGAAGGACGACCATCCATTCAACTGACCGATCAAAGAGATGTTCTATTTTTTTCAAATATTCCACATCCTTTTTAAATAAGGGGCCTTCTGCATTCTGGAAAGCCCCTTTATTTATTTGACTTTACTTAATGGTTAAACTCTATTTCATTGCCTGAATTTGTTCAATGATATCCTGAGCTCCTTCAATTTCATTTGAGATGGAGTCCCAAATTGGCTGCACTTTGTCTATAAACGCTTGCCTGTCTTCCACTTCATTTAGAATTAAGCCTTCCTCAACCATAGCTTCAACTCCATCAATGTTAGCCTGCTCAGTCTCCGTTCTTTCAATTTCAATCGCTTCCCTCATTGCTTCTTTAATAATTGTTTGATATTCCTCAGGAATGCTGTTCCATTTATCTTGATTAATTACTGTTGTTGCAGAGGCTTGAATATGATTTGTCGCCAGCAAGTATTTAGTTTCTTCATAAAATTTTTGTAAATGTAAATCTGAAGGAGCGCTTTCCAGGCCAGAGATAATACCTGTTTCCAGACCTGTATAAACTTCTCCCCAAGGCATTGGAGTAGCATTACCGTTCAATAGTTTAATTGTTTCAATGTAAACCGTTGACTCCGGAGCTCTAATTTTCAAGCCATTAAAGTCTGGTCCTGTCACTTCTTCAGTCGTTATAAAATACCGGAAACCACCAAAGCTCCACCCAAGGGAAACTAATCCTGTTTCTTCTAAAAGCTTTTGATCTATTTCTTCTGTAATTTCACTGTCCAGTACATTTCCAAGATGCTCGTAATCCTCAAAGATAAAAGGAAGAGAATAGATTCCATATTCAGGAACATAGGAAGCTAAAGCTGCATCATCTGCTTTGGTCATATCGACTGTTCCAGAAATCACACCCTCAAGAAGATCACGTGCATTTCCTAGCTGACTATTTGGAAAGACCTCCACTTGAACCGCTCCATTTGTTTTTTCATTAACGAGGTTTGCAAAATTTGTATACTGTTTACCTTGAGGGGCCTCTTCTGTTAACCAGTGACCTAATCTTAAGACAATCGGTTCTTGGTCCCCCCCGTTTCCTTCTTGAGAAGCCGTATCCGAGTCATCATTATTAGTTGTTGTTTCTCCGCCTCCGCAGGCTGCTAACAATCCGATTAGACAACCAAGTAATAGTAGACTTAACCAGCTTTTTTTCATAATAATCCTCTCCTCTTTCAGCTATTTTAGAATTCGATTTTTTGAAATACTCCTTATAGGTAAAATCATAAAGACTGTGGATGAATCATAATTTTGCCAACATGGCTTGCACGAGAACTAGCAAGGGTAAAAGCATCTTGGATATGATCAAGATCAAATCGATTTGTTACTAATGCCTCCACTTTTATCCGTTGTTGTTGAATTAACTTAATCGCAGTTTCAAAATCTTCTTTTCTATACATTTGCGTACCAAATAATCTTCTTTCCTCTCTTTGGAGTAAACGCATAGGTATTGTTGGATTTTTTCCGAAAATAGCAGATATGACAATTTCTCCTCCGTTTTTAGTGATTGTTAAAGCTTGTTGTAAGGTCATTTCTAATCCTGCACAATCAACCGCTCCATCCAGTTTTTGAGAGTTATTTTTTTCAAAAGCTATCTTAAGTAAATTTTCATGAACAGGATCAATAACTATATCTGCACCAAGTGTTTCTGCTAAGACCCTCCTTGTTTCGTTTGGATCAGAAACAAAGATACGCTTGGCCCCAAATGCCTTTAATACCTGGAAGGTTAATAATCCAATAGGCCCTGCTCCTAAAACAGCAAATGTCTGACCCTTTATTTTTGAAAAATGAGACACAGCATGCACAGCAACGGCAACACTTTCAACCATAGCTCCTTCTGTCGCAGTAAATTGTTCAGGTATTTTAACTAAATTATCTTCAGGAACAACAATAGATTCTGCAAAAGCCCCGGGAACGTGACCTCCTATTACTTGTAAATCCTCGCATAGATTAAACTTTCCCTGAAGGCAGTGTTCACAACGGCCACAACCGATTGCCGGTATTCCGGCGACATAGTCCCCCACTTTAAATCCCTTCACCTCGGTACCACATTGAATAACTCTACCTGAAAATTCATGCCCCATTACAACTGGTGGACCAATAACTGGATGATGTCCTTCAAAAATGTGCAAATCCGACCCGCATAATCCACATACCTCTAACTGAACGAGTATATCTTTCTCCGAAAGTTTTCGCTCGATAACTTCTTGTAGTTCTATCGTTTTTACTCCTGTCAGAATCGCTTGTTTCATTTTCTCCCTTCTTTCCCTTTTATTCGACTATCCAGTTATTACTAATTACTACGGGAAGAATGATCCGTTTCGTTGTATACGACACCAGACTGTTTTAATTGATCAATTTGCTCACCCGAATAACCTGCCATCTTTAAAATTTCATCGCTGTGTTCCCCAACCAATGGTGGATAGTAACGTATCGAACCTGGGGATTCAGAAAATTGATACGGAATTCCTAACATTCTTAGCTTCCCTTCAGTTGGGTGATCCATCTCGACAATCATGTTATTGTGTTTTACTTGTGGGTCGTTGATAAGGTCGTCATAGTCATACACCGGACCTGCCCAATAATTGTGCTTATCAAGAATTTCAATCCATTCTTTGGTTGTTTTTTGTGGCATTATACTAGCTACGATGCGATAAATTTCATCACGGTATTCCATCCCATCATTCCATTCAGTAAACGACCGAAGCTTATCATCATCCAACGCCTCTCCTAAAACATCGATTGGACCAATTGAAACAACAATATAACTGTCTTTTGTTTTATAGATACCATATGGGGCAGTTAACAGCGTGTGAGCGAGTGGCTCATCTGTTCTTTCCGGCTTTACCCCTCCCGTCATGTAAACGCTAAGCTCTTGAACCTGAAGATCCATAACTGCATTTAACATATTTACCTCTACCTTTTGTCCTTTTCCATTAGTTTCGCGGTAGAATAATGCTGCAAGTATGCTTTGGACAGTCATATGAGAGGCTGTAGCGTCTGCAATAAATAATGCGTTGGGATGTGGAGGATCACCTTTTTTCCCCGTATTCCAAAGTGAGCCGCTGTATCCTTGAAGAACTAGGTCTTGACCTGGCCTCTTGGCATAGGGACCCGTTTCTCCATAACCAGAGATACTGCAATAAATAATTTTTTTATTGATTTTTTTTGCCGCTTCATAATCAATGCCTAACCGTTCCACTACCCCTGGGCGGAAATTATGAAGCATCACGTCTGCCTTTTTAATTAAAGCTTGAACAATTTTTAAACCTTCGTCGCTCTTTAAATTGACTGATAAACTTCTTTTATTACGATTGAATGAAATAAATGAAGAATTTAATTTATTGGCCCAAGCGTTTGCTGCTGGTCTTGTACGGTGCCATTCACCGGAGCCTGTAGGTTCAATCTTAATAACCTCGGCTCCTAGATCTCCTAACTTTTGCGCAGCGAATGGGCCAGACATAGCTAGTGAAAAATCTAAAATCATAACTCCTTCAAGCGGTCCCTTCCCCATTTCTTCTACCTCCAATGATTTCAACTGTTTTATTCTTTCAATGGATTTAATCTAGGATCTCCGGCTAAAATCCCCCCGTCCACGCCTATAATTTGTCCTGTTATGAATTCTGACTCTTTTGAAAGTAAAAAGATGATGGTATTTGCTACGTCTGTTGTCGAGCCAAACCGGCCCAACGGTGTACGGTTTATGATAGTGTCCTTATATGAAGCGTTTTCAAATGTCTGTTTCGTTAAAGGTGTTTCAATATAACCAGGGCTAACCTGATTAACTCGAATATGATATTCCGCCCACTCCACCGAAAGCGCTTTCGTTAATTGGTTTATCCCCCCCTTTGCAGCAGCATAGGCCGCAACATTTGGAACTCCATAATGAGAAATCATTGAACCTATATTTACAATTCTCCCAGCGCGATGCTCTTTCATTATTTCCGCTACTTCCTGCGACATATAAAATGTACCATTCAAGTTAACATCAAGAACCTGTTTCCACTCTTTCACTGTGAATGATAAAGCAGCCTTTCGAATATTAACTCCAGCGCAATTAACAAGCATGTGAATGCTTCCATATTTATCTTTAATACTCGTTATTGTTTTTTTTATTTGCTCAGGTTCACCAATATCGGTTTGAAAAAAATCGAGTAAATGCCTGCTGTTTGAGTTTTCCATTAAAAATTTGTTTGCTTTACTCCGACTTCGACCGATAATGATGCAAATTGCTCCTTCTTTGATTAACTTGCTTGCGACAGCCGCTCCGATTCCGGAATACCCGCCTGTTACAACAGCTACCTCATTTTTAAAATTCAAAAAACTACCCTCCTTTCGTTTATAAGAAAACTATCTTCCTTTGAAAATTGGCTTTCTTTTTTCTTTAAACGCTGCAATACCCTCGTTTCTATCTTCTGTATAAAAACAAATTGTTTGCATGTCACGCTCATACATAATCCCTTGCTCAAGCGGGATACTTAATGCCATTCTGCAGCCATGCTTCGCTGTTTGCAGCGCAATTGGAGAATAACTCGCGATTTGATGAGCGTAGTTATATGTGAATGTTTCAAGCTCGTTATCTGATACGAAAGCTTCAATCAAACCAATTTGATTAGCTTCATCAGCATCTATAATATCTCCTGATAAGATTAACTTCATTGCTTTACCATAACCAATTAAATGCGTGAGAAGTTGAGTGATCCCACCGCCGCCAATCCAGCCCAGCTTGACTTCGACTGCCCCAAACTTAGCCGACTTTCCAGCAAAACGAATATCCGCACAAAGAGCCAATTCTAATCCCCCACCCACTGCAAAGCCATTCACCATAGCAATTAAAGGCTTTCTTAACTGCCGCACTACATCACAATATTCTAGCCGGTTTCTAAACTCCCAATTTGTATGATACTCATCAAGTAATGTTATGTCGCTTCCTGCCGAAAATGCCCTGTCACCTACCCCTGTTAGCACGACAACACGTATATCCTCATCATGATTAGCTTCATAGACAGCATCTACTAATTGCTTAGTCATTTGCTTAGTCATCGTATTTAGTTTTTCTGGGCGATTAAATGAAATAGTAGCAACATAACCATCTTTTATAAAATCTACTGACCCCATCTGCTATCCCTCCTCTTTACGAAACGTTTCGTTCTATCATTTGAAGATCATGAACGATAACAGAAAGCATATCGTCCTGGTTCTTTACTTGATATTCAAATTTAATTACTCCAAAATTCTCATTTAACGACCTTTTTTCCAATACGGTTGCTGTCATCGTTACCGTATCCCCTGGATATACGGGAGCTAAAAAGCGAATTTTATCATAACCATAATGGCCAATTTTAAGTTTTCTTGGTACAAGATCATTCGTGACGAACCCATCTATTACACCCAAGATTAATGCTCCAGGCACTACAATTTTTTTAAAAGGATGACTTTTACAATACTCTGCATCAACATGTGCGGGATGAGTGGCATCTGTGGCACCGATAAACATTCGAATATCAGCATCAGTCAATGTCCTGCCAGAAGTGTTTATAATTTCTCCTACCTCATACTCTTCCCAATATTTTTCAAGACCCATATCATCACCTCTTTTAGACTCTTCTCGTTCCCGACTGTAAAAAACGTTTTTTAATTTAAAGAAAATCAAGTTAAAAAAACCTTTATTCCGCATATAGAGCTTTGATTTGAAACAAAAACGTTTTCTCATCCGGTAAATAAGCGCTTTCATTTTTGCTATTTAATCTTTCTAACTGATTTTCGTACTCTGATTTCAGAATTTAATGTAATTTGACGTTGTTTTATGTCAATACCACGAAGGATATCAATAATCATATTTGCCCCTAATCTCCCTACTTCTGCAAATGGATTAGAAATGGTTGTTAGTGGCACTTTTAATAAATGCAAATTGGGTATATTATCACACCCTACTATTGAAATATCATTCGGAATTAAAATTCCCTCTTGTTCCAGCCCTTCGATTGCTCCTAACGCCATCAAATCATTCGCTGCAAAAACAGCAGTTGGGGCATGCGCATATTCTCGTAGTAACCGCCTTACACCAATAAGACCTGATTCTTGATAGTAGTCACCGCTAATAACCAGCGTCTCATCATAAGCGACACCAGCTTCTAATAATGCTTGTTTATAACCTTCTAATCTTTCCTCAGCCATACTAATGCCTGGCATTTTCCCTATAAATCCAATTTTTTCATGGCCTTTCTCTAACAGATAACGTGTAGCGATGTATCCACAATTTTTATTGTTTAAAGAAACGGAATATGTTCGCTCATTAACAGCACTTCTAATAAGGACAATAACTGGAATTTCGATCTTCTCTATCAGTTGTTCAAGCTCCCTGTCCTTCCTCCGTGTCCCAATATAAATCATGGCATCCACAATTCGACTTTGAGCAATTTTAGGAATCACACTTTCTTCATCTTCCAGACTGACAATATTAAGAAGGGCATGATACCCGTTTTTATTTAAGGTTGCTGTAATTGACTTGATGCTATCGAAAAAAATCGGATTTGAAAAAATATTAAAAGAAGATGGGGCAGATAAAACAATACTTACATTTTTAGTCATTTTTGTTACCAAACCTTGAGCTACTGTATTAGGCACATAATTTAATTTTGTAGCTATTTCAATTACCCGTTTACGAGTTTTTATACTTACCCCATTCTTTCCATTTAAAGCATTTGAAGCCGTTGATACAGCTACACCAGCAAGTTTGGCAACATCTTTTATTGTAGCCATTCTCATCAATCCGTTTCATCATTAGAAGCTTATATTTTAAACGTTTCGGGCTGCACATTTTGAATAACATTCTTTTGCTGGAGTGATAAAATCTGTTGATCAGTTAAACCTAATTCTTTTAATATTTCCGTATTATGTTCGCCTAGTTCTGGCGGTGGCATCCGGTAGGAAATAGGCGTGTCCGATAAAGTGATTGGGTTGGCGACGAATTTCAGCTTTCCATACTTTGGATGAGTAAATGACTGAATCGTACGATTATGTTCAATTTGTGGATCTTGTGCCACTTCTTCATATGTCTGAACTGGGCCGCACCAAACATCATAAGAATCAAGTTGTTCGATCCATTCCACCGTTGTTTTTGTCAGCAAAACTTCAGCAACAATTCTAAAAATTTCCTCCTTATACGCTTGCCCGTCCTCCCACTTACTAAATTTTTTTAAATCGTCACACTCTAATGCCTTAGACAATTTGTCATATGGTGTCATAGCTAAAGCAATATAGCTGTCTTTCGTTTTATGAATACCGTATGGACTATTAATAAATGGATGGGCCATTAACTCTTCACTGCGCTCTGGCTTCTTTCCCACGTTTAAATAGGTAGTAAATTCTTGAATTTGTACATCCATAATAGAACTTAGTAGATTCACTTCAATTTTTTGGCCTTTCCCCGTCTTTTCTCTTGCATAAAGAGCAGATACAATTCCAGCCAATGCCAGATTCCCTGTAGCTGCATCGACTACAAATGTTCCAAGCGGAATAGGTGGATCACTTTTTCGTCCTGAGTTCCATACGACTCCTGATAAAGACTGGACGATTAAATCTTGCCCAGGCCTTTTTTCGTAAGGACCACTTTCTCCAAACCCAGTTATCGAACAATATATCAGTCTCGGATTTATCTGGTTCATTGCATTATAATCAGTCCCCAATTTTTCATGGACAGTCGGTCGAAAATTACTAACAAGGATATCAGCAGTCCTCACTAATTCGCTAAAAATTTCTTTTCCTTCTTTTTCTTTCAAGTTCAAGGTTAAGCTTCTTTTGTTTCGATTTAACGCAATTAATGAAGTGTTAAATTCTCCTACCCATGCATTTCCGATCGGACGTGTTCGTGTCCACTCTCCCAGTCCAGGCGGCTCAACTTTTATTATATCTGCTCCTAAATCACCCAATTTTTGAGTTGCAGTTGGGCCTGCCATATGATGGCAAATTTCAATTACTCGAACGCCGTCCAAAGCTCCCTTACTCACAATTTCCCCTCCTTTAATTCATATATATGAAACTGTTTTATATTTATGAATTAATACTATAATTTTAACTTTATTTTGTCAAGAATCAATATTCAGAAATTTTGATACAAAATAAATTACCACTGATGTTTCCACCAGTGGTAATTTGATTATTAAAGTAAACTTGAAATTTTTTCAGCTGCTAACTTTACTTCCGGGATGATGAGTGGGATTTGTTCCTCCATCCTATTTGAAGGACCAGACAAGCTAACAGCGGCAACTACTTTTCCTTGATAGTCCTTAATCGGGGCACTTACAGCTGAAGCTCCATCCCCCATATCATTTTCAGTTATTGCATATCCCATTTCTCTAATATCATTCAACTCTTCCATCAATTGATCTTTTGAAGTAATGGTTTTCTCTGTGTATTTAACAAAGTTAACTTTCGAAAAGTAATCTTCTATTTCATCATTAGTCAGACCTGATAACAAAGATTTACCGGTGGCAGATGCATATAATGGAACTCTGCTCCCAATTGAACGTATGACAGTAACCGTTTTTAAACTTTCTATCTTATCAATGACAACTCCCTCATACGTACTATAGTCCACAATTGTCAGGTAACTTGTTTCCCCGAATTTTGCGACTAATGTTTTCATAATAGGTAAAGCAACTTTTCTAATATCGATATCTTCATACAATTGCATACCTAATCGCATTAACGTAGTACCCAGCTTAAATTGTGACGTTAATTTATTTTTTTCCACAATGCCTCGCTGCTCCAGTGTTGTAATTATGTTAAAGCAGGTGCTTGCCGGATAACCTAATTCCTCATAAATCTGTTTAAGCGTGCGATTCGGTTTTTGACTTAGTAAAATGATGATATCCACAGCTTTATCAATAGATGGTACCAGCGATTTTGTCTTCTTTGTCATATAATCCCTCTTCATTCCAGTATATTGAATTGATATTCAGATTTATAAATGTCAAACTTACAATAGCATAGTTTTCAAAATAATGTAAGCAATACATTTTTTAAATATCTACTTCTCTTTTTATCTCCATCTTTACCCGAGGCTTTGTTTGTTTGTTTGTTTGTATGTACATGTAATATCCATCAAAAAAAACTTGCACTCCGACAATATTTTTGAAATAATCAATATATGAACATATAATCATATATTGAAGGAGGATGTTTTTATGGGACATTCACATCACAGCAAAAATAAAAAAGCCTTAAAGCTGTCATTTATGTTGATTGCGTCCTACATGATTGTTGAAGCTGTCGGCGGATTGTTGACGAACAGCCTTGCCCTTTTGTCAGACGCCGGTCACATGCTGAGTGATGCCGGCGCGGTCGGACTTAGCTTTCTTGCTTTGAAATTTGGTGAAAAAAAGGCGACCTTATCAAAAACGTTTGGCTACAGACGATTTGAAATTCTCGCGGCTTTTATTAACGGACTAACGTTGATCATCATCTCGCTTTATATTTTTTGGGAGGCTTACCGCCGGATTCTCGCTCCTCCTGACGTGATCAGCTCCGGGATGCTCATCATTGCTTTTATCGGGTTAGTGGTCAATATCGTCGCCGCCTATTTGCTTATGCGCGGAGACAAAGATGAAAACTTAAATGTCCGCAGCGCCTTTCTCCATGTCCTCGGAGACCTTCTTGGTTCCGTCGGAGCGATTGTCGCAGCGCTCCTAATTCTCTTCTTCGGCTGGAATCTTGCCGATCCAATTGCCAGTGTCTTCGTTGCCCTGCTCATTACAATTGCGGGGTTTCGCGTTATAAAGGATGCCGTGCATATTCTGATGGAAGGCGCGCCGCCGCAGATTGATGTCGCAGAAGTAAAGGAATCACTACTCGAGCTGAACGGTGTCCATCACGTCCACGATCTGCACGTCTGGTCGATCACGTCTGATTTTCCGGCCTTGAGCTGTCATCTTGTCATGAAACCCGCTTTCTCACAGCAGCAGCTGTTAGCCGAGGCGAAAAAGAAGCTGCTTGACTTTCATATTCACCATACAACCATCCAGATTGAAACGGATAAATGTCAAGAAGACGCCTGCAATTAGAGGGACACTGAAACGCTTCGAAGAAAAAAGCTGCTAAAAAAGTGACACCGTACTTTTTCAGCAGCTTCGCAATTTGTCTTTTTCAGTTCATGTATGCCGGGCATGGTCAATCGTTTGCTTTAACAAATCGATGACATGCTTATCGTCATGGGAATAATAAATCGTCGTGCCCTCTCTCCGAAATTTCACCAGGCGGGTATTCTTTAATAAACGAAGCTGATGGGATACAGTTGATTGTAATAACGAGAGCTTTTCAGCGATTTCGTTGACAGAATGTTCGCCTTTTAATAATAAGTGAAGAATACGTAACCTTGTCGGATCCGAAAGAGCTTTAAAAGTTTGTGACACGATAAAAAGCGTTTCCTCGTCAAGCGACATGTCATGAATGTCGTTCTCTTTTTCTTCCATTCGCGAAAATCCCTTCTTTCCTGCTCCTCAAAGCTTATTTCGCTCACAGCCAGCAAATTGGCCATTATACATTAGGATAACCGATGTTGATCTTTTTTTCGATCTTTTTATCCTGCGATCGATTTTCCTTTTATTCCGCTAAATTTCCCTTCTCAGGGCATGACTTTATGCCATTGAGTTTTTCGCTCAACTTAAGACTTTTCGATTTCCCAGAGCACCAGGTTCCCTAAGGAATTAAACACCTGTCCTAATTGATTCGCCGTTTCATTGAGACAACCAGCAGCATTTAATGTATAAGCTTTCCAAGGAGGTGATCAACATGGGCAGATGTCCTCGACCAATTGTTTGTCCTACGCAGTATGTAGTCAACGATCAATTTCTTCGTCGTGAAGTTCCTGTTATCCATCCGGTTGTATTTGTCAACCGTCTCAATATCTTTGATGTACCACGTCATATTACTGCACCAGTGCGTAAAGATGTTGTGATTAACCACGGTTTCAGACCTTATGGACCCGGAGCTTTTGGACCTTATGGTCGGTAAAGAATCGTTATCGCCGCGTCAAAATAGTTAATCATTTTGGCGCTGGCAAAAGAGAAGGCTGGAAAAAAGGTTGTTTTCACCTTTTGCCCAGCCCCTCGAATCAATCAACAATTGTTAATGACAACGCCCGCATTGCCGCTTCTGTCACAGGATCAAGCTCTGCTTGCTCATCGCTTTGATCCGGGGCCAGTTCATCGGCAATCATGTAAGCCGGCACGGTTAAAAGCGACCATAAAATTGCCGCCTCTTCCTCATTTGTTAATGGTTTGGTTGCGAGATAATCCGCTCCGCTGTCCCCGACAACGACTTCGGGACCGTGATAGCCAAAGGCGACCATCATTTTAATAGCTGGGAGCGCCCATTCACTCACTTCCCCCGTTACGACAATATCAGTAAAAAGCTGATCCGGAAATTGCTCCCGGTAGCTTCTCCATAGCATCACGGCCGCTTCTTGCCGTGTAATTGCCTCATCAGGTCTGAAATTTCCTTGCCCATCCCCGTTGATTAACCCTAATTCAAAGGCCATTTGAATATAGGCGGCGCTTGGATGTCCAGCAATGTCGTTGAAAGCGAGCTGGTCTGTTTCACTGCCCGGCAGGTTGCTGATGACAAGAATGTTTTCGATGAACGAGGCTCTCGTCACCGGGCGTTGCGGGTCAAAGGTTCGAACCGCGTCATTTGGATAATAGGCTAATGACTGGAGCGGGAAAATATAGTCGGCATACGGATGATCTTCAGAAATATCGCTGAATCCAACTGGCTGTTCCCCTTTTTGCGCATAGCCTAGCGGATTCAAGTTCGGTTCACTCAAATAGCTGACATCTCCAGCCTCATTTCCTTCAAAGCCAATCAATTGATTGGTTAATGAATCGACGAATAAGCGCTCCTCGACTTGAATAAGCGGTCTTGGACCGAGGAAGCTGTCGGAAATCGTTAATGCCCCATCCTCTCCCAGAGCGACTGTCGAGATCAAGATATTCAGGCGCAAGTCCTGATAAACGCCGGTAAACGCTTCAAGCTCATCTTGCGGCAGCGGCTCAAAGTCATCGAAGTCGGCCGGCTCCACATATTGCGGGAAAAATGTACTCATGAATTGGCTATAAAACAACTCCCGTAATGCGCCGTTTTGATTGTAGGTCAAAAAGACACCGGTCTCCTCATCCGGAAGCATGAACAAATAGGAGCTAAAGCCAGTCAGATCCCCTGCTTTCGTAATGACGCGGCTGCTGCTGCCGGCTCCAGGAAGCTGCATCGGTGCTTCAAATCCGTATGTCGTATTCGGGATCAGCGGGTGAATGGCAGATTGATAGGTTTCCATCAGATTGATAGACTTTTCCGATAAAAATTCACCTTCGTCTGTCTTTCCGCCTTCAAGAAAACCAATCATAAACTTCCCAATATCCTCTGCAGTTGAAAGCATTCCGCCGTGTGGCATGATCGTCGGCGTCACGGTGTAAAGCGGGAGTTCTCCACCGAGCTGGTCATAGCCTGTTGCCAGCTGCCCGATCATCCGGTCACTTAATTCATAGCTGCTGTTTTCCATCCCAAGCGGTTCAAACAGATGCGTTTGCATATACCGCTCAAATGGCTCTCCACTTACCTTTTCGACAAGTAGTCCTGCCAGGAGGGAGGCGAAATTATCATACATATACGAAGTGCCAGGCTCCCTGACAACAGAAGGCATATGCTCGTGAACATAGTCTTCCATTTCTACGATTCTTGTAAAATCCTCGTGTAAATCACTTGCCTGTGGATCACGAATTTCAAATCCTGTCGTATGAGTCAGCAAATGCGCCACAGTGACAGGGGTGGCATATGGATTCGCAAACTGTAGTTCCGGTAAATATGTACGAATATCCTCTTGAAGGTCAATTTTCCCCTGCTCGACAAGCTGCATCACCGCAACGGCCGTAAATGATTTCGAAACAGACGCGACTCTAAAGACCGTCCCTTCCGGATCAACAGCTGTTTCCGTCGCTTGATCAGCATAGCCGTATCCTTTCTGTCCAATCACCTCGCCGTCTTTCACAACAACGACCGAGGCGCCAATATAATGGGGCTGAACTTGTTCAGCGGCAAAAAATTGCTCAAGAAATTCATTCAAGCTTTCCTCTGATAATTCGCTTCCTTCCGTTGATGTTTGCGCCGCTGCACCTGGTGCTACGCTAAGCGACAGCAAAGCCAAAACGAGCAGCACCCTCAGGTAAACTGCAGCAGTGTAGCTTCTTTTCATCGTCATTCCTCCTTATTCCATCATATACCAGAATATACGAACGAGATAACGAAAGGTTGCAGGTTAAAAGGTTTTTTTTCATCTTTTTCCTAGCGCCTAAGCTCTGTACGGAACCACCACTAGAGTTAAAGCCCGTTGTGTGTCGGATTCTCACAACGGGCTTATGGTGTATGATATGCTGACAGGTTTTGTCTGCCCCTCCCTTCTTTGAAGCATGAGTGGAGTCAATACCTTCCTCAATTCTTCCTTTCCTTACTGCTGAGAATGTTTATCCTTTCTTATAACCCGGTGGCGGACTCTCAGTTCAAGAGATCTGAGCGTGCTAAATCGTCCATTGATCCTGAATCATTCCGACGAGATACCATTGACCGTTCCACTTTTCAAACGCCATAATCAGGCTCGCCCAATCCATTCCCGCCAGCTCCTCCGAGCCAGGGAGATGAAATTCAACAAAATGAGCGTCAGGATACACCTCATCGGCATTGTGAAGCGTATTTCCCCTCTCGGTAAGCTGATCGAAATGGATGTCCTCAGCCCGGGCGAAATCTTTTTGATAAAGGAACCGTTCGTAGTATTCCGCCGGCGTTAATTCAATTGCGTGCCCGCTGCCGTCATACGTCCCCCAGAAATACACTGTTGAATCGTTCATCATTTTACTAACGCATTCCGGTGTGAAACTTCGATGAGCCTTTTTTACATAAGCATAGGGAGAAAAGCGGACACCCTTTTTCGGATGGACATAATCCGCCACAGTGGCGAAGTCTTTCTCAGCTAAAGCGTCCACGACCGTTTTGGCGTGCTTTGTAATCAATTGTTCTTCTGTTTCACGCGGCAGTGAGACCGATTGACGCGCTTCCTCGTCTCCCCCCATGCTTTGCCGGGCAAGAAAGCCAGATGCAGCCGGCGCGTACTCTGCAGCGATCACCGTCAGACCCGGTCCAACGATGAACAGGCAGGCGATGCCAAGACTCATCATTTTGCACAAAATTGGATTGACGTTTTTCACCGTAACCACCCTTTCAAAAGCTCGATTCATTAGTTTTCCTGTTTCCATATAAGACGCCGGAAGCAGGGAAAAGGTGGCAGCCAACGTGCGGATCGCTGTTTTTCCTAATGAATATTCCGCTTTTTGAAATTTCCACCCTTTACTTCAGCGACGTCATACACCATGACGAAAGCACGTTCATCAATTTCATGAATAATCTCTTTCATTTTGCTGTCTTCCAAGCGATTAATGACGCATGTAATTTCTTTAAACTGTTCATTTGAATAGCCGCCTTGCACGATATTGTACGTGGCGCTGCGGCCAAGGCGCTCACGAATCGTTTCGACCATTCGTTCAGGCTGACTTGTAATAATTTTAAACGTTTTTGAACCGCTCAATCCTTCTTCGACGATATGAATCACCTTTGAGGCGATATAATAGGCGATCGCCGAGAGAAATGCTCCCTGAAGACCAAAAACAGTCGAAACGAAAATAAAGACAAACATATTTAAAAACAAAATTAAATCACTTGTCCCAAATGGCAATTTCCGCGAAAGCAGAACGGCCAGCATATCAATCCCGTCTAACGCCCCGCCGTTTCTGAGGGCCAGTCCCATGCCAAAGCCAATAATTATCCCGCCAACAACGGTAACCAAAAGGGTGTCGCCTTCAACGATCGGCGGAATATGATGCATCATCGTCGTTCCAGCCGCAAGCGAAACAATTCCGATTACGGAATAAATGGCAAAGCTTTTCCCCATCTGTTTATAGCCTAAAAACACAAAAGGGGTGTTAAGCACGGCGATTAACATCCCAAGGGGGGCACCGCTTAGCTGTGAGCCGACGATGCTTACTCCCGTCACCCCTCCATCCGATACACTGTTTGGAATTAATACTGCTTCCAATCCATAAGCCGTGATAAATGCACCTATGATAATCATTACTCCTCGTAAAATCTTCGGTAGTTTGCTTCGTTGTTTTTGTTTTACATCCATTGCTCTCCTCATTCCCTTGTTCTACTCTACCATATTGGTAATCAATTCTATTTTAACCTTCCATTAAGAAGCTTACACCTCTTTTTGTTGTCTTTACAAATAGGCTGCCCACTTTAAAGAAATGTTTCATTTAGTGAGCAGCCTATTTTTCGTTCAAAATTATAGCACTTCCATTTTCTTAACTTCCCGTTCATTTTCGTCTTCTGTACTTTCGGTCTTTTTGCCGCTGAGAAACCAGCCACTGAGAGCAATTGAAACGAGAACGGCCCAGAAGATAATCTTCCAAACTCCGCTTTCTGGAAAATGATGAGGCAACCAATTAATGCTAGGGTGCGCCATTGTGAAAACAGCTAGCTTCACCCCGACCCAACCGACAATCATAAAAGCAGCCACTTCCAATCCTGGACGCTCATGTAATAATTTCACAAAGAATGTCGCCGCAAAACGCATAATCACGACACCAGTAAAACCGCCGATAAAGATAATCAAAAATTGACCAGCGTCTAAGCCCCCGATTGTACCTAAGCCAGTAGCTGGTAAAACCATTGCCAGAGCTACAGCGGCTAAAATCGAGTCAACAGCAAAAGCAATGTCTGCAATCTCGACTTTCAACACAGTCATCCAGAATCCAGATTGCTTTTTGACCTTCGGCTCGGCTGCTTCTGTGGTTGCCGCTATTACTGCTCGGGCTGAAACAGCCTTTCTCCATAAATGGTTAAATGCGATAAAAAGCAGGTATAAAGCGCCGATTGCTTGTAGCTGCCAAACATTGACAAGAAATGAAATGATAAAAAGTGAACCGAGCCTAAAAACAAAAGCCCCAGCTAAACCATAAAACAGTGCTTTTTTACGAAGATCATCAGGCAAATGCTTAACCATAATCGCTAACACAAGCGCATTGTCCGCTGCTAGAATTCCCTCCAGCACAATTAACACAAGTAATACCCAACTATACTCCAAAAATAATGCCCATTCCATTTTCCTTATCTCCTCCATTTGCATACAAAAAGCCTTTACCAACAACTCAGGCAAAGGCTTTTTGATACAAAAAAGACCTTTACCCGAATTTTTTGTCAGGTAAAGGTCTTGCTAACAACATAAGTTGCCAATAAAGCCGGAAACTGTTTCCAGTTACGCGATGACGACTTTATTGTTTTCATAGCTACTCCCCTTTAGTGGGCTTACTGTATGTAATTTAGTAATGACTATAGTAAACTTCTTTTCTATTTTTGTCAATAAACATATGATAACAATAAATGTTGTTCCTTCTCGAATTTGAAAATTGATTCGTACCGAGCAACAGCAAAGAGTATAGCCAGCTCACTCGTCAAACTAGACTACATTCAGCACTAATACCGAAGCGTTACAGTTAAAATGATAGCACAAATGGCGGAATATAGCGACCGTCAATATCGGTAAACTGGTACTCTTTCGCCAAGTCACCGACTTTCACGACCCGCCCGCTTTTTTTCATCACATCAGGATCCATCGCCAACGCTTTAATGCCCCGCCCAACATAGTATGGTGTTTCCGATGCCTGCAATTCTTTTATTTCCTGCCAATGCGCTTCGTCAGTCTGGAAATGCTGCAACACAAGCTCGGTTCGCATAAACCCCGGAGATACAGCGACCACGGCAATGTTATCCGCTTTTACTTCAAGCGATAATCCATATGCCATGCGAATCAGGGCGTTTTTCGCCAAATCGTAATAAAACTGCCCGGTGTATTTATCATTATCCCAAAAAGTCGTATGAACAATCAGCGCTTGATTATTCTCACGCAGCAATGGAAGCGCAAAATGATTTGTCGCCAGCTGGGCCCGGACACCTGCGGTAAACATCGTATCCCAATGCTTCAGCGGCAATTCCCAGAACGCCCCAGGCTCCACACCAAGGTCATGAGCGCCCCAGACGTTATTGACGACGATGTCAAGCTTTCCTTGCTCACGTCGAATTTGTGCAATCGCTGCTTCCGTTTCCGCATCGTTCGTATGATCGCAACGAATCGCGCTCGCTTTGCCTCCGGATGCTTCAATCTCAGAGACGGTTTCATCAATCGTCCCCGGCCACTGATTCGTTGTATTCCCACTCGTACTGCGCCCCGTCACATATACGGTCGCTCCGGCTTTCCCCAACTCAATCGCGATCCCGCGGCCTGCTCCTCTGCTTCCCCCTGTGACGAGCGCTACTTTTCCGGTTAATTGTTTCATTTGTTTCATCCTTTCCTCGTTGAAGTTCTTTCATTATAATGACCCATTGTTGACATCTATTGTCATCTTTCCTTAAATTAAAAGTAGCGAAAATCAGAAAGGGTGAGTACAATCAGAGCGGACCGTTTACTATCGATCCTTTTACTATTGCAATCTCAGCGCCAACTAACCGCAAAAGAGCTCGCGGAGAAACTCGAAGTTTCCAAGCGGACAATTTACAGGGATATGGAAGCGTTAAGTGGCATTGGCATTCCGGTATTTTCCCAGCGCGGACAAAACGGCGGCTGGTCATTAGTAGACGGCTTTCAAACCAGCTTAACAGGGATGACGGAAACAGAACTACGTACGCTGCTCGTTTCTCCTTCTGTTCAGTTTCTTGATGACCTCGGGCTGACTCGCTCTTCCGAGGAAGCGAGGCAGAAACTGCTCGCTTCCCTGCCCTCGGCCAATCGGGAAAAGGCGAAGGATGTCTGGAACCGTATTCATATTGACACGAGTGGCTGGCGTCAACGAAAGGAAAAGGTCACAGCGTTTGATGTCTTGAAAGAAGCGATATGGAGCAATTACAAATTAAACATCATTTACGAGCAGGCAGACGGGAAAACAGCTGAACGGGTTGTTTCTCCACTTGGACTCGTGGCGAAGGGAGAGCGCTGGTACTTAATTGCACAAAAAGATAATGGTGCCATCCGCAATTACAGAGCCTCGCGCATTCATTCCGCGGCCTTGGCTAACGAATCATGTAAACGGCCGGAGAACTTTGACCTCGCCAACTACTGGAAAGCATCGACAGCCGCCTTTCTGGCAACATTGCCGACATTTGAAGTCACCGTTGAGGTGACAGCGGCGATATGGCCCAGGCTGCGTTACAGCGGGCGGTTCGTTCGCGTCGTCGAGCTTGGAACAGAACGAGAGCAGGATTGGATTCCCGTCAAGCTCTCTTTCGATACGAAAGAAGAAGCAAGAGGATATATTCTCGGATTCGCCGATCAAATAAAAGTAATTGAGCCAAAAGAACTGATCTGTGACATTCTTCAGCAGGCCGAAGCTGCCGTCGCCTTTTATAAACAATTATAAAAAAGCGGCTGAAAAAGTGAAACTCATCCTTTTTCAGCCGCTTCCTCTTTGGACTCTCTACTCAAATTTTTTTAAAATAATCGTGGAATTATGACCGCCAAATCCAAATGAATTGGATAGGCCGATGGAGAGCGCCGCCTGCCGCGCTCCTTCTGCGGCATAATCTAAATCACAGCTTGGATCCGGATTTTGCAAATTGATCGTTGGGGGAATGAGATTTTCCTGCAGACTTTTGACGAGAGCAATTGCCTCGACTCCTCCTGCCGCGCCGAGCATGTGGCCGAGCATCGACTTATTGGCTGTGACCGGGATTTGATAGGCTGCATCGCCGAACATCTGCTTGATCGCCTTCGTTTCCGCCAAATCACCCGCCGCTGTACTTGTCGCATGAGCGCTAATCAGATCAATATCAGCCATGGCTACTTTCGCTTTTTTCAGCGCGCGCTTCATCGCTAAATAAGCGCCCTTTCCTTCAGGATGCGGCGCGACCATATGATGAGCATCCGAGCTGGCTCCGTAGCCGATCACTTCAGCCAAAATCGGCGCCTGGCGTTTCAACGCATGCTCATAGGATTCCAGCAGCAAAATGCCTGCTCCCTCGCTCATCACAAAGCCGTCTCTGTCCGCCTCAAACGGCCGGCTGGCGGCCTCCGGCTCCTCGTTTCTCGTTGATAGCGCCTTCGCATTTCCGAAACTGGCCAGCGATAAATTCGTAATCGCCGCTTCCGTCCCACCGGCAAGCATCATATCCGCATCATCGTTTTGAATCGTATGATAGGCTTCTCCGATTGCTGTATTGCCGATTGAGCACGCGGTTACCGGCGACATGGACGGCCCATGCGCGCCAAACCTCATGCTGATTTGCGCCGCAGCTGCGTTGGCGATCATCATCGGCACAAGCTGCGGACTGACCCGTCCGGCCCCACGTTCATTTAATAGATTGACATTGTCTATAAACGTCTGAATCCCGCCAATTCCTGAGCCAACAAAAACGCCAAAGCGCTCACGGTCAACCTCTTCCGGCTCGAACCGTCCCGCCTCTAAAGCGGATTCAGCTGCTGCGAGGGCAAACTGCACAAACCGGTCGAGCCGCCGTGCTTCTTTTCTTCCCCAGCGTGCTTCCGGATTGAAGTCACGCACAAGGCCGGCAATTTTTGTTTTCGAGTCAGCCACATCAAACGTATCAATCGGTGAAATGCCCGATTTCCCTTCAACTAAGTGCTTCCAAAACGTATCGACATCATGACCAAGGGGCGAGATGACCCCCATCCCGGTAATCACAACTCTTTTCATTTCCCAGCCTCCCATCGCGTTTTCTTTAGTTTAACGTGTTCCCATCCTATTACAAGTTGTTGTTTATCATAGTATAATGAGTACTAGCATAAGCAAATGGGAGAGGGAACGACGATGAATCGTGAAACGAGACTCCAAGCATTATCTGATTTTTTAAAAGGAAAACGGGCAAAGCTGAATCCGCAAATGGTCGGACTGCCAACAGGCATTCGCCGCAGAACTCCAGGATTGCGGAGGGAAGAGGTTGCCCAACTGGCAGGCGTTAGCACGACGTGGTACACATGGCTTGAGCAGGGACGGGACATTCATGTCTCCACCTCTGTATTAGAAGGTATTTCAGCGGCATTGCAACTGAATAAAGACGAAAAAAAATATTTGTACGGCTTGGCCCTGGATGAAGGAACGGAGCGCCCCGCTCCCGCCCCGGAAGAGATTCAGATCAGCCCCCCGCTGCAAAAGATTCTACAGGAGCTTAGAAACTGCCCTTCGATCATCACCGACCGCCGTTGCTTTATCGTCGGCTGGAATGAGGCTGCGGCCAATGTGTTCCTCGATTTCGCCCAAATTCCGCCAGCTGAAAGAAACTTGATCCGGCTGCTTTTTGCACGCAAGGAATTCAGAAGCCTGGCAGTCAACTGGGTCGAATTCGTCAGAGGGTTTATCGCGATTTTCCGGACGTATTACGGGCAATATGTTGCTGATCACTGGTACATTGATTTCATTGAAGAACTGGAAAACGACTATCCGGAGTTCCGGCAATTGTGGCATGAAAGCGAAGTCAGCTCGGCGCCGGACATTCAAATTGAATTCCGTCATGCCAAGGCGGGGAAAATGGTTTTCAATCTGACCTCTTTACAAGTCCAGGGCCATCATGATGTACGATGCAGTGTCTACACCCCTGTTGAAAACACGGGAACCGAGAAGAAGCTGAAGCGCTTGATGAATGGAAATGAACTTGCCGCAAAAGGCTGAGAATGGCCTTTGCGGGACAAGCTTGTTACGACTAGCGAGGCAATCGGTATTCAGAAAGTGTTTTTCCCGTCCATCTTTTGAAAGCACGGACAAATGAATTCGTGTCCGCATACCCAAGCAAGTAGGAGATGTCATCTGTCGTCAAGTCGGATCGCTGCAAATAATGAAAAGCTAATTGCTGCTGCACTATTTGAAGCTGCTTCTGGAATGTCGTATTTTCCGCCGCCAAATTCCGCTGCAGCGTCCGGACGCTGATTCCCATTGATTTGGCGACATCTTTGACTGTAAAACTCCCGCTCGGAATCGCTGAGAATAATTTCGCCTGAACGTTTTGCGAGAACGTTTTTTCCGTGGAAACCTGATAAAGTCTTTTCGTAAATTCCGGCTCTAAATACCCCCACATCACATTGTTTTCCGTGAGAAAAGGCTGCATCACATCCTCTTTCTTAAACACGAGCCGGTTTTTCACGCTTTTTATTCCACTTACCCCGAGCCACTCTTCGATTTTCGCTCCATATGAATACGGACCTTCAATCATAAGCGGCATCACGTTTTCTCCCGTCCCCGTCCGTACTAAACTAACGAGCAATAATTGCTCTGCCAACAGAGCGAACCGGGGGAGCTCCTGATTTACTCGGACAAATGAAAACGTAATGCTCAGTGTTTGTCCGGTCTCGATGACATTCATTTCCATTGGACCGATCAAACGTTTATATTTCTGGAGCCGCTGAATGCCTTCATATCCATTTTTTGCTGTCAGTGCCGCAAACAGTGGCGGGATAAACATGTTGAGGTTTTCAATTTGACTAAAGACGACGAGCTGCTCATCTGTTAACAGCTGATCAAGCTCCTGAAGCAAATTGACATAGTCAAGATCACTGATCGTCAGCGTATGCTGCCAGCGTGCATCGGCGATATTCGCTTTTTTCAGCAGAGCATCGATTGAAATTCCCAATGATTCAATAAACAGTTGCATTTGTTTTGTCATCGTTATTTTCACAGCTACGCCCGCCCTCACAACATATTTTTCACCAGTTTATCATAAACGCGGTCAGGGAGAAGTCTTTTCATCAAAAGAATCGGCTTAGCGTCAAATCCGATTAAATAGCGTGTTTTAGGACGTTTTCGGTCACCAGCCTTCGCGATTACTTTTGCAATCCTTTCCGGCTTTGAAAGCAGGTTAGACGTGTATTGCTTCCTCATACTTTCCTCTGTTTTGACCGCCATTTCCTCGTAGGCGCCGCCTTTGCCGCTTGCTAATAGATGATCGGCGGCGATGCTCCCCCATTCTGTTTTGATCGCTCCTGGTTCAATTAATACAACGTCAATCCCAAATTCCGCCACTTCCATCCGCAAGCAGTCGCTGAACCCTTCCAATGCAAATTTCGTAGCGTGATACCAGGCTCCAAATAATGTCGTGATTTTTCCGCCGACAGAGGAAATCGAAATAATTTTTCCCGCTTGTTGTTTTCTCATCACCGGTAAAACGAGCTGTGTTAAACGGGCAACGCCAAATAAATTCACCTCAAACTGTTTGCGTCCTTCTTCAAGAGAAACATCCTCGACTGCGCCATACGACCCGTACCCTGCATTGTTGATGAGCACATCTATTTTCCCTTCATTTTCGATGATCATTTTGACACAGCTTTCCATCGATTTCTCGTCCGTCATATCAAGCTCAACAGGAATGACGCCCCACTTTTGCAATGGCTTCATCCTTTTCACTTGGCGGGCGGCGCCGTATACTTTGCACCCTCGCTGCGCTAAAAGCTGCGCTGTCTGATACCTGATCCCGCTGCTTGCTCCTGTTAGTAAAACGACTTTCATTGCTCATTCCTCCCTCAATAAAGTTTAATTTTCTCGCTAATACTCGTGTATTCTCCAAATTTCACTAACACCAAATAGTAATCTCACCAGTACTACTGGATAGAAGTAGAACGAATTAAAATTTCTTACAGGGGA
>NZ_JAMBOL010000035.1 GCF_023715605.1 Halalkalibacter oceani
CCCTGTAAGAAATTTTAATTCGTTCTACTTCTATCCAGTAGTACTGGTGAGATTACTATTTGGTGTTAGTGAAATTTGGAGAATACACGAGTATTAGCGAGAAAATTAAACTTTATTGAGGGAGGAAAAAGATGCAGCAGCAATCCATTGGTGGTGTAGATATTCATTATTTGTCACTTTGCAAGCGGAAGCTGTGGTTATATAAGCATGGGATTCAGATGGAGAATGAGTCGGATCAAGTGTTACAAGGGAGTGTTCTTCATGAATCGGCATATCCCAGATTGGAAAAACGGGAAGTTTTAATTGATAACGAATTTAAAATTGATTCAATTGATGGGGAATTTGTCAGAGAAGTAAAGTTATCAAGTCGAATGAGAGAATCGGATCGTTTGCAGATGCTTTTTTATTTATATCAGTTACAGTTACGTGGAGTAGTGAAGAAAGGACTAATCAGTTATACAAAGGAGAGACGAACGGAAGAAATCTTACTTGGTCCGCAAGAGAAATTAGAGATCAAAGCAGCTATCGCTGAGGCCTATAAAGTGGTTGAGAAACAAAAACCACCTGGTCTTAAGAAGCTCTCCTATTGCAAGAAGTGCGCATATTATAGTTTTTGTTATGCTGGGGAGGGTGATGAGGATGATGCGTGACCATTATGTCTTTTCAAATGGAGCCTTAAAACGAAAGCACAATACCATTTATTATATCAATCAGGATGGGCAACAGAAACCGTTACCGGTTGAAAAAATTCGAAACCTTCATGTTTTTGGAGAAGTGGAATTTAACACGAAGTTACTTAATTATCTTAGTCAATACGATATATGTGTTCATGTTTACAACTATTATGGCTTTTATGCGGGCACTTATTATCCGAGAGAAAAGTCGGTTTCTGGTTTTTTGCTAGTCAATCAAGCAGAACATTATACACATAAGTATAAACGCTTATATTTAGCTCATAGTTTTATGCAAGGCGCTGTTCATCATATGCTTCGAAATTTAAGAAGACATAAGGAACAGACAGCAGAGGCTGTGAAAATCATTGAGAAAGAGCTATTTGAGATGCAAACCTGCACAGACATTTCCTCCTTGATGGGAAAAGAGGGGCAAATTCGAAAAAGCTACTATCAAGCATTTAATAAAATTCTAAAACAGGATATTGGGTTTGAAAAGCGGGAAAAACATCCGCCGCGTGACCCGCTGAATGCAATGATTTCTTTTGGGAATTCACTCATGTACCAAATTGTTCTTTCAGAAATCTATCGCACAACTTTAAATCCAACGGTTAGCTATTTGCATGAACCCTCGACTAAACGATTTTCTTTATGCCTTGATCTGGCTGAAATCTTTAAACCCTTAATTGTAGACCCTATTATTTTTTCTCTTATTAATAAGCGATCTATTACAAAAAAGCACTTTGAATACTTAGAAGGAGAAATCTGTTTTTTAAATGAAGAAGGGAAGAAGCGCTTTATTAGAGCATGGGAAGAGAGATTAAAAAGCAGTGTAATGCATAGAGCATTAAAACGTAAAACAAGCTATCGTTATCTAATTAGACTCGAATGCTACAAGTTAATCAAGCATCTGATTGGAGATGATGTTTATAAACCGTTGAAAGCGTGGTGGTGAATATGTTTGTCATTATCACTTACGATGTGGAGCGTAAAAGGGTGGGAAAGGTCTGTAAAAAATTACGGGAATATTTAGATTGGAGTCAGAATTCTGTTTTTGAAGGTGAAATTACAAAAGGGAAACTGACTCAATGCTTAGCAGAACTTAACAATATAATTGATAATAATGTAGATTCTATTTACTTATATCAAGTCTCGAATCCTAAAAATTTGAAGAAAACCGTTTATGGAATAGCAAAAAGTCCAATGGATTGGTTTTTGTAACACCCATGTTTGAATCGTGTCGTTATAGGGACAAGACCAAATCTGCTCAAAAGGTTTTTTAAGAACTATCTATTTCAACTAATAGTAACACGTAAAAGGGGGAAATCCCCCCTTCAACATCTTCTAAACATCCTCCGTTCACGGCATGCTCAGCTTAATCAAAAACGGATTCGGGTCGGTTGGTTGGATGCTGCCTCCGCGTGGTTCTTTGCTGAGGATGATGTGGTCGAGCTGGTTGACGATATCATCCTGGAGGTAGAGCTGGCCCTGGGCGCCATTAACTTGGATAATGCCGGCGTCCTTTAAGTCAGTGGTCGAGCGGATCCAGGCCTGGTAGTCGTTGAGTGAGACCGGATGCAGGCCGTCGACGAGCAGCATCAGCTCGTTTGAGTCGTTGTTGATCCAGGCATAGCCTTTAATCGCGGTGTTATCCTCCGGGGAAATTTCATATAATGTCGTTTCTTCGTTCATTAAAAATGGCAGCGGCTCTTCGGCTGAATGCTGAAGGGACGTCTTTTGCACCTGGCTGATTGTCAGCCATGAGCCGAGCAGGAGGACGATGACGACGAGGCTGAACCGTGCTGTCAGAGGACGCAGTGTCAGAAAATGAAAAAAGGGCTTTCGCTGTTCGGTTCGAATTGTATGTAAAATCCGTTTTTTCAGGCGTTCCGGTGGACGGATGTGCGCTTCTGTTTCTTTGGCAAAAAAGGGCTTCCATTGTTCCTGAAGCTGCTGACAATGCGGACAGTGGTCGAGATGCTGTTTCACGCTGGCTTCATCCTCGGCTTCACCGCGGAGATAGTCGATAATCTGTTCCTCTGAAAAATGATTATGACAAGACATTTTATTCACCTCTTGCTTTGGTAATCCTTCGTTTGTTCCTTCAAGTATTTTCGCATATTATTCATACCATAACGAACAAGAGACTTAATCGTCCCTAATGGGCGATTTAACTGAGACGCAAGCTTGCGGTGGGAATGACCTAAGAAGAAATTCCCGTAAATGGCCACTCTCTGTGCTGCGGGCAAGCCGTTAAGCGCTCTATGGATGGTTTCCCGTTCATCCTTCAAAATAATCTGTTCCTCAACCGGCGGTTGTTCGGCCGGCTTGTTGTGTAATTCCTCTTCCACTCTGGAATGAATCCGCTTTGCCCGACGCAACCGGTCGAGGCAGCGGCTTCGCGTTTTTACGGCAATCCAGGCTTCAATGCTTCCTTTATCCCGATTATAGCTAGCGGCATGATGATACAGCTCAATAAAGACATCATGACAAAGATCCTCGGCGTCGGCGTGATTTTTTAAGATGCCGAGAGCAATGCGAAACACAAACGGAGAATAGCGGTCATAAAACTGTTCAAACGCCTTGGAAGACCCATTTTCGATCTGCTTCAGCAAATATTCTTCATCAGAAATAGAGGGCATGAAACTCACCTACCTTTTTCCTGGGTTCAACCTTCTTTCTATTAATAATACTCCTGAAACATTGATTTGGATTTAGAAATTTACTATTTTTTTAAATCCAATTTTCCATCGGTTTCGTACTTTTAATGAAAATAGAAGGAGGGAAGGTTACATGAGAAAAAAACGGTTTGCTCTACTGATGGCTGTTATGCTGGTAATGGTCGGAGCATTTCCAGCATCATCTTTTGCAGTGGGAGGCATTGAACTTTATACCCCGTATACGGGAATAGCGGTTACGCCGGGGGAATCAATCAATTATTCTTTTGAGGTAATGAATGAAACAGCAGAGATTCAGCAAGTGTCGATTGAGGTGGCAAATTTGCCGGAGCAATGGAGCTACGAGCTTATTTCGGGGGGCTGGCAACTACATGAGCTGGCAATTAAGCCGAATGAGTTCACTGATTTTTCAATTAATGTCGATGTTCCGCTGGAAGTGGAGAAAGGGACGTATTCCTTTGATGTTATTGCCAGAAACCGAAGCGGAGTCGTTGAGACGCTTCCTATACAGATCGATGTGACGGAGGAGGGAACGTTTCGAACAGAGCTGACCTCGGAGCAGCCGAATATGGAGGGTCATGCCGATTCAACGTTTACGTATAAGGTCACGCTGCGAAACAGGACAGCGGAGGAGCAGCGTTATGCGCTGAAGGCAAATGCGCCGGAGGGCTGGGGTGTCAGCTTTCAGGTTGACGGGGAAAATGTGACCTCCGTGACCGCGGAGTCAAATGCGACAAAGGACTTCGATGTCGTTGTTACACCGCCGCCTGAAGTGGAGGCGGGTGATTATTCAATACCAATTTCGGCATCGACCAATTCTACGAATGCCGAGGTCAATTTGGAGACGGTGATTACCGGGAATTACGCAATGGAGGTTTCGACGCCTTCCGGGAAGTTAAGTGAAGATATTACAGCCGGCAGGGAGAAGACGATTCAGCTTGCTGTCACGAATACAGGCTCCGTGCCGATCAATGATGTGAAACTGAGCGCCCAGCAGCCGGTAGACTGGACTGTCACCTTTGCTCAGGATACCATTCCGGTTATTGAACCAGGTCAAACCGAAACGGTTCAGACGACGATTCAGGCGAGCAAGGACGCGATTGCCGGTGACTATATCGTTTCGATTGAGGCGAATGGAGCCGGAACAGCGGGAAAAGCTGATTTTCGCATGCAGGTTGAAACGTCGCTCCTCTGGGGATGGATTGGTGTCCTCATTATCGCGTGTGTACTGGCCGGTATTTACTATATGATGCGCAAATATGGAAGGAGATAACGATGACAGAAGCTATTATCGAAATCACTGACCTGACGAAATATTATTCACAGAAGTGTGCGGTCGACCATTTGAATGTGACGATTCATCGTGGTGAGGTCTTTGGATTGCTAGGGCCGAACGGAGCTGGTAAATCAACGACGATTCTCATGCTGCTCGGCCTTTCTGAACCGAGCGAAGGGCAGGCGATCGTCTGCGGTTATCATTCCACGCGTCAGCCGATCGAAGTGAAGCGGAAGGTAGGCTATTTGCCGGATAATATCGGCTTTTATGAGGAGCGGACCGGCCTGGAGAATATCGTGTATACCGCACTCATTAACGGTGTGCCGAAGCAAGAGGCGACAGAGCGGGCGGAGCGTTTGCTGAAGCAGGTCGGACTTGAACAGGCAAAAGACAAAAAGGCTGGTCATTATTCCCGTGGGATGAGGCAGCGGCTTGGCCTGGCCGATGTGCTAATAAAAGACCCGGAAGTGATTATTCTTGATGAGCCGACATTGGGGATTGATCCCCAAGGGGTTCAAGAGCTGCTGCGGATTATTCGTTATTTGAGTAAAGAAAAAGGAATCACCGTACTGCTTTCCTCTCACCAGCTTCATCAGGTTCAACAAATTTGCGACCGGGTCGGCTTGTTTGTTGAAGGCCGGCTTTTGGCTGAAGGCGATGTGCAGACATTGGCACGTAAACTATTTCCAGATTACAAGTTAACCTATTATGCCAATGTTTCGAATCAACCGTCTGATCTGATCGAAAAGCTTCAGAAGGTTGATGGTGTCTTTTCTGTAGAGGAAGGAGAGAGCGGGCAACAGCTCATTATTAAGACAGAGGTTGATCTCTCAGCCCGGCTGGCGGGCTTTATCGTACAATCTGGAGCCTCTCTTCATGAGTTTGGTTTGAAGGAATATGGTTTGGATGACATTTATCATCACTATTTTGAGGGGGGAGTGTCTCGTGAAGTTTCCTAAGGTTAAGCTGAAGTTTAAACGTCGCGAGTCGGAAGAATCATTCAAACCGATGCATCCCTTTTGGGTAATCGTCCAAAAAGAAGTTGGCGATCATATTCGCAGCTGGCGGTTTGTCATTTTGCTCGTTATTCTTTTTTTGACGTGCTTCGCCTCCCTTTACACAGCGCTTTCGGCTATTCGTGATGCGGCAGCTGAGATTGACTCGAATCAGTCGTTTCTGTTTTTGAACTTATTTACGTTAACCGATCAGAACGGCTCATTGCCGCCGTTTATTACCTTTATTAGTTTTCTCGGGCCGATTCTTGGAATCGGTCTCGGCTTTGATGCGATCAGTGCCGAGCGCAATAAAGGAACATTGAGTCGCATCGTTTCCCAGCCGATCCCCCGTGATTACTTAATTAATGCGAAATTTGTCGCGACCTTGCTCATTGTGACCTTTTTTATTTTTTCGTTAGGCTTTTTAGTAATTGGCTTAGGAATTCTCTCGATTGGTCTTCCTCCCACTTGGGATGAATTTGCGAGGATGGTGACATTTCTGTTTTTGAGCGTGATCTATATCGGTTTTTGGCTGAATTTGGCGATTTTGTTTTCGGTCCGCTTCAAGCAAACGGCGACTTCAGCGCTTGCCAGTATTGGACTTTGGCTGTTTTTTAGCTTGTTTTATTCGATGCTTGTCAATTTGGTCAGCGGCCAGTCGTCGGCCAATGACCCTGCTCAATTTGCCTTTATGCAAATGCTATCGCGGCTCAATCCGAGCTATTTATTTAGTGAAATGACGACGATCCTGCTCACTCCTTCGATTCGGGCGTTAGGTCCGCTGACGATGGAGCAGGCAGTCGGAGCAATCCCGACCCCTTTGCCTTTCATGCAAAGTCTATTATTAATCTGGCCGCAATTTATCGGCTTGCTGGCGGCGACCTGCCTCTGCTTTGGCATCTCGTATCTGATTTTCATGCGCCAGGAAATTCGCGCCTGATCACTCTCTGGTGATTTGAGCTATCGGTTTTCTTCTAGTAAAATAGCCGATAGGAACGTAGAAAAGGAAAGGTGTTTTGATGCAGACTGTAAGTGTGATTGGAACGGGGATTTTGGGAGCGGCAACGGCTTATCATCTGGCAAAGGCCGGCGTCGAGGTGACGATGATAGACCGGGAAGAGCCGGGGCAGGCGACGGATGCAGCGGCGGGAATCGTCTGTCCATGGATTTCACAGCGGCGTAATCAGGCCTGGTATCAACTTGCAAAAGCGGGAGCACGCTATTATCCGACACTCATTCAGGCGCTGGAGGAAGAGGGAGAGCCGGATACGGGCTATGCAAAAGTCGGAGCGATTAGTCTTCATACCGAGGAAAAAAAGCAGTTGGAAATGGTGAAGCGGACGCTCAAACGGCGCGAGGACGCTCCTGAAATTGGCGAGGTGATCCCGCTTTCTGAAGAGGAAACGAGAGCATTGTTTCCGCTGTTGGCACCGGGCTATCGCTCGGTTTATGTGAGCGGCGCGGCAAGGGTGAATGGCCGGTCACTGCGAAGGGCCTTACTGACAGCCGCCTTGCGATATGGGGCGAAGGAAGTGAAGGGGGATGCGACATTCGCTTATGAGGGCGCTGATCTTGTCGTCCGGGTAAACGGGGAGAGCTTACTGTCCGACCAGGTCATCGTCACGGCCGGGGCCTGGGCCAAAGCGCTATTGGCGCCGCTTGGAGTGGAGTTCATGGTCAGTCCGCAAAAAGCGCAAATTATTCACTTGGCTTTACCCGGCGCCGATACAGGCGAGTGGCCTGTCGTGATGGCTCCGGCCAACCACTATATGCTGGCATTCGGTAGGGAGCATGTGGTGACAGGGGCGACGCATGAAAATGAGAAAGGCTTTGATCAACGGAGAACGCTTGCTGGTATGAATGAAATTTTTGAGAAGACGTTGAAGACGGCGCCGGGTCTTGCTGAAAGTACGGTGCTAGAGACAAGAGTCGGCTTCCGCCCGTATACGCCGGAATTTTTGCCGGTTATTGGCAGGCTTCCGAGTCATGAGCACGTCTTTGTCGCCAACGGTCTCGGAGCATCCGGGTTAACGGTCGGGCCGTTTCTCGGAGCGGAGCTGGCCAGGCTTGTGCGTGGAGAAAAAACGGAGCTTGATTTACAGCCGTATGATGTAGCCGGAGCGATTGAGTAAAACGGTCACCACCTCCTTGTGACGTGCATAGGCTAGAGTGACACTATGAATGAGGAGGAGCAGCGATGAATGGAGCAGATGTAAGAAGACCTGGCTTCGGGGGACGCCGGCCATTTGGCGGCGGCTTCGGCTATGGCGGCTGGGGAGGCTTTGGACGCCGGCCTTTCTATGGCGGAGGAGCATTTCTCGGCGGCTTTCTTGGCGGGTTAGCAGGAAGCGCTTTTTATCCAGGCTACCCGTACTATCCGTATTACCCTTATTATCCTTATTATCCATACTATCCTTATTATTAAATAAAATGAGAGCTGCCCTGAAAAATGAGTTTGGCGGGCGGCTCTTTTTGTTCTCTTGTTGCATGAACTTTCCTTATTTACCCAATTTAAGTATTGTTTTGTGTCTCTGGATATTGTAACCTGAAACTATTAAGAATGAATGTCTTTCAAAGATTGAAAGGACAAGCTGAGGTTATGAGAGAGTCTTTACAGCTGCGACCAGGCCAAAAAACAATAACGAGAATATAAAATGGAGGCTGGAAAAATGCGAAAGAGACGAGCGATGATGATGATCACGTTAACGGTTATTTTATTTGCGGGAGTTGGAACTGGCACGGTCGGATGGGCATCAAGTGATCTTCCATTTGGTAACGGTTCCGAAGACACCGTGCCCATGGATCATATGGACCCTACTCCGTTTGTTCCGGTGGCTGAGATAGATATGGAGGGAAAGAACGATACTGAGGAGCATCAAAAATCCCTTAAAGGTGTACCCATCAGTCATTCAGAAGCACCGGTTGAAGCTGTAGCAGGCGTAAATGCTCATGAAGACACCGTGCCCATGGATCATATGGACCCTACTCCGTTTGTTCCGGTAGCCGAAATAGATATGGAAGGAGAGAACGCTATTGAGGAGCATCAAAAATCCCTTAAAGGTGTAACCTTGAGTCATTCAGAAGCACCGGTTGATGTAGCGAGTGATGAACCTATAGAAGTGGTAAAAGAAGTTGAAGTAGAGTAGACGGATGAATGAAAGATAGTCCTTCTGCTTGTATATTATCGAGGGCGTGCCGATACATACAAGGGGGGATAAAATTGATGAGTATGCTTAGCGCTGGAAGTTTGATTCTTGGATTAGTTGCTTGGATACTTCCTATTATTAATCTTAATCGATATAGAGATGATAACCATGAGAATAAGAGGTGGGTTGTTTTGGTTATTATCAGTCTTAGTGCCTGTGCAATTTCACTGTGCTTTCAAATTTTTTATCACCATCATTTAGTAAAGATCGAGGAGTGGTCCACTCTGATGGATACGGCTGGTGCAGTGGCCTTCGTCTCTTCTGTTCTTCTGATCATTACGATTTTGTTAAATGCCGCCACTCTGCTGGTCTATCAGAAGCAGGACGCTAAATAGACCTGGATAAAATGAAAAGACCGCTTCTCCTGATGAGATGGCGGTCTTTTCATTGACAGATAAGCATTTATAAAATTCCAGCCACCCATGTAGCCATTTCAAGGGAGTTGGTAAGCCTATTCAAAGAAGAGCAATGGGCTCTGCCCGCTGCGCGGTCCACAAGAAGAAACCTGCTTGTTGTTGACCTTAAAACATGGCAGCGGCTCTGTTCTGCGCCTGACTTTGCGCACTGCTTCGAGCTTGAGACAAATGGAAAAGCAACCTTTTTATCTCAAGCTCTTCTCTATGTGTTATTTTCTCCGTCTGACTAACCAGCCGGCTAATGCGCCAAATAGGATGATGACGACGGCGGTCGTCAATAGGGGCACAATCGTTTCGGCTGCTGGCGGATCTTCTTCTTCGTCTGCTGTTGCCAGGTCAGGTTCTGTTGTTTCTTCTTCAATGGTCTCTTCTTGTTCCGTTTCCGGCTCTTCGGTTACTGGAGCGTCCTGCTCCTCTGTAGCCGCTTCATTTTCTGGTGCTGGTGCATCGACAGAAAATGAAAACTCACCTTCTGTAGTATGAGTATCTGCGCCGATAATCGTCCAGGCGACCCGGTATTGGCCATTTGCCAGTGGCTCAGCGAGAGAAGCTGTTAGAACAGGGCTGTCAATGCTGATGTCCTCAACCGGCACTTCTTCTTCATTTTCGTTAAATAGCTGGATGGTGCTTAATGGCTCGATTCCGGCATCGAATTGAAGTTCAAGTGTATCGAGTGGTTCTTCAACCGTTTCTCCGTCGGCCGGAGTTGATGATTCCAGGTGGGAATGAGCGCCGGCGGCGGCTGGAAAGAGCAAGAGACAATAGATACAAGCTAGCAGCAAAAAGTAATTCTTCATCAATTTTCCCCTTTCATTTATTCATGATGGTCATGAGCGTGATGATCTTCTTCATTGTCGGTCTGCTCATGAGCGGATTCCTGTTCGGATACATCGCCAACGGCAATGTCCTGTACCGGCATGACGTGCAAGTCGCGGGCGGAAACATGCGTCTGAACGGAATAGAGCCCGTCCTCGGCAAAGGCATGGGTCAATTGATAGACTCCGTCACCGGCGTGCTCCGCTTCAAGCATCTCGCCATTGTCGCGATCATCGGCCTTCCAGATTTCAAATTGAACATCCGAGGCATCGTCAACCAATTCACCACCCTGGGTGACGCGGACCGCCAATTCAAGCTCTTCATTTGGTTCGGCTGTGTCGGGCGCGATAATTTCTGCTTCTAATGGAGCGGCGACGCCGCCTCCCAGCTCGTCTTCCGGTTCTGCCTGGCAGGCTGCCGTAAGCAAAATCGTTAGCATAAGTAAGCTTTTTACTACTAATTTCATTGGATAATCACCTTTCTTGAATATGCATCTATCTGAATTTTAGCGTGAAATTGTGAAGCTGGAGTGAAATTTCATCATTGCGCGAAAATGTTCACATTTCCAGCGGCAGGACGAGGCGGACGATCGTACCGGCGCCCTCTCCTGAAACGAACTCAAGCTCTCCCCGATGCTTCTTCACAATTTGGGCGACGATGGCCAAGCCTAAACCGGTACCGCCATCTTTCCGGGTGCGGGCTTTGTTGACCCGGTAAAAGCGCTCTGTCACATGCGGCACATCCTGTTTAGGAATCCCGGGCCCGTTGTCGGAAATGGTCAGCTCCGCCGAGGCACCTCGAACCGCGAGAGTGACGTCAATTGTTTCATGCGGTGGAGAATAGCGTAGCGCGTTATCGAGCAGGTTGCGCACGACCTGTTCAAGCCGGTCGCTGTCGCCGGAAATGATGCAGTCTTCATCGAGCTGTCGCTTAATCGTGACACTTCTTTGTTCACTGATCACTTCAAATGCTTCAACGACGTCATTGATCAGCTGGGCAAAGGCGATCGGTTCGAGCTTCATCGGATACGATTCCCCTTCCAGCTGAGCGAGGTCAAGCAAATCATTGACAAGACGCTCCAGCCGATTCGCTTCATTTTGAATAATCGTCAGTCCCTTTTTCGGCTCAATCACCGATTCCTCCACAGCTTCTGCGTAGCCTTTCATATAGCTTAACGGAGTGCGCAGCTCATGTGAAACATTGGCAAGAAATTCACGCCGCTTCATTTCGACTTCTTCCAGAGAAGTTGAAAGCGTGTTAAAAGACTGAGCAAGCTGGCCAAGCTCGTCCTTACGCGCCTCGATCGCAATTCGCTGGGAAAAATCGCCGCCAGCCATCCGTCCGGCAATCTGCTTCATTTCAAGCAGTGGGGCAACGAAGGCATTGGTGATTCTTCGCCCAAGGAACAAAATAAGCAGGAAGAATACAAGCATGCCGATTACCAGCGTATCGCGAATCGCCAAAAATGGTTCATGCACCTCTGAAAGAGGATTCGTTAAAAAGATCGATCCCGCCAGATGACCGTCGTGGAAGAGCGGAATGGCCACCCCGAGTATATCCTGCTGAAAACGGGGATGAGGCCGAATCATGACAACCGTTTCACCATTGAGCAGCTGCTGCCGCTCTTCAAATGTAATCAGTGTTTCATTGGAGTATGGATCAAAGGGCGAGCCGCCGCCAAGCAGCATCGGGTCAGCGGTAAACAGAATGTCAGCGGCTGTGCTTTCAGTTACCCAGTCGATCCGTTCGGCAAATGCTTCGCTGTTGCCAGATGTCTGATACGTTTCAGCAAGCTCTTCTCCCTGTCTGACGAAAAGCTCAATCTGCTTATCGAGATAAAGCCGTTCATACAAATAGAAGGTTAACATGACGCCCGCCCCGAGGAAAAAGAGCGCGACCGCGAAAACCGTTGCCCATACCTTCGTTTTAATGGAAAGTCGTGTCATGATTGCCCCTCGAATTTGTAGCCGATGCCCCAGACCGTTTTAATCATCGCACCAGCCGACTTTAGTTTCAGCCGTAATGTTTTAATATGAGTGTCGACTGTCCGGAGCGTGCCGTACTCCGAGTCGATGCCCCAAATCCTGTCATAGAGCTGCTCTCTGGTGAAAACCTGACCTTCGTGCTCAATTAGAAAGACGAGCAGATCATACTCGCGCCTTGTAATGGGAACCGCCGTGCCGGCCAGTGTCAGCTCACGGGCATGCTTATCAATGAGCAGGGGACCACGACGTAAAACCTCATGCGGCTGCGAGAAAGCGCGGCTGCGGCGCAATGCCGCTTCAATACGCGCCATCAGCTCGCGCGGGCTGAAAGGCTTGACGACGTAATCATCCGCACCGATTTTCAGCCCTTTGATTTTATCCTCTTCACTGCTTCTGGCGGTCAGCATGACGATTGGTACGGATGAAAAGGCGCGGATTTTCTCGCACGTCGTAAAGCCGTCCATTCCGGGCATCATTACATCGAGCACAATTAGATCAATGTCATGCCGGGCGAGCAGGCTGAGTGCTTCGACACCGCTTGAGGCACAGGTCACCTCATATTCAGTTTTTAAATAAGAAGCGACAAGCTCCAGCAAGGCTTCCTCATCATCGACTAAGAGAATATGGGGCAGCGTCTTCATTCTGATTCCTCCAGCACAATAGTATAAGGACCCGGCGCCACAGGTTCTTCGTGAATAAGCGAGAACGTGGCAAGGTCAATGACGGATACTGTATCACTGTCAAGGCTTGTCACGACGATGGTCGAACGATTGCCCGCCATCCCGTTTGGATTATGACCAACCTCCAGACGGTCAACGACCTCATTTTCTGTCGTATCGATTTTATAAAGGGAATGATCCCCGTGACATAGCACATACAAATAAGAAGTATCCGGCTGCTTGAAAAATGCGACAGGCATCAGGCCGACCGTGATTTCCTGTAATGGCTGCCCCGTTTCCTTATCATAGGCGATTATCCGATTATTTAATTCCCCGAATGGCCCATGCCCGCCAATCCATAGCTGACGGCCGTCTTCAAGCAGTCCAACCGGGCGCTCCATGACGGAGAATGTCCTTAAAACCTCGGCAGTGGCGCTGTCGATGACCGTAACGGTATGGCTGCGTTCATTTAAGACGTACAATGTACCGTCGGAGGCAAGATGGAGGTCGGTCGGGGCTTCGCCGACGTCGATGCTGCCGAGCTGCTCGTTTTTGTGGTAATCAATGATGTGAACCTGATCGTTGATGATATCGGAAACATAGAGCTGCTCGTCTTCGGCAGAGAAGGCCAGCGCCGTTAATCCTTCATTCAATTCAAGCAAGGGGCGGCTTTTTCCTTCAGCGAGATCAAACAGAAATAAAGAGGTTTCCTCCTGACTTGTGGCGATGAGCTGCCGGTCGCCGGTCCGGATCATATCGGTTAGCACCGCGCGACTGTTCGCCGTGACTGCGACCTGCCAGTTTTCATCGAGAAAAGTGAGCGTCGGCTCTTTGGCGTGCGAAAGGATCGTCAGCGGCTTGTCTGAAGGCGGTTCAGTAAAATGCTGCTCACTGCATCCGCCAACGGTTAGGAGGCAGGCAGCGAGCAGAGCAGAAAGAATATGCTTCATCAGTCTCCACCATTTCTTCATTTATTAAAATTTCCGGGGCTGATTCGAGGAAGGACATCGGCTCCGCACGTTACGCGGCCGTCTGAAAAGAACCCCGCTTTCAGACGGCCTTACATGATTGTAACGGCTCCGCACGCCGCTTCTAGGAAAAGCCGCTACGCGGTTTTCTTATGGTACTATCATAGCATGGAATTGTGAAAAAACATTGAAGTCAGGTTACAGTAGAAGGAGAAGGCATGTTCAACGCGAATTCGTAGGAGGAGGGATTTAGGATGAGAAACATGATCGATACACCAGCATTAGTTGTTGACTTAGATAAAATGGAGGCGCAATTAAAGCGGATGGCGAATATCGCGGCGAGAAAGAAGCTGAAGCTTCGTCCGCATACGAAGACCCATAAAAGTCCGGCGATCGCTTTGCAGCAGCTCGCGCTCGGGGCAACAGGGATTACAGTTGCCAAGCTGGGCGAGGCCGAGGTAATGCGCCGGCACGGCATTGATGATATTTTAATTGCGTATCCGCTGATTGGAAAGAAGAAGCTTGAACGCCTGCGGGAGCTTGCGAAGGACACAAAGGTCACTGTCGCGCTTGATAGTGTGGAGGTGGCGCGCGGAATTGCTGCTGTTGGCGAGCAGCTTGGAAGGAAGATCCCTGTTTATCTTGAAGTAGATACGGGATTGGGGCGTTGTGGACTTCAGCCGTCCGAGGAGATTGTCAGACTGGCGGAGCAGGTTATGAAGCTGTCCTTTTTGGAGATTACCGGAGTAATGACGCATTCCGGTACTGCCTATAAAGTTAGAACGAAGGAAGAGCTGCAGGAAGTCAGCCGGCTAGAGGCGGAAGGTCTGCTGTCCGCTCAGCAGATGGTAGATGACAAGCTCGGCTACAAGATTCCGGAAGTCAGCGCCGGTTCTTCCCCGACTGCGTATGATGAGCAGAACTTTCCGGGTTTGACGGAAATGAGGCCGGGGACCTATGTGTTCAATGATGCGACATTGGCTTCGCTCGGCGTCGTTGACGAACAGGATTGCGCGCTTTCTGTTTATACGACAATTGTCAGCGCACCGGCTGCTGATCGCGTCATTATTGATGCCGGCTCAAAAACGTTAACCTCGGATCAGGGTGCTTTTACGAAAGGATTTGGCCGAATAAAAGGCGAGGATCATGTCTGGGTAAGCTGGCTGTCAGAGGAGCATGGCGTGATTGAACTGGAGGAGGGGCATTCCTGGCGAATCGGTGATCAAATCGAGGTGATCCCGAATCATGTTTGTCCGACGGTGAACCTTGCTGATGAAGTCATCGGCATCAGAAATGGGAGAATAGAAAAGGTGTTTTCGATTGAAGCGCGGGGAAAGAATAAATAAGCGAATGATGGGGTGGCGGATTGGTCAGCGTTTGACCGGCTTCGACACCCCATCATTCGTCGTGCCTATGTCTGACTGCTACCAAGGTGGATGATTAGCAGCAGTATGAAGCACCGATAATAATTAAGAGGATAAACAGAACGACAAGTAATGCGAAACCGTTGCTATAACCACCAGTATGTCCGCTCATATTGGCACCGCCTTTCAGGTGAGGATACTATAGATTATGCGCCCTCCGAAAAAAGGAACTGGGCGAGTGCGGAATTTCGGGTTCTTTTCAAAACTGTGTATAAAGTCAGACTTGCCTGAGCCACCTCTGTAACAAAAATTGGCATCCGCTCAGGCGTTTTTCCTAAAGGGAAAAAGGGAATAAGGCAAGCAAGCAGAACAATGCGCGTAAAATTGGTAAAATAAATGTAACGTATTTTTAAAGGCTTAAATGGTATGATGGGACTACAGCGTTATGATAGATTGGAGGCAGTCGAATGGAAGCAGCGGTTGAACAAGTCGAGAAAGTGATTGCGAACATTGAGCAAGTTGTAGTAGGTAAAAGAAAGGAAATCGAGCTGAGTTTGGTTGCGCTTTTTGCGGGAGGGCATGTCTTGCTTGAGGATGTCCCGGGTGTCGGAAAAACGATGATGGTGAAAGCAATCGCGCGCTCATTGGGAGCCGATTTTAAGCGGATTCAGTTTACGCCTGACCTTCTACCGTCCGATGTGACAGGCGTCTCTATATATAATCAGCATACTCGTCAATTTGAATTCCGGCCAGGGCCGATCATGGCCAATATTGTGCTGGCTGATGAAATAAATCGTACGTCGCCTAAAACCCAATCCGCCCTGCTGGAATCGCTTGAGGAGAGCAGTGTGACGGTTGACGGGGAAACATTGCAGCTGAACCGTCCTTTTTTCGTGATGGCGACGCAGAACCCGGTCGAGTACGCCGGTACCTTTCCATTGCCTGAAGCCCAGCTTGATCGATTTTTGTTGAAGCTGCAGCTCGGTTATCCGAGTGAACAGGAAGAGCTTGAGGTGTTGAACCGCCTTCAGCATCAGCACCCGATCGAAGGGATTGAAGCGGTGATGACGACGGAGGAGGTTGTGGCGATTCAGAATGAAGTCACGAAGACAATCGTCAGCGAGCCGGTCAAAGCGTACATGATCGACCTTGTGCATGCGACGAGGAATCACCAGGCAGTTGAGCTCGGCGTCAGCCCGCGGGGGACGATCGCTTTAATGAGAGCTTCTCAGGCTTACGCATTTTTAATGGGAAGAGACTATGTCACCCCGGATGATGTCAAGCATATTACGCCATTTGTGCTGGCACACCGGATGATGATGACAGCAGAAAGCAAAATGTCCAATACGACAGCCGCTCAAACTGTGGAAAATATTCTTGATCAGGTTTCCGTACCTGTTCCGCAAAGAAGGATGGCCCGCTCGTGACGCTGATCAACACTTTGCGGCCTTTTTTTAAATATGTTTCCCTCGTAGTGCTCGTCGGGGCGGTATTTTCTTATGCGATGTTTCAAGGTGGATTTGTCAGCTGGTTTTTGTTTTACAGTGTGGCAACCGTGCTCCTATCTACGATTCTAGTAGCGCTGTTTCCTTTTCAAGTGAAGCAAGTGGAACGGAATGTCAGTAAGAGCTCGCTTCAGGCAGGTGATGATCTGACGGTAACGATCGTCATTCATAAAAACAGGTTCCAGCCATTCTTTTATGTACGGATACAGGATACAGTACCGCAGCGGATTGGAAGTGCTGATTCCGCGGCTTTGTTTTTCTTTTCCTTTCAACAAAAGATCGAGCTGACGTATACGGTGGAGGCGGCAAAACGGGGGATTCATTCCTTTGGCCCGGTCATTCTCGTCTTTGGTGATTTGTTTGGTTTGTTTGAAAGAAGGATGGTCCTCGCGCATCAGACAGATCTTCTCGTTTATCCGCGCATTCACCGGCTGCATGCCGTTCCTGCTAGCGGCCGCCCGAGACAACAGGAAGGAACGAGTTCACGTCAGGCGATTGAAGAAGACCGTTCTTTAGCAGGGGTGCGGCAATATGTACCCGGCGACAGGCTGACAAGTATTGACTGGAAGCAGTCGGCCCGCTCGGCTTCCTTAATGACAAAGGAGTTTGAATCGTTTCAGGGAGAAGGGATTATGATCGCCTTTGATCCTTACCGAAATGCCGCTTCTGCCGAGCAGTTCGAGCAGACGGTGGAATTTACCGCCTCGCTTGTTGCGGAGTTCTGCAAAAAGTACCAGAGTATTGAGCTGGCTGTCCGCTCTCTGGAATGGACGTCGATTTCTCTTTCGGAGCGGACCGTCAGCCAGGGGCTGAGATTGTTAGCCCAGGTGTCTTCTCTTGATAAACCGATTGAACCGGTGCACCGCCTGTTCAGCGAATGGAAGGGGATGCATGTTTACCTCGTATGTGTCGAACTCAATCAAGCATTATTGGTAGCGTGCCGAACGATCCAGGCGCAGCAGGCAGAAGTATCTTTATGTATGAAAGGTCTGGGAAACAGCGACCGCCGATTGATTGATGAATGTAAGGCAATGGGGGTTTCGGTGCTTCTCTTTGAAGATGAATAGAAAAAGGGGGGAGAGTCATGCGCTTAGAAAAAAAACAGATGGAATTCGGCAGGGATTTTCTTCTGTATGGGCTGAGCTTCCTGCTGTTAATGGAATGGCTCTTGCCACTCCCGTATATTACCGATACGGGATTTATCCATATTTTTATCCTGTTTACCGCCATTTTCTTTTTCGTGACATTTATTCAATTGCCGCTTTTCGTCTCGATGCTGATTAAAACGGTTGTCATCGTCTATGGCATGTTTCTTGTATTCTTTGAGGGGCCGTTTCTTTCACTTGAGTGGATGAACGTCTTTTTGATTGATTTCGTTGACAACGTCGGCTATATTTTTACCGGGCAGTGGCATGTGCTGACGGATTTGTTCCGCAGCTTTCTGTTCTTTCTTCTTCTGGCGATTATGAGCTATCTATTATTCTATTGGACCGTATACGCGCGGCGGATCTTTTTCTTTTTGATCCTCACCGTTGTTTATATTACGGTTCTCGATACGTTCACCGTCTATGATGCGACCTATGCGATTATTCGCACGTTCGTAATTGGCTTCCTGCTGCTCGGACTTGTGACGATTTACCGGATGATTGAGCAGGAAAAAGTCGCCTCTGCCCCGCGGCTTCTGCCGGTACGGCTGGCGCTTTTGCTTGTGGCGATGGTCGTAACCGGTGGGATATTCGGCTTTCTCTCACCGAAGCTCGAGCCGCAATGGGCCGATCCCGTTCCCTTTATGCGAGCGGCTGTTGGGGCCGAGGGAGACGGGTTCGGTGATGCGGTAAGAAGAATCGGCTACGGCGATAATGATGAACAGCTGGGGGGCGGCTTTGTTGATGATGATACTCCGTTGTTTTATGCGGCAGCCACCCAGGAGCATTATTGGCGTGGAGAAACGAAGGACTTCTACACGGGGAAGGGATGGGAGACGACGACGCCGGAAGTCGAAAGCAATCAAAGCTTTTTCCAGGAAGGAAACAGCTGGATGTATGAGCTTGAGTACCTGGAAGCAGAGGTTGCGTTTGCCGACGAATCAAACCGGAGCTACGCTCATCTCTTTTATCCGGGTGAGCTGATCACGCGTTCGAGCATTATGGAAGCCGAGCTGACAGTCGATGCGTTTACCGCCAAAGCGGAAACCTCCTTCGGTGATGAGCCAGTCGGGCTCACGAACTATCGCTATGAATATGTCTATCCGACCTACCATATTGAAGGGCTCCGTTCTTCTCATGAAAGTGATCCGGCTGAGATTACGGAGTTTTACACACAGCTGCCGGAGGAACTGCCGGATCGGGTGCGGGAATTGGCTGAGGAAATCACCGCAGAAGAAAGTAATCGCTATGACCGCGCCAAAGCGATTGAAAGATACTTATCCGGGCCGTTTTTTCAATATGAAACAAATGATGTCGCCGTACCGGGTGAAGGGGAAGACTATGTCGATCAGTTTTTGTTTGACACACAACGGGGATATTGTGATAATTTCTCAACCTCGATGGTCGTGATGCTGCGGACATTGGATATTCCGGCCCGTTGGGTAAAGGGCTTTACCCAGGGTGAACAAATCGACACGCTTGACGAGAATCGCAATGTGTACCAGGTTACAAATGGCAATGCCCATTCCTGGGTGGAGGTTTATTTTCCCGAAGCAGGCTGGGTTCCATTTGAACCGACAAGCGGCTTTGATTCCAGCTTTGAATTTATCGAGCCGGAGCTTGAAGCGGAATCGACGGATTCGGCAGGAGCTGACCAGGAGGAAGAGGACGAGGAAGTAGAAGATGTCTTTGCGGAATTGGAAGAAGAAGAGGAGCAGAATCAGGCGATCTCGCCAGGAAGCTGGGCCCGTCCAGGTGGAGCGACGCTGCTTGTGCTTTTGGGGATAGCTCTCTTATTTATCCTGTTCCTGAAAAATAAAAAGGTTATGCAATATATGGTTTTAAAGCGATTTATGAGCCGCAAGGATGAAACGGCCTTTATTCCGGCCTACGAGCGCTTATTATGGCTGCTTCACCGGTTTGGCTGGGGCCGGAAAGACGGAGAAACGCTGCGGGAATACGCCAACCGGACGGCTGAACAATTTGCCGCAGATGAAATGCTGCTGCTAACCGATGAATATGAGCGCCTCGTTTACGGCGGGAAATCACTTGAAGCGAGCTGGTCCTCCCATAAAGGCAACTGGGAAGCGCTGGTCAGAAAAATCCATTCTTGACCGTCGTATAGCTCACTGATAAAATAAATCAGTGCTTAATTGTATAGGAGAAAAAGCCTTCGTATATCCTTAGGAATATGGCCTAAGAGTCTCTACCGGATGACCGAGAATCATCTGACTATGAAGCAGATTCTGTTATGCTGGAATCTGCCTTTGTATGTTGTGGAGAAGCAAAGGCGGATTTCGGCTTTTTTTAAAAGATAAATGGGATAACATTCGAGTCGCCTCTTTTAGTGATTTCAAGGGAACTGGCGTGCTTAGGAAGAAAGGCGGCTTGCCGCTTTTCTTAATGAAAATTAGATAAAGGGTGTGGAAGAAGTGAACGAGTTAAACCAGGAAATGATTGTCGTTCTTGATTTCGGGGGACAGTACAACCAGCTTATTACACGGAGAATCCGTGATTTAGGGGTATACAGCGAACTGCATTCCAACAAGATTACAGCAGATGAATTGAAGAAAATGAATCTGAAAGGGATTATTTTTTCAGGGGGGCCAAATAGTGCCTACGTGGAAGGGGCGCCGAAATGTGATCCGGCTATTTTTGAGTTGGATGTGCCGATTTTAGGGATTTGCTACGGCATGCAGCTAATGACCCAGCATTTTGGCGGGCGCGTTGAAGCTGCCGAGCATCGTGAATACGGAAAAGCGCGCATCAAAGTTGAAAACCAGTCTAACTTATTTCTCGGCCTTCCGATCGAACAGTCTGTCTGGATGAGTCACGGTGACTTAATTGTCGCCCCGCCAGATGGTTTTGTCGTTGATGCTTCCAACCCTTCTTGCCCTGTTGCGGCGATGAGTGATGAACGCCGTCAGCTTTACGGCGTTCAATTCCATCCGGAAGTACGTCATTCTGAGTTTGGCGACGCCTTATTAAAGAATTTCGCTTTTGAAGTATGTAAGTGCGCGGGTGAATGGTCGATGGAGAATTTCATCGAGGAAGAAATTCGGAAGATCCGCGACCAGGTCGGGGACAAGCAGGTGCTTTGCGCCTTGAGCGGCGGGGTTGATTCCTCGGTCGTGGCTGTTTTAATTCATAAAGCGATTGGCGACCAGTTAACATGTATGTTCATTGACCACGGACTGCTTCGGAAGGATGAAGCAGAAAGTGTGATGGAAACGTTCAGTGAAGGCTTTAACATGAACGTGATTAAAATCGATGCCCAGGAACGCTTCTTGTCGAAGCTGAAAGGTGTTTCCGATCCGGAGCAAAAACGTAAAATTATCGGGAACGAATTTATTTATGTGTTTGAAGAAGAGGCAGGCAAGCTGAAGGACATGGATTTCCTTGCTCAAGGAACGCTCTATACCGACATTATTGAGAGCGGAACCGACACGGCGCAAACGATTAAATCGCATCACAATGTTGGCGGACTGCCTGAGGATATGAGCTTTACGTTAATCGAACCGCTTAACGCTCTTTTCAAGGACGAAGTGCGCAAAGTCGGGACAGAGCTCGGCATTCCTGACGAAATCGTCTGGCGTCAGCCGTTCCCGGGACCTGGTCTTGGCATTCGTGTCCTCGGTGAAATTACGGAAGAAAAGCTTGAAATCGTGCGCGAGTCCGACGCCATTTTGCGCGAGGAAATTAAAAAGGCCGGACTTGACCGCGAAATTTGGCAATACTTCACCGCGCTTCCTAACATGCGAAGCGTCGGTGTAATGGGAGACGCGCGGACGTATGATTACACCGTCGGCATTCGCGCCGTTACGTCAATCGACGGCATGACATCCGACTGGGCGCGGATCCCATGGGAAGTGCTGGAATTGATTTCAACGCGGATTGTCAATGAAGTCAAGCACGTCAACCGCGTAGTCTATGACATTACATCAAAGCCGCCGGCGACGATTGAGTGGGAGTAGTTGTCGGAGAGCTGAAACCCCTTTGTTTATAAGGGTTTCGGCTCTTTACTCTATTTTCATTGCATTGTTATTGCATTATTTGTTTTTAAACCTTTACGCAGGTAACGAGCAGTGAATTGATTCTTGGGTGAAGTATCTTCATTTTCTGTTGCTGTTTGGTAAGACATAATACCTTCTAATTTATGGGCTACTTCAAAGTTACTGTTAGGATACAAATGTCCGTAGGTGCCAAGTGTCGTTTCAATATCTTCATGTCCTAGGCGGTCTTTAATGATTAATGGGTTTTCGCCCATACTAATAAGCAAAGAAGCGTGAGAATGTCTTAAAGCATGTAATCTAATTCGATGAACCCCAGCTTTTTTTGAAAAACGTGTAATGGCATTCGCTAACGTATGCTTTTGTGTGGGGATACCATTATAGCTCATTACAAAATTGGTTTGAACGACAGATTGCTGCACGTCCTTCCATTCGCTGAGTAACGTTAGTGTATCTCCATCTAATGCAATATGACGAACACTAGCCTTTGTTTTTGGTTCTACAAAAGAATAGTTATCCAAATTCTTATAGTAAAGTGTTTTATCGATAGATAACAGACCTTTGTCAAAGTCAATATCTTCCCATTGAATCGCAGTGGCTTCTCCAATTCGCATGCCTGTCATAAATAAAAACCACAATGAAATAAATAAAAAATGTTGATAATAATCTTCTTTATAGAAAAGAGAGATGACCTTTTCAAATTCTTCTTTTGTCCAAAAGTCTATTTTGGTCTTTGTTTTCTTCACATTACCTACAATTTTCGATGGATTATTTTCAGCTAGTCCTAAAACAACAGCTCGATCCATTGCCATAGAAAACAACCCTTGAACATTTCTAATATAAGAAGAACGATACTTCTTTTTAGATAATGCTAATTGCCATTTTTGAACATGGATCGGGGTAATTTCCGTTGTGATTAAGTTATTAAAAAAAGTGAAATGTTTTCTTACAGTCGGTAATCGATTATCGTACGTTCTTCTTTTTACTTGTGTTTTATACCAAGGTAAGAAAATATCTTCAATAAAATGTTGGAATAAAACGTCATCTTGCTTTTCTTCTAGTGCATCTGGTTTTGTAAGTAGTAACCTTGAATATTCTTCCCTTGCTTCTTTTTTAGTTTTAAAACCACTGCGGTACTTCTGAATTTGCTTGCCAGTGATGGGGTGATACCCTAAATTAGCACGAAAATAATATGTTCCATTCTTTGCCTTTTTGACGATATCTTTAGTCATGATTTCACTCCTTACGCAATTAGTGCAAGAAGTACAAATCACACATCTAAAGTTATCCCTAATACTTCCTCCACAGCTTCTTTTGGAACACGATCTAACTTTTTTGATTGATAATACGTGTGTCCCTTTGAAATCATTAGTTTTTTACACTCCCTAATGATATCAGCTGAAAAAGAGGGACCATAACCTAGCGCTATCAAGTCTTTTTTAGTGACGGTAACCATATGAACTCCTTTCCATAGACTAGGATATGCTATTTGATATCTGTCTATTATTATATCGCTTCTATAAAACTAATTCTAATATGTTGCGTGAATTTGGCTCTTGCACTAAAATAAAAAGGATTTAATGTCATAACTTGATAGTTACTTTAACCTATCTTGCTAAATTGAATATAAAAAATCAGACGGCTGCTGGTGCAGCTCCACGGGAATTTCACCCCTGCAAGTATTTCTTCCAGCCCTACTCATAGCTTGCGACGGTTCAAACGCTCGAACCATGACGATAGGGGAGTATCATTATCCTAACTGATGGGTTATCGCCAGCAATCCACCACGATTACATTAGATTCATAGATTATCGCTCGTTTCTAACGAAAGTCATGGCGTATGAATCAATTGGCTCATCATCAGTAGAACGTATCTGATTTTTTGCTTATACTGCACGGCGTAATCTTCCGTGCTTTCTTTGTCAAAGAACAAATATATGATGAATGAAAGGGAAAACCTAACCATTCTGTATTCAAATTTTGAAAGTTAAAACAGATTGCATAAGCTTCGCTCGTAAGCGTTCGCGTGTATCTTCATCGATGCCTCAATAAGTGTTACCTTGTTCATCACGGAGCTTACGCATGGATAAACTTGTCATATAGCTTCTATAATGTAGAACAACTACTTTCATTGCTTCTAGCTCACCCTTATTTGCAGCTAAAATGATTGGATACGGCAAAAAGCCACGCTCATTGATTTCCGTATTAGTATTAATCATCCCATTCATCTGCATGCTCCTCCAAAAAACGTCTTGATGATTTCCCCTTTCATTACCTTCAACAAGTTTTTTTGTAAAATGCCAAAAATCAGAGAAAAAGTTTTTAAAAAACAATAACCCAACTGAATATTAACAGTTAGGTAGAATCATTTTTAATATTTAATATTAAGGACCAAAACAAGAAATACTTTAAATGTCAAACTCTATTTTATTACAATTCACATAAAAACTGATCGAACATAATAATGAATAATACAAAATAAAGTTTTTTAAATCGTGGTATTAATAGAACAATTTTTGAAAAAATCGATCAAAATATAATAAAAACCTGGTTATAGCTATTTTCAATTAATGCACTTACTATTGACTATATTATTTAATATTTATTAAGCCTTACGATAAACATTATTCTACTCGAACACCTTTAATTTGATACTTATTTTCCGATTAACCAATTTCTTTAACCCCACCATTATACTTATAGATCATAATAATTTCTGATTTTTGGAAAGTGGATGATGACCTTCGTATATTTCCCATCTTCTGAATGAATGGAAAGGTCATGTCCTAATTTAAGAGCCATTTCTTTTGCAAGGTAGAGACCTAAACCGGTAGATTTGGCATGACTTCTCCCAATAGATCCTGTAAATCCTTTTTCAAATACGCGGCTGATATCCTCTGGCTTAATTCCAATGCCTGTATCTTGAATCTGTAGCCGCTTTTCTTTTCGATCTTCCTCAAATTGTACGGAGATTTCCCCGCCTTCACCTGTATATTTTAAAGAATTTGAAAAAACTTGATCCATAATAAAACCAAGCCATTTACTGTCGGTATGGACAACCTGTTCAATATTGTCCATATGAAAACGAATTTGCTTGTTAATAAAAGATTTGGCAAATTTCTTTACACTATTTTTAGCGACTTGATCCAACACTACCTCGGAAATAAAATAATCTTTGGAAAAAGAATCAATGCGAGAATAATAAAGAGCCTGCTCCACGTAATTTTCGATTCTATCCAACTCATCTTCAAACTTGTCCACAAGGTTTTCAACAGTTCTTCCATTACTGTTTTCCATAAGCAAGCGACCTGCCGCAATCGGAACCTTGACTTCATGAATCCAAGATGTAATAAAGTCTTGATGATCCATTTTTTCGTTATACAACTTTTGTAATTGATCGCCATGCACACTATTTACTTTTTTTAATAACTCAAGATATAACAGTTGTTCATCGTTTCGCGGTTTAGGCAGAGTTGCGAGAAATTCTTCATGATTACTTTCAACCACATCATTTAATTCCCGATAAAATTCTCTATTGTAATAGTATTCGATGATTACGTATATAGCTACAATAAAAAAGATAACCATATTGGTATATACGATATTACTTACAGCGTTTCTGGAATCTGTGCTCACAATCATCATCAAAGAAACAAAGAACATAATGATCATGTTTAATATAAAGAAATTCCGTTTATCTTTTAAGTAATGAAAGAAATTCATTGAATTATATAACCTTGTCCTTTCTTAGTTGTAATAAAGTGTTCTTTTCCAAGTTCAACAAGTTTTTTACGCAGGCGAGCAATATTAACCGTCAATGTATTTTCGTCCACGAAATTTTCATTCTTCCAAAGGCTACGCATCATTTTCGTACGACTGACGATGATTCCTTTATTTTTCATAAGAATTTTTAAAATAAGAAATTCTGTTTTCGTGAGTTCCGATTTTCGATCTCCATGTAAGACCTCTCCGTTTTCAAGATTTAATATAATTCCATCATGTTCCATTGTCTGAGACTGTGTTTCCATATAGGAATACGTTCTGCGAAGGAGTGCATTTATTTTTGCAATCAATACATCCATATGGAAAGGTTTTTGAATATAATCATCTCCTCCCATGTTCATCGACATCACTATATCCATTGGTGTATCACGGGAAGAGAGAAAGATCATAGGGACCTTTGAAATTTCTCTGATTTTATTACACCAGTAAAATCCGTCAAACGATGGCAAATTGATATCCATGATGACTAGGTGAGGATCATGATTAAGAAATACCTGCATGATTTGGTCAAAGTCTTCGATCTTAACGGTTTCAAAACCCCACTTTTCTAATGCTTCCCCTACCATATCACGAATGGTCAAATCATCTTCCACAATCATGATTTTCATTCCTCTTCCCTCCAAACAATCATCCTTCTGTAACATCATATTAATTGAATATCGACCAACATACAAAGAAAACATCGTGTTTAATATATTTTTTATCAATGTGACGAAAATGTAAGGTTACGAGATCAAGCTGTAAGTTTATATAAAGAGCAGCTATTGTAAAATAAAAACATAAAACAAAACTATTCTGAATGGAGGATTTAAATATGAAAACTATTGTCGAAGCAAAACAAATAAAAAAAGTCTATGGTGCAAAGGGAAATGTATTTTCAGCTTTGGAGGATATAGACTTAACCGTCATGGAAGGTGAATTCGTCGGTATTATGGGTCCCTCGGGTGCTGGTAAATCAACTTTACTAAATATATTGGCAACAATTGACGAGCCGACTGCTGGTGACATCGTGGTTGACGGAATCAATTTGACAAAGATGAATGAAGAGCAATTATCTGCCTTTCGCCGTGACAAACTTGGTTTCCTTTTCCAAGACTATAATTTATTAGATACTCTAACTGTGAAAGAAAATATTATCTTGCCGTTAGCCTTGGCAAAATTGAACGTTGAGGAATTGGAACGAAGAGCAGATGAAGTGGCAGATAAGTTTGGCATTCGCGACATTTTAAATAAGTACCCGTACCAAATTTCTGGGGGACAAAAGCAACGCACGGCAGCATCACGCGCGATTATTTCAAAGCCAAACCTAATATTGGCAGATGAACCAACAGGTGCGTTGGATTCGAAATCAGCAACAGACTTATTAGAAAGTTTAAAGGATCTTAATGAACAAGACAAGGCAACAATTTTAATGGTTACCCATGATGCTTATGCGGCAAGTTATTGTAATCGCGTCCTATTTATTAAAGACGGTAAAATCTTCACAGAACTTGTAAAAGGGAAAAGATCCCGCAAAGAATTTTTCAACAAGGTATTGGATGTTCTATCCGCACTGGGGGGTGGAGCAAATGACGTTATTTAGTTTAGCAAGGAAAAATATTAAAGGTAATTTCAATAATTATTTTGTCTATTTTGTTACACTCGTCTTCAGCATGGTTATTTATTATACGTTCACTTCCTTGCAATATAGCGAAAAAATTCAGGAAAGCATTGAATTGTCGGATACAATGAGTTTCATGTTTGGGGTATCATCAATTATCTTAATTTTATTCGTAGCAATCTTTATTTTGTACTCCAATTCATTCTTCACAAGAAAAAGGAAGAAAGAAGTCGGATTGTACGCCATACTTGGTTTACGCAAGAAAACCATTGCAAAAATGTTGTTTTATGAAAATTTGATTATGGGAATCATTGCAATAGTTATTGGAATTATTCTTGGAACCTTACTTTCCAAATTATTTGCAATGATTTTAATAAAACTTATGGGTTCAATTGCCGAGGTGGACTTCGGTATTTCCATTCTAGCGATTACCCAAACAGTCATAGTCTTTATGGTCATTATTTTATTCACTTCCGTTCAAGGTTACCGTTTGATTTATCGTTTTACATTAATCGAATTATTCTATGATGAGAAAAAAGGAGAACAAATTCCAAAGGTTTCACTTATTACGGCTGTTATCGGAGTTATATTTCTTGTCGTTAGTTACTGGCTGATATTAAAACCATTTCCTGACGAATTTACTACGGAATATTTAATAAAAAATTATGGTATTGCTTTTGTTGCTCTCGTCATTGGCACCCATTTATTTTTTCGATCTGTAACGGTCTATTTATTAAGATTATCACAAAAAAATAAGTCGCGTTATTACAGAGGAACTAGAATAATTGAAACATCTCGTTTACTGTTTCGTATTAGAGGGAATGCACGTACCTTTACAGTCATTGCATTGTTGAGTGCTGCTACGATCTGTTTCTTAGGTGCAACTTACAGTGGGTATTACAGCAACGAAAAAAGAGCTAAGGAAGTTGTTCCATTCAGCTATTCGCATTTGTCAAAAGGTCCAGAATTTGATTCGCAGGTGGAGAGCATAATAAAAGCAGATCATCGACATCCAATAAAAGCCCAACTAGACATACCCGTCATTCAGGTAAAAGGAATACTCTCATTTCAACTGGATTATGACATAAATCCTGTGAAATTAATCTCAGAAAGTACATTTAATAAAGTAGCGAATGCTTTAAATAAGGATGAAACAGTCTCACTATCAGGAAATCAAGCAGCAGTAATCCAGCCAAGGTTTACTGAATATACGAAGTCGGTTTTTAAAGGAGAAAATATAACGATTCAATTGCCTCAAGGAAGCAGCGAACTGCCATTTGTTCATATGGTTGAAAGTAATGTGCTACCTTTCGATTATCCCGATTTCTTTCTAGTAGTCAGTAACGAAATGTTTGCTGAGATAGCCAAAAAAGAGGCTCCATTAACTTATAAAGTGTATGAAGTGGAAAATGAAGTAACGGCACAAGCCACATCAAAGAAAGTAAATAAACTGGTTGGAAACGATTTTCAAGTTTCTTCATCATTTTATACGGAGTATAAGCAAGGTAAAGAAGGAAACGCAATTACTCTCTTTATTTTCGGATTTTTGGGGCTAGTATTTTTAGCAGCAACTGGAAGTATCATTTATTTCAAACAGTTAACAGAAGCGAATGAGGCGAAAGGACACTATGAAATCCTTAGAAAAATCGGTGTCAATAAAAAGGATATACGTAAATCAATCAAAAGGCAGTCATTATTTGTGTTTGGATTGCCACTAACCATAGGAATATTGCACAGTTGTGTGGCATTGTACTTTACTAGCAACTTTATTTCTAATCTCATTGGAATCAATCTTATTTTCCCTATTCTAATGGCTATAGTCTTCTTTGTTATTATCTATGCAGTCTATTACGTATTAACTGTTAATACGTACAATCGCATTGTAAACAAATAAGGGCGAAACATCTCTCGAATGTTCGGTTCGGGAGGTGTTTTTTCATGTATTCCTTTGTTAAAAAAATCCTCATTACTCTGGAATCTAGACCGATTATATTATTGAAGATCAAATTGAACATCCTTAAATCTTCTAACAACAAAAAATCGAATGATTGGAAATATGATAACTCCTATACAAAATGTATCGCCAATAGAAACACAATTCAGTCTGTAATATCAGAAATAATGCCATATTCTTTCATTAATTTATTTTTAACCATGTAATATTCTTTCTTGGTAATCAAATTACGGGTTAGCAGTTGTTTTAACATAGCAATTTGTATACTATAAAGAATCAAATCCTGTTTCAAAAAACACGCCCCCCTATAATTAATTAAAAATCAGACGGCTGTTGGTACAGCTCCACGGGAATTTCACCCCTGCAAGTATTCCTTCCAGCTCTACTCATAGCTTGCGACGCTTTGAACGTTCGAACCATGACGGTAGAGGAGTATCATTATCCATACTGATGGGTTATCGCCAGCAATCCACCACGATTGTATTAGACTCATAGATAATCGCTCGTTTCTATCGAAAGTCATGGCGTATGAATCAAGTGGCTCATCATCAGTAGAACGTATCTGATTTTCGGTCTATACTGCACGGCGTTATCTTCCGTGCTTTCTTTGTCAAAGAACAATATATGTGAAAGGGAAAACTTAACCATGTAATCAAATCTTGAAAGCTAAAATGCCCTGCATAAGCTTCGAACGTAAACGATCATGTGTGTCTACATCAATGCCCCAATACGTATTACCACGCTCATCATAAAGTTTACGCATAGACAAACTTGCCATATAGCTTCCATAATGCAAAATAACGTAATTCATCGCTTCTGGATCACCCTTATTTGCAGCTAAAATAATTGGATACGGTAATAAGCCACATTCGTTGTCTTTTGTGTTAGCATCAATCATCCCAGTCATCTGCATGTTCCTCCAAAAATCGCTTTAACCTTTTAAAAGAGCTTGTCCGTCTATACTGAACCGTACTACGAGGAATCTCTAGTAGTTCGGCTATTTCTACATCTGATTTATCAAAAAAATAGTATAGTAGGACTGTCTTACGCTTTTCTATTGGCAAAGTACGCAACGCTTCAGCGAGTAATTTCGGAGTTATTTTCTTTCCAACCACTTGAAAACTTTGTCCTTCTTCTCCTTCATATTGCTGATCTAAGGTATAGAGTTGATTTTCTTCTTGTGGTGTGAGATCAGAAAATGTCATCTCCTTTGCTTGTCGTTGTTGTCTTTCGTTGAAAATATTGATTGCTTCATTCTTCAGTACACGTTTACAAAAAGCATTAAATGCACAGCGAACTTGCCACTCGGTACGATCTGGTTCTATCATGCATTTCCTCTCCCTTCGCAACTGCAAAGGTGGGTGATGATTTCCCCTTTCATAACCTTCAACAAGATTTTTTATGAAATGCCAAAAATAAGAGCAATATTTTAAAAAATATTCATTAAATACAAAAAAGCCCAACTGAACATAAGCCAGGTGGGAGTAAAAATTTATACATTTTATTAAATGGAAAATTCTATTTAAAAAAGTGGAAAGCCTTAGTTCAAAAAGAAAACAAATTACGACAAAACAAAAAGTAAAAGTAATATATGAGCTAAGGCACGATTATCCTGTGAAGACATTACTCAAAATTGCCGGTATTCCACGTAACACTTATTATTATAAAATTAATACTTTTGAGCACTCAGATAAAAATTCCAAGTGGAAAAGGCTCATTAGTTCTATTTTGAGAAGCATAAGGGCAGATATGATTATCGTCGTATCCTCTTTTCTTCTTTAATACTCACCATCCCTAAAGAATCTTTGACACAAAGGGAATCTGCTTAATTATATAACTTAACAAGAAGCAAAGTGGTAACGTGATCAGAATCATAGCTAGAAACATGAAGGATGGTGGAAAGTGGATGACCTTCAATCCAGCAATAACAATAGCGATAATCGGTATATGAATGATGTAAATCACGAAAGAATGGGCTGACAAGAAGCTCCAACCTTTTCCTTGATGAAAAACTCTTTCGCGAAAGAATATGATTAATCCGAGAAAGACGCCAACACAAAATAGAGCTTCCCACAGAGAATAAACCAAAGATGTCCAGTTCCAGCCGCCAGAAAACTGTAATCCGTCTACCCCAAATATCAAGACTAAGGGTAGAAGAAGAATCGATGCTCCAATTGCAATTCCAAAACCCGCCCTCCCCATAGAATCAGGAGTATTTCGAAACCAATTACGTTGGTAAGCGATGATACCCAAAATGAATAGCCCGACATATTGTGGGAGATCATAGCCGCTTGCTGTAAAAAGTCCAACAAATGATTGAACCTCGGGAGATCCACCGGGTAAATCAAGAGCAGGAACCCACAGTCTTATGGTGAAGTATCCTGCTGCTAATATCATTACAAAGACTGTAAACATCCTGTAGGTGGGTGGCGTACTCTGCCGAACTACTGATAGCTTATTTTTACTCATAAACTTCGCCCAGACTGCGTATAAACAAACGAATACGAAAAGTAGCTCGACGTACCAGATCGGGCCGTAAGTTAAATGTGAAAAATAGGTTTGCCATGTAAATGGCTTTTGGTTAAGTATATAGGCTTCAATTGCTTGAACTTGGCTAAGAATGAAAATATAGAAGATAAATGGGATTAGGAATCGGATAGATCTATCCTTGATAAACCGAGTTGCCCCATTTCGTTCAAAAGATAAAGGGACAAAGTAACCAGAAATAAGAAAAAATGTCCCCATAAAGAAAGTCTGGTTAAAAGCAAGAAATAGAAGGCCCATTACAACCCCAATAGACCCTTGTGTTAATACCTCGTTATAGATGGAAAAATACACCAAATGATGAAACACAACCAACACTGTAAGAGCTCCTCTTAGATTATCAATAAAATATAATCGTTCTTCCTTTTGGGGAGACAAGCTCCCTATATGTCTTGAATTCATAATAATTCTTATGTTCCTCTCTATAAACATTTAAAAATATATTTCAACGGAGCATCCGCCAAACTGGACGGCTATGTATAAACCGTCCTATTTGCTCTATATTTTAATTTTCTCTTTTAGTTGATCCGCCTATTTTCCAAGAGGCTAAACTTATGACCCCACCAACTACAATAAAAATAATGTCCATAACAATTTCAAATCCCTGAAACGCATTAATATAATTTACCAAAAACCAGCTTTTTCCACCATTAGTCAAATGATTAATTAATCCGCCTACTCCCTGTATAACAAAAAGTAGACCAAGTCCACTGATTATTTCTTTCATGATGAACACCTCATTAATAATTTTTTAATTTAATATTCCTCTAAGACCGATATTGAAAAAAACTGCACCTACTACTCCTATCGCTACCAACAGTGAGGAAATCGGAGCTTCATTTAATTTTGATCTAATTTTATTTAGAAATTGTTGCAGTCTCTCTTTAAACATAATATTAACCCCTAACAAAAGAAGAGAAGGAAGCACCATTACAAGATTGTAGCCAATTATAATAAAGATAGAAGAGGAAGGCTCAATTGTTAGGTGATTCATTAACAAAATGGAATAAAAGTAAGGCAACGCAGTTACAAATTCAATTAGAAAAACAATGATACCTAACATGATCATCCCTTTCATCGTTGTTTTTTGGGGTATAAATGAAATTAAACGTTTTTTTGTATTATCATTTGGTTTACAGAAGCTAATTAGAACAATAACTGCTCCAAAAAGGAGATAAAACCAATTGATAAAGTCAAATTCAGATAATTTTCCGATTCCTTTCAATAGTGAATCTCCACCAAAGTATAGGAATAAGCCCACTATGAAGTAGCCAAACTGCGTAATAAACAAAAAAACAAGCAAGCGAGAAGATAATTGATTAGGCTGTGTCAATAATAAATAGGCTGTTACAGCAAGTACACCAGGACTTAATATATCAATTAATGCGCAAATAGAAATAATTAGCAAAGCTATCGATGTGTCTATTGATGAAGAAGGCATTAATGCTTCAATACTTTCGATCAAATATAGAGTCTCTCCTTTTTATATGTTATAATTTAAATAACACAGTGTGTTAAAATTATAATAACACACTGTGTTAAGAAAAGGAAGTGATTTTTTATGCCAAGGATTGTTGATCATGAAAAAAAGAGGAAGTCAATTGCTGAGGCCGCTTGGAATATTATTAAGAAAGAGGGAATCGAAAAGGCATCTATAAGAAGAGTTGCTATTGAAGCAGGCATGTCTGCTGGAGCGTTAAGACATTATTTTTCAACTAAGGATGAAATGTTATTATTTATCATGGATTATTATCTGGAAGAAGGGAAAAAACGTTCTCAAAGTAAAAGTTGGCCAGACAATCCATTGCAGGCAGTCGCAGAAGTTTTATTGGAGCTTGTACCAATTGATGAAGAAAAGAAAATCGAAACGAGCGTTTGGTGGATCCTTGCACTTCAGTCACTTACAAGTGATACATTAAAAGAAAAAAAAGATGAAATGACTAACGGTATGTATGAATTAGCAAATTCAATGATCGAGATATTAGTCCTACAAGGGATTTTATCTGATTCAACTAATGTAAAATTAGAAAAAAGTAGGCTAGCGGCATTAATTGATGGATTGTCCATTCATGCTCTGTTAAGACCTGATGTCTACTCTCCAGAAAAGGTGAAGGAAGTAATCCGTTATCATTTAGAAACACTCTGCGATGAAAGTAAATTGAGTTAATTGATCATGTATCTGAAGTTATAGTCCATTTGTGTTATAACGAGATGCACTTCAAAGGGGCATTTTGTTGAACAGTTGCATGAAGTAGGCTTTAGTATATTACAGCTTTTCCTTCCATTACAGGCATAGCCGTCATATTTTTAGTAAAAATACAGTTCACGGATAAGCTTGTAACTAAGTTAAAAATAAATTATTTTAGAATGGCAGTAAATTAGATGAAAAATTCACATTTTTAATCATAGGTTTAAAAAATAGTTACTTTTCAATAAAAATCTGATAGGAAGTGTGAAAATATGTTGGATACTATATGTTTTTTCTGCAAAAATAAATTTACGATTAATCATTCTGATTCACAATATTATAAAATCAAAAAAGGAGAAAATAAATATTACTCAAACTTCGCAGACTGAAATTGATAAATAAGCCTTGATATAGGTAGGCAGACCGCTAATCCATTGCTGAAGTTGACTTTTCATCCATTTTTGAATAGTTTTATTTGACTTTTTAAGGGTATCTT
>NZ_JAMBOL010000036.1 GCF_023715605.1 Halalkalibacter oceani
TACGCATCTTTCTCGGAACATTTCAAAACTGTTAAGGTGTAAACTTAGGAACCGCCGTATACCGAACGGTACGTACGGTGGTGTGGAAGGTCGGCTACTCAACTAATGAGTAACCTCCTATCCGATTAAAAATTCTCGGGAGGCTTCCGCACGTCACTGTTAAGAAAACTGAATTGACCACCCTGGTCGAAGATGTTATGCTAAATTCGACCAGAGTGGTCTAAAGTATGTGAGGGGAGGGATTCCTTTGTTGGAACGCTTTGAGGCACTGGAGGAAACAAAACGAAAGCGTATTTTGGAGGCGGCTTTTCATGAGTTTGCTGAGCATGGCTATGAGCAGGCATCGACGAACCGGATCGTGAAAGCTGCCGGGATCGGCAAGGGTATGCTCTTTTATTATTTTGAGAACAAAGAATCGCTTTATCATTATTTGATCGACTACGCGATTAAGATGTTGGATGAACACTATTTGAGTAAAATTGATTTGACGGAAACCGATTTTATCGAGCGGTTGAACAAAATGGCGATTCTCAAGTGGAAAGTCTTTGCCGAACATGAAAAGCTCGGTAACTTTATGGCGACAGTTGGTCTGAATATGGAAGAGCCGGCACTTCCACAACCGTTACGAAGCAAAATCGAAAACATGCAAGCATTTTTCGGGAAAGTGATGAACGACAATATTGATCATACGAAGTTTCGCGATGATGTTGATGTGCAAAAAGCGTTCGATTTGATCCGTTGGTCGATGGAAGGGTATCGGATTGAGCTAATGGAAAAATTTAAAGGGAGAAAGCTGACCGATATTGATATGGAACCGTATTGGCAAGACTATTACGAATACCTCGATATTTTAAAAGCCTGTTTTTACAAGAAAGGGGAATGATCATGAGTGTACTCGTTACGCAATCATTAACCAAACAATTTGGCAGCTTCACGGCATTAAAGGATGTATCGATTGATGTCAGGGAAGGCGAGGTGTACGGGTTTATCGGCCCGAATGGAGCAGGGAAATCAACGACAATCCGCATTTTGCTCGGCGCATTAAAAGCGTCAGGCGGAAGGGCTGAGATTTTCGGGAAGGACGTCTGGCAGGATGCACTTGAGATTCATAAGCGCTTGGCCTATGTACCTGGAGACGTCCATTTGTGGCCGAATTTAACAGGCGGTGAAGTAATTGATTTATTCGGCCGGATGCGCGGTTCCTATAATCAAAAGAGAAAAAATGAGCTGATTGAGTTGTTCAGCTTCGATCCGACGAAAAAGTGTCGGACGTACTCGAAGGGAAACCGGCAAAAGGTCGCGCTGATTTCGGCGTTTTCCTCGGAGGCCGATCTCTTCATTTTGGATGAACCGACGTCAGGGCTTGATCCGCTGATGGAGAGGGTGTTTCAGGAATGTGTCGCACAGGAAAAAGCCCAGGGAAAGAGCATCCTTCTTTCCAGCCATATTTTGTCGGAGGTAGAGCGGCTTTGTGATCGTGTCGGAATCATTCGTGAAGGAGAAATGATTGAAACGGGCACGCTGGAAGAGCTGCGCCATTTAACGCGGACGAATTTGACGGTCAGAACGAAGGAGCCTCTTACCGGGCTGACGGAGCTGAAAGGCGTTCATGATGTCGAGCAGGAGGACGGCACCGTTCATCTTCAAGTAGATGGAGAAGAGCTCGATCTGGTGATGAAGCATATTAGCGGCTATGGAATCGTCAAACTGGAAAGTGGACCGCCGACATTGGAGGATTTATTTATGCGTCACTATGAAGGGGGAGGTGCTGAAAGATGACGGCTTTTCACCACATGGCAGCGATGGTCCGCTTTATTGTCCGCCAGGATCGTCTGCGTCTGTTCATCTGGATGATGAGCCTTGTCGCAGCAAGTGTCGCGACGGCGTCCTCTTTTACGAGCCTGTATGCGTCGGATGAAGAAAGACAGGCGATGGCGCTGACGGTAGATAACCCGGCGATGACGGCGATGCTCGGACCGGGCTATGGTCTTGATCATTATACGGAAGCGGCGATGATGGCGCATCAAATGCTGATGCTGACAGCAGTCGTTGTCGCGGTGATGAACATTTTGCTCATAACAAGGCATACGCGGGCGCCGGAAGAAGACGGTCGGCTGGAAATGCTGCGTTCCCTGCCGTTCGGCAAGCTTTCACCGCTCGGCGCGGCAATGATTGTCATGACGGGAGCCAATCTTCTTCTTGCGCTGTTGACGGCTTTCGGCCTTTACGCGCTTGGGATTGACAGTCTCGATTTGCAAGGATCGTTGCTCTATGGAGCCGTCCTTGGCGGGGTCGGACTCTTTTTCGCGACAGTGACGGCGGTGTTCGCCCAGCTTTCGGAGAGCGCGAGAGGAACGCTCGGCTTCTCCTTTGCGGCTCTCGGTCTTGCCTACTTCCTGCGCGCGATTGGCGATGTATCGAGTGAGGCGCTTTCCTGGCTGTCTCCGCTTGGCTGGGCAGTCAGAACGAAAACCTATGTCGAGAATGAGTGGGGCCCTCTGCTGCTATTGATCGCCGCTGGAGTCTTGCTTTTTGCTATCGCTCTGCGCTTGCAGCTGGTGCGTGACTTGGATGCCGGGTTTATGCCGGCGCGGGCCGGAAAAAAAGAGGCTTCCGCTTTCCTGCAGGGTCCTCTTGCTCTGGCGATCCGTCTGCAACGGACGACGATGATTTCCTGGCTTGTGGCGATGGCCCTGTTGGGTGCGTCCTATGGCTCAGTTCTCGGCGATCTGGAGACGTTTTTTTCGTCCAATGAAATGATGGCAGACATGTTTGCCTCGGCAGAAGGTGTTTCCATGACGGAGCAGTTCATTTCGATGATTATTATGGTGCTGACGATGGCAGCGGCGATCCCGGCCTTGCTTGTCATCTTTAAGTTAAAGGCGGAAGAGCGTAAACAACGCAATGAGCATGTGCTGGCAAGAGCAGTGGCGCGGGGACGCCAGCTTGGCAGCTACGCCGGCCTTGCGCTTGCCGTCAGCATCAGTATGGCCGTCATAGCCGCGCTGGCGCTCGGGCTGACAGGAGCGGCCGTCATGGATGAGCAGATCGATGTAGGCCGGTTTGTTGGTGCGGCGCTTGCTTATGTGCCGGCACTGTTTGTCATTGTAGGTCTTGGAGCCTTTTTTGTCGGCGTCTTCCCGCAGGCAAGTGTCTTCGCCTGGCTCTATTTAGTTTTTTCCTTTATTGCAAATTACTTTGGCGAGCTGTTTCAGTTTCCGAGCTGGCTCATGCAGCTGACGCCGTTCGGACATGTGCCGCAGCTGCCGATGGATGAATTCAACTATGCTCCTGCGGGAGTGCTTCTTCTCGTAGCGACAGGATTATTCGCTCTCGCTTTCTTAGGGTACCGGCGTCGTGATATTCAAGGTTGAGAAAGACCAGGGTGTGTCAGCTTTTGCTGGCCGGCCCTGGTTTTTATTTTACAGAAGGAGGTTCTGTATCTTTAGTCCCTCCGTTTTTGAGGGGGAGAACCATCGACTGCTCAATATAAGGTCATATTACCTGCTAAGAATCTGGACTTTAGGCCAATTGTGTAATAATTTAAAAAAGAAAGGATAATGGTGATCAGATCATCGTAAGGGAACTAGCAGGGCCTGTTAAAAGTCGGTTGCAGAGAGTTCATATGTTGATGGCGGGGTAGAGACCACGGATAAGGCTGTTAGGCGAAAACTCTTTTTCAGCGGGAGGCTTGTGACTATGATCAAGATCATCGTGTTGGACGACGAACGAGTGGCTTTGCGACAGATGAAAAAGGTGCTGCAAATATTCAGCAACGTCCAGATTTGCGGACTATTCACCGATCCGGATGAGTTTTTACAGGCTGTGCGGACGGAGCGAGTCGATCTCGTTTTGATCGATATGGTGATGCCTGATGCGAATGGTCTTGCTGTCGCCAGAACCGCTCAGTCTCTTCGACCGGACATTTCCGTTGTATTTGTGACGGCCTATGAAAAATATGCGGCTGAGGCTTTTGAGATTGAGGCGCTGGACTACGTGCTGAAGCCGCTTGATGGAAAGCGGCTTGGCCGAACGCTACAACGTTTTCTACGGAGACAGGAGACATTACGTGATGGACAACGGAAAGGACGAAATGCGATCTCGGTCAACTGCTTCGGCCGTTTGGTGATCGTGACGGAACAGGGAAAGGTGAGGTTTATCAACGCCAAGGCGGAAGAACTGTTTGCCTATCTGGCTCATCACGCTGGAGGGCCGGTCAATAAAGCGAAAATCATCGAAGCGCTATGGCCGAATCGTGACGTGGTGCGGGCCCAGGCGAATTTATACAGTACGGTCTATCAATTGCGCAAAGACCTGGAAGCGTATGGATTACGAGCTGTCATCAGCCAATCGCGGAGCAGCGGCGGGAGCTATCAGCTGAATTTACCACATGCCGAAAGCGATATGGATCTCTTTGAGCAAGCCTATCAAACATGGAAGAATGGTCAGCTTGACCAATCGTTGGTTGAGAGAGCGATTGAGCACTATCATGGCGGCTATCTCCACGAGCATGATTATCGCTGGGCACTGTCCCGCCAGCAGGAGCTTGAAGTACGCTATGCCGAGCTGTTAGAAGCGCTCGTGACCGAATATGTACGAAATGGGCGCTTGTACCAGGCGCTGCCCTTGCTGCAAAAGTGGGCTGATTTGTTTCCGTACAGCGAGCATGTCCATGCGAAAATGATCGCTTTGTTTCTATTACTGAAACAGCCTGAGCAAGCGAGAGCGTATTATTATAAAGTCAGTAACGAGACATATTCGGTTGAATTAGGATATGAGTTTGGCCGTTCATTTGAGCAAATAGCGGCGAATCCGGCCGCCCTGTTTGACACATTTGGCGGTTTGGCATAGCAGCAGATAAAAGAGAAAGAAGAGCCCATTCAAGGAGCCACTCCCGCTTCCTTGGACGGGCTCAAAACTTCTACGGTTTTGTTTTTAGTTTGGAACGAGTTTTGAATTGTTATGATAAACACTATCGGAAAAATAGAACTCGACAGGTGTGGGGGAAGAAATTTCATGGGGAGGGATGTCTGGGGCGTTAACAAAAATGGATGTGTTTTTCTAACGTTTGATGTTGGCATGATTTTACTATTTTAAAGAGCGCAAGGGGTAATAGCGGTATGGAACGTATCTTGATTTGTGATGATTCTCGTTTTATCCGATCAGTATTGAAAGATATTTTTGTAAAGCTAGGTCATACCGTCATCGATGAAGTGTCCAACGGAGCAGAAGCGATTCAGGCGTATGAATACTACCAGCCTTCATTAGTCACGCTCGATCTTGAAATGCCGGGAATCGACGGCATTCGGGCTCTCCAACTGCTGGTAACATCTTTTCCTAAGGCGAAAGTGATTATCATTAGTGGGAATCGAAACAAAGAGCTTCTTTTTGAATCGTTACGGAGCGGGGCCAAATACTACATTTCGAAACCGGTTACAGAGGATAAAATCATTGATGCTTTTCGAAAGTTAAATATATCGACGTCTTAAAGTGGTAGGACACGTAAGAAGCGATGAGCGGCACGAGCACAAAGGAAAAAAAGCTACCTTGAAAGGTTTTTCCGACCTTCAGGTAGCTTTTTTGTGCGTTTTGGATGGCGAGGACTGATCATCAGGCCTTCGTTAGGGTGTTGGAATAGCAAGTTAGCTATCCAGTATGGAGCCACTCTCCCTCGTTAAGATGTTAGGTAAGAGAAGCGTTTCCTATCAACCGGAGAGATTGTTTTTCGGCAGAAATAAGGTGAACGCGGTTTCTTCTTTCGGCTGACTCGTCATGCGGACATATCCGTTGTGCGCGTTTGCCACTTCTTGAACGATTGCCAAGCCAAGCCCGAACCCTTCCCCGCCACGTCCTTTCGCCCCGCGATAAAATCTTTCAAAGATCAGCTTCTGCTTTTCCGCATCAATTCCGGGACCGCGATCGGCCACTGTAATGGTGACATGGTTTTCCTCTTGCTTCAGAAATATGCCCAGATACCGGCCCTCACCTCCGTATTGAATCGCGTTTTCGATCAGGTTGTGCACGGCTCTTTCTAGCAAGGAGGCGTCGTATGCTGACAAGAGGGGTTCCTCAGGAATATGAATATCGAAGTCGATTCCTTTTTCTTCGACAATGGGGATGTAAGAGGCGGCAATAAGCCTGATCGTTTCTCCTATATCCTGCCGTACAAACCGGATATGCTGTTTGTACTTGTCGATTTGAGCGATTTCCAGCAATTTCTGCAACAGATCATCCATGTATTTCGCTCGTCGGAGCAGGTTGGTTGTATACTTTTGCTGCTCTGCCGGATTTTTCAGGAGATGCTTGTCCAGGCTTTCGGCATACCCGATGATCATCGTCAACGGTGTGCGCAAATCATGGGAGACATCGGCAATGAGCGACTTGCGCTTCGCATCCAACTCTTCGATCCGGGCGACATTAGCGCGAATGCGGTTGGCCATCTCATTGAAGCTGCGGGTCAGCTGGCCGATTTCATCGCTGGATTGGCTTTCAATGAGCAGGGGGGCGTCATTCGTATCGAATGTTTTCATAGCATGGTTCAGTGCTGTCAGCCGGCGGTTTAACCTGAGGAAAAAGATCAGAGCGAATACATAAGGCGTCAAAATGAAGAGAGCCACGGGCAAAAGCAGTTGACCGAACTGCGCGTAATCTTGTATGTACACGAAAATCTGGCTGCCCTGCATGGCGTCATTAGCTAAGGTCATTACTAGAAATTGCTGCTCTTCTCCTGCCTGCCAATCAAACAGCAAAGCGATCTGCTCTCCTTCCTCCCACAAATAAGCAGGCATATTTACAAAGAGGTTCATTAATTCATTTATGTCATAATCAACGTTGCGACCATCCGTGGCGTAGCGCAATTGTCCATCTGCCCGCAGCCAGGCCAGTTCAATCGCAGGGTGTGAGCGATGAAAGTCATCAAGTAACTCTACTGTCCGCCCGGCTTCAGCCTCGCTCTGTTCAGCTTGACGGGCCAGTTCCTGACCGAACGCATTCAGGCTTTGGTGAGTATAGCCCTGGTTGAAAAGCCAGCCAATCACAGCAGCAATGCCAATCAGCAGCAACAGGGAGGTCAAAGAGCTGGAAAAAAGCAGCAGCCACAGTTTACCCCTGAGGTTCATGACGGCTCTTCCATGAAGCGGTAGCCTAGGCCGCGAATGGTTTGAATATACTGCGGTTCTGCCGGATTATCTTCTATCTTTTTCCTTAAATAATTCACATAAACTTTGACCGGGTTATTGTCACCGTGATCGAGCTTCCAAACTTGGCGAAGAATTTCCCGGGGCGTGAATACTTTGCCCGGATTTTGCAGGAAAAGCTCCAGAAGTGCTGCTTCTATGGGAGAAAGATAGGTTTTCTTCGCCCGCTTCTGAATGTACGAACCTTCTACATCAAATATCGCCTCCCCAAGCTTGAACCGCTTGATTCGTAAGGCGGGATTGCTTCTGCGCAAAATGGCCTGGATACGTGCGATTAATTCGCCGGGACTGAATGGCTTCGTGACGTAATCATCCGCACCGAGACCGAGAGTTTCGATCTTGTCCGCTTCCAGCTGCCTGGCACTCAGCACGATCACCGGGGTTTTTAAGCCGTGTTGCGTCAAATGATTCAGGACCTCCCAGCCATCCATATGCTCCATCATCAGGTCCAATACGATCAAGTCGATGGATGAGCGCTCCAGAACGGACAGGGCCTGCTGACCCGATTCGGCCTCAATAACCTGCATACCGGCATTTTCCAAATGAAGCTTCAGAATGTCCCTGATTTCCTCTTCGTTATCGACGACCAATATGTTTTGAGATGTCATGGACGACGCACCTCCGTTCTGCTGTGCTTTTTTTCATTATACTCGTTTCAGAACGTTTGCTACACGCTTGGCTCATTCTTTAACCAAGCTTTAACATTGGGCCTCACAAGCAGTACCAAAATGAACACGTTCAAATAAGGGAAGAGCCTTCAGGACTGGACAGAGCATGGGCGTGAATAGGAAGAAAAGGCGTGGGCATGTAGTAAAGGCTCTTCGGGTAGGATATTTTGTCCGGATGAAGCGGCGACGATGTTGGTAGAATAAAAAGCGAGCGGCGCTAGAAATCTGCACAAGGGTAAAGAGAAATTATAATTGGGGACCGCATAAATCGTGATATTCGAGCGTTTATGCGGTCTCATTTGATTGAGCGATTTCTGATCCGAATGGCGTTAGCGCTGTGCCGACTCTCTGTATGCTTGCAGCCATTCCGGATGACGAGGTAGTAGTTTCGTGAAGGAATGAAGCAATTCGAAGCCCTCCTTACGATTATTTTGAGCGAAGTGATTTTTCATCGTTTCATAGTCTTCCGGTCTAAACATTTTCATGATTTCATTGATATCGTCCTTCGGGCTTGATGGAATCGAGACTTTCTCCGCATCCCGCATGATCACGTCGAGCTGTCGTCCCTCATGGCTAATGTCCAGCAAGTCGTGGGGTTCTCTTAATACCGGTAATGTTTTTCCAGTGTGCAAGGCCGTCTGTTTTTGCTGGCCGCGGTGATCAAATAGCGTCGGATATGGGGTGTGCTGGTTACTTACTTTCATTTCAGTGACCTCCTCGTCATTTCGTAATAACGGCGTTTTGCATTGATAAGAAAGTATAAAATGTTTCGAGATGGTTGGTGGCAAGAGAAAAGCTGCCTTTGGCGTTTGCTCTTTGTGAAACATCAGTACATCTAATATCGGCATTTGAAACCGTTTGCTTTAATCATCGGTATACTTGCTAGTTGAAGGAAAAATCGATCACCGCTTGCTTAAAAAATTAGAGTCGCCCAGGCTTTTGCAGTGGCGGCAATGAATATCCTCCACTTTGATGGTAAAAGGTCCGGGGTATGACCAGGTTGTGGCCGCATTCTTAGTGCGCTGTTGCCTTATTGTATGCTGCCTGTTTCTTTCTAGTCGTTCATGCTCAGCGCCTTTGGCTGGTTTCAAGAAGCGGATGTATTGTAAACTGGACGAAAAAGGCATGGTGTCTTGCTCATAAAGGAGATCTTGTAATGTCGCGTTTGATTTATGTCCTGATTGTTGTTGTGTTTATTGATACATTTATTCAGCTTCCGATCATCTCTCCTTATGCCGTCAGCGTGGGAGCGGGGGATGTGCTGGTGGGAGCCATTGTCGCTGTTTATTCATTGGCGAATATGGCCGGCAATGTGATCGGCGGTCATTGGATTGACCGGCTCGGCTACAAAAAAATGCTCGCCTTCGGGATGGTCACTGTCGGGCTTGTGCTGCTGCTTTATCCTCTGGCGCAAACCGGAGAGCAGCTGTTTGTCATCCGCTTTCTCCATGGCCTCGCCGGCGGGGTTCTGATTCCGGCCGCGTTCGCGTTGATTGGAGAACGTTCCGGCGCTGGACGGAAAGGGAAAACGATGGCCTTTGCCGGCGCGGCCATCGGCATTGCGGCGATTACCGGGCCGGCGATTGGCGGGGCGCTTGCTTCACGGGGCGAATATAGCGCGGTTTTCTTTTTTACGGCAGGTTTGTTTTTTGTCGCTTTATTGGTTTGTTTTCCGTCTATTCCGCAGCAGGCCACGGCTGCTGAGCGCAGTAAGGTGAAGTGGCAGGACGTATGGCTGCTGATGAAGCAGCTTCCTTTGCTGCAGGCGTCTATGGCCGCGTTCGCGCTGATGGTCAGTAACGGGACGCTTGCCTATGCCTTGCCATTAAAAGTCGGGGAAATTGATTTTACGACGGCGACAACCGGAATGCTGCTCAGTCTTTATGGCATAACGGCGCTCGTTGTGTTTGTTACACCGCTTAACAGAATCTATGAGTGGTTTCGCGCCTGGAAGCTTGTAGTTACAGGTCTCGTTCTAATTGCGCTCTCGTTGACCATCATTCATTTCGTTCTTCAGATCGAGTGGCTCGTGCTCGCGATGCTCATTTATGGGACAGGCTTTTCCCTCGTTTTTCCGTCGATGAACCAAATGGTGGCCGATGCCTCGACGGCGGTCAACCGCGGGAAGGCATACGGGATTTTTTATGCGTTCTTTTCACTTGGCGTCGTTGCCGGTTCATTTCTGTCCGGCTTCGCGCGGGAACAGTTTGGCGCGCCATTTTTGTTCAGTGCGCTGCTGATGCTTTCGTGTACGGCGCTTCTCGTTTTGTTTTCGTTTCGTGAAAAGACCGGCGATTAAAAGGAGAGACGGGAGCCCGCTTGCAAAAAAACGGCAGGTGGTTCCCTGCTGCCCCGCTGGAAAAAGCAATGAGCTATTTTTCTCTTTGTCGATACAATGCAATTGATTTGTAGTTTTGCGAAAGAATCTCAATCATTTCCTGCTGGCGTTTGTCGCGCGTTTTTTGCTGTCTGGCCGAAAAGATGTGACGGGCCCAGTCTTTTTGGTAGCCAGGAGTTAAACTTTGGTAGAAAGCAAGCTCCTTTGGGTGAGCGGCTAATAAGGCTTCCACGTCTTTTACATGCTGCTCATAATCGGCGACTTGCTGGCTTGGCGCCGTTGTTTTTTTAGCCTTCTTTTTCTCGCGCTTTAATCCGATGACGGTGAACGTCTCATCCATGCTGACCATGCGCGAAAACTTCAAGTCGCTCCCGGCGACATACCCGTCTTCGTCAACGTTCATCGCCGGGAAAATCTCATCCCGGTGAATCGAAGTACTGTAGCGTTTATTTCCTTTTTTCGGATAGGCGAAAAACAGATAGCCTTTTTCGGCTAACGCTTGTCTGGCGATCACCTGCTCCGTATAGGAGATCATTTCAGCCAGCGTTTCGATAAAAATGAAAATCGCGTCATGATGTTCAGCTAACGTCGAGGGCTGATGAGGAAACAGCTCGTAATCCGCCGGCTCGTTAATCACCGCTAAATGGCTATATTTATGTAAACTGAGCTTTTCAATAATGGACATTTCCGCGGCCTCCTTTTAGGCAATTGATACGTTCTTTGCCTCATTATAGCGGGAAGAAAACAGGCTGTCATCTCGAGGTTTTCTACCGGATTACCACTTGCGCCTCCCGTAACGTGATCCATTATGATAAAGATAGTCAAGAAGAAAGGGGGAAGGACATGAATGATGCGACTTATACGATCAGTGAATTTGCTCAGCGTACAGGGCTGACGGTCAGGACGCTGCGTTTCTATGAGGAAATGGAGCTATTGGTGCCGAATAAGTACAATCAGGCCGGCTACCGTCTTTACGGCTTGGATGAGCTGGCGACGCTTCAGCATATTCAGACGTTAAAGTTCATTGGCTATTCGCTGCAGGAGATTCAACGGCTCCTGAAGGAGGAAGCTCCGGCGCCGCACTCGTTTGAAAGCTCATTATCACTTCAGCACCGGCTGTTAACGGAAAAGCGGACAGAACTGGAGAGGGCGATTGAGGCGATAGAAAGGGTACAGCATTTATTAAAGCAGGGCCATGCGCCAAACTGGGCGATGATCAGCTCGTTTTTGTACAGTATTAAGCATGAAGAAGAGCATAAGGAATGGATGAAGGAATACTTTTCCGAGGAATTGGTCGCGCAGATGTACGATCTGACGAAGGAGGAATGGCTTCATCTCGACCATGAATGGATGCAGCTGTTACAGAAAATTAAAGTGCTTGTTCAGCGAAAGATCTCACCGGAATCGAAGGAAGCGAAAGCGGCACTGATCGGGCTAACGGAGCTCGTTTTCAAGTATGCCGACGAAGAGGAGTTTTCAAAGCAGCTAATCGAGCAACAGGAAAGAATCCTGAACGACATGGATCATTTCCGCTTTCCGAATGTTTTTACGCAAGAGGAGGAGGCATTTTTGCACGAGGCAGCCAAGGCGCTCGAAGCAGAAGGGAAGAATGAGGGAAGCACGGACTAACGGCTTGCTGTTTGCCTGTCTGGTCGTGCTATAGTAAGAGTAAAAAGAGGATAGGACGGCGATAAATGATGAAGAAGACATGCTCATGGCCGAACGGCAATCCGTTGATGCAGGCGTACCACGATGAGGAGTGGTGCGTCCCCTCCTATGATGACCGTTATATTTTTGAGCTTTTGACACTTGAAGGGGCGCAGGCCGGATTATCGTGGCAGATTGTGCTTTCAAAGCGTGCTGGCTATCAGGAAGCCTTTCAGCACTTCGATATTGCTTATTGTGCAGAGCTGACGGACGCCGATTTACAGACGATTAAAGAGCAGTATCATGTGATTAAGCATCTTGCCAAGCTCGAGTCAGTCCGGACTAACGCGCGGGCGATTTTGAACATACAGGAGGAGTTCGGCAGCTTTTCTGATTTCTTATGGCGTTATGTGGACGGGACGCCGATTATCAATCATTGGGAAAACGAAGGAGAGATCCCCGCCCAAACGGCTTTATCAAAGCAGATTAGCACGGATCTAAAGAAGCGGAATTTCAAATTCGTCGGTCCTGTTACAACCTACTCGTTTATGCAGGCGATTGGCCTCGTTGATGACCATATTCGGATGTGTGCGTTTCATACGGCGAATCGGGTGAGAGCGAAGTGACCTTTTACTCGTAAAAAGGAGGCGGAGATAAAAGGGGAAAAAATTTTTAAAATGATAAGAAAGTAGAAATTTTTCGGCTTGTTGAGGAAGGGCGTCGGCTTCGCGCGTTACGCGGATGGCTGAAAAAAGCCCGTTTTCAGCCATTCTTAAACGATTGTAACAGCTCCGCACAACGCTTCTAAGAAAAGCCGCTGTGCGGTTTTTTTAGTTTGATTGCTTTTGTAAGGCGTCTCTGATTTCACGCAGGAGGACGACCTGCTCGTCTTCTTTTTCAATTACTTCCTCGGCGGCTTTTTTCACAAAGCGGTCTCTTGTGATTTTGTTAAAAGCTTTCACGAAAATAAACAGGGCCGCTGCAATAATGAGAAAATCGATAATAGCCTGAATGAAAACGCCGTACGTAATGCCGTGATAGGCCCATTCTGAAGTGAAATCCGTATTGCCGAAAATCAAGGCGATTGACGGCATAATGATGTTTTCCACCAGGGCGTTGACAATGCTTGTAAACGCTCCCGCTATGACGACCGCCACTGCTAAATCCAACACATTGCCTCTCATAATAAATTCCTTAAATTCTTTCCACATATTTCTTCTCCTTTTTTATGTATATAGACTCCATTGTAAATGAACGATCTTAAATTAAAGATGATTTCTTTTGAAGGGAATGTCAACTCTGTTTGTCGAAAACAGATCTTTTTTACGATGCTTTTGTCGATAGATGTAGAATTTGTGTTTGAAAATTAGGAAATATGGTTGACGAAGAAGCCTAAAAAAAGGGTTGTGCGAAAAGGTTTTTGCTTTGGCACAGCCCTTTTATTATCGGAGAGAATTTCCAATTAATCGAGTCCTGCCTGAGAACCGGGAAGCTCATGCAACAGGTTTTCACTGCTTGCTTCGAGTTTCATCGGATATAGCTCCACTTTGTTGGGGGCGAGCTTTTTCAATTCAGGATAGACAGCGGCCGAGGCGTAAATCCTGTCCCATTTTGCCAGTGAATCTGAAGGCCTTCCGCTTTCTTCCCAGCCGAGCGTTTCCGAACGGATTTGCTCCAGCCCTGCTTCTCGGACCCGGTTCGCCATCCAACTTCCGCCAGCTTGGCCGAGACATACAAAAGCGACCCGGGTATTTTGCTTCAGCTTGGCCAGGTCCAGTAGAAAGGACGTTTCAACAGTGGCGCCGATGACTAAAATCCTGCTATTGAAGCGTGAGAAGCATGTTTTCACTTCCTCAGCATGATTGAGTGTCGTCACAATAACGTGATATTGTTGAGCGAGCTGGCTGCATAATTCGTTTTTTTCCTGTAAGTCTTCGAGAAATGCCGTTTCCACTTTTTCTCCGGTCTCACGTTCAATGGCCTTTCGATAAAAAGGGTGGTCATGTCCTTTGCATTCGATCAGTACAATCCGGGCCTGTGCAGAGGAGGAAGGATGGAGGAGCAAAGTGTAGGCGAGGCCGGTGGTGAAAAACTGGCGCAGATCCAGTTCTTTGGCCTCGGCTTGATCGATTGTCTGTTTGATGAGATCAAAGAGAGAAGCCTGTTCTTTATAAAGCCGGTTGGCTTGGGCGGTCACCTGCGTTCCGCGGCCTTTGCTCATCGTGACGAGTCCTTCCTCCCGCAACTGATTATATACCCAATTGACAGTGTTGCGGTTCATTCCTAATTGATCCGCCAATTGACTTGCGGCAGGAAGCATATCTCCTGTTCTAATAAGTCCGATGCCAATCAGGCATTTTAACTGCTCACGGATTTGAGTGTTCACATTAAACGTTAACTCAGGGTTCACTCGTAAAGGCAATTGTTTTTCTTCCACTACACCCAGCTCCTATTATCATAGTTGACTAGTTATATTATAATGTGGAACTTTCATTTAATCAAACATAATCCCTGTAAAATAATGATTGACACAATAAAGGAACTATAATATAACTAAATAACTAGTTAACTATAAATTTAGGGGTGGTTTTATGGACGCAACAGAATTTTTTACGAAAATGAAAGGACAAGGCAGAAGTCCGCTTAAAGTCGTTCCGCGCAACGCAATCATTGGAGGGATTGGCGGTTTTTTTGCAATCGGCGTTTTGGCTATGCTGACAAACTGGACATCGAACTTATGGATTATGGCGCCTTTCGGGGCAAGCTGTGTTCTGGCATTCGGGCTTTGGGAGGCACCGCTTTCCCAGCCGCGCAACATTATCGGCGGGCATTTTATCTCCACTTTTGTCGGTTTGGCGTTGTTGCATCTGTTTGGTCAAAGCATGTGGGTCATGGCAACAGGAGTCGGTCTGGCAATTGCGATGATGATGCTGACAAAAACGACCCATCCACCTGCGGGAGCTGATCCGTTAGTCGTGATAGCAGCTGGCAGCGGCTGGTCATTTCTATTGATGCCTGTGCTCGTCGGTTCGGTCATCATTGTCCTTGCCGCATTGCTGATCAACAATCTTGACCATGGACGTCGCTATCCTACTTTTTGGTGGTAAGCTCATTGCAATGAAAAGCTGGAATAAGAGGGGGATGTCTCCCTTTTATTCTGGTTTTTTTATTTGAAACCTTTCCTAGGAACATACGAAACAAGCCGCGAATTAGTAGATTTTTTAAATAATTAATGGATTTGGGTTGACGTGTAATAATGTATACATTATTATTTATACAAAAGATGCCAGACTCGGCGATTACATTGCTTGTCGCTACCGGCAATCATCGGCCGAATACGGAAGAGGAATTAAAGGGAATGGTTGGCGAAGCTAACTTTTCCCGCTTTCGGATCGTCAACCACAATGCTTCCGATCCTGAGCAATTGGTGTATTTAGGAAAGACGAAGCATGGGCTGGATGTTGAGGTCAACCGGCTCGTCGTCGAAGCGGATGTGACGATTACGACCGGGATTATTACGCCTCATCAGACGGCCGGATTTAGCGGCGGCCGCAAAAGTATTGTCCCGGGCGTGGCCGGGGTGAAAAGCTTAATGCAGCACCACTCCTTTCCAATTCGTTCCGAAGAACCGGTGATGGGGAAGATGGAACATAATCGCTTTCACGAAGAAGCCGTAGAAGCGGCGCGGAAGGTCGGCGTTGATTTCATCGTCAATGTTGTCAAAAATAATGAAGGCCACATCGTCGGAGTAGTGGCCGGGGATTTAGAAGAAGCACATGAAGCCGGGGTACAAATTTGCAGGCACGCCTGGGAGCTGGAGGTACCTGAGCTTTATGACATTACGATTGTATCGCCGGGTGGATATCCGAAAGACTTTGATATGCATCAATCGCAAAAGGCACTCGCTTCGGCGGAGATCATCACGAAGCCGGGCGGATCGATTATTTTAGTGGCGGAATGCCAGGATGGAATCGGTTCTTTCAGTAAGCTGATGGCAGAATCGAGGGATCCGCAGGAAGTGATTAGACGCTTTAAGGAAGACGGCTTCAGCAGTCAGAATCATTCCTCAAAAGCCTATATGTATGCCAGGGCGCTGGCGAAATATCATATTTACTTTATCTCCGGTCATTTGGACCCGATCGAGTTGAAGAAAATGTTTTTTGTTCCTTCGGAAACAATTGAAGCTGCTTATCACAATGCAAAGCAAATGTGTGCCTCTGTTCCTAAAGTAGCCCTGCTGCCCTATGCAGTCGATTGCCTTCTGAAAGTAAAGCCAACCTAAAAAGTAAAAAAAAGACAAAAATCATTGTCTTTGAAAAATGTATACATTATACTATTAGTATACTATTTAGGTGATACAGGTGGTGATTGAAAAGGCATGAAAAAGGTAGTTTCACAGTTAGCTAAAGATCGGATTGCGGCGATATTAAGAGAAGAAATTTTATCAAGAAATTTAAAGCCCGGTCAAAAGTTACTAGAAAAAGAGCTATGCGAGAAATTAGGAGTCAGCCGCACGCCTTTGCGTGAAGCGATTCGCAATTTAGAAGTGGAAGGATTAGTGGAAAGCATCCCAAACCGGGGCTCACGGGTGAAGGTGATGACAACAAAGGATGTTGTCAATTTGTTTGAGCTGCGAATTGAGCTGGAAGCGATGGCGACGAGGAAGTCAGTTCCCCATTTGACTGAGGCGGATATTGAAGGGCTTCATGCGATCCAACAGGAGCTGCTGGAAGCGACGGCGAGAAGCTCTTGGAGCGAGGTCGATGCGCTCAATAAAAAATTTCATTCTTTATTGAGATGCAAAGGAGAGAATGATCGGCTCCTTTCCATCATTGATCAGCTCTATCAAGTGGGAGGAATTATTCGGGTATCGACATTTTCGATTCCGGGCCGCGCTTTAAAGGCATTAGAGGAGCATGTGGACATATTGGAGGCGGTAGCTGCTAGAGATGCTGAGCGTGCCGGCCAGCTCATGTACGATCATTTAACAGTGGCGAGAGATACGCTCTTAAAGCATTTGGAAGATCTACAGTTTTCTGAATAGCAACGACTGTTTGTGCAGGGAGTGGGAGAAGCACCGGAATGAAAGGTGAGTAGGACAAGATGACAAATTGGGATATGAAGAAGTAGTGGACATTTTATCGATTGTTTTACCGATTTTCATCATCTTTGCATGTGGCTTTTTTCTAAAGAAAAAATTTAATGGTGATATCCGGACATTGTCAAATATTAGCTTCAACTGCTTATTGCCGGCACTTGTCTTTAAAAATTTCTACAGTTCCACCATCAGCGGCGATATTGGCTGGCTCGTATTGTTTGAAGTGGTGCTCCTCCTTGCGATCATTGTGATCAGTATCATTTTGGCAAGATGCTTCCGTTTTAATAAAGAGAGGGAAACGGGCCTGCTTCTCGTCGCCTCCTTTCCGAATGCGGGGAATTACGGGAGCTCGATTATTTTACTGGCGTATGGCCAGGAGGGCTTTCAGTGGGCAATCGCTTTTTTCGTTATTCAATCCATGATGATGAATTCTCTCGGGGTGTTATTTGCCGCCCAGGACAAAGGCGGGATTGGTGATACGCTGAAGAAGCTTTTAAAAATGCCCGTCCTCTATGCCGGATTACTGGGCTTTCTGTGCCAGTCGTTAACCATTGAGCTTCATCCGATTGTTTACCATCCAATCGAGATGCTCAGTCAGGCGATGATTCCGATGCTTATGCTGTTGCTCGGAATGCAGCTGGCAACGATTAAACGCTTCAGCTTTGCGAAGGGGATTGCGCTCGGTGTAACGATTCGCCTCGTGCTTTCCCCCGTACTCGCTTTTCTTTTGTTGCCTTTCTTTTCGTTTGATGAGATGGCAAGCAACGTCATTCTTCTTCAGGCGGCGATGCCGGCCGCGATCGTCCCCGTTTTATTGGCGAATCAATACGGACGAGAGCCGGAAATGGTCGCCGGAATTACGCTGTTCAGTACGATTGTGTCGGCGGGAACGATCTCGTTTCTCTTATGGCTATTGCATTAAATGAACCGGGTTGACAGCGAAGAGGTCAATTGAAAAATAAGAACTTGCGCCTGATGGCAAGTTCTTATTTTTTTGATAGATGAGTTGATCTAAAAAATAGTCGGTACCATCCCGCCATCCATACGAATAGGAGAGCCTTTAAATGCGGAGGCATAAGGGCTGCATAGAAAGGCAGCGAGTCGACCGATTTCAACTGGTCTAATAAAACGCTGTATCTCAGATTGAGGGAGGTTTGCCAGCATAAATGCTTCCTCCTTTTCTGAGAATGTCATCTTATTTGGATACAAGCTGTCAATGATCTGTTGTACGTTTTCCGACAGGGTTGGTCCCGGCATAATCGTATTGACTGTAACTTCTGTCCCTTTTGTTAATTTAGACAGGCTCTTGGCTAAGGATAATAGCATTGATTTGGTCATACAATACTGAGGCATTTGCCCCGATGGCATCACCGCCTCCTCACTAGCAATAAAGAGGATCCGACCATAGCCGCGCTGCACCATGGTAGGTAAATAAAATTTGGATAATCCGTTTGCGGCAAGGACATTGGTGCGAAAGTATGTTTCCCATATTTGATCGTCAATGTCCTCATATTGCATGATTTCGTAAATTCCCATATTGTTAACGAGAATATCAATATTCGGATACTTTTCAAATAAGGCTTCTCTCTGTTTATGATCGACCAGATCAGCGATAGCATTTTGCGGAGAGGTCTGAGGGAATTCTGCCTTTATCTGATTGACTGTTCGTTCTACTTCGTCCTCCTTTCGGCCATTGATCACTACATTCACGCCTTCTTTGGCAAGTTCAAAAGCAATTGCTTTCCCGATACCTTTTGTTGACCCTGTAACTAAAGCTGTTTTAGTGTGTAGGTTCATTTCCATTTATATCCCTCTTTCCTTGTTTTACTTATCACGCTTCAGAAAGCGCTCTTTTGCACGGATATCTAAATGCTGTATACGCCATTGAGAAGGTGTATCGCCTTCCCAATGGCGGAAAGCCCGGTAGAACGAACTCTCGTCTTCATAGCCAATTAAAAAAGCTATTTCCTTAATGTCGAGTGTAGGGTTTGCCAGGTATTCCCTTGCCTGTTCATGCCGGGCTTGTATCAACAGTTGTTTGAAACTCGTTCCCTCAGCTATAAGCCGGCGTTGCAATGTGCGGTCGCTTATCCCTAATTCGCCCGCAACAGAATGAATAGAAGGACGCCCCCCTGTCAGGCTGCGTTTCATAATCCACTTGACCTTCCTGGTGACTGAAAAGCTATCGTGTAGCTCGTCACACGACTGGTCTAAAACCGGAGTAAGAATTTCCAGTAATTCTGCGTTGTAGGAGACAAAAGGGAGGTCCAACTCACTTCGCTCCAAGGTCAGACGGTTGCAGGCTGCATTGTTCTGGATCTGACAGCCAAAGTATGCTTCAAGTGTTTCACTGTCTCCCATTGGATGGGAAAATTCAACTGCCCTTGCTTTCAATGGTTGCCCTGTACCACGGCGGCCTAGTTCAAGAAGAAAGGCCAGTGTGATCCCAACGAGCATTGGCGGTCCGGATTGCTCTGGACGGAGCCATTTCAGTTCGATTGTGCAGTGTCCATCTTCCTCTGTAATGTGTAATGATTCGGGGGGACATAGCTGTTTGTAGCGTGCCATCCTGTATAAGGCGTCGCGATAGTTGCGCGCATGGTAAGTCGCCAAGATCGGCGGCGGATATTTCGATGTTTCAAAGGAGGTTGCCAGCTGGATGATTCCTTTAGCTGTGTCGCCAATGAGATCCGAGTAACTTTGCCAAATCGCAAAATATTGAGCTGTGTTGACAGCGGGTTCTGAAATAATCGTAAGTGGTAGTTGCGCTTTCCGAATGACGTCATGAGGAGCAATCCCCAATTGTCGCAGTCCCGACCAAAATCCTTCTGGGATTTTAATTCGTGTATGAGATGTCATTCATACCGTCCCTCCTTTGTATGAAAAGAAAAGCAGCTGTGCGATTTTCTCCATCTGCACAGTATTCGTTTCGCTTTTTATTGTCACTTATTATACTAACGATCTCTTGTTCCTCTGTAACTAACAAATAACGCCAATTCAATTGCCGATGACGCCAGGCGGCGACCGTCCAAGAAGCAAATAAGTGGGACCGAGGCAGTTAATGAAACGTTTGTTTAAGTCGTATTCTTTGTATAGATATTGCTTTGTCGCTTATAATAAACTGGTAAATATTCACACTCTTATAAAAAGAGGTGGGGAGTTTTACAGGTGGGTACTAATTAAGGTGGTAAACAAAGGAGGAAGAAGCAGTGGCAACAGAGAAGTTGAATATCGGGATTATTCTTGGTAGTACACGTGATGGTCGAGTGAGTCCGCAAGTGGGAGAGTGGGTCAAAGCAATCGCCGAGCAGCGTGGCGATGCCAACTACGAAATTGTTGATATCGCTGAGTTTCAATTGCCGTTTTTAGGAACGACAGATGGAACAGAGCCGGGGATTGCGGCGTGGAACGAGAAGCTTGCCGGTCTAGATGGCTTTGTCTTCATCGTTCAGGAGTACAATCACAGCATTACGGGAGCGTTGAAAAATGCGGTTGATTTTGCCCGTGAAGCATGGTTTAACAAGGCGGCCGGGATTGTCAGCTACGGCTCGACAGGCGGGGCGCGTGCCGCAGAGCATTTACGCGGAATTTTGGGCGAGCTGCTCGTCGCTGATGTCAGAACTCATCCAACTTTGTCGCTGTTTACTGATTTTGAGAACTTTACAGTATTTAAGCCTGCTGAATTGCATCAAAAAAATGTGAATGAAATGCTTGATCAAGTCATTGCCTGGAGCGGGGCGTTAAAGACGTTGCGAACATCATAAATAAAACGAAAATCACCTATGGAAGATATCGACCTTCTGTAGGTGATTTTTTGCCCTGCTTAAAAAAACAAAAATTACTTTGTACGTCCGATAGACAAACTAAGTTAACGGTGATATAATGCAATTGCTGAAAGCGTTTTCTAAAATGGATAAGGGGAGATGGGAAGATGAGCTACTTTGGCAATGTGAAGCAAATCAAGTTTGAAGGGGCAAGTTCAGACAATCCATTTGCGTATAAATACTATAATCCGGCTGAGCAGATTAACGGGCAATCGATGGAGCAGCTTCTTCGCTTTGCCGTGTCCTATTGGCATACGTTTACCGGGGAAGGAAACGATCCGTTCGGGGTTGGGACAGCTGTACGTCCATACGATCATTTATCAGGAATGGAACTGGCAAAAGCGCGTGTTGAAGCGTCATTTGAGTTCTTTGAAAAGCTTGGCGTGCCGTATTTCTGCTTCCATGACTTTGATATTGCACCGGAAGCGGATTCTTTGAGCGAAACATTGAAAAACGTAGATGTGATCGTTGACAGAATCGAAGAACACTTGAAAACGAGCAAAGTGAAATTGCTTTGGAACACAGCGAATATGTTCACCCATCCACGCTGGTTACATGGAGCGGCCACATCGCCGAATGCCGATGTTTTTGCTTATGCCGCCGCGAAGGTGAAGAAGGGACTGGAAATCGGCAAGCGTTTAGGGGCTGAAAATTTCGTGTTCTGGGGCGGACGTGAAGGCTATGAAACACTGCTTAACACCGATATGGGGCTGGAGCTTGATAATCTGGCGCGCTTCTTTCACATGGCGAAAGACTATGCAAAGGAAATTGGCTTTGACGGCCAGTTTTTAATTGAGCCGAAGCCGAAGGAGCCGACAAAGCATCAATATGATTTTGATGTCGCCACCGGTCTGGCCTTTTTACAAAAATACGATTTGCAGGATATTTTTAAATTCAATGTGGAAGCGAACCATGCGACATTGGCGGGGCACACGTTTGAGCATGAGCTGCGGACGGCGCGTATTAACGGGATGCTCGGCTCAGTCGATGCAAACCAGGGAGATCCGCTGCTTGGCTGGGATACGGATGAGTTTCCGACGGATTTGTATTCAACGACATTGGGAATGTATGAAATTATTAAAAACGGTGGTCTTGGTTCAGGTGGACTGAACTTTGATGCGAAGGTCAGACGTGGATCGTTTGATGTCGATGATCTGTTTTATTCTCATATTGCCGGAATGGACGCTTTTGCGATCGGGGCCAAGGTAGCGCAACGATTAATTGATGACCGTGTACTGGACGATTTTATCGCGGAGCGTTACCGCAGCTACACGACGGGAATCGGCCGTGAGATCGTCGAAGGGAAAACAGACTTTCATAAGCTGGAGCAGCATGCGTTACGGATCGACAGCATCGACAATAATCAGTCCGGCAGACTGGAGCAGCTGAAGGCGACTGTGAACAAGTACCTAGTAGAAACTTTCGCGAGTGTTCACTCATCATAGATTCATAGATTAACATGTACTGATTGCTTAAGGCATTCAGTACATTTTTATATGAGGCAGGGAAGGGGAGGCAATGATGAAAGTCAGTGAACGGATATTTGGCAAAATCAACGGGCAGACAGTGAAAGCCTTTTTGCTGAAAAACGACAACGGAATGGAAGTCGGCTGTATCAACTATGGCTGCACGATAACAAAGATTGTTGTTCCGGATAAGCACGGCAGGCTTGAAAATGTCGTCATAGGATATGAAACGCTGGAGAAATATCTCGATCAGACTGCTTTTTTTGGCTGCGTCATCGGCCGGGTGGCAGGACGGATTGGCAATGCCGAGTTTGAATTGGACGGCATCGTGCACCGCCTGGCGAAAAATGAAGGGGAACACCATCTTCATGGCGGGAAGACCGGTTTTGATAAAGTCGTGTGGGAGGCCCGGACCGAAGAAAACGCTGATGAGCTGAAAGTAATCTTTACCCATGAAAGCCCTAATCAGACAGAAGGCTATCCGGGTCGTGTAAGCATCAAGGTGACCTATCACGTAAACAATAAAAACGAGCTGATGATCTCTTATCGGGCGGTGACGGATCAGAAAACGATTGTTAATCTGACGAACCATTCTTATTTTAACTTGAGCGGCAATGGACAAAGGGATGTGCTTCAACATAAGCTTACGTTAAAAAGCGACCGCTTTTTGCCACTGAATGAGAGTTTGCTGCCGACAGGCGAAAAGCTTGACGTGGCGAATACCCCATTTGATTTCCGGACAGGCAGACGTCTGCAGGACGGGGTCACGTCGCATCATCCGCAGAATCAGTTGGCCGGAGGCGGCTACGATCATCCATTCATTTTAAGCGCGAACCATCAGGAAGAAATCCGTTTAGTTGATGAAGAAAGTGGGAGGGAGCTAATCGTCGAAACAGATGAGCCTTGCGTTGTCGTTTATACAGCCAATACGATTGAAGAAGACCGTTGGAAAAAGCATATGGGCGTTTGCCTAGAGACACAGCATCATCCTGACGCTGTCCATCACGCTGATTTTCCGTCTATCCTTTTGGAAAAAGATGAGGAGTACCGGACGGCGACGACGTACCGCTTTGCGGTTACATAAGAATGGCCCTGCCGGGAGAATGGTTCCTGACAGGGCGTCGGCTTCGCGCGTTACGCTGATGGCTGAAAAAAGCCCGTTTTCAGCCATCCTTAAACGATTGTAACGGCTCCGCACGCCGCTTCTAAGAAAAGCCGCTACGCGGTTTTCTTAATGATGCCGCTCTTTATAGATAAAGTAATCAAAGTCGGCGTGTAAACGTTGGCCGGACGTGTCTTGACATTGCATCCCGACAAAGGCACCGGTGAAGAAACCGCCTCCCTGGATATAGTCATCCGACAGTTTATAGGAGTGAAAGTCGATCGGGATTTCTGTCCACTCTTTGCCGGTAAAGGAGTAGGAATAACGGTAAAGGTGAGTGTCTACGTTAACGCGCAAATAAACGTAGTCGATATTCTCCGGGATGACAATCGGGCGGTCCCGCAACGGCTGATCAAATGTAAAATGATCGCATGTCGTCAGTTCAAGCACTCTGCCTTTTTCTTCATTCCATGTTAGCTGGAGCGCGGTCCAGTTTTGCGTATTGTAATAGTTTACTAGTCCGGCCGCCTGCTGGAATGTCTCAGGGTGAAAGGCCACCTTTGTTTCGGCGGTGAAGGTGAAATGTTGCCAGCGCCTTGCCACATAGGCCTGGGTAAACTTCGATGTCAGTGATTCCCTTCCGTAGAGCCGCAGATGGCCGGGGCGTTCCTTGAGTGAAGCAATGCTCTCATCAAGCGGAATCCGCAGCGTCTGGAAATGGAGGCTCAATGTATCCTGGTCAAAATCATCCTTTTCGGCAACGTCGTCCCATTTTACTTCGTCGATGGCCGGTCCTTCGATTTCAAGGGCCGGTTCATTGCCGCCGACGACATAAGGCCAGTCGTTTTTCCATTCAAGCCGCTGAATCGCCGTTTCTCTTCCGAGCGGGCAGAAGCCGCGCGGGTCGAGTAGCGGTTGATTTTCTCTTGGTAACGGTCTGCCTGTTAAATGAACGAGAAACCATTCATCGGTATGCGTCTGAACGATTGAAGCGTGGCCGGCCTTTTGCAGCGGGTTTCTCGGATAAGGAAACGATGTAATAAGCGGGTTTTCCGGATGAACGTCATAAGGTCCCCATATATTTTTCGAACGGGCGATTGTCGCCTGGTGGTCATATTTTGTACCGCCTTCAGCCGTCAGCAAATAATAATAGCCGTTGGCTTTATATACATGCGGCGCCTCGGTCAGCTTAATGTCGGTTCCTTTGAAAATGATTTCCTTTTTGCCGACCAGCTTCTGCTGTTCGACGTCATATTCCTGAAGAACGATCCCGTAAAAATTATGATGAGAGACGCGGTGATCCCAAACCATGTTTACGAAGTATTTTTTTCCGTCGTCATCATGGAATAAGGAAGGGTCGAATCCTGAACTGTTCATATGGATTGGCTCTGACCATTCACCGTCAATCGTCTCACATGTAACGAGGTAGTTATGACAATCCTTCCATTGGCCCTCGGTCACTTTTACGTCCGTATAGATGAGCCAAAACATCCCGTCATGATAGGAGAGGGCCGGCGCCCATACTCCGCCGGAGTCCGGGTTTCCGATCATCTGCAGCTGGCTGAGACGGTTTAACGGCCGGGAAACGAGCCGCCAGTTTTTTAAGTCCTTTGAATGGTAGATGCCTACACCGGGAAACCATTCGAAGGTCGAAACGGCAATGTAATAATCTTCACCGGCGCGGCAAATAGACGGGTCCGGGTTGAAGCCTGGTAAAATCGGGTTTCGAATGATCGACATGTTTATCACCTCTGCATGTATTTTAGTAAAGCGCTTACAGATCGCTGTGCCAAAAGGCCGGACTTTCAGCCTTTTAATTTTCCTCTAAATTAATCGCCAGAAAATGCTCGGTAGAGGAGGCGGCAACCCCCAGGGCGGCTGAGCGCTTTTCTAATTTGGAAAAATCAATTTGCAAGTTTTTCTGGTGCGTGGCCAATGCATGTTTTTTCAAGCTGTCCCTCAGTATCTCTTCAAGCCATGTTTGCAAGGCGGCGAGCCGGTTGCCGATAATAATTTGTTCAGGATTAAACGTATTAATAATGTTGTTAATGCCGATTGCCAGATTTTCGCCGAGCTTTCCGATTAACTGCAAGGTTCTTTCATCCCCAGAGCTTGCCAGTTGAACAACGGCCTCCAAGGTTGCTTCTTCCCCCGTTGCAAAGATCCCTTGCTGTTCGGCCATTTGCAGCAGCGCTTTTTCAGAGGCGTAGAGCTCCCAGCAGCCTTTGTTGCCACAGTTGCAGAGCGGTCCATCAAGATTGATCGTCATATGGCCGAGTTCACCGGATAAACCGTTATGCCCTTTATAAAGCTCGCCGTTCAAAATAAGTCCGACCCCGATGCCAATTCCGCCGCTAATATAAATGATGTCATTGCATTTTTGGCCGATGCCGAATTTCTTTTCCCCATAAGCCCCGGCATTTGCTTCGTTTTCCACCTTTACGGGCACATGATATTTTTTTTCAAGAAGGCTCTTCAGATCAACATTTCTCCAGTTCAGGTTAGGAGCGAGCAAAATCTCCTCAGCGGTGCTTACTGTCCCGGGCACGCCAATCCCGATGCCGACGACGCCGTAGGGGCTGTCAGGCATGTTGGCCATTAATTCGTCGATTACCTCATAAAGGATGTCACTAATCTCCCTGAAGGTCGGGTGGTTCACTTTAATCTGCTTCTCATAGCAAATTACGCCTTGAAGGTCGGTAAGGACAGCGAGAACATAGTTGACGCCAATATCAATGCCAATTGAGTAGCCGGCGGTTTGATTAAACAGCAGCATGACCGGTCTTCTTCCGCCACTTGAAACACCTGGTCCGGATTCGAGAATTAATTGTTCCTCCAGCAGCTCATTAACGAGCGAGGAAACGGTTCCTTTATTAAGGCCAGTTTTTGTGGCGAGGGCCGCTCTGGAAACGGGAAAAAATTGTTTAATCGCATGAAGGATCAAGGACTTATTTCGTTTTTTGACGACATGTTGGTTGAACGTTTGAGTCATTTTCATGATTGGTCCACGCTTTCTTGAGTTTAGATTTAGGCTGAGTTCATTACAGTCCGCCGGTCGTCATATGGAATGCAACCGCTTCCTTGAGCACTATTATAACATGTATTATTCAATTTATCACTTAGTTTATCCACTAGACAAACGATGTTTTTCATGCTATTCTAGCCTTGAGTTAGCGAATACCTAACTTCTTCCAAATAATAAGTAAGGGGGATTCCGCAATGTTGAAAAGGAAAGCGGTTACATCGTTTTTTATGTTGCTGGCAGGGGTGCTGATTGCTACAGGATGCTCAAACACAAATGAAGATGCTGCAGTGGACGATAACGGAGCAGAAGGAGGCGCAACGGTAGAGTTCATGCATTTATGGCCACAGGGAAGCTCGGCAGAACATTACCGGATTGTCAATGAAATCATTGCCGATTTTGAAGAGGAGCATGGGATTTCGATTGATCTTCAAGTGTTAAGCAATGAGCAGTATAAAGATCAAATTACGGTTTTGTCCGCAGCGAATGAGCTTCCGGATGTCGGGATGACGTGGGCGGCCGGATACTTGGATCCATTTGTTGAAGGGAACAAGTTCACCCCGTTGGACGATATGCTGGAAGGCGGCCTGCGTGATGAATTTGTAGCGGGTACGCTCGAAGCGTATGAAAAAGATGGCCAGACGTACGGACTGCCTTTAGAATTAAATACGGTTTATGTTTACTATAATAAAGCGATTTTTGATGAGTATAATCTTGAAGCACCAACAACGTATGAGGAATTTGAGCAGGTGATCGCGACCTTAAATGAAAATAACGTGCAGCCGATCGCGCTCGGCAACAGAGACCGTTGGACAGGTTCAATGTGGTTCATGTACTTTGCAGACCGGATTGGCGGAACCGATGTGCTGACAAATGCGATTAACCGCTCTGGATCATTTGAAGATCCAGCTTTAGTCGAAGCGGCGGCAAAGGTTCAGGAGATGGTCGATAACGACTCGTTTGTAAGCGGATTCAACGGATTGGCTGATGAGGAAGCAAAAAGCATGTTTATGAATGAGCAGGCGGCGATGTATATGATCGCGACATGGGATTTGCCAAACTATACAACGAATGAGGATGTTCCGCAGGAATTCAGGGACAATGTAGGCTATTTCAAGTTCCCGACTGTGAACGGAGCAGGAGATGTCAACAGCTTTGTCGGTGGGCCTGGTGTCGGATTATTTGTCGCGGAAGACTCTGATGTGCAGGAAGAAGCGAAGCAGTTTGCCGCTTATTTTGTTGAGGAATGGGGCTCGAGAGCTGTAGCGGAAGCGGGCGTGATTCCAGCGACGATTGTCGACGGCGAAGGACTCGATTTACCTGAGATGTATGTCGAGGTATTGGAAGATTTGAATGATGCTACGAATCTGACTCTTTATGCAGATGTTCAAATGACGGCTGCCGTAGCGCAAACGCATTTGGATTTAATTCAATCTTTATTCGGCGGGGAGATCACCCCTGAAGAATTTGCCAGACAACATGAAGAAGCTCTTTCGGCACAGTAATACAGCTTTACTCTCGTAATCTGGCAACGAAATAATGGCCTCACTAAAAACAGCAGCTTCCATACAGTCACCAGGAAGCTGCTGAAACAGTATGACTTTTCAGTGGCCTCTTCCGTACGGACGTGTAAAAACCAGGCGCAGGCCTCGCTCGCTGCTTCAAGCCTGGAAAAAGGGGAAAATCAACCTTTTTATCCAGGCTCTTTTCTATTTCGCAAATAAGGGGGTATTGATATGAACAAAGTGATGTCCAATAAATGGTTTATCTCTTTCTATATTCTCCCTGCATTGTTACTCGTTGGTCTATTAATCTTCATTCCTTTAGTGTTAACCGGTTATTATGGTTTGATGAATTGGGACGGAATTGGCGCAATGCAGTTTATCGGCCTGGAAAATTATATGAACGTTCTCCAGGATACAAACTTCTGGCAAAGTGCCGGACACTCGTTTTTATTAGCTCTATTTTCGACTGTCAGTCTTGTTATTTATTTAGCTGTTTCGATGATTTTAGCTTCCAAAATCAAAGGGGCAGATCTGTTAAGAAAGATTTACTTAATTCCGATGCTGCTCTCGTCAGTCGCGATTGCCCAGCTGTGGATTAAAATCTATAATCCTTCAAACGGAATGCTGAATACGATACTCGCGGCATTCGGTGTGCAAAACCCGCCGCTATGGCTCGCTGATCCGAACATTGTCCTTTATTCGATCTTCATTCCGATTTTGTGGCAATATGCCGGGTTTTATATTCTGATTTATTATGCGGCGCTGAAAAGTATCCCTGAATCAATCATCGAGGCGGCGAAAATTGATGGGGCGACGCCATTTCAGATAGCGACCCGGATTAAGCTGCCTTTAATTATGGGCGTGATCAAAGTGACGATTGTGCTGGCGATTGTCGGCTCGCTGAAATACTTTGATTTGATTTACGTCATGACCGGCGGCGGGCCAAATGGAGCGAGTGAAGTGATGGCCTCTTATATGTACAAACTTGCTTTTGGTAACTATAACTTCGGCTACGGAAGCGCAGTCGGCTTTATGCTGCTTCTGATCACCTTGATCGTGACGATCATTATCCGCAAGCTGACCGCTGACAAAGAAGAGATCCAATATTAAAGGAGGTTTAGGCGATGGGGCGTATTGGTTATTTTTTTCTGTACCTTTGTTTAAGTGTTGTAGCTGTCTTTCAAATTTTCCCGATTATCTGGCTGTTTCTCTTTTCCTTAAAGAGCAATCGTGAAATTTTCGCCGGCTCACCATTTGCGCTTCCGCAGGAAATCAGATGGGAAAACTATTTAGCTGTCTGGGAAGGCGGAATCGGCAATTACTTTTGGAACAGCATTTGGATTACCGGAGTTTCGATTATTTTGACGCTGTTAATTGCGAGTATGGCTGTTTTTGTGATTACGAGAATGAGATGGAAGCTGAGTAAGCTCGTATTAGGGCTGTTTATGGTAGGGTTGATGATTCCGATTCATTCCGCGTTAATTCCGCTTTTCAGTATGTTTTTAAGTGTGAATTTAATCAATAATCCGCTGTCGATTGTGTTAACGTATACGGCTTACAACTTGCCGATCACGATCATGATTTTGCTTAGCTTTTATTATACGATTCCTAAAGAAATCGAAGAAGCGGCGATCATTGACGGAGCGTCCCTGCACCGCCTGTTTTTTACGATTATTTTACCGATTTCCAGTCCGGTGCTGGCGACGACGGCGATTATTAATATGATTTATAACTGGAATGAGTTTGTTTTTGTAAATACGTTTATCAGTTCTGATGCTTACAAAACATTGACCGTCGGCATTCAAAACTTCGTCGGCCAATATATGACGGACTGGGGCGCGATCGGAGCGACGCTTGTCATTAGCGTGCTGCCGATTTTGATTGCCTTTCTGTTTTTCAGCAACAAAATTGTCGAAGGAATTTCATCGAGTGCGGTAAAAGGGTAGTGATAAAAAAAGCCCCTACGCGCTTTTCTTAAAAAGAATAAAAATTTTGGAGGGCGGGGCGTCGGCTTCTAATAAAAACTGCTATGCGTTTTTCTTATGTATTCGTTGAAACGCATCAAGGGCGACCCACATCGTGATGAAGCTATAGAAGCTGGCACCGAATACGACAGCCAACGCCGGAATGACGGTGGCGAGCAAATAAAAGCCGCCGAGGCCAAGGATGATGAATAAGGTATGGAGAGGGCTGACGAGCATCGTTAAGAAGGCATTCCTGATCAGCTGAAAAACAGGCAAGTCGAAATGCGCATAGGCCGGGAAAAGGTAAAACAGTATGAGAATAAATAACAGCATCCCTCCAAGCAAAGGGGCAGATGTCCAGATCAGCAGCTCGCCGATATTAGCCTGAAGAAAAAAGAGATTGAAGATGAAGATAAATGAAATGAGATAGATGATAATGCCCAGCCGGTTGCTTTTACGAAACTCCTGCTTGTAAAGCTGCCAAAATGTATGAAAGACAGGCTGGTCGCTTTTCCCTTTCAGCCATTGGCGAATAACAGAAAACATCGCCACGGTAGCCGGGAATAATCCTACGACGATCCCGCCGGTTAACGTAAAGAAAATCCACAGCACATTTAAATAGGCAAAACGTGTGATCCATTCAAGGATACTGTATAATGCGCGCCCCATAATCGGCCTCCCTGCAATAAAGATACAGGATCTATTATATAATGCTTTATTCGTTTAATAAACAAACAAAGGGGGAGGAAATGCGATGAACTATGTAATCGGAATTGATTTAGGAACAAGCGCCGTCAAGCTGCTGCTCGTCAATCAGCAAGGGGCAGTGGCGGCAGAGGTTTCCAAAGCTTATCCTTTGATCCAGCAGAAAGCAGGCTACAGCGAACAGGAGCCGGACATATGGGTAAAGCAGACGATTGCCGGATTGAGCGAGCTGCTCGATCAGTTTACCGGAGATCGCTCACAAATTGTGGGACTCAGCTTCTCCGGCCAGATGCACGGGCTTGTGCTGTTGGATGAGAAGCAGAAGCCTTTGCGCAATGCAATTCTCTGGAATGATACGCGGACTACGGCGGAATGCCGGGAAATTTATGAGACGGCCGGCAAGGAGCGGCTTCTCCAGGTGACGAAAAACCCGGCGTTGGAAGGATTTACTCTGCCGAAAATTTTATGGGTGAAAAAGCATGAGCCTGCGCTTTTTCAAAAAGCGAAAACATTTGTCCTGCCAAAGGATTACGTCCGGCTAAAGCTGACCGGACAGCTTCATATCGATTATTCCGATGCGGCCGGGACGCTATTGCTCGACATCGCCAAAAAAGAATGGAGTCCCGAGCTTTGCCGCCTGTTCGGGCTGGCGCCTGACTTTTGCCCGCCGCTGATCGGTTCGCATGAAGAGGTGGGCACCGTTTTGCCAGAGGTGGCTGAACGTGCCGGGTTATCTGCGCAAACGCGCGTATTTGCCGGCGGGGCCGATAATGCGTGCGGAGCGATTGGCTCAGGCATTCTTGAGGAAGGAAAGACGCTGGCGAGTATCGGAACGTCCGGCGTTGTGCTTTCCTATGAATCAAGCGGGGATAAAGATTTTCAGGGAGTCGTTCATTATTTTAATCATGGCGCCCCTGACTGCTTTTATACGATGGGTGTGACGCTGGCCGCCGGCTTCAGCCTCAGCTGGTTTAAAGAGGTGTTTGCGAAGGATGAAAGCTACTCCGAACTGCTCGAAGAAGTCGATACGGTTCCGCCTGGCGCCAATGGACTGCTGTTTACCCCGTATTTGGCCGGGGAACGAACGCCGCATGCCGATTCGGTGATCCGCGGCAGCTTTATCGGCATTGACAGCTCGCATGAACGGAAGGACTTCGTTCGCGCGATCGTGGAGGGAATTACATTTTCCTTGCATGAATCGGTGCAAATTTTCCGTGAGCAGGGCAAGAGGATTGATACGATTGTCTCCATCGGCGGGGGCGCGCAGAACGAAACATGGCTGCAAATGCAGGCCGATATTTTTGAAGCGACGATCGTTAAGCTCTCAAGCGAGCAGGGACCGGGGATGGGGGCGGCGATGCTGGCCGCTGTCGGCTGTGGCTGGTTTCCGAGCCTGCGTCATTGTGCCGCTGCATTCTTGAAGGTCGAAAAAGAATTTCAGCCTGTCCAAGACAACGTGGAGCAGTACAAGGAACTGTTCCGGCTTTATCAGGCTGTCTATTTGAATACGAAGGAATTGAACAACAGCTTAGTCAAATTCCGAAAATAGGCTGTGTATTTAAAGAAGACTGAAACAAAGCTGGTTAGCCATACTAGGGGCCCTGCAAGAGGCTGTTTTCACCTTTTGCAGGGCCCTTTTCATATGCATAGTGCTTGAGGTAAATGTGCAAGTATAATAAAGTTGTTTAAGCATTCTAGCACTAACGAAGCAGAATAGTTTAACAAAAATGATTAGCACAGAATGTTGATAAGGGTATGAATTAGTGTATAATCGGAGGAATATTCTGTTAGTTGCTATTTTTAAGAGGGTGGGGGGAATTTAGTGGAAAAAAATGAATATGAGTGGGTAAAACAAACAAGGCAGATTTTATTAGAACAGTGTACAGAAATAAAGGAAAATGATTTCACAAGAGAAAGTGGGTTTGGTTTTCAGAGTATAAGGGATACATTAGTCCATGTGGCTGGTTGTTATCATGCTTGGCTTGGTTCCTTCGTACTTTCAGAAACAACATCACCACTATTAACAAAAGAAGCAATAGAAAAGATGCAGATAGGTGATATTCAACTCTATTTTCAACAAGCAGACAAATATGTAGATGCTGTATTTGAACGATTTACTGTAACATTTGACGATAATATCGAAAAAGAACTTTCTTGGAAAGAAGGAAGTGGAACTGTTAGAAAAACACCACATCAATTACTGATCCATTCTATTACGCATGAATTTCATCATAAAGGACAAATTGTAGCAATGCTACGTCTATTTGGTTACATACCTAAAAATACGGACATATTAGGACTTTCCGAATAAAGCTTTCTTCAACAAAAGGGTGGGGAAAAGCTAAGCTGTGACTCCAGCTGTTTAGCATGCAATAAAAAAGAAAGGCTGATGTAATGAAGGCAATCAAGCAAGGAGAGTTCCTGTTATTTGCGATACTTTCCATCTTTATCACGATAGTTTCAGGTTGTAGCCCTATCGTTGAGGAGGATACAACTACTCAATTTAAAACGGTACAGGAAGCGGCATTAGAAAGTGAGCTTGCAGCAGCTGATGTTTTTCATACTGAAGAATTAAATGAAACGGCATTTGCTTTTTACCAGTCTCCGGAGGGGTATGGAATTCTGCACTTTTCATTGAAAGAAGACGGTTGGGATTATCAAGGGAGTTCAGGCTACGCTACTGATGAGGAAAGAAAGCCTTTTTCTTTTGGGCAGTCGACGTGGCATAAAGGGGAAGTTTCCATGGAAGGTGAAAGCTCCTATACAACTGTATTTTTCGGGGAAGTGAGTGACGCTGAAATTAATAAAATGACGATTGAATATAACGATAGGAAACGTGATGCAAGTCTAATACGAAATAACGGGAGAACCTATTGGTATCTTGTTTCGGAACAAGATGACGGTAATGAAGGAGTAGACACGGTTTTTGCTTATTCCACTGATGGGGAATTGCTTTATCGGGAGGGGAATAACTAAATACCACTTCTTAATTAGACTTCACTACGTTGGTGCTGTATGTAGTACTGCTTTGAGCTTGAGAAACCTCAAGCTCATTTTTTGGTGTGCCCGGCATGTGCATGGGCTATAGGGTTCAAGTCCCGAGCAGTGAAGGTCACTGTAACTGTTAGCCAACGACAAGGGTGTCTAGGGTGACCTAGAATCTGAAGGAAGTCCGAGGCA
>NZ_JAMBOL010000037.1 GCF_023715605.1 Halalkalibacter oceani
AGATACCCTTAAAAAGTCAAATAAAACTATTCAAAAATGGATGAAAAGTCAACTTCAGCAATGGATTAGCGGTCTGCCTACCTATATCAAGGCTTATTTATCAATTTCAGTCTGCGAAGTTTGAGTATAGAAATTAGTGATTTTTCGCTGTTTTTAGGACGTGTCTGAAAACTAAAGAATCATGTGGTATGATATGAGAAAAACGAATGGAGCAACGAGCATGACTCAAAGACGGTACGAAATAAACGATGAACAGTGGGAACAAATAAAGGACATGTTCCCTCCCTATCAAACAGGACGTCCGACAAAACTAAGTAATCGCACGATGTTTAATGCTTTTCTTTGGATCGCTCGAAGTGGTGCGGCATGGCGAGATTTGCCGGAAGAACGTTATGGCTCATGGAAAACGGCCTACAGTCGCTTATGCAAATGGAGAGATTCGGGACTACTTATCGCCATCTTCCAAGCCCTTCACATTGAACCGGATTTTGAAAACCTGAGCATTGATTCTACATCGATCAAAGCCCACCAACACAGTGCGGGTGCAAAAAAAACGCAGATGGACATGAAGTCAATCAACACATCGGCGTCAGTCGTGGTGGAAAGACAACAAAAATTCATACCGTCGTCGATGGATTAGGAAATCCCCTCGCTTTTCTTTTGACAGGTGGTCAAGTCTATGATTCCGTACCAGCGATCAATTTACTTCAAGAATTTGATATTACAGGAAGTCATATTCTTGGCGACAAAGCCTATGGCTCAGAGGCGATTCGAAATTGGATTACGGCTAAGCAAGCATCCTATACCATTCCCCCAAAGGCGAATAATCAAAATCCATGGAAAGTCGATTGGTATCGGTACAAAGAGCGTCACTTGGTTGAGTGCTTCTTCAATAAAATCAAGCATTTTCGCCGCGTGTCCACTCGTTATGACAAACTGGCAAAATCATTCTTGTCATTTGTATACATAGCCGCCATTTTCAAATTGACTCTGTGATGAGTTTTCAGACACGACCTAGTTCTGTTCCTCAATATTTTAATCCGTTTTATTACATTTTGTCACAAATTTATCCATATTTCAAAAGAATTTTGGTGCGAACCCCCTAGGGATTTTATGTGTGCTTAGGGTTCGCACCAGTTCATTTTTTTGAAATTAGTTCTAAATATTGATTTAAGCTTTCTCTTTCCAATTCAGTTACCATACTGATAAATGGTTGATAATTCCCTTTGAAGCCAGCTATATCTAAGGCTTCATAGTATTTGATTCGATTTTCCACTTTGAACATAATAGGCAGGTAACCAGAAGATAGTAATACAAAATTCAGTAGCAACCGTGCCGTGCGCCCATTCCCATCTCTGAACGGATGAATGTTTACAAATTGACTGTGAAGCAGACTAGCCCGCTCTACCGGATGAAGTTTCTCACTTTCTTCATACCATTTCATCAAGTTGTTCATTTCCGCTGGAATGTGATAGCTTGGTGTAACCTTGTGTGATGCACCTGAAATTTGCACCTCTTCTTTTCGATATGTTCCGGCTGCTTCCCGATCAATTCCAGCTAGCACAATTGCGTGAGTGTCCTTGATGAACTTTTCAGATAGCGGTTGATGGAGATGCTCTTCCATATACAAACTCGCTTCCCTATGATTAATAATTTCTAAATGCTCTCTTAACGATTTCCCCCCAACGGTTACCCCGTCTTCTAAAATCGCTTTCGTTTCATAGATCGTTAATGTATTTCCTTCAATCGCATTTGAGTGGTATGTATTTTTCACTAAAAAATCCTTTTTGAGAGACTGGATTGTCTCTGTTGGCAAAGGTCGATAAGTATCCAATTCTTCCTTTAATCGATCAATTTCACTAAATAGGGACATCAGTTATTTCTCACCTTCAATCCACGCACTCACAAAAAGTGCGGTAGTAGATATATTTATAGTTCCCAACTATTCAATTTTTAAAATTCCTGCTCTTATAGAGAGGACAACAACTATTTTATTTAACACTTGGTATATATCATTTAATCACCATTTCAATCCACGCACTCACAAAGAGTGCGATGAAAGGGGCCGAATAATATAGCACACGTCACCGAATTTCAATCCACGCACCCACAAAGAGTGCGATTTGCGTTATAAGCTTCTCCCATTGCACGATTAAATTTCAATCCACGCACTCACAATAGAGTGCGATTTTAGACTATATTCCAAATTGGCATAAGGGGGTGAATTTCAATCCACGCACTCACAAAGAGTGCGATGCCAATTCTCAAGCCTACACCATTGCAGATGCTGATTTCAATCCACGCACTCACAAAGAGTGCGATGTATTTACAAACAAGGGTTTACAATAAGTCGAAGATTTCAATCCACGCACTCACAAAGAGTGCGATAACTGCATCAAAATCATCAAAGATTGCATTGCTATATTTCAATCCACGCACTCACAAAGAGTGCGATGAGTGTATCAGGTGAAGCTGTAAGGGTCTTGTTTAGATTTCAATCCACGCACTCACAAAGAGTGCGATGAGTGTATCAGGTGAAGCTGTAAGGGTCTTGTTTAGATTTCAATCCACGCACTCACAAAGAGTGCGATTTATCAAAGATAGTAACGTCAAAACCTTCATCCTATTTCAATCCACGCACTCACAAAGAGTGCGATGAGAGGTTGCAAAGGAATTGGAATATGACTGGTGTATTTCAATCCACGCACTCACAAAGAGTGCGATTCCTCCGGAATGCGGTCAAATCTAATGTTGCAGCTATTTCAATCCACGCACTCACAAAGAGTGCGATAGCCAAAATCGCCTAGTTTTTTGAAGTTATTTTCACTAAATGAGGCGATGTTGCTTGTTTGAGTTGAAATTCACTTAATTCCCTCATTATTTATTACATAATAGCACACAATTCGGTCGTTTTTTGGTGCGAACCTCCCAGGGATTTTATGGGAGCTTCGGGTTCGCACTGGAAAGGTTTTGGTGAGTGATGCTCTGTCTTTATTTTACCTTATTCTGAATATTTGTATATGAAAAGGATCGGATCGAGTGTTAATTAGCACTTGATCCGATCCTTTAGTCGTCTTATTTATCGGCTGCGACGGTGTTGCGGAGCTTGCCGACTTTTTCTACTTCGACGATGACTTCATCGCCTGGCTTGAGCCACACTTGCGGGGTGCGGGACATACCGACGCCAGGAGGTGTTCCTGTGGCGATGACATCGCCTGGTTCGAAGGTCATTGATTGTGATAGATAGGACAGGATGTACGGGATGTCAAAAATGAGATTTTTTGTGTTGGAATCCTGCAATATTTCCCCATTGAGTGTCAGCTTGATGTCGAGCTTGTGCGGATCCTCGATTTCATCTTTTGTGACGAGGACCGGCCCCATTGGAGCAAAGGTGTCCGGCGATTTGCCTCGTACCCACTGGCCGTCGCCAAGCTGAATATCGCGCGCGCTGACGTCATTGATAATCGTGTAGCCGGCGACATAGTCCATTGCTTCTTCTTTGCTGACTTTTTTCGCCTTTTTGCCGATGACGAAGGCGAATTCGGCTTCATAATCGATTTCGCTTGAATTTACTGGTAAGAGGATTTCTTCATCCGGTCCGATGATCGCATTGCTGTACTTTGAGAAGATGACAGGTGATTTCGGCACGTCCATTCCCGTTTCTTCACAGTGGTCGAGATAGTTGAGTCCGACACAGACGAGCTTTCCGGCTTTCGGAACTGGCGCCTGAAGCGTCACTTCTTTCTCAGTGTAAACGATTTTCTCGCCATTTGGCCCTTCCTTTTCACCATCTGCAACTAGCGCAATGACTTCTTCAGCCGCTTTTAATGCTTCGTCCCCTTTTTCAAGAAAACGGTTCATGTCAGATGGGACGATCGCATCGGCAAGCGCGTATGGACTTGTCACACCTTGATCAGACAGCAAAAGAGTATAGCCATAATTTAAATCGATCATCTGCTCATTTACTAATGCTCCAAGTCTCGTAATTCCATTTGTCGTAAACGTTGCTAATTTCATTGTCTCTTCCTCCTAGATTCATATAGTCATTGATTAAAAGCGGAAAACGGGCTTCGGTACTTTTTTGGCGATAGCATCTTCAAACGCCTGAACCGCATCCTCAGGATCATAATAAGCGACGAGTTTATCGGTTTGGATTAAGCCTTGATCGAGCATTTTGATCGCCCGTTCAAAATCAAACCAAGTTGACGCGAAGCTCGTATAAATCGTAATTTCCTTACGCACGGCAATGGAAAGATTCGCTTCGACCGGCTTGGCAAATAAGCCGATTAACGTAATGCTTCCTCCCTTTGCAACGACATCGAGAGTCGTCTGAAAAATCGGTGATGCCCCTGAACACTCAAGCACCGCGTGCACGGTTTGACGTCCATACAGCTCCTGCAAGGCGTCAGTGATCGATTGCTGGCTGACATTGATTGTTTGGCAGCCGAGCTCTCTCGCAATCGGAAGACGGATTTCTTCGTCGGAATCAATTCCAACAACGACCGGTTCTGCGCCAACCGCTTTAACCATTTGCGCCGCCAAAATTCCGATCGGGCCAGGTCCAGTGACGAGGACAAGGTCGCCGGCTCTAATATTGCTTCGGTCCAAAACAGCATGCGTCAGCACGGAAGTCGGTTCGACGAGACATGCTTTTTCAAACGACAATGAGTCGGGGATTTTATGTAAATCTGCTGGCGGAACTGCGACATACTCGGCAAAAATTCCGTCACGATGCATTCCGCGAATTTGAAATTCATTGCAAATATGACGGTTGCCACGAAGGCAGCTTTCACATTTTCCGCAATAATTAATCGCTTCAATCACGACACGGTCTCCCGGTTTAAAGTCCTTTACTTGCGCTCCAACCTCGGCAACCTCGCCCGAGCACTCGTGTCCCATGATAACGGGAGGCTGGATGAAATGGTGAGTAGGCGCAAAATGATACGCGTGGACATCCGAGCCGCAAATCGAGGCATTTTTAATTTTGACGAGTACTTCATTTTCTCCTATTGTTGGGGTAGGAACATCAAGAACCTGTACACCACCATGCGTGCGTTCTGTTTTGACAACTGCTTTCATCATTGACCCTCTTTTCCTGATTTTTTACAGGGCTTACGCCATCTTCCCGAAGGTAACTCCACCATCAATGTAGAGAGGCGAGCCCATCATAAATTTCGATTCATCTGAAGCAAGGAATAAGGCGGCGCGAGCCACATCTTCCGGACGGCCGAGATCGCCGCTAAGCTGACGTTTCCGGATCGTGGCAAGCCCTTCTTCCGGATCATCATAGGAATTCTTTAAATAGTTCTCCACGAATGGCGTTAATATCGTCCCCGGAAGAAGTGCATTTACGCGGATATTGTAAGGAGCATAATCAACCTGCATCGATTTTGTCAGCGCGAGCACCGCTCCTTTTGTCGCCGCATAGACAGCGCGGTTCATCAAGCCGATTTCCGCGATTGTCGAGGACATATTAATGATATTTCCTTGCTTGCGATCGATCATTTGCGGCAGGACATATTTGGACGGTAAAAACACGCCTTTCATATTGACGTTGACGACCCTGTCCCACAGCTCCTCACTAAGCTCGTGCAGCGGGCCGACTCCGGAGATGCCGGCGTTATTAAACAGAACGTCAATCGCGCCGAGCTTGTCAGTCGCTTCATTGATCATCGCCTCTACTTCATCGGCTTTCGTGACATCGGCTTGAATGAAAATCGCCTCTCCGCCCTCTTCGCGAATCGCCTGAACCGTTGCTTCGCCATCCTCTTTCGATAAATCGTTAATAATCAATTTGGCTCCTTCAGCCGCGAATAACTTGGCTGTGCTTCTTCCAATCCCTGAGCCTGATCCGGTAATCAAAACAACTTTTTTTTCGAGTCTCATCGTCTCATCCTCTCTCTTCCTTTTGATAGCCGGCATGTTGGGAGATGCGCTGTCCCAGGCGGATGATCTCTTCCCTCGCCAGCTCTTCTTTTTCTTTCCAGACTGTGGAACTCATCGATATACTTACCGCGGCGATCATTTTGTTGGTATGGTTGTAAATTGGGGCAGCCACGCAACAAAATCCTTCCACCGCTTCATCGCGATCGACCGCTATTTGCTGCTGCCTGATACGCTCAAGCTGTTCATACAGCTCTGTTCGCGTTGCCACCGTATACTTTGTTTTCGGCTCCAGCTCCTCTTCAGGAAAGAGATCGTCCAGCTCTTCTGCCGGTAAATGAGACAGCTGAATTTTGCCAAGCGCTGTTGCATAAGCAGCAAAGCGCATACCCGGATCAGAAACGAGCCGCATCGGTAAAGCGCTTTCTTCTTTGGCGAGATATACGACATCCCGGCGATCAAGCATCGCTAATTGTACCGCTTCTCCGACATGACGAACAGTCATTCTCGCTTCCTGATGAAACGATTGCATCAGGTTGAATTGACGAAAGTACGAAGCGCTGATCACTCCCAAAGTCGGTCCGAGAGCGTATGTATCCCCTTTTTCCTTTGTGACCCAGCCTAAAGATTCTAACGTCGACAACAGAGAGTACATTGAGCTTTTATGAATATCAAGCCGATTAGCGAGATCCATTAATCTGAGGCTTGAAGGCTCCTGTGCGAGAAGGGCGATTATTTTATCAGCCCGCTCAATCGCAGGAACCCAGTATTTTCTTGTCATTAGCTTAAAACCTCCAAAACGCCATCGTTAAGGTTTTGTATAATAAACCTTGTTTTATATGGCAACATTAATATAGCATATAAAGTAACCGCTTTCAATATTATATTCTAAAAATTCATATCATTTTTTTATAAGTTAGCAGAAACAAAAAGAAAAAAGAGGAAGCATCATCAGGCGGGCGAACCTGATAATCCTCCTCGGACAATAATGAAACCGCTTAAGCTTCAGACGACTATAATGTGAATCCCCCATCAACAACGATCGTCTGCCCTGTTACGAATCCAGCATTTTCAACTAGCCCGAGTGCAACTTCCGCAATATCTTCCGGCGTTGAAGCTCTGCCTAGTGGTGTACCGGCCGATAAGCGTTCAACGTGATCCTCTTTTCCTTCAACCCAGCGTGTCATCACGATGCCCGGCGCAATGGCGTTAACTCTGACATCCGGTGCCAGTACACGGGCTAAAGATTTCGTCACGCTAATCGCCGCCGCCTTTGAAGCGGCATAGGCAATCGAGCTGCCGGCCCCTGTTAAGCCCGCTATTGAGGTAATATTAACAATCGCTCCTTTGCTTTTCTTCAAATGGTCGGCACAAGCCCGACTGACCATAAAGACTCCTTTTGTATTGACGGAAAAAGCGCGGTCCCAATGCTCGCTGCGAAGCCCGGCCAGATCATCAAGCTCGACAAAATCAGTCGTCCCGGCATTGTTGACTAGAATATCAATTTGGCCAAAGGTCTTTATCGTTTCTTCGACCATTGCTTCAATTTCGCCTTCCTCCGCCACGTTGGCGCGAAACACAAAACCATTCACTCCAAGCGCTTTTATTTCCTCCAGCGTCGCCTGCGCTTCCTGTTCAGAGCGTGAATAATTAACGACGATATTGACCCCTTTCTCCGCTAAACGAAGAGCCGTCGCCCGGCCAATCCCCGTACCTCCACCTGTAATAATTGCCGTTTTCCCTTTAAGACTCATCTTTTTCGCCTGCCTTCACCATTAATTTTTCCTCTACTATTTTCGGCATGGCCCCTCAAATCCCCTGCTAATTGGAAGAGAACGATTGAATTGGTGAAGCCGGCATGTGATCGCAAATCAGACTATGGGCTTGGTAGAAGATGCTGGTTTTATGGAAGAAAAACAGAGAAGGACAAGGATTGGCTTAGTAGAGGTATTTAACCTAAAGAGAGCTTGAATTACGTAGAGGTAACGCAATTGTCCAATAGTGACGACATGCGAAGAGGAGGTTTCAATCCTTGCACTCATATAGAGTGCAAGGAATTGCTTCATAAAGTCTAACCCCGACTCGTATTTCAATACACGCACTCACAAAGAGTGCGAAATATTCATTTCTATGCGCCATTTTAATTTCGTTTTATTTCAATCCACGCACTCACAAAGAGTGCGACCGGTACAATGTCATAAGGAGCTCCAACAGGGCCATATTTCAATCCACGCACTCACAAAGAGTGCGACGATCGACGCAACCCTTTACGATTAGTAGCGCTCCATTTCAATCCACGCACTCACAAAGAGTGCGACTATTTTGGAATTCCGTAATCGCCTCAAATGGAATATTTCAATCCACGCACTCACAAAGAGTGCGACAAAAAAATCAATAATTTTTTCCACATCTTGTACATTTCAATCCACGCACTCACAAAGAGTGCGACATAATTGACAACATTTCATAAATGGTAGAAAGAGATTTCAATCCACGCACTCACAAAGAGTGCGACGCGGCAGGATGCCACCACGCTTGACAAGCGCATATATTTCAATCCACGCACTCACAAAGAGTGCGACCCCCTGTGACTTCAGCCGAAGTGGCGTTGACTTGAGATTTCAATCCACGCACTCACAAAGAGTGCGACGCTCATGGCGTTATCTATTACGCGAGACCAAACGGATTTCAATCCACGCACTCACAAAGAGTGCGACCTGGTCACGAGCAGAGTGTTAAGAGATTCGTTGAAATTTCAATCCACGCACTCACAAAGAGTGCGACGAGACACTTGACGAGCGAATCGTTCAGTGTCTATCCCGATTTCAATCCACGCACTCACAAAGAGTGCGACGAGAGTTTTTGGAGCGACCGGCACTCGATAAGCTCAGATTTCAATCCACGCACTCACAAAGAGTGCGACGATCATCCTGCGATAAAGGGGAGGGTGTCGGTATGAATTTCAATCCACGCACTCACAAAGAGTGCGACGTATGAAAGCATTCTCTACGATACGTTGACAGATATTTCAATCCACGCACTCACAAAGAGTGCGACAACATATCTTTTGCAAAATCAGATATTTCGCTATTATTTCAATCCACGCACTCACAAAGAGTGCGACTGACAATAATATCGTCTGTTCGAATTGTGCTGATATTTCAATCCACGCACTCACAAAGAGTGCGACGTTCGTGATTTGACAGAAGGTATTTCACTTATTTTGATTTCAATCCACGCACTCACAAAGAGTGCGACAAATGGATTGGCAGGCTGCTGAAACAGCTTTTTATTTCAATCCACGCACTCACAAAGAGTGCGACGATGCAGCACATTGAATTTGAATATGACAAAACAATTTCAATCCACGCACTCACAAAGAGTGCGACTCCTTTCTTTTTGTTTATTTTAGTTTTATTTATTTTATTTCAATCCACGCACTCACAAAGAGTGCGACAAAACTAACAAATTTTGTCTAAACATGGAGGGTAAATTTCAATCCACGCACTCACAAAGAGTGCGACCTTCGCCCCCGCATTCGCTGAACGAACCACCTCGATTTCAATCCACGCACTCACAAAGAGTGCGACGATATATGATGATATTCCTGAGGTGAACAAAGATATTTCAATCCACGCACTCACAAAGAGTGCGACCAACCAGCAGGGAGCCCTAAGTGCGGATGATGAAATTTCAATCCACGCACTCACAAAGAGTGCGACAGTTTAGCGGGGATTTATTAATCAAAGCACTTGTATTTCAATCCACGCACTCACAAAGAGTGCGACCGGCGAGTACATGGCGGTCGGACGGGAGCTAGGAATTTCAATCCACGCACTCACAAAGAGTGCGACACTATAAAATTCCGTTTTCGGAATGGGTGGAGTTATTTCAATCCACGCACTCACAAAGAGTGCGACCTTCTGCACCCAAGTAACCTAACTTACACGTAACTGATTTCAATCCACGCACTCACAAAGAGTGCGACCTTACGATTTTGAGGACAACAATGAGTATTTTAGTATTTCAATCCACGCACTCACAAAGAGTGCGACTTGAGTTTGAGTACAATGCTTTGTGGTAAGGGCGAATTTCAATCCACGCACTCACAAAGAGTGCGACAGCGAAAATTCCCGGTTTTGGGGCATGTCTAGTCGCAGAGTGGGAAGTTTTCGCTCTTTTTGGGCTGTTTTTTAATATTTCTACCCAATTTATCACATTTTATCACACACTATTCCATATTACCCTTTGTTTTTGGTGCGAACCTCCCCGGGATTTTATGTGAGCTTGGGGTTCGCACTAAAGCAGTTTCGCTCCATAAACGCCAATAATAATAATAGCGTTGACCTTAAAGAAGATCGGCTTTCCACCTCCCCCATCAGACTTCGCTTTATTCTATATTTACACAATTTCGTCTCTCATTCAATTGTTTTTGTACTCCTGTGAGCCCCTCAGATTAAGTCTTTTTAAGCTTGTTAATGTTTATTAAGTCAATTAATTTCTAAGTCAAGCGCCAAATTAAAATTGGAAAGCAATATGTAAGGAGGTTGAGCCAAGTGTACCTTCTTCTTCAACTTCTAATACCCCTAATTCTTCCTCATCAGCAATTGCTCCTTCTGAACATGCCCAAAAGTAAATCGAGTTCCCAGCCATGGTCTGAATCATCTTCATTTTGTAGCTGGTCCACTTGATTACCGGAAATCTCTGAAGAACATCCCATCAAGATGGTACTTACCGTTACAGTTGTACCTGCTTGTCTCCATAAATTCTTACCCATTTTTTCATTTTTTCCTCTTATGTACTCATTACCGTCATTCTAACTCTTATTAATAATCATTATTTCTAGGCTTAACAACCAATTATCTAATGATAATAATTATCATATTAAAATAAATAAAATTTATGTTATAATGCTTTATAAGCTTTTAAAAAGACGTAAAAAGCTCACAAGTAATGATTTTTATTCTCAATTAAAAGGTATTAATTCACCTAGTTGAGAATTTCAGGAGGAGAGAATACGATGATTGCAGACACACAACATCCAACAAGACCATTCAAATTATGGAGTCAATTCCAAACCCATTGGGAGCTGATTTTTGCTCTTCTCGCCGGGCTTTTCATTTTAACCGGATGGCTTCTTTCACAATATGGCTATGCCGGACTTTCTGTGCTTGCTTATGTGCTCGCCTTTGGAATTGGCGGATTCGCGAAAGCAAAGGAAGGCATTATTGACACGCTCGAACACCGAAAATTAAATGTTGAAATGTTAATGGTGCTGGCCGCGGTCGGCTCAGCATTGATCGGCTATTGGGTAGAGGGCGCGATTTTAATTTTAATTTTTTCCTTAAGCGGAGCGTTAGAAACGTACACGATGAACAAAAGCAAGAAAGAAATATCGGCTTTAATGAGCTTACAGCCGGAGAAAGCGGTCCGCTTCGAGGACGGAGTGGAAACGAGTATTCCCATCGAGTCGTTGCGGGTCAATGATGTCATTATTATTAGAGCCGGTGAACGAGTGCCGGCTGACGGTGAACTGATTGACGGGGAGACAACCTTTGATGAAGCTGCGATCACTGGAGAAGCGATTCCGGTAGTAAAAGCGAAAGGTGATGAAGTATTCGCAGGAACGGTCAATGTAAGAGGAACGATTCTCGTCAAAGTGACGAAGCCCCTGAGCGAAACGCTGTTTCAGCGCATTATTCATATGGTGCAAACCGCACAGAGCGAGAAATCGCCCTCCCAGCTTTTTATTGAGCGAATGGAAGGCACTTACGTCAAAGTTGTCTTGCTTGTCGTTGCGGTCATGATGGTTTTGCCGCATTACGTGCTTGGCTGGAGCTGGACGGAAACCTTTTACAGGGCGATGATTTTGTTGGTTGTCGCCTCGCCGTGCGCCCTCGTCGCTTCCATTATGCCGGCGACATTGTCAGCCATTTCAAGCAGCGCCAAACGGGGAATTTTGTTTAAAGGCGGGGTTCATATCGAGAACCTCGGCCACCTTAAAGCAATTGCCTTCGATAAAACCGGAACGCTGACGAACGGCAGTCCGGAAGTAACCGATGTCGTTATCCGTGATGGACTGAAGCAGCATTCCTTTTTCTTTCACGTCGCCTCTCTTGAAACATATTCAAACCATCCACTGGCGCAAGCGATTGTCGCCTACAGCGAGCCACAGTTAACGGATGGCATTACGAAGCCGGAACAGATGGAAGACATTTCGGGCTACGGGGTTCAGGGACTGTTCGCTGACGGGCAGTGGAAAGCCGGAAGCGCCGCCTTTGTCGGCGAACAGGAAGCAGCTGCATTTCATAATAATGTGGCAGAGCGCCTCGCGGCCGAGGGGAAGACCGTCGTCTTTATTAAGGATGACAAGGGAATTGCCGGCGTGATCGCTTTAAAGGATTCCATTCGTCCTGAAGCCGTCGCGGCCATTGAGGCGCTGCGAAAAGAAGGGATTACGCCGGTGATGCTGACGGGAGACAGCGAACAGACCGCGAAAGCGATCGCCGCTGAAAGCGGATTGACTCATTATGAAGCGGCCTGTCTGCCGGAAAAGAAAGTAAGCCATATTAAAGAGCTGCAACGGCAATTCGGTACGGTGGCGATGGTCGGAGACGGGATTAATGACGCCCCCGCTCTGGCGACAGCCAATGTCGGTGTCGCGATGGGAGACGGCACCGATGTCGCCCTTGAAACCGCCGATGTCGTTTTAATGAAAAATGATTTGCCGCGCTTAGCCGAAGCGGTGAAGCGCTCGAAGAAAATGAACCGGATCATTAAACAAAACATTGTCTTTTCATTGAGTGTTGTCGCGCTGTTAATTGCCTCGAATTTCATGCAAATAGTAGATTTGCCCCTCGGTGTAATCGGCCATGAAGGCAGCACGATTCTTGTGATAGTAAACGGATTACGGCTGTTAAAAGGATAGTAAAACAGCAGGAGCGCTCTCAACATAGCTTGAGACCGCTCCTTTTTCATCCGCTTTCCTCCCTGACAACTCACCTGTTTTCCAATCAAATTAATCGGCATGTAGTTATCAAGTGACAGCGCTTAACCTCTAAGACTGCTCTCTTGCCGCTTTCATTGCGGCTGTTTCTTCTTCATTCGGTCCGTACACACCTGGCGCTACCAGTCCCGCCTGTCTCATCAGAATGGTGAGCTGACCGCGATGATGAATCTGGTGACGGATAAGTTTGTCAAGCACACCAGCATACGTAGTATCAATGAAACCAAACAGCTTCACTTCCTCAACGAGCTTATTGTCCTGCCCCGCCCATTTTCTAGTAAATTCGGCAATCGCTGATTCGCTCGTACTGCTATAAGCTTTGACGATAGCCGCTGCAGAGCTTTCTTCAACTGCCGGAATTTCCTGTTCCAGACCAAGATGATTAAGAAATACGCTAACGCTCTGGACAATATGCCAGGCGATTTCACCGAGCGTACGCGGCTGTGCCTCTGACACTGCCTGGCTTAATGAGGCGTCTGTCAGCTTGTCAAGCACCTGTCGTGTGAGATCAGCTTCCTCTTTCCAATCGTTCAGAAATTCTTCGACCGTTCCATACATGTTCATCACTCTCCTTATTCATCATTCAATTAATCGTTATCGTTTTTCTAAGAAGCTACATTCTTTATTATACATTCAATTTTCCATCCGGGAAGTAAACTCATTAGAATGCTGCAAAATCTACAGTATCCGTAAAGATCATTCCAAAATAGCGGTATCTAATATGAACCGTCTTTACTTCTTCGTTATGAATCACACTAACGCCATAGATTTCATCTTTTTCAGAATAAGGGGAAGCTGCTCTTTTTATGGCTGCTTCCTTCATCTCGGTAAAACGGTATTTTTCCGCTTCTTCACCTGTAAAATCATCGGTTATGATGAAACCTTGTGAGGCATTGCTGACTTGTAATCCTGTCTTTAAAGGCTTCTGATCATGATTTATCCATACCTCTACGATGTCCACGTCACGATAGCCTTGATTGCTAATACCAACAACTACTGATTTATTGTCCTCGCTTGCCCCAAGGGTTCCGATCTCTATTGGAGGATTTAGCTTCAAGACGCAATAAACACTGGCTGCCATGATCGCAAAAAACAGAACAGAAAGCCAAACGTTTTTCTTCACATTCCCCCTCCTTCACACGGTAATCTTCGACCTTTCCTCTTTGTTACTTTTTCTTATTCACAATATAGAATGTTCCAAGACTATGGGCGACAAGGCTTTCATTATCATCAGTGATTTGACATTCTGCGACAACCGTTGTTTGTCCTCGGTGTAAAAATTTCGTTTTCGCATATACTTTACTGCCTACACCTTTTTTGATAAAATTCATTTTCATTTCAAGTGTGTATACTTCTTGGTCTTTCTTCAATTCATTCACGATGTTCATTCCGATACTTATATCCGCTAACGTATAAAGCGCTCCGCCTTGAGCTACACCATATGTATTTTCATTAAACTGCCCCAGTTCCATGACTAACTCCCCGTCATCTCCCCAATCAATTCCTAAAAATCTCGCAAAATAATGAAGTCTGGCTCTTTTATCGTCTTTTGCTTCAAAAGGAAGCTTGTAGAGCTGGACGACTCTCTCAATTTCTTTTACTTGTTCAGCAGACAATCCTTCAAGATCATTCATAAGTTTATCAAGCATCTTTCCAACACCACCATCCTAAAATTTCAGACATCTTCGTCATCTTATTATACCGTAAGAATTAGCGTATTTCGGTAAAACTTATGACTTACTTTAGATGTTACATATCAGCTTTTTGCTAACGATACTGTCAGGCATAATTTTTTGCACTCAGTAAAACAAATCTAATAATCGATACTTTATAACCGCTTTATCCATGCATTTTATATTGATTTTATCAATTACCATTACGAAAATTCCAAAAATTTGTTAAGATGTTAACTGTAGAGAACAAAGGAGGGTTTTCATGAGTGTGACAGCATATACTGCAACTAAAATATGGAACGATGGGGCATATGTACGCGGTGCGTACGGAGTCATTCAGAGGCTATAGCCATGTTTTCTTATCTCTTATGGTTTACAACCGTGATCCTCATGATCATTCATACATATCGCGTTGCCACTAATAAGAAAGAGAATGAAAATAAAACAGCCCAAACGATTTTTATCGTGGTGATTTTTATGGTTCTGCTTCAGAATAACCCATTCTTTAGCCGGTTTTAAAATAGATAATGATACTTAGAGGCTGGAAAAAGGTAAAAAACCTTTCCTCAGCCTCTTATACCACTAATCAAGCCACAGAAAGCCCTAGGTACTCTCGTACAACGCGAAACTTAAAAGTAGAGCTAGATTTAACCATAAGAAAACACCCCAAAAGGTAGGTTTTTGACTGTGCCTTTTGGGATGCTCTTATTTTTGGTCACTTTTTCATTTACAAGGAACTCTTTCTTCCTTTTACCGATTATCAACCGTCTCCGGATACATATCATGGTTCATCAGGCGATGCTCGGCGATTTTTTCGTATTTTGTGCCGGGCTTGCCGTAGTTGGTGTACGGGTCAATTGAAATGCCGCCGCGTGGCGTGAATTTGCCCCATACTTCGATATAGCGCGGGTCCATTAGCTCGACGAGGTCGTTGAGAATGATGTTCATGCAGTCCTCGTGGAAATCGCCGTGGTTGCGGAAGCTGAACAAATAAAGCTTCAGCGACTTGCTTTCGACCATTTTTTTATCGGGAATGTAGCTGATGTAAATCGTCGCGAAGTCCGGTTGATTTGTTTTCGGACAAAGCGATGTGAACTCAGGGCAGTTGAATTTCACAAAATAATCGCGGTAGGCGTGCTTATTTTCAAACGCTTCGAGCAGCTTTGGATTATATGAGAATTCATAGCTTGTTCCCTGGTTGCCTAATAGATTGACTCCTTCTAACTCTTGTTCACTTCGACCACTCATCTGTCGTTCCTCCTTGATTAAACGCCGCGTTTGTTGCCCCAAAGCAGGGTATGAAGCTGCGGCAGTACTTTGACGTCATTCATTTCCTTCGATTCAATCGTGCGCTCAATCAGCCATTCAAATCTTGAGAGCAGCTTGGCGACCAGCGCCTCGTCATCGGTTGTCGTACTATCATCATTGCCGATCTGAAGAAAGAACGGAACCGCCGGGTAACGTTTGTGGACGTGTTCGGCATAAGTGAAGTCAGCTTCATCAAAGATGACGACCTTTAGGCTGGCGTTTGAGCTGGCGGCTGTCAGCTGTTCGATATAATGATCAAGCTTGGCAAAATCCGTTTCCATACCGGAGCTCGGCGGCTTCGGCGAGATCGTGACATCATCAATCGCCAGCATCCAGTCCTGCCAAAGGGAGCCCTGGGTTTCAACGGCGACCTTCCAGCCGCGTTGATGACAAAGCTCAATCAGCTCGCCGATTCCTTTATGGAGCGCAGGGTTTCCGCCGGAGATCGTCACATGGGAAAAGCGCTCTCCCCCGATCTTCTCCAATTCACTGACAATCGCTTCCGTCTCCATCAGCGTGCTGCGCGCGCTGCCATCCCATGTAAAGCTCGAATCACACCACGAGCAGGAATAATCACAGCCGCCTGTTCTGACAAACATCGTTTTTTGGCCGATGACCATGCCTTCCCCTTGAATCGTCGGACCGAATAGTTCCATTACCGGAATTTTCATTGCAATTCCTCCGCTTTCGGCCGGTAGACGACATAGCTCGTCGGTGTTTCCCGCACGACGACTTGGAGGCAGTTCGGCTTGTTCGGCAGAGTCACAAGCTCCTGCTGGACCGCCTTCCAAATTTGCTCGGCAACCCGTTCGGTCGTTGGCGCGACCGCTTCATATTCTGCATGATCGTTCAGGAGCGTATGGTCATAGCGTTTATGGACAATTTCCTTCAGCCGTTTAAAATTGACGAGAAAGCCAAGCTCGTCCAACGAATCCCCGGCAATGGTAAGATTGATAAAATATGTGTGCCCGTGCATCTCCTGGCACTGTCCGGCCCGTTCATCGGGAATGAAGTGCGCAGCGGCAAGGTGCATATCTTTATTCAGCTCATAACGGTACGAGTGAGGAACCTGCGGATAAAATTGCTGGATCATGCGCTTTCACCTCCGCTCTTGTCAGCGAGATAGCTTTCCAGTCCCTGGCGACGCAGCTTGCAGGCCGGACATTCGCCGCAGCCGTCACCGCGGATTCCTTCATAGCAAGTGAGCGTCTTTTCTCTAACAAAGTCGAGCGCGCCAAGCTCATCGGCGAGCGCCCACGTTTCCTTTTTATTCAGCCACATTAACGGGGTATGGATGACAAACTGGGCATCCATCGCCAAATTTAAGGTGACGTTCAATGATTTAATAAAACTGTCACGACAGTCGGGGTAGCCGCTAAAATCGGTTTCACAGACGCCGGTGATCAGATGACGCGCGCCGATCGCATCGGCATACACCGCAGCGAACGATAAGAAGAGATGGTTTCTCCCCGGGACAAAGGTTGATGGCAGACCGCCATTTTCCCCTTCCTTCACTTCAATATTGCTGCGGGTAAGGGCATTGGCCGACAGCTGATTAATCAGCTTCATATCGAGCACATGGAACGACACACCGAGCTCCTCAGCAATTTCCCGTGCGCAATTGATCTCATCAGCATGGCGCTGACCATAGTCAAATGTGACGGTCGCCACTTCTTTAAATTGTTTTAACGCCCATAGTAAACAGGTCGTGCTATCCTGGCCGCCGCTGAACACGACGACTGCTTTTTCATCTTTCATCTCTCATTTCTCCTTTGAGAAAGAGCATCCGATAAACTCCAGTCATCGGATCAGTTCCGTTTTTCACGATCAATCAGGAACAAATCCGGACATAACAAGAAAACTGTACAAGGCACAGTTTCAGCATAGTTTTTTATAGAGGGAGTTTGCGAACCTCTTGATTTCATTCAGCCTTAATCATAGCATAGATGACCCGCCCGCGGCTATCCTTTTGCCTTTCGTGAAATTTTTGGTAAAATCATCATGACAGATATGATACAGAAATGAGGAATGAATATGAGCAGCTTTCAGGAAAAGATTGAAAAGTACGCCGAGCTCGCTGTTAAAGTCGGCGTTAATATTCAGCCAGGTCAAACATTGGTCGTCCGCACGCCGCTGACAGCCGTCGAGCTTGTCCGCGCCGTCGCCAAAAAAGCCTATCAGGCCGGAGCAAAACATGTGCATGTCGACTGGAGCGACGAAGCACTGATTAAGACAAAATATGAGCTTGCTCCTGACGATGCCTTTCATGAATATCCGGAATGGATCGCGAAAGGGTATGAAGAGCTTGCGGCGAACGGGGCAGCTTTTTTAAGCATTACCGGCTCCGATCCCGACCTGTTAAAGGATGTCGATCCGGAGCGTGTCGCCAACGCCAACAAAGCGAGCGGAAAAGCAATGGAGGGCTTCCGTTCCTACATTACGTCCGACAAAATCAGCTGGTCGATTGTCGGTGTTCCGTCTGAAGGCTGGGCGAAAAAGGTTTTCCCGGACGCCACGACGGAAGAAGCGGTCAATAAGCTGTGGGATGCCATTTTTGCAGCCACGCGGATTAACGAGGCTGACCCGGTCGAGGCATGGCAAACGCACCTCGCCACATTGGATGAGAAAATGCATGCCTTAAATGACAAGCACTATCATGCCTTGCATTACATGGCGGAAGGAACGGATCTCGTGATTGAGCTGCCGAAAACTCATATTTGGGTCAGCGGCGGCAGCGTCAACAAGGAAGGGATTCCGTTCGTCGCCAACATGCCGACAGAGGAAGTGTTTACCTCGGCGAAAAAGACCGGCGTCAACGGCACGGTTTCAAGTACAAAACCGTTGAATTACGGCGGCACGCTGATTAATAATTTTTCGTTAACGTTTAAAGACGGCAAAGTAATCGACTTTAAAGCCGAGGAAGGCTATGAAACGTTGAAGCGGCTGCTCGACACGGACGAAGGGGCCCGTTACATCGGTGAGGTCGCGCTTGTCCCGCATCGCTCGCCGATTTCTGACACGAATATTATTTTTTACAACACGCTCTTTGACGAAAATGCTTCGAACCATCTCGCGCTGGGCAGCGCCTATGCGTTCTGCATTGAAGGCGGGAAGGAAATGAGCAAAGAAGAGCTGGAGAAAAGCGGCTTGAATACAAGCCTGACTCATGTCGATTTCATGATCGGAGAAGCCGATATGAACATTGACGGCGTCTACGAGGACGGCAAGCGCGAGCCGATTTTCCGTAACGGAAACTGGGCGTTTTAAATTTTGCCGTAATCCCGCAGTCAAGAGCAACGTCTGCGCTTTGCGTTTACATGTCTTCGGCACAGCCTTTGCAAGAAGGAGCCCTCCTTCTTGCAAAGCGGATCCTTTTAGTAAACGATGGCGTTCAAAAAGGCCACCCCGCAAGATAATTCTACGCTTGCGGGGTGGCCTCTTCTTATTTCCGTTTAGGAGAGCGCGGCGGTTTTTTTCTCTGTTCTCGCTTTATTTGCTTTGCGTAAATAGTAAAGGAAGGCGATCGACTTCATCAACCCTTTAACATTTTTCCGTTCAGCTGCGTCGATTCCCGCTTTCGCCTGCTCACTGCGCTCAAACGTGTAAGCCGAAACAGTCGACGTCAGATGATGGGCGGCTTTTCCCGCTTCTTCGACGATGTCGAATACCGGGTCGAGCTTCGCGACTTTATGGTTGATGTCGATCAATGTCTCATTTGTATTATATAAGACAAGCTTCGTTTCGCTTGTGACATCCTGCAATGTTTTCTCGGCCTGGGCGACAGTCGTCGCCGTCTTGTCAAGCGTGTTTGTCAGCTTGCGTAAAACCGGGATGAGAAATCCGACCAATACAGCAAATCCAAGCGCGATAATAAATACTCCAATCCCTAACCAATCCATCCAATCACCTCAATGTTTGTCGTTATCATTCTCGATATTGTTCCACAATTTCAAGTAAATTAGCGATTGATTCCCCGATAACCGGCAAAGAAATCATCTGGCTTAACAGAAAAACGAGCAGGGCAATAAACAGAGCTGTGCCGATCGTCAGTCCGACTCCGCGCGAAATGCCGGCGAGCAAATTGACCTTAATCACCTCTTTTTTGTTCGTAAAGTGATAGGCCATGTCCTTCAGGCGGCCGTTTGTGGTCATCTCTTCCAGCTTATTTAACAGCTTTTCAAAGCGCTCATTTTCCTCGGCCCGCTTCTCATCCTTCCGATGCTTTGGTGGAAGCTTCCGTTTCTCCTGCTCGGCAGTCAGAGGCATGTGACCACTCCTTTCTTACTTGAGTCGCATACCTCTTTTTACCCTTGACTGTATTCGATTAAACGACTTTCTCTCCGTATGTAAGAAGGTGGATTGCCGTCCCTGAAGGATCCTCCACAGCAACGCGATCATCAAGCTCCGTAACCTGGAAGCCGAGTGACTGAAGGCGCTGGACGACCGCCGTTCTCTCTTCCGCGCTCGGCAGAATGAGCGTGAAATAGCGGAGGCCGGTGCTTTCCGGCGCGGGAGCAGGCGCGCCGAGCCCGTTCCATGTATTTAAGCCGATATGATGGTGATAGCGGGCGGTTGAAACAAAAAGTGCCTGCGTTCCGTAACGACAAACCACTTCGAACCCGAGCCCCTCACCATAAAACTTTTCCGTCTCCTGCCATTCCGCCACATGAAGATGAATATGGCCGATGATTGTCTGTTCGCTAATTCCGCTCCATTCCTTTGCTTCTTCTGACAAAAGATGTTGATAATCAAGCGGCTCCGTCGCCATCAGCACTTCGCCATTCTCCCACTTCCATGTTGAAGCTGGGCGGTCGCTGTAAAGCTCAATTCCATTGCCATCCGGATCAGCCAGATAAATCGCTTCGCTTACGAAATGATCGGCCGCTCCCTGTAAGGGCCATTTCACCTCCAGCAAATGGCGAAACAGATCCGCTAAATCGCGACGTGATGGCACGAGCAGAGCAAAATGATACAAGCCTGTCGTCCGTCCATGCTTTTTCGTGACATGTTCCGGCTGTTCGAGGATAAGCAATGGCGACAGTCCGTCAGCGGTAAGCGTCGCCCGGTCTGCTTCTTCGTGTAAGACGCGGAGGCCGATCACCTCTTGATAAAATTTTAAGGAGTGCTGTAAATCGCTAATTTTCAAAACTACCTGCCCAACATGAATGTTGTGCGCATGATGAAACTCTTTCATCTTCTTCACTCCTCCCTCTCATCGTCCTGAATGATATGTCGTCATTTTATGTGAGAAATAGTGATTTGTCGAGTAATCTGCCGATGAAGAAAAAAAAACTGGAAATACTAAACGTAAGGAGGCCACTGAAAATCATCCTTTTTCCTAACTCGAAGAAGAGTAATGGCTCCGCACGTTGCGCGCCTTGCTTCGACAAACCCGCTCGTAGCAAGGCTTTCAAAACCAGGCAACGGCTACGCTCATGACTAAAAAGCTGCTGAAAAAGTGAAAATCATCCTTTTTCAGCAGCTTCATCATAAGGAGGGATTTTATGACACATCCATATCTTTGTCCAAACTGCAAAACAAACCGCTCACGCTTCAACTTAATTGAGCAGGTCGCAACACCGGTCAAAATTGATGCGCAAAGCGGTGACATTCTGGAGTCTTATGACGCGGGCGAGGCCGGTCCTTTTCATCTTCCTTACCGGGGGCCGCAGCTTAAAGTGCAATGTGCGACCTGCGGACTGATCGAGGACGAGCAAATGTTCATAAAACGGGCTCAGCAGTAAGAAAACCGCGTGGCGTTTCTTCTGCTTGAATTCCCGGACACATGTTACGCAAAAAATGCATCAAAGGGGCTGCGATTCCCTTTTGATGCATTCCGAGACATTTACGGAACCCGGTTTTCGCCTGAAGCATACTCGGGACTTAAGAAGGACAGCGCCTGCTTGCCAAGCAAAAAGCTGCCGATCGCATAGGCTTCCACCTGATCCCGCAACTGCGGGGTCCCTTTCGTCCCGTTAAACACTTGGAGCTTATATGGCTCATATTGCGGCTCCGCTTCAAAAGAGTTGTGTAAAAACTTTGCCGTTTCACTTAATCCGTGGTTGCCGCGGTACATCACCTCATAAAAGGAAATGAAGCCATGCATCACACCATTATAGCGAATCGCCTCGACGGGCACGCCATGCTCAGCTAATCGCTCGGCATATGCTTCTCCCTCGTCCCGGAGCGGATCAAACTCAGCCGTAATGACTAACGCCGGCGGCAGCTGGTACAAATCCTCCGCTTCAAGTGGCGACGTGTATGCCAGCTTCCACATTGCCTGGTCCGGCGTATACGTATCCCGCGCTCTAAGCATGACATTTCGCGACAAGAGATAGTAGCCACTATCATACTTCAGACGTGAATCGAATTCGATATCCTGAAAAGTTGTCAGCGGATAAAGCAAAGCCTGCGCCGTTATAGCAGGTCCCTGCCGATCGCGGGCCATCAGAGAGACAACTGTCGCAATATTGCCACCGGCACTGTCACCAACAACTGCTATTTTCGTTGGATCTCCATTGATTTCATCCGCGTGGGACTCCGCCCATACGAGCGCGTCATAGCTGTCTTCAATCGCTGTCGGGAACGGATGTTTCGGTGCCACGCGGTAGCCGACGGCAATAACAATACTGTTTGTTCGCGCTGCTAAAGAGCGGACGATGTTATCGTGTGTATGAATGCTGCCATAGCCTTCCATAAAGGCCCCGCCATGATAGTAGAGAATAATCGGATGAGGTCCTTCCTGCAGGGGCTGGTACATCTTTGCTTCGATTTTACTGCCATCAGATACAGGAATGTCAATCATTTGACTTGTATAGCTGGGCTTGCCGCCTTGGGAAAAGAAGCTCGGGGCTTTCATATCCGGGGTGACAAGATTATGATGAACGGCATGGAGGAGCACAGCTGTTTTAGGTGGAACCTTCCCCGCTTCCGTATGCATCCAGAAATGAACGGAAATAATAACAATTAAGGCGCAAACGATCCCGGTTAAGGAAACAATGCTTGCCCAAAGTGTAAATTTCTTTACCAATTTCTTCACTGTGCTCCCCTCCTTAGATGTCTGATAATTCTATTATTTCTATCATACCAAATTTTAAATAGATTTGTAAGAGTTTTTACGATATTTTAATAGATTTTTACACAATGACGAAATATGTCGAACTTTGTTTTGTATGCGCTTACAATATTATATACTGAATAACTTGTCCAAGTGTGAGAATAAAGAGGAAATGTGTCAAAAGAAAACGGCGTTTTCTTTTGACACATCCCAATAGCAGCGACTGCCGTCCGCCTAGCGCCAGTTTTCCTTAATAAATTCATCTCTCCCGGACTGCGCACGGTCCTGTTTATATTCGGCCGGTTTTTTCTTATGGAATTGCTGGTGATAGTCCTCTGCCCGGTAAAAGGGGGCCGCTTCTTTTATTTGCGTCACGATCGGTTTTTTAAAACGTCCGCTCGCCGCGATGTCTTCCTTTGAAGCTTGCGCCAACCGTTTTTGCTCGGCTGTATGGTAAAAAATCGCGGTGCGGTATTGCGGCCCGCGATCAGCAAACTGACCGTCCGGATCGGTCGGATCAATTTGTGGCCAATAGAGGGAAAGCAGCTTTTGATAAGAAAACAGCTTCGGATCAAAGGTAATTTGCACGACTTCATAATGACCGCTGTTCCCTGCTTTTACTTGTTCATAGCTTGGCTGTTCAATATGACCGCCCATATAGCCCGATTCAACTGCGATAATTCCCGGCTGCTCTTCAAACGGACTGACCATGCACCAGAAGCAGCCTCCGGCAAAGGTCGCTTTCTCGTAGCGGTCCTTATCTTTTTCTTCGTTCATTCCGTTCCCTCCTTCCTCTTTTCAACCGACTAAATAGCACGGCAATCACATACACTAAAAAAGAAAAAACATAAGGTGATCGCATGAAAAAAATCATTCTTTTCGCCGATCCCGGCATTGATGACGCTATTGCCCTGCTCTATGCGTTGCGCCAGCCATCCTTCGATATTCTCGCTGTTGTCGCCGAATACGGCAACACGTTTCGCCGGTACGCCGTCAGCAACAGCATCTATTTATTACATGAAGGTGGAAGGAGCGACATACCGGTATTTACCGGGGCGGAGCGTCCGATTACCGGCGAGTCGCCGGATGTTCAGCCGACGATCCACGGCCCTTACGGATTGGGCGATTTACACCCTTTTTTAATCACGGAACAACCGGCCGAAAACATTGACCAGCTCATTCCACTGCTTGATCAGCACGCCGAAGAGCTTACCATTGTCACACTCGGGCGCCTGACCACATTAGCTGCACTTTTTTTACTTTATCCTGCTTTGATGAAGCGGATAAAGGAATTTTATCTCATGGGAGGAGCTTTTTCTGTGCCGGGAAATATTACTCCCTTCGCCGAGGCAAATATTTACGACGATCCGGCCGCCGCCAAAATTGTCGTCCAGCAGGCTGCCAATCTCACAATGATTCCGTTAAATGTCACGAATGAGGTTCTTTATCCGCCCGGATTTTTCTTTGAGATGGAAGCAGCAGGAGCCAATCCGCTCATACGGCGGCTCGCCGAGTTTTATCAGCGCTTCAACAGTCAGGAAAATGGCTCGTTGACAATCCCGGTTCATGATTTACTAACCCTCGTCGCGCTCGCTGAACCTTCCTTGTTCACGTACAGCCATTATCGCGTCGCCATTATTACAGCGGAAGGATTAAGCAGAGGAATGACGGTGGCTGATATGCGTCCACTTTCAGAGCAGCCGCCGGGGCCTTATCCACGCATCGCCTTGGACGTCAATGCTCCGGCCGTGCTGCGCCATGTTTTTCATCTTTTCACCGCTTAGCCTTCTGACTTTTGATGGACAAATTCAATTTCATCGAGCTTGCGGCTATATTTTATCGTTACATCGTGGTCGTTAAAATACCAAATATCGGCTTCTTCTATATAGAATATAATCCCATCTACAGTAGTCTCGGCCCCTATTTGAGCTGGAGGCTCCTGTGTAATTCCTAACGAAAAACCGCTTTGGATCGAACCGCATCCGCCATAACGGGCAAATAAGCGAATATAATGTTTTCCTTCGTCTGCAAAGGAAAATTCATCTTTAAACCATTGCAATGCCGGCTTTGTAATCGTAATGTTCATTTCACTCACTTCCTTCATAATTATCATATCAATTTATCACCAGACTGTCTAAAAAAACACAAACAGGCATAAGGCCATAAAAGTTTCCCCTTGGAAACTTTTATGGCCTTAGTGAATAAAATATCGTAATCCTCTACACAAGAGAAGGAGAATCGCGATGAATAAAACAAACTTTTACGGATTGCTGCTTCTTAAGCTGGGACTGCTGACAAAAGAACAGCACGAGAGCTTGAAGCAAATGCAAAAAAAGAAGCCGGTTTAAATGGAAATTGCTCCTTTTAACCCGGTTCCTTTTTCGTTGAACCACTGCCAATCAGGCTGTAGGCTGTGCGTGACTTTCAGCGAGAAGTTCATCGATTTTCTCCACAAGCTGAACAATTTCCGGCTTGCTGATCTGCGCATCCGCGCCCACTTTCTCTCCTTTATGAAACAAGTCGTCTGTAATCAAAGAAGAAAAAATGACAATGGGAACGTGCTGGAGCTGCGGATTGGCTTTGCAACGCAATGTTAGGTGATGTCCGTCCATCTGTGGCATTTCAATATCCGTAATAAGGAGATCAATTGCGCCGGCAACAGCGTCCTTTCCCGCGAGCGCCTGCTCTTCAAGGAACTCCCAGGCCATTTTTCCGTTTTCAAAAAACATCAAATTCGTGTAACCCGCCTCGGACAACGTATCAGAAAGCAGCTTTCTCAGCACAGCAGAATCCTCGGCAATGCAAATCAGTTTCGCTGACCGTTCCCGTACCCCCATCGCTTTTACACGATCAACACTCAATCCTGTATCAGGGTTAATATCGACGACAATTTTTTCGAAATCAAGCAAAAGGGACATCTCATCCTCCAGTTTCACGATGCCGATCGTATGGCTTAAGTGTCCCTGGGCGAGCTCGCTCGGCTTATCGATCTGTTCCCAGGAAATCCGGTGGATTCTTGATACGCTATGAACGTGAAACGCGACTTTCATCTTATTTAGCTCGGAAATGATAAATTTATCCTGATCCGGTTCCTCCGATGCGGGTAAGTTAAGCACTTTTGCCAAATCAACGACCGGAATAACCTCCTGCCGCAAACGGATGACGCCTTCCACATGCTCATGTCCATTTGGAGTGTCGGTAATCGGCAAAGGATTAATAATTTCTCTCACCTTTAATACATTAATTCCAAATGTGCCTTGAGCGACTTTAAACATTACGATTTCCAGTTCATTCGTACCGCTTTCCAGCAAAATCCCGTTATTGTTCAACTGCATTCGGCTACTCCTCCATCACTCATGTCCGCCTCGGCGATTGCGCCTTTATTCCTAAGACGAAACGAATAGTATTGATACCTCTAGTGTATAAGAGCTAGTAACATCGGGCAAGTTTAATTTTTCGAAAATAGAGGAAAAAAGTGGCGGGAATCGACCTATTACAAAATCGCTTTATAAGCGCGACGTGATGGAGCTGTTTTTTTAACTGCCCTGATGTGTTCTTCCATAACAGCTCTTGTAACATAAAATAATTTAAATAAAAAAATAAAAGAGGCTCTGGTTCTGCACGAACTACTTGAAATAAAAAAACTTGAAACAAAAGGTAAACATATCAGCTTTTACCTTTTATCTAAGCTCAAAGCCGTTGCCATACTCTGCTTCATAAATTTTACTTCTGTCCCGTTTTTTCTTGATTTTAGATCATTGTTTTTTTACCGCATGAATGTAATGAATTGTTTCAAACGCAGTTAAATAATCATTTCGATTGTTAAAAAAACGCTCTTTAATTTTTGTAGGAGATAAATGCTCATAAATTAGCAACCCTGCTTTCTCTAACATTTTCTCCATTTCTGAAAATGAGAAACAAGCTTTCATCGGCTCTCCTCCAGCTGCAGCCATTTTCACCATGTTTTCAACTCTGTTGGAAAGCCCTTTTTCCTTAAAAAGTCTTTCATCGGCATAGTCAAAAACAATAGAGCTACCAGGTGGAACTTTATCAAATAAATACTCTAGTAAGTTGGAAAGTTCATCTTTCGTTAAATAATATGAGACTCCCAGTAAACTAAAAAATGTTTTTTTATACGTAAAGCTCTTTTCAAATAGTTTTTCATACGAAAACATTTTTGTGAGATCCATTGGAATAAAATGAAGATTACTCGGTATTTTCAACCTAACTTCATCCAACCTTTGGATTTTAAACGACTGTGTTGTTGGATAATCAATTTCAAAAATTTCAACAGTGTTTTCCAATTCATGATACCGTAAAGAGAACGTATCTAATCCTGCCCCAAGTATGACATATTGCTTAACCCCTAAACTAAATTCATTTAGGAGAACATTTTCACAATACGCTGCACGCGCCAAAGGCGTTGGTGATAACTGTACTTGCGTTATCCATTTTATTATTTCATCTGGATTATCCTTAAACTTTTCCGCAATTTCTCTGTTAAAGAACGGAATGCCTTTAACCATATTCTCTTTTATGTTTTGATACTCTTTTGGTGAAATTAATTTTATGGCCATAAAATCATTGAAAATTTTTGGCGAGTCATATTTACTATGGTAGGCTCGTCCAAAAGCTGCCACTAAAGAAGTTAAACTGGACTCATTCTCTTTCATACCAACTTCCTCCCCACAAAAAATAAGATTCCCCTCGGCCAAGAGAATCTCATTATATAAGATAAATTAAAATTTGTAAATTATAGCACAAATATATTTTTTTGTCAATCATTTTAACTTCTATTGAAAAAGCTGCTGAAAAAGTGAAACTCGTACATTTTCAGCAGCTTTTTCATAACGGGCTTTAAAAGAGAGTGGAGGTTCCGCTCATGCTCATTGCTTAGGGGCTGGGCAAAAGGGAAAACCCCTCTCATCCCAGCCCTTTGTATTAAATATGAATCGTAATGTCGCTTTCTTCCCGTAAATCTTCAATGATTTGCGAAAGCTGTTCCTGCTGCTTTTCGCTTTGCAGCTGAGCCTGAAGCTCTTCGCGGTAATCTTCGAACGCTGGTAGCTCGCTGCTGCCTTCACCGGCCATTTCCACCATTTCATCGTAAGCAGCCTGAAGCTCTTCATCCGATACTTCCTCGGCCGTTGTGTGGGCTTCAACATACTTATCACGCTTCACAAAATCGGAAATGTCCGCCCGCAGTTCTTCCATCGTGACACCTTGCTCATCAAGAGTCTCTTGAAGCTGCTCCTCAGATTCAAATTGTGACGTAATCAAATCAAGCTCGGCATCAATTTCTTCATCCGTTGCTTCGATTCCTTCATTATCAGCTGCCTGAATAATCATGCGTTCATTAATAATTTGCTGCAGCAGCTGTTCTTCCAGCATTTCAAGATAGCCGGCCGCTTCTTCGCTTTCAAGCTCAATTCCTTGTGCTAATAGCAGGTTGGCCTGCTGCTCCAAGGAAGCGACATAAATATCCTTATTGATATCCTCGCCATTTACTGTTGCAATGACGTCGGGTATGTTCTCCGTATCAAGGACTGACTGAGGATCCTGTGCAACTTCCTCACTGTCTGGAGCCTGTTGATCGGTCTCGGTTGCTTCTCCTTCCGGGGTATCAGCTTGCTGATCTGACTCTCCCCCGCATGCTGCAAGACTGAGAGCCAGTAGGCCAGTCCCAAAAATCATAAACATCTTTTTCATATTTTTCTCAATCCCCTTCCTTATCAAAAACCTTTAGTTATTGTAACACAAATGACATCTCCTTACACCGCGAACAATGGCTTCCTCCAACGTCTGCAGACTTGATCACCATTATTATGAAAATATATGAAAGAAAGAAGACGCGAAAAACCTTGTTATTCCACTGCGGGTAGAAAGGGGGGTATAACACTTTCAAAAACTGTGTAAATTTTCAACCGCCAGCTGATTCCACTGACCGAAAAGAAGAAAAAACCCGGGATAAAGGTTGACTTGCACCTTTTCCCCGGGCTTAAGGCAGTGAAAGAACTCTGAGGCTGCAACCTGCTGATCAGAATCTATAGGAAGCAGCCGCCTTCGGTACAGAGATTGCGCAAGAGCGATCGTTTCATCTCACTGCTCTCATTCAGTTGCGCGGGTTATCTGTTAGCATTGATCTTGTCCGACAATGACAAGACCGCCACCACCGTCTGTTTCCTGGTAGTCAAGAGTAACTGTCCGGACACTCTCCACCACTCCTGCTTCTATCGCCACTTCAATCCCGTTAATCGTTTCCCTTACATCGGTTTCTGCCGGCTCATCCAGAGCCAGTCCAAGCTTCGGGCCTCCTCAGCCCATGCCTGCGAAAACGACCCGGATTGTAGAGATTCCGTGCTCTTCCATCGTGCTTTTCACAAAGTCGCGCGCTTTATCTGTAATATTCAACGCTGTTCCACCTCACTTTATGCTCGTTTTATTTTGGAACCGTTCTTCTGAAGTTATCCCCGAGAAACCCTTTGACAACTGTCGCAGAATAGTGCTTTTCCAATTCATTGACCAGTTTACCATAGTGCCCGCTATGCTTCAATTGATCGACATAGACATCAATCCCGTCAAAATCCGAGCCGAAGCCGATATGACGGCTTGCCCCGAGCTCACACATATGCTCAACATGACGCAGGACATCGTCAATCGTCGCCTGCTCCTTCTCTGTCAGAAAGAGCGGGTGGAAGACAAGTCCGATAAAGCCGTTACGCTTAACAAGAGCGCTAATTTGTTCGTCCAGCAGGTTTCGGCGATGTGCGCACAGCTTATAGGCATTGGAATGACTGGCAATTGGATAATCAGCCAACTCGATCACATCCCAAAATCCCTGGATGCTTAAATGCGAGACATCCGTCAATATTCGTTTCTTATTATGAAGCTCGACCACCTCTTTGCCGAGCAGGGAGAGTCCAGCCCCGCGCGGCTCGCCGACGCCGTCCGCACAGAGATTGGCCTGATTCCAGGTTAAGCCGACAGACAGTACGCCAAGCTGCAGCAGAATCGACAGCTTCGTCAAATCATCGCCGATCGGATCGAGTCCTTCCAGCGTCAATACCGCCCCTATTTCGCCCTCCTGCAGGTCATCCAGCTCACTCCATGTTGTCAAATGGCGCATGAACGGATAAGGGGAAATGATCTTCTCATGAAAAAGCGAAATTTGCTCAAGCACAACCTGAAATTTTTGCTCCTGCTTGATCCATGGCTCGACAAAGATCGCAAATAGCTGAACCTCGACATTCCCCTCTTTCAGCCGGCTGGCGTTCGTATCGATTTCAGCAGCATCGAAAAAGGAGCGGTTCGGCTGCTCCCACAGCTTTAATAACGCATCACAATGTGTATCAATAATCACGGGCTACTCTCCTTTCGTTAAGAAAAACTCACAGCTTCTCCTGCTGAATTAGGCCGCTGAATCCGCTGTTGGCATGCACATTTACCGCCTCTGCACATATGGATATAGTGACAACTAGCATAGAGGAGGAGGGACGGACATGTCTGAGCAGCGTGAGTCCAAAAAAAGCCATGGCTATCATGATATTTTAAGATCGATTGATGATTTCTTTACTAACACATATCAGCAATTACACGATCATCCGTTGTTCCTTGCTCCCATTCCGGTTCGCATCAGCGAGGATCAGGAGCATTGGATCGCTGAGGCTGAATTGCCCGGGATTGACAAACGGCAAATTCAGCTTGACATCTACAGACAATCAATCCGGATTCAAATTAATAATGAAGAGCATACCGAGTACGCGGATGACACCAAAGGAATAAGGAAGCGCCAGTCACAAACACAAATTCGCCAACGCACGATTCCAGTTCCGTTCTATATTGATGAAAAAAGCGTCAAGGCAAGCTATAAAAACGGCCTGCTGCGCATCAAAATTCCAACAAAGCGCAAGCCGATCTCAATTGATTCGTAAGGAGGAAAAAGCATGTTCCCACGGCAGCGTAATCGGCAAATGCCACCCTATCAGCACGGCAGCCATCCATATCCGTTTCCGCCGCATCAACGGCCCGGTCGCCCTTATCAACAATATATGCAGCAAATGGACCCGTCATCTCAAGCGTTTGGCTATAAGCCTAAGAAGACATCATTTTTAAAATCAGCCTTCATCGGCGAAAATGGCAGCTTTGATGTCGGCCGGACCGTCCAAACCGTTGATCAAGTGGTGAAAACTGTAAGCCAGGTCAGCCCGATCGTCAAACAGATAGGCAGCTTCTTTTTGAAAAAATAAAGCTGCCCTCTTTCTTGCCGAGTGAGCCTTGTAAGAAAAATCATTGCAGTAAGCTTGCAAGGCTTTCGATCTCTTTCCTTTTCCAGCACGCTGATCCGTTTAGTGCACAGCCGAAAGACTTGCTTTACAGCAAGCCTTCCTGTTCAAATAAATAGTCGTATGGGATATCAAGAAATAAATAAAGATCCTCTGAAATCGGATAGGAATAAGTCCGGATCCGTTCATCCCGGTCAATATCCGTGTACAAATCCGAAAGAAAGCCCCTCTTTTCGATATTCATCCGCACAATATTTTCTAAAAAATACGGCCGCCAGCTCCAGTTTTTAAAGCGTCCTTCCTCACGAAGCACCCAGCTTTCCTCTGCATTTTTTTCGGCATTCGACGATTGCTGGAAGCCCTCCGCATTGCAAAGATACACGCGAAACGCGTACCCGTCGCATTCTTTTGCCACTTTCATAATCATTTCGTCATATGTATCTTCGGGATTTATCATTTTCATGACCTGCTTCAGCTGCTGGTTTAATTCATTCGTTAACGTCAGTTGAGCTTCCATCTTTTTGCGCTCATAAACGATAAAATGCTGAAATTCCTTTTGCATTTTATCCTTGCAGCAATCCGCCTCGACAAAGTCAGCCTTTTCTCCTTGCAAATATAAGCCTTGGTAATAGCGACCGCCATTTCTCCAGGCATAGTTGAGCTGATTAAAATTTGTAATCCCGTCAAACAGCAGCGTCGCGCCAATTTTACGGGAGAGCATCGATAAGGAATGATGAACTTCACGATACAGGTGAGGAAGCGCATCCTCATCCAAAAAAGCGACGTTCACCTTCACGATATTCGGCTTTAGCACCGCAATCCGGTCGAGGTAGCTGCCTGTTTTCCCCACTTCGTCAATCGCTATTCTGATGCCCGTGCTTTGAATATAGGCGAAAAAATGCTTGTATTCACTGATCCGTTCGACAATTTCATTTTCCTTTAGCTTCAGAACGATCTGGTGGGGATTCAGGTCATACTCGTTAAAGGATTCGAGACAACGGATAAATGTCTCGGCATTATCCTTGTACAGCAGCTCAATGTCATAGGCAAAAAACAAAGTCGACGTTTGATCTGTTTTCACAAAAGCGTCCAGCGCGCTCCGCTGTAAGTATTCGTTCAGTTCCAATCTATATTCATCGGGAATGCTTTTATCCTCCAGAAGCCCGTCAAAGCCTTTTATCCCCTCGTCGGTTTCCAGCCTTGCCAATACGTCATAGCCAACGACCAGCTGCTTATCTGCACTGATAATCGGCTGGAAATATGGCCGGATCATCTGTTTGTTCATCATGACATCTAATGGATCCATTCATCCACCTCCCTAACAACCCTCGTATTGTCAAAACTTTTATAAGAAATAGGTTATAAAATACCTTGATAGAGGGCTTTATAAGCAAAAAAATTGCCACCCCCTGAAATTTAGGCAATAGTGAGGTTACCACACCGACACTAAATCCCT
>NZ_JAMBOL010000038.1 GCF_023715605.1 Halalkalibacter oceani
CTGTAAGAAATTTTAATTCGTTCTACTTCTATCCAGTAGTACTGGTGAGATTACTATTTGGTGTTAGTGAAATTTGGAGAATACACGAGTATTAGCGAGAAAATTAAACTTTATTGAGGGAGGTTATTTATGAACAAGTATCCATTTATAGGGGCGTTTATTTTAATTCTTACCATTTTCGGTTGTTCAGATGGAAGCTTTTCAGGAGAAAAACCACCAGAGATGTACATAGTCATTGAAAATGAAAAATATGAAACAAAGCTTGGTTCCTATTGTTGGGCAAGTGAATGCGTTGATACAGTGGGGCCTGTTGAACTCTTAAAAGAAAAAGAACCGATTGTAGTAAATCCTGGGGAGACAATCATTTTCAGTATGGACTACGATCCTCTGCCAAATGAAATTTATCTTAATGAAATTAATGGAACGAATGAAAGAGAAATCTTAATAGATGAAAATGAGTTTTCTGCCCCTACCCATGCCGGCGCTAAACAGCATCGCAAACCAGGTTGGTCTGCTAAATTCAGGCCGGTCGGTATCCTTTCCAAGTCTGATTTTTCCGTACTTGCTAATGATCAGAAACAGAGCAAGCAATAAAAAAAACGTCGCAGAAAGGCTGTAAAACCAGCCAAAGGCATTGAGAAAAAAAGCTTGCGCCTGAAGCATAGCTGCTTCAAGAGGACGGGGGAACAAAGCTCCAATTAACACAAAACCGATAGCCAGCAGTATAGAAACTTTAAATGTACGCGTTAATGATTTCACTTTTATTCCCTACTCTCTACGTCATTTACTATTTAGCCTGCACGAAAACAGGGAACATTATGTTTTTTCTCTGACAAGCATCACTGTTTTCGAATCAGGTCACCGAAGAGCAGTGGCTCAAAAAATCTCTAATATTTTGTGATACTATGTTTTATTTGCTGCGAGAAAGGGGAGAGAGGAATGAAGCGAGAATGTGTGGAGTGACCAAATAATAAGTAGGAGTGATCACTTGAAGCGTATAGCGATTTGGATGATGTTGGCAGTGTGTTTCTTGATGGTGGTGGCAGCCCCGGTTCAAGCAGCGCCGCAGACAGCGGTGGATATCGTTATTGATGGGGAAGAGGTCATTCTCCCTGATTCCGCTGCTGCCTTTTTGGAGAGCAACCGGACATTTGTCCCTGTCCGCGGTGTATTTGCCCATCTCGGCCTAGAAATTAAATGGGATCAGGATTCGCAAACTGCGACAATTAGTGGAGACGATGTAACGATTGAGATGAAGCTTGGAGAAAGTCAGGTACAGGTGAATGGTCAGGCGACCGCGATAGACAGTCCTGTCATGATGAAGGAGAGTCGTTTGTTTATCCCGCTTCGTTTTGTTGTCGAGCAAGCTGGCTTTGAGGTGAAGTGGAATCAGGAGGAGCACACGGTCTATTTGGAAACTCCAGCGCTTGGCGAAGAGCTGACGGATACCGCAGCCTTTTTGCAAGAACTGATTGCGGCCGGGCAACAATTAACGAGTTATTCAGCGGAAGTGGATATCGAGCAGGCAATGAGCATGGCCGATGAAAATATCGAGATGGATATGAGAATGCAAATGGATATGGTCACGGATCCACTGAGCTTTTATCAGCATATGACGATGGAAATGGAAGAATTAGGGGAAGCGGTTAGCTCTGAAGCATATTTTACGGAGGACGGTTTCTATTCCTATGATTCGATGTTTGATCAATGGATCAAATATGATGAGGATATGTATGAAAGCATGATCGGACTTTCTGAGACTCAGCTCGACCCGGTCGCCCAGTTTGAGCTGATGGAAGCATATATCGAGGATTTAAAAGTATATGAGCAGGAAGATACGTACGAGATGCATTTTAATGTGTCGGGAGAAGGCTTTCAGGAACTGCTGGAGCTGATTCTGAATATGTCTGAGCTCGGTTTGGATGAGGAATTGCTGGAGGATCTTAACCTTGCTATTCATATTGATGAAATGTCCATTGTGACGACGCTTGATAAAGAAACGCTCTACCCGCTATCGGAGCAAATGGAATCCGACTTAACCATCACAGTGGAAGGGGAAGAGATTGCAATCAGGCAGAAAGCTGATTCCACCTATTCCAACTTCAACAGCTTAAGTGAAATCAATATTCCACAGGAAGTCATTGATTCTGCGATTACGTTTGATGAATATTTGGAGCAAATAGAAATGGACTACGAGGAAGCGATGTAGTTTTCACAAAGAAAAAAGCTGTGCCGGTTTCTCACTAACCGTTGGCACAGCTTTTTCTAGTTTAGTTGAATCTGTGAAGGGACGTCGGCTGCGCGCGTTACACGCAAGTCTGAAAGAAGACCACTTTCAGACTTGCTCAAAAGACAGTAACGGCGGCTCCGCACGACGTAATAAAAAAAGCCGCTGTGCGGCTTTTTTAACGGATTGTTTCGATATATAAGGCGACTGGGAGGGCGGCTCCGCCGGCATGCATAATCTCAACAGTGATTTCATCCGTTCCCGGTTCGACGCGGTAATCGATTAATTCCACATAATCCTGGTTTGGCTTTAAGGTTGGAATTAAATGACTTTCTCCATTTACTTTAATCGCTCCACTGTAGAGACCACCGCGGCCGGTTGCTTTCAGGCGAACCGTTGCTGCTCGAGATGTCTGATTGACGAGTGGGATCGTCACATGATAAGTCATCCCGAAATGGCCTGGGTTGCCAATTGCCCCATTTGTTGTCGACAGGGAGTTCTCCGCTGTCAACAGGTGGTCGCTGCGGCCGTTTGAAAGATTATAGCCTTGTTCAACAGAACCGATTGTATATTCCGGTAATGTCGCGGCAAGGTCAGACGCAGGCCATGCCCCGCGTGGGTGAGCGGCGTATGGATTAATCTGGATTGGTTCAGTGCGAATGGAGGTCAGGTCCTCAAACTCACTTAAAACCGTACGGATAATGTACTCGTCATCACCTGAAGTTTGGACGGTGAAATCATTCAGGAATCCGACAATATACCGCGGATAAAGCTCAAATTCGTCAATGATCGCCGTTTCACCCGGTGCAATCGTCAAGCCCTGACTGCTCTTTGTTTGCTGTCGGTTGTTTAGAACGCCATCAGCAATCGGTAATCCAATGTCATAGTTGACCCAGCTGTTGTTGCTTTTCTTTACGATCCCGCTGGAAGCTGGAATAGTCAGTGACTCGGTTTCAGATGTATTCTCAATCGTAATCCCGATATTAACCTTTGTCCCTAACTGATTTAAATGCCAGCCGAACACACGGTGGTCGTTCTGCTCTTTATCCGGTGTCACCCGTTGCTCTGACAGTGTCAGGCGCGGAGCCGGCGGAATCAAAGATGGTGTCAATGTTTCCGGGTTATCGCTGACCAGCAGCTGGCGGTCGCCTACTAATTCAGCTTCCGGGACTAAATCGGGAACACGCAGGCTGCCTTCCTGTTTAGGGAGGAACTCACTGCTGAACATAAATTGATTCAAATAAATATAAATTTCATTCGTATCACTGCGGAAACGCAGATTCCCTCCTAAGGCATTGACGATGAAGTGGACAGGCACATACATTTCATTGCCGACAAGAAATGGGACTTCATTTGATGCAGTCGGTTCCTGGTTGACCAAAATATTGCTTTGGTTGTTACGGAACGTAAAGACAAGACCTTCAATCTGAAGCTCGACTGTTTGCGAGTCAAGCCATTGAACGGATGAGTTTTCCAAGTAATTATAGAAATACTTCGCTGGAATATAGTTACGGCCGTTGCGAATGATCGCCGATTCTTCCATTTGAATTCGCTGATTGTTTAAATGCAGCGTATAAGGCTCACCGCTGACAGGTGGCTGGCTTGAACCTGTCGTTGAAATCGTAATTAGTTGAGCCTGATGGTTGTAGTTAACAGTGCCGTCAAAGTTTTCGATGACAAAACGTAACGGGACGTATGTACGGTTCTTGTACATAATTGAAGGGGCCGTTAACGCCACCCGCTGATTATTTACCCGAGCGGAACTTGAGTTGATCGTTAATTCAATCGTCGTTCCGTTTTTGATCGCTTTGGCCGTTTGCGACGCTTTATTCCATTCGATTTGGGCGCCGACAGCTTCATAGAGCGCTCTCATTGGTAAAAGCGTGTGACCATTTTTATTAAGAATCGGATCCGAAAGCTGTAATCTGGACCCATTGAGCATGATTGTCATATTGTTTTTCGTATATAAATCTCCCTGGACGTGAGTGGCTGCCAGTGCTTGTCCTCCGTTAACAGACAAGCCCGTCGTTGTAATCAGAGTCAAAGCCATTAAAACAGTAAATAAACGTTTGAGCATGTGTGATCTCCTTATTTTTAAAAGCATTTTCCGAACAATCCCATAATAACACATAAAAATTAGGAGATATATAGAAAAAAATGTGTCTTTTGAGGAATTTCTACAGATTGAGACAATTGTCACGAATTGTGTAAAAAATTTTAAAAGACTGTTTCCCTCTCCCCTTACCGTGTCATCTCGAAAAAGTCGGTTCTCCTCTTTTTGAACGACCATTAGTTGGAAAAAGTTTCACCATCAGTAAAAATATAAAACACGTCCGCGTCCCCAATCAACTTTCGCTTCCAACGCCTCGGAAATAAAGCGGAGCGGGACAAGAGTACGCCCATTTTCAATCGTGGCCGGGACATCAAGGCTGACGAGCTGTCCATTGACATAGGCCTGTTTGGAGTTCAGTGTCATGACAATTTCCGTACCCGGGGCCCGTCCTTCGATCCTTTTCGCCGCAGCGTCCCATTTCAGCTGAAGGCCGGCTTCTTCAAAGAATGAGCGGACAGGTACGAGCATTCTCCCATTACGAATAACCGGGCCGACGCGATCAAACGTCAGCAGCTGCTGGTCGAGTGCTGCTTTCATTTGCTGGCTGTCGCTCCGTTTCACGCGTGAGATGTGAGTCGAGATCAACGCCAGAACATCGGTTGAAACAAACGTTTTCCCGTTTTCGTTAAAGAGTTGAACTTCGTTTGTCAGCTCCCGGCCATTAAAGAACAGTCGTCCGGGAAAAGGCGTAACGTTGATTCGCTTTTTTGCGCCATTCAGATGGGCACGTTTTGTATAAGCTGACTGTAAAAGGTTTCTCGTATCAACATATCGCTGATTTCGTTCACCTCTTAAGATGACGGTAACATAATCATGGTCATTCGAGCTGGCAAAGCTGACAAGATTGTAGCGCGAAGCACTTGTATAGCCCGTCTTGCCGCCGGTCACGGTCGCCGTAAAATAAGGCGAATCAGTACGGATCAAAGAATTGGAATTTCTCCACGTCTTTGCTTTTGCCGCCCCGTTTGGCCCGCGGTAAGAAGCATAGTAACTTGGGGCGCCGACAATTTTCATAAAAAGGGGAGATGCGGCTGCTTCCTTGGCGACTAATGCGAGATCGGCAGCGGTCGTATATTGATTCGGATGGTGGTACCCATGTGAGTTGACAAAATTCGTCCGCGTCATGCCAAGCTCCCTCGCCCGGGTGTTCATAAGCTGGACAAATTGCTGTTCAGAGCCGGCGATAAGTTCGGCGATCGCGACTGCGGCGTCATTGCCGGATGGAAGCATCATCGCATATAGCAGCTGCTCAAGCGTAAGACGGTCGCCCGGTACTAGTCCCGCTTTAGAGCTATCATGGGGGACAGCGGCCGCACGGGGGCTGACGGTGACAAGCTCTTGCAGCTGACCGCGTTCAATCGCGAGCAGGGCAGTCATGATTTTCAGCGTGCTGGAGGGATAAAGGCGCTGGTTCGCATTTTTTGAAAAGACAGGCAGCGCCGCGTCATCCTCAAGCATAACACTTGCCTGAGCGCCAATCTTCGGATTAATGCGTAGCTGCTCGGCTGCAATCGTGGCGTCTTTCGGAAGTGCACCCTCTACTGTGACAGAGCTGTTGACAGTCGGCGCGCCATCGAGATGAAGATCGGCTCCCTGCTGACTTAGCGTTAGCCCAAGTATCGAGGCAACGTCTTCAACCGGGAGAAAGGCCTGTTGTTTGTAAGTAAGGAGCGGGCCATTCCCTTTTGATTCAACCCCCTGGAAATGGTAATAGTAGGATTCTTCATAAACCTGGATTTGCTTTGGTTCCTGAAAGGCGGCTGCCGTGGCCGTTGCAAGGCCGGGCAGCTTTATCAATAATAGAATCATGAATGTCAGCATACTTTTTTGAAACATAATAGACTCCTCCCGAGTAGGCACTATGTTGTTTTTCTCTTATTCTGTTAATCCATAATTCTGCATTCCGCTTATTCAGTGGAAGAGGTGGTGATCCGGACCGTCTGTTCCTTCGACTGCCATTCGACTTTGGCGCCTAGCGCTTCGGCGATAAAACGGACCGGGACATAGGTGCGGTTATCGACCAACAGTGCCGAAACATCTAGCTCAACTCTTTCCCCGTCAAGATAAGCGTAGGGACGGTGAACCGGCAGACGAATGCTCTTTTCACTTGATTCAATCTGTACTTCGCGATTGGCGCTGTTCCATTTCACCGAGGCGCCAAGCCGTTCGAAAATGCTACGTAATGGCACAACGGTGCGATTTTGAACCGTAAATGCGCCTTCAGCAAGAGCGATCCGTTCTCCATCAACTTCAATCGAGACAGGAGAAAAGGTATTGCGCAGTCTTGTTTCGAACATTTTCTGGCTTTCACGGGCAACATAAAGGCCGACAAGGCGGTTTTCCTGCCAGATGCGATCAAAATTGGCGAGCGGGACGTTGGTCGCGCCGACATACGGTGACACTTCCGGCGTAAAGGCCGGCTTTTTGTATTGTTGAATAAACCAGTCCGTATAGCCGCCACCGCCTGTTGCGCCGGGTTCTCCCATCAGACGGTAGCCGGTCATTTGCGACAATGCCCGGGCATGAGTGCGGTCACGGATCAGCTGGGCGCCCTGCTGATGGAAATTCCAGAAAAGAATTTGTCCGCTGCTGTGATAGGAGACAGCCATTTCCGGACGAATCTCCTCCGTCAGCTCTAAGACAGCTTTCACCTCAGAAGCGCTGTGAGGGGTTTTTCCTTTATAGTTGGCGAAGCTCGGACCTCCCGGGCTGTTCGCGAGATTGTTCCAGTTCGCGTTGAATTGCCGGTTCAAATCGACTCCTTTGCCGTTTGCCTTCCAGCGTTTAAAGTTCGAACTGTTTTGATTCATGACCATAACAGAAGCCACCTCACCTTGAGGGACGCTGGTCAAGCCTTGCTGCTGAATCATCACCCCGTCGGGATTAAGCATCGGCACAAACCAGATACGGTGTTTATCAAGCAATGTTTTTACATCGTAGCCGCCGATGGAGCGGCGCTGCTGATACGCTTGGGCATATTGATCAATCATATACATGGTTAAATTAGTCGTGATCCATTCGCGGGCATGGTTGGAGCCGTTTATGTAAGAAGTAGACATGCCATTTCCGAGCGTAATGGCATAGATCGGACGACCGAATTCGCTTGTGCCGATCACATGGTATTCAATTAAATCAGGATATCTTTCAGCAAGTTTTTTCATATCTCGTTCCATTTGTGCATAGGAATAGACTTGCTTAGGATTCACGATGGAAGCTTCGGCTGAAAATGGAGGAAAGAACAGAAGGAAAGTGAATATACTGGTACCAATCAGTGAGAAGAGATGTTTGCGAGCTGTCAAATTATGTCACGTCCTTATCTCAATCTGTCATAGTTGAAAACTATTTGTAGAGTAATAGCAATCATTGGCAGAAGTCAATGTTCCATTTTGACTAAATCGCGAGAAAACTACATAAAATGCCGAAATTTTTGTTTCTTTTACGAATCATAGGGGAATGGAAATAGTAAGTAGGAAAGTGAAACATGGACGGCGAATGAATCGTTAGATTGTGAGAATACAGGAGGGGATGGGATGAAATGGTGGAATGTCGGAGTCGGCGCGATGATTCTCTGGCTTGGACTGTTAGCGACACAAACAGTTGCGGCGGCTGAACAGCAGATCAGTGTTTACATAAATGAGCATCCCCTCGAACTTGAGCATGAAGCGGTGATGAAAGACGGGGTTACGTTTGTCCCGCTGAGAGACGTCATGCGGGAGCTTGATGCCGAGCTGAGCTGGGAGGCTGAAACCGACACTGTTTTTATTAAGAAAAACGGGCAAACGATTGAAGTCCCTGTCGGCAAAAGCTATGCGGTTGTGAATGGAAAAAAGCAATTCCTGCATGCTCCGAGCTTTCTTACCGATCAGACGGCGTATGTTCCCGTCCGCTTTGCTTCGGATATTCTTGGAGCGAAGGTGAAATGGGAGAAGGAGAAGCAGGCTGTGTTTCTTTCAACGGCAGAGCGGCTAACCTTTGTAGCGGAGCAGACGATCGCTCCTGAACCGCGAGTTGCTTCCTTATGGCTTGGTGATTCGCTTGAAAGCGTGCAGGAGCAGCTTGGGGAGCCGCTGTCAACAGTAGCCAGTGCCTATTCCTTTGACTGGAATATTTATCAGCTGGCCGATTCCTCTTATCTTCATGTCGGATTGGAGGAGGGAAGTGTTGTTGCCTTCTATACGAATACAAGCCGGCATGTAACCGGCCTTCCCTTTATCGATGGAATGAGACGTGAACAGATGCTGGCCGACTTCGGGGAGGAGCGACTCGGAGAGCTTGAGAAGAAAGGTAGCGTCTTCCGTTATGAAGGAAAGAAAGAGTGGGATTTATTTCAGACCGACGATGCTTTTTACACGCTTTTTTACGATCAGCTTAAAGGAGGGGCCGTCACTGCGGTTCAAATTATCGCCAAGGATGTAGAGCTTGCTCATGACAGCTATTTCGGCGAGCCGACGGAAGAGCGGCGAGCTGATTATGAGAAGCATCTGTTTTACTTGCTTCAAGGTGTCCGCCAGCGGGAGGGTGTACCGCCGTTAATGTGGGACGATGAGGCCGCGCAGCTGGCGCGTAAGCATAGTGAGGATATGCAGGAGAATCAGTTTTTCAGTCATACGAACCTGGATGGTCTGTCTCCTTTTGACCGCTTTGACCGTGAAGGAATTGCCTTTTATCAAGCCGGGGAAAATTTGGCGGTCGGTCAGTTTCACCCGATCTTTGCCCATGAAGCGCTGATGAATTCAGCCGGACATCGACGCAATATGCTGGCGCCGGGCTTTGAAAGGGTAGGCACAGGAGTTGCCTTTCTGGGAGAAAAGCCATATTATACTATTAATTTTTATACACCATTATAAAAAAAAGAGAGACATAGAGAGAAGAAAGAAGGGGTCAATTTGAAAAAATGGATATGGGTGCTATTGCTCGCACTTGCATGGATGCTGCCTCAAGAAGCTGAAGCGGCGTCATCAGGACAGTTGATTATTATTAATAAGTCAACAAACGAACTAGCATTCTTTGAAAATGGTGAACTCGTACGGACTTTTCCGGTTGCCACTGGGAGGACGTTAGCACTGACACCGGAAGGACGGTTTCCGATCGTCAATAAAATTAAAAACCGGCCTTACTACACAGATGGAATACCGGGCGGTGATCCGCGCAATCCACTCGGCGACCGCTGGCTTGGTCTTGACGCCCGGGGAACATACGGCACAACCTATGCCATCCATGGAAACAATAATGAACAGTCGATTGGCAAATATGTCAGCGCCGGCTGTGTGCGTATGCATAATAAGGACATTCACTGGCTATTTGAAAAAGTGAAGCTGAAGACGGACGTCCTCATCGTTCAATCATCGCGCTCCTTTGAGGAGCTTGCTAGGTTGAATGGCTATCAACTGGTGCCGCCGATCAGCGTATATGTCGACGGGAAAAAGCTGGCTGTCAGTCAGGATCCGTTCATGAAAGACAATCGTGTCCTCGTGCCGATGCGCTCGATCTTCAACGCTTTAGGAGCGTCGGTAGCGTGGAACGCGCAAACGAAAACGGTGACAGCGACAAAGAACGGACGGAAAATCGAACTGACAATTGATTCAAAGCGGGCCAAAATTGACGGCCGGACGCATATGCTTGATGTCGCTCCGACCATTTCCGGCCAGCAAACATTTGTCCCGACACGCTTCGTCAGCGAAGCTTTAGGGGCTTCTGTGAAATGGGACGGAAAGAAGCGGATCGTCTCGCTTCTGTCACCGGCAAAGCCAGCCCCTCAGCCGGATCCGGCCACGCCGGCCAAGACACCGATCAAGGTTACGGTTAATGGTCACCAGGTGGAAGGAGATGCCTTTATTTTGGACGGTGTCTCAATGGTGCCGATGCGCCAAATTTTCGAATGGCTTGGCGTCCCGTTTTCTTATGACGCCGCTTCGGCCACTGTCCGCGCGTCTCACCAAGGAAAGAGCCTGACGGTGTCGGCTGGTAATTCCGCGGCAGTCATTAACGGGGCGAAAACGACGCTGCCCCAGTCACCGCTTATTGAAGCCGGCAGATTATACGTCCCGGCCCGCGTCGTCACCGAAACATTTTCCGGCAGTATCCGCTGGGATGGAAGCACTCTTCATATTACAGTGAGACAGTAAATGTTTGACCACAGGGCTGGGATAAAGGATTGTTTTTACCTTTTTCCCAGCCCTGATGGGTTTCTCAGACCGGGACATGTGGCGAGTGAAGCCATTGCTAATAGGTCAAAGCTGGTTTTATCACATCCTCTTTCTCTGTCAGCTGGAGCTTACTGCGACACCGCAGCGCGATCCGGCTGATGGCATGCTTCGATAAAATGCTCAAACAGACTTTTCATGAGCCGGTCGTCCTTCGCCATTTCCTCAGGATGCCATTGCACACCTAACAAATAAGAAGGGGCCTCTTCGGTTTCCTGAACGGCTTCGATAATCCCATCCTTTGCCTGACCGACTTTCTTTAAAGTCGGAGCTAGTTTGCCAATCGCCTGATGATGCATGCTGTTGACGCGGATTTGCTCTTTTTTGAGGTACTCATAAAGACGGCTGTTCCGCTCAATGAGCACATCATGAGTGGCCTCCGGGCGCGCTGCTTTTTGATAATGATTAATCGGCTGATCATGCAAGGTTTCAATATCCTGAAGAACCGTCCCGCCTAAAGCTGCGTTCATCATCGCAATTCCGCGACAAATGCCAAAGACGGGCTTTTTCTTTTTAACCGCCTCCTTGACCAGCTGAATCTCCGTCTCGTCGCGGGCTGCTTTCGTTTTTCGGAGCGCTGGATCGGGCTGGGCGCCATATGAATGTGGATCAACATCCTCTCCGCCGCTTAAAATAAGGCCATCGCAGATGGATACCCAGGCCTCAATTTTTTCCTTCGAGCCGAGTGGAATGACCAATGGGATGCCACCGGCTTCTGATACAGCCTCTATATACTTTTGATGGACGTGAACACTCGGAATCGCATTATGGTCAATTACCGAGCTTGAGATCCCGATTATCGGTTTTGGATAAGCTGAAGCAGTCATCAAACTCATCTCCTTTCTTCATTCAAAGACCAGGCTTCTCTACTGCTTATATAACCAGCGATTTCGCTGTTGAAACAAGAAAAGTATGGGAAAGCTGCTGCTTGTCTAACAAAACGAATAGAGAGGCTCACGGACATTAATGAAGGAATGTCCGACAACTGTGAAAAAAGGAAAAACGGCTTTTTGCCCCGCCGCTGACGTTTCATGCCGGGGAATCAGGGAATAATGGAAAAAGATCTCGTAGACATTACCTAACAAAAGGAGGCAGAAAATCATGAAAGAGGATCTGACGTATCCGGAAATGGACAGGACCGAACAGAGCAGTAAATTGATGAAGGCGATGATGATCGGCGCATTGGTAGGGGGAGCTTTGGCGATTCTTGTCGACACGAACACGAGGAGGAAGGTGACCTCCACGACAAAAGAAATGAAAGAAACGACCGTTGAAGCGATGAAAAAGGTGAAGGAAAATCCTGCTGAGATCAAGCAGGAGCTGCAGGAAAGAGTACGGACAACATCGGAAGCAATCAGCGAGATCATGAAGGATGCACAAGCGCTTTATGATAAGGTCAATGATACGGTCATCAAGCCGGCAAACCATATTGGCGAAGAAAGTACAGAGCTGCTTTCTTCAGTTAAGGAAGCGTCGGCAGAGTTAAAAGAAATTGGAGAGAAGGTAAAAGAAGCCGGAGAAGAGATCGCCCATCCGCAGCCGGATGCGGCGTCGGCTGACGAGGATCGGATGGAAACGCCCGGAGTCAGATCGTAAGCGGGGCGGGGACAGAAGTCGAAGTTGAGAGGGAAAGCATGGCAGCAGCTTCATTCGGCAGGCTTTTCCTCTTTAAACAAAAAAGCAAAACGGGAACCGGGAGGACAGTTCCACCGTAGATATAGGAAAGAGAAAGGAGTGTTCTCCATGGAATTGTTATTCTTTCCTATTGTTTTGCTGTTTGTTTTAGGGGGCTTTTTACTTAATCTTTTCACTAGTATTTGGTGTTACCGTGATTCGTTAAACCAGGGGAACAGCAAGGAATACAGCCTGCTGATCCTTGTGGCGACCCTCTTTTTTCCGGTTCTCGGCTTTATTATTTATTTGATTATCAGACGCTGAGTAATAACGATTAAAAAAGGTGTAATTGGGTATAGGAATAAGAGTCTGTCATTTTTTTAAAAAGGAGGTGTCAGTTATGAGTGAAGTGATGTATGGAAATACGCCGCCTTTCCTCGGTGCGATCAATGGAACAACAGACTCAATAGAGGGGGCGGATGTTCTCATCTATGGCGTGCCGTGGGAAGGAGCCGTGACGTGGGGAGATTATACAGGATGTGAGCTCGGGCCGAAAGTGATGCGGCTATGCTCAGCACGTTACAGCGGCTATTTGCCGGAGCTTGATCATATAGATGTCTTTGAGCATCTGACGCTCGCTGATATGGGTGATGTGGATGTCGTTCCGGCAGACGTGGAGGAAACGATGAAACGGATTGAAGAGTTTGCCGGCGAGATCTGGGAGACCGGGAAATTTCCACTCGCTTTAGGCGGCGATCATGGTATTACATATCCGATTGTGAAAGCCTTGACAGAAAAAGTAAAGGGTAAGGTCGGGATCATTCACCTTGATGCCCATTATGATAATATGCCTCATCATGAAGGAGATAAGTATGCCCGTTCTACCCCATTCGCGCGCATGTATGAATTAGAAGGAGTGCGAAATGAAAGCCTGATACATGCCGGTATTCACGGCCCGCGCAACAAGCCTGAAAGCGGACGGTTTGCCAGAGAAGCAGGCGCAAAGACGTGGACGATTAATGATATTCGGCAGCACGGGGATCTGCGCAGCCTGGCAGCAAAGATGTATGAACAGGCCAGCGAAGGAACGGAGGTCGTCTATCTCAGTGTGTGCAGTGATGTGCTGGACTTTGCCTTTAATCCGGGTGGTCCTGTTGATGGCAACGGTCTCAGCTCTTATGAACTGTTAACTCTTATTTATGAATTTACGAAGCGCGGGATCGCCGGAATGGACTTCGTGGAAGTGTATCCTCAACAGGACCCGACCGATGTATCGTCTCATTTTGCTTCAATGATTTCACTTTATGCCTTAGCGGGCGAAGTTTCAAACCGAAAAAGAGGCCAATCATGAGATGAGCAGGTGAAAAAAGCTCATGCAGATTGCTTCGAGGTTGTTCTGAAAGGTTAATGATGGGCCTGAGGAACAGCCTCTCTTCTTGTTCTATTCCCTTTCCTCTACTACTTTAGTTGATCAAACAATGATATAATGAGAATACTAGACATTACAGCAAGTACTTATATAAATTCAGGGAAACGATAATGGAGTGAAAAAGGCCATGGATCTTGAGTTGAAACAGATAAAAGAAGCAAAAGAAGCATTAGGGAAAAAAATGATCGAAGGTTCAGAGCAATTAGCACGGCAAATGGTTGAAGCGTTTTACGAGAACATCGATTCAGGAGAAAGAGCGGCGGACAAAGAGTTAATAGAGATCTTAGGCCGTCTGGTGAAAATTATCGGCGAAGGCCTATTTGATGAATGCGTAGAACAGGAGTCGGCCGTCTGGGGTGAAAGAGTCGGCTTCATGACGATTGACAAGGGAGGAGAACTGATTCCGACGCTGAAAATGAGTTCGCATTATAAAAAGGTTTTGTTGTCGTATATTTTGGAAGCGGGAGAACAGGCGAAGTGGAACAACAAGATCTTAATTGAAATTATTAGTAAGGCTGACAGCATCGTCACCACGACAGTCGCCGGGTTTGCCCAAGCGTTTATTTCCCACTCCAATCGGCTATTAGAAGAGTCGCAAAATGAATATCTCAAAATTTCTGTTCCGATTGTCCCGCTGTCAAAAAAGGTGGCAATTCTGCCATTGATTGGCGAAATCCATCAAAAGCGTGCCGAGATTTTGATCCAGCAAGCTTTGAAGGCAAGTTCGGAACAAGGGTACGACAGTTTAATTATTGATGTCTCAGGGGTGCAAACAGCGACGCCGATTGTCATTGATATGTTCCATAAATTAATTGGCAGCTTGACATTACTTGGCATAACCCCGATTTTGACCGGGATCAGACCGCAGCTGAGCAAATCTTTCGTACAGAGCAATATTACGCTGGATGGGATTACGATCATGAATAATCTTCATCATGCTGTAAGCTATTTGTCGTTGGATTAGAGCGACTGTAATAACTGCCCCCTTTCGATTCATAAGATGTATCAAAAAGGGTGAAATCTGTGACGATCCATATCGTGCAAGAAGGGGACTCATTGTGGAAGCTTTCACGACAGTACGAAGTGACGATTGACGAAATCAGCGCGGCGAATGGACTGACTTCCTCCCTGCTTATGCCAGGTCTGGCTCTTTATGTGCCGGACCGTGTTTTGACAAATCGTCTTTACCGGATTCAGGAAGGGGACCAGTTTTGGTTGCTGGCAAGGCAATTTCGTACGACGGTGACGGCCATCCGCGCGGCCAATCCGGCGTTAGACCCTTACCGCTTACCGGTGGGGGAGACGATGATCATTCCCTCTCCCCTTTTGCCGGAGATGGTAACGGTCGGCTTTATCGTGCCCTATTCGATTGAACAGTTTCTCGCTTCTTTGGAAGGGTTTGCAGAGCAGCTGACGTATGTAGCGGTTGCCTCGTATTCGGTCACGGAAGAAGGCGAGGCTTATGTTTTGCTGGCGGATGACATGATTCCAGAACGGAGCCGTCAGTTGCAAGTTACGCCATTGCTGATGATTCGCAACATTATGGCTGATGGGACGTTTAACCCGGAGCTGATTGGCGTTGTTCTTGGAAGTGCTTCTATGCGGCGCCGTCTCATCGCCTCGCTATTGGCCTTCGTAACTGAAAAAAACTATGGCGGCGTCAGTATTGATTTTGAATTTATTCCTCCTGGTCAGCGCAATGATTTTGTTATCTTTCTCCGCGAATTGAAGCAGGCATTAGGAGCGTTGCTTCTGCATGTCAATGTTCATTCGAAAACGGCTGACATTCCTGATAATCCGATTATTGGCGCGTACGACTACCGGGCGATCAGTCAGGAGGCTGATATTGTCGCTGTGATGACGATGGATTACGGCTATCCGGGAGGCCCTCCCAATCCGATAGCGCCGATTTGGTGGGTCGATGAGGTCATTCGCTATGCGTTAACCGAGATTCCGGCAAATAAATTGCAAATTGCCTTACCGCTCTATGGGTATGACTGGCTGGAAGGGACAAATGAATCAAGCGGCCTGTCCGCTCTCGGGGCGCAAAATCTTGCTCTCGACAGAGGGGCCGTGATTGAGTTCGATATGACCGCGCTCTCCCCGCATTTTGCATACTGGCAGGAAGAAGGGCGTCATCTTGTCTGGTTTGAGGATATTAGAAGTTATGTTAGTAAATATCAGTTAGTGGATCTCTACGGGCTTCTCGGCGTTACATTTTGGGAAGTAAGACTGCCTTTTCCGCAAAATTGGGCCTATATGAAGCAGCATATAATGGTTTTAAAGTAGAACGTCAAGGGTATGACGTAGGAGTGGTTGTTATTTTTATTTCGTTCATTGGCTGTTTATTAATCGCTCTGGGTGTCAATCTCGGTTTTATTCCGTTGCAGCTGTTTAGCATCGGTTTTCCGGGAATGGGGGTCCTGGCGCATTACACGCTCGGCCTTTCAGTCGGGCTTGTTGTCTTTATCATGAATATTCCTTTGTTTTTGCTGGCGTGGCGTTATATTGGGCGTGTTTTCGTCTTTAAAAACATCGTCGTGACGGTCGTGCTGTCGATTTTCCTTGACCTCCTTTATCCGCTCAGTCAATGGGTGCACCCGCCGCTTTGGCTCGGTATTCCGTTAGGCGGATTGCTGATGGGAGTAGGGACGGGGCTTGTCTTTCGACAGGGGCTGACGAGCGGGGGAGTCGGATTGCTGGCGCGTTTAATCCAGCTTCGTTATCCGCATTGGAAAATGGGACCGATTCATATTGCGTTTGACTTTTGTGTCCTGTTTCTGGGTGCTTTCCTGCTCGATGTGATGACGGCTTTCTATACGTTTATCGCGGCAGTAATGATGGGGAGAATGATGGATGTGATGAAAACGGTTCCCAATCCTTTCGGTGGGACGAAGAAAAAAGCCGGTTATACAGAGGCCTCATAAAAAAAGTGTGCCACAAGGAAAGTCCGACCCTTAAGGCACACTCTTTCGTTATATATGACAAGAGGTGAACTGATTGTCTGTTTCTTTGCAGATTAGCTGGAGAAGTTCCGATTCGGTCGCTTCATAAAATTGCCGGCCGTCTGGCATTTTGTAATGATGATAGGATAAAAGAGCATCGATCAGCTGGTCTTTATTCAACTTCTTTTCTTTTAGCAAAATCATTCACTCCTTTATGAAAGCGCTTACAATATCTATTATACCTCCTTCGATTTTAGCTGTCAAGACGTGGGAATTATGACAACCTTTCGTGTGTGAAGGGGACTGAAGGAGAAACAATCGCTCGGAAAGGGGCGGCTTCGCGCGCCGCTTTTAAGAAAAGCCGCTGCGCGATTTTCTCAACAATAAATAAATGAAAAAAGGAGCGCCGATACCCGCTGTAAACACTCCCGCCGGAAGATCAAGCGGCAGGAAGGCTGTCCTTGCGACGACGTCGGCGATGACGACGATAAAGCCGCCGACGATGGCTGATAATGGGACGAGGGCTGCAAAGGAGGGGCCGACCAGTTTTCTGGCGATATGCGGGGCGATTAAGCCAACGAAGCTGATTCCTCCGGCAAACGCAACGGCGGAACCTGCGAGGGCGACACTGATGAAAAGAAGCAGGAAACGCTGAAGCTGGACGCGGACACCGAGTCCTGTCGCGATATCATCGCCAAGCAATTTCACCTGAACGGTTTTGGCAAACAACAGAGTCAGCGGAATGAAGATGGCAACCCACGGCAGCATGCCGTACACTTGAGTCCAATTGGCCCCGTACACGCTGCCTGTCATCCAAAGATAGGCTTTCGAAGTCGTAACCGTGTCACTGAAGACGATGACCATCGTCGTGACGGCTTTCATCGCTGCTGAAACGCCGATGCCGATTAAAATGAGCGTGATCGGCGCGACACCATTTTTCCACGATAGAAGGTAGACCAGCACGGAAACAGCCGCCGCCCCGATCAAGGCGGCGATCGGCAAGAAACTGATGCTGACCGTACCACCGAAAAAGGTCAGGAATAAGAGGGCGCCGACTGAGGCGCCACCGGTGATGCCGATAATATCCGGTGAGCCGAGCGGGTTGCGGATAATCGACTGCAAAATTAAGCCGGAGACCGCCAAGGCTGCTCCGACGAGAAAAGCGAGCAGGACGCGGGGGAGCCTTAGCGTTTGCAAGACGAAATCGTATTCTCCCGTTCCTTTTCCGAGCAGATTCAGGATGACGGTCATAGGAGACAACCACTCACTTCCGACTGAAAGCGCAAAAACAAGCAGCAGCAGGCTGAGCAACATAAACGTAAGGACGGACAGCCATTTATGTTGAGTGATTTTTTGTGTGATGGTGTTCATTTTCGTGCCAACCCCTTGCGTGCGATATAAATGAAAAAAGGTGTACCGACAAGCGCCGTCATGACGCCAATCGGCATTTCACGCGGCATGATGATTGTACGGGCGACGATATCGGCGATCAATAGCAGGCTCCCACCTAAAAAAGCGCTGTAAGGGATCACGAGCCGGTAATCAGTTCCGAACAGGCCGCGGACAATATGGGGGATGATGAGACCGATAAAGCCGATCGAGCCGGCGACCGCGACTGAACCGCCTGCTAGAAAAACGACGATGCAGCCGATAACAAGCTTGGTGAGCACCGTTCTTTGTCCGAGACCTGTCGCGACATCCTCTCCAATCAGCAGGATGTTGATCGCCCGCCCTAAATATAAGGCGATGAGGCTCGCCCCAAGCATAAATGGCAGAATCGGCAGAAGCATATCGATCGAGCGGCCGGCGACGGAGCCGGCTAGCCAGAATAGGACACTTTGCAGCCCTTGCTCATTCATGACGAGCAACCCTTGCGTAAAGGAGACGAATAAGGCGGTTATCGCCGCACCGGCAAGGATCAGCTTGACAGGTGATAACCTGTCTCGTCCAAAAGAGCCAAGGGTGTAGACGAAGGCTGCCGCTAATGCCGCGCCGAGGAAACCGACCCACATATAATGGAGTAACGATTGCACGGAAAAGATAGTGGCCGCACTTACGATAAAAAAGAGCGCTCCCGCATTAATGCCGAAAATGTCAGGAGCAGCTAAAGGATTTTTCGTAAGAGCTTGCATCAATGCCCCGGAGACAGCGAGACTGGCGCCGACCACGGCGGCTATAACTGTGCGCGACAGGCGTGAGGAGGCGACGATGACATGCTCAGTGACTGTCGCATCATAATTAATCAAAGCATCGAGTACCATCTCAGGCGGAATTGCTGTTTTTCCGACCAGCAGACTTAAACTGCAGGAAAGGATAAAGACGAAAAAAGCGAGCAACAGTCCAAGCGGATGCGGGATTTTCCTAAATAAAGGCTTCATAGCATTTTCTCTCTCCTGTAAGGTTGCTAAAGACAGCTCTATTTTTCTAAGTCAAACCGGTCATAAATGTCATCAAGCATTAAGTTAGCTGCCTGGACGCCGCCAGCCAAGTTCCAGATCACTTCATCAACGATATAAACCTGATCTTTTTTCACCGCGTCTAAGCTGTCCCATAGTGGGTGGCTTGTCCATTCTTCAAATGCCTGTTGGACGGCGGGATCGCTATCATAGTAGAAAACATAAAAGACATCGGCATTCATATCAGGAATGCTCTCTTTATCATTGAGCATAATAATGTCTTCATTTAAAGCAAGCTGCTGTTCCGAGCTTGTAAAACCGAGTTCCTGAAGAATGGAGCCGGCAAAACCGGTTACATAAATCCGGGCATGGTCGGCGCGGAAGTTTAGTACAGCAGCGTTGATCGGCCATTCATCTCCGAGCTTCTCTTTGATCTTCGTCTGGAAATCGGCGACACGCTCATCCCATGCACTTAAAATCTCCTCGGCCTTTTCCTCGTTGTTCGTTGCATCTGCAAGCAGCTGAAGCGATTCTTTGAAATCATAGATCGTTTCATTCACGACAGTCGGCGCGATTTGCGATAATTGTTCGTAAATTTCCTCATGACGGATGTGGGAGGCAACGATTAAATCAGGCTCCAGCTTGGCGATTTCCTCGACATTTGGCTGCGTTTCGACCCCGACGATGGCCATATTTTCTAACTCCGGTCTTAAATATTCGTACACAGGAGCTTCTTCCCATGATTCAACAGCGCCGACAGGGACAATCCCGAGCGCATTCGCCGCATCAGTTGCTCCTTGATAGAGGGTCACAATCCGTTCGGGCGTTCCTTCAATTACTGTTGTCCCGAGTGGATGGGTAATTTCACGGACGTCTTCTGCAGCCGCAGGAGGAGCTTCTCCGTCTTCATTTAGTGACGAAGTATCTTCACTTCCGCATGCTCCTAAGCTGATAAGAAAGCTGCTAATAAGAAAAATGGATAAAGAGAGCTTCCGTTTTTGCTGCATTGTTCTCACCTTTCCTAATAATTTGATCTTGATTATCATTATCAATTAAAGAATAAGTTGTTGCAGTCAAGATGTCAAACTTTTTTTGGATGTTATTTGTTACATATTACATTGACATACAAAGTAATATGAGTTACATTGCAATAGTGAGGTGAAGGGGATGGCAGAAAGGATTAGTCGTGAGCTGATTCGAGGTAACATCGATACAATGATTTTGCGGGTGCTAATGGAAGGCGATAATTACGGTTATGAAATTATGAAAGCCATTTTCAAAAATAGCGGCGGACACTATGAGCTGAAAGAGCCTTCGTTATACACAAGCTTAAAGAGACTGGAAGCGCACGGGCTGATCGAATCCTACTGGGGGAACGAAAGCCAGGGAGGACGGCGGAAGTATTATCAGATTACTACGAGCGGGATAAAAGCATACCGTGACAATGTCAGCGCCTGGAAAACAGCCCGCCGGCTGATCGATCAATTAATTGAGATGAAGGAGGAAACGGAGTGAACAGCTTAGAGCGACACGTTGAAAAACTGTTTGCTAGTTATCAGGAGACAGCAGAAGTGAAGGAATTAAAAGAGGAAATTCTTAGTAACCTGGAAGCAAAGTCAGCGGACTTTCAGGCCGAGGGTCTTGAAGCGGCGGAAGCTGATCAAAAGGCGGTCAGTACATTGGAAAGAGTGGACTTTTTCTTTGCCGACACTGTCGCGCTCTATCTCAACCGCTGGAGATTGGAGGTCATCCAAATCCTGCTCCTGTACACGCTGATTGCCTGGGTTATCACGATTCCGTTGACCGTTCTCGGCCTGGCGATGCGCCTTCATTTCGTGCTATTGCTTGCTTCGGTTGTAATTGGCCTCATTTATTTTTCGTTATATCTCAGAAGAGGCGGCCGTCTGGATGAGAGAATTGTGTCATTCAGTAGAAAAGCGCTGCTCCGTCTGCGGAAGCTTGTCTGGATTGGCTGGAGTGCTTTGATCCTTGCTCTGCTCATCGGGCTGACGCTTTCACAGTTCGGCAGCAATATTTGGTTTCAGCGGCCTGTTTTGATTTCAGGGCCTTACCAATTCGCAACACTGGCTGTCAGCTATGGCCTGCCGTTTGTCAGCCTTATTCTTCCACTCGTCGTCTCAGCCGCACTTCGGCTCGTTGACAAGTATAAAGTAGGTGATGAAGTTGAACGTTAGGCATCGATTGATTATGATGATAAGTGTCATTGGGGTGATCGGCTTTTTCATCGTACAGACAATGGTCCTTCCTTCCATCGCTGAAAAAGAAGAAGCATATCAGGCAGCGCAGAATGAAGCGATGAGCCATGACATTGAACAAAGTAGGCGCTATCAGCATAACTATATGGGAGATGCGGGGAATTTGACGCAACTGTTTCGCTCTTTGCCATTACGTGAAGTGCCGATGAGCTTTGAACTCGATTCGGAGCGTTATCGCGTTCAAGTGAATTTTGAAGGTAATGTTGATGAGCTGGATCGACGGAAGCGGGAACAGGCGTTTATCTATAATGCGACAGCAGCCTTTGCCTTGATTGGAAACTTGCAGGAAATTGATTTTCACTTTAATGACCGCTCTTTTGTTGTCGAGCGCGAGGCGGTAGAGGAATGGTATGAGCAGCCGTTGCCATCCCTAATAGAGGATGGCAGCTGGGAGAAAATGGTGAGACAGCCGCTTGCGGATGCTGACTATCTCGAAAGCTGTACTGAAGCATTTTTTTGAAATAAGAGTTTTTCTTAGTGAATGAATTAGAGAGTAAGGTGTGATGAAGATGATTACGTTAAAATCAGAGCGGGAAATTAATTTGATGCATGAGGCCGGCAAGCTGCTGGCGGCTTGCCATAAAGAAATTGCCAAATTGATTGAACCGGGTATTTCGACAATGGAAGTCGATCAATTTGTCGAACGTTTTTTAAAGGAGAATGGCGCAACACCGGAGCAGAAAGGCTATAAAGGCTATAAATACGCCACTTGCGCCTCCATTAATGACGAGATCTGCCATGGCTTCCCACGTAAGGCGCCATTGAAAAAAGGCGACATTGTCACGATTGACATGGTCGTGAATTTGAATGGCGGCCTCGCTGATTCGGCGTGGAGCTACGCGGTTGGTCCGATTTCAGAAGAGTCGGAGCGCTTGCTTGCCGTTACTAGAACGGCATTGGATAAAGGGATCGAACAAGCGCTTGTTGGCAAAAGAACGGGGGATATTGGGCATGCGATTCAGTCGTATGTCGAGGCGGAAGGCTTTTCGGTCGTACGCGATTTTACGGGACATGGGATCGGACCAGGACTGCATGAAGCCCCGCAAATTCTTCATTACGGGCAAGCGGGAAAAGGGCTGCGTCTTAAGGAAGGAATGGTCATTACGATTGAGCCGATGATTAATGAAGGGGCATGGCAAAGCAGGATGGAAGGGAACGGCTGGACGGCAAAAACTGTTGATGGCAAACGTTCCGCTCAATATGAGCATACAATCGCGATCACGAAGAATGGCCCTCTCATCTTAACAGAGCAATGACTCATTTAGATAAAATCGACCAAATCGGCATCGTTCCGAAAGGTCGATTTTTTTCCTTTGAGACAAGCTTGAAGCAATGACTAGTAGAAAAAAGGTGAAAATAAAAGCGGGGAACAGGAGAAGCGTATCAATGCCTCGAATTGTATGAAAAGTTGTTCTCCAGACTAGATGGGTAGGAGGAAAGAAAATGGACGCATTTGCAGAATTTTTAGCGGGCATCAAGAACCCGCAGCATCAGCAACAAACGGAAGAGGTTTTGGCTTGGGTGGCGAAAAAATTTCCAGCCTTAATGCAGGAAATCAAATGGAAGCAGCCGATGTTTACCGACCACGGGACGTATATTATCGGGTTTAGCGTCGCTAAGCATCATTTGGCAGTTGCGCCTGAGCGGGCGGCGATGATTCATTTTGCCAATGACATTATCCAGGCAGGCTATGACCATACGAAAGAGTTAATCCGTATGCCTTGGGACCGCCCGGTTGATTATTCCTTGCTTGAGAGAATAATCGAATTCAATATAATGGACAAGGCTGACTGTGAAACGTTTTGGCGAAAGTAAAGGAGATGCTGTTTTAGCGGGAAAACAGCAGTTTCCTGTAATTCCCTGGCGAAAATCCGACTAATTTCCCGTGTGAATTTATTTCCCGTGCAATATTATGACGATGTATGACATTGCTTGTCAATGTCGTAAGTCCACTGAGGGAGAAGGGAAATAAATTGAAAAAAATTGGGGCATGGGTGTTGGCGAGTATCCTTGTTATCGGCGGATTTTCAGGAGGTACGCCGGCTTTAGCAAAAGAAGAAGTGAGAACGGTGGAAAGCTACATTCTTGAAGATATTTGGGAGCATTGGGGCTTTGAAGAGCTTGATGACCTCGTCAATGCCGATATATTTAAAGGATTTCCAACGGGAGATGATGAGTATTCGTTTAAGCCTGATCATCTTATCACGAGAGCGGAGTTCGCTGCGATCATCGTGAGGGCGCTTGACCTGCAGGCGACGGGAGAGGGAGAACGCTTCGACGATATCCCGGTGACGCATAGCCTTCAGGCTGAAATCGCGATAGCAAGCGATCATGGAATTATTGAAGGTGTCGGCGCGGGCCGTTTCGCCCCGAATGAGCCGGTGCTTCGTGAGCAAATTGCGGCGATGATCGTCCGCGCCTTTTCAGATACGGTTTCATTTCCGGCAGAGGGGAGTCAGTCCTTCCATGATGTCGCGTCAGATCATTGGGCTGCTCCATCCATTGCGAAAGCGGCTGGCGCTGAAATCGTCCGGGGCATCACTAGCACGCAATTCGGCTTCAATAAAAAGGCAACAAGAGGTGAGGCTGGAGTCATGCTGCACCGGGCTCTCCAAAAGGAAACGAGTAACCTGCCAAATGCGAACGAGCTGATGCAGATTGTCAAGGACAGTGAGGTGGAAAGCTTTCCGCTTTTTGAACAAAAGGATGCTTCGGGCTTGCTGAGCCATAATAAGAAGTATTTGACTGGTTACCAAAAAGCATTGGCCGATGATTTGGCGATGTGGTATTTTGACGATGAGACGACAGAAACGATGGCCTTTGCAGCAGAGCCGAAACTTGAAATGAAGCAGAGCAGCAACCGCTTTGCGCGAGTTTCGTTGCAGGGCGAGTTGAATGTTCGCTATCAAGACCGGACGACGATTATCGAAACGACGATTGACTATCATCCGGTTTATTATCTGAAGAAAACAGACGGCATATGGAAGATTTATTATAGCGATATGCCGCTTGAATTTGAAGCATTGTCATAAGGAAGGCAGGGTGTGTCAAAAGGGGATTTACCTTTCGGACACACCCTTTTTCTAAATTAATAATTCATAAACGCCAATCAATTGCTCTTCCCTGACCTGATCCTCCTCCTGTCGGGCATAGTTGATCTCGGCGCGGAGGATCAGATTGAGAATTTCTGTTTCCTGTTCATTCAGGCTGCGGACGAATTGCTCCTCGTCTTTGTAAGCAGACTGCTCCAGCTTATCGTACATATGCTGGCAAAGCGGGTGATTTTCAAGGTGATTCGATAATGATTCGCGTAAGTAGGCCAAATTAGTATCCATACATTCATCCCTTTTCGAGTTCTATTGGTTCTACTTTAGGATGGATGGAGGACTCTTGCTTCATACATAATTGTTGTCATTCCCTCTGTAACGATTGATTCTGTTTGCGGCGCGGTAGGCATCGACCATTCCCCAAATCCAGATAATCGGTGTCGTGATAAAGCCGATCAGCACGTACATCAACAGCCATGAAACAGCGTAAATAACAATAAAGAAAAGTCCTTTAAAAATTTGCCCGTTGTAAATTTGCCCCAGTCCGGTAATGAAGAAAGAAAGGACGGCGGCGATTCCTGCGTTTTTCATTTGTATTCCCCTCTCGAATGTCTTTTCCATCGTATCTTACTCATTCAGCTTCAAGAATATGTTCGTCGCATGTTTGTCTTATCCTTTCCTTTTTTGCAGAACAATGAAACGAAAAGGTCTTTTGCTGTTTCTTTCGGCGCTGTTCCGGTATTCTAAACATAAATAGATCGAGTGGAGGAGAACCTGTGGATACGATCACTCATACGCTGTTTGGCGTTGGCTTGTACCATGCTGTCAAGAAGAGCGAGGAGACGAAAAAGGAAAAGCAGGCGCTGTTGTTTACAGCGATCGTCGGCAGTCAAATCCCGGATATCGATGTGATCTCGCAGCTCTGGGACCAGGAAGGAATGTACCAAATGTGGCATCGGGGCATTACCCATTCGTTGCTATTGGCGCCGGTGTGGGCGTTGCTTTTGTACTTGCTGGCGATTGCATTTTTCCGGGTGAAGCAGCGAAGGATCTTTTATATCGGCCTTCTTGCCGTCGTGATTCATAATACATCCGATGTGTTAAACGCCTGGGGGACAGGCTATTTTGAGCCGGTTTCCGATGTCAGGCTGACGTTAGGAACAATCCCGATTATCGATGTTGTCATTTGGACGATCTTTTTATCAGCCTTTTTGCTGAAGCGTTTTTCGTCACTGTCCGCGTCGGGAATATTTCGCTGGGCCTGGGTGATGATTGCCTTGCATATCGTCATTCAAAGCGCACTCGGCCTGACTTTTCTGCATGAGGCGAAAAAAGAATATGAGCACGCGGCATTATCAGCGGATTTTGTTCCGTGGCAATATACGGTGATCGGCAAAAACGGAGAGGAGGTCGATTTAGCGCTCGTTTCATTATGGCGCGGGTTCGATGTCCATACGACGCTTCAGTCGGATGAAAGTGTCGATCTGGAGCCACTGTTTGCTGAAAAACCTGAGGCGAGGACGCTGACGAAATGGAGTCCGTTTGTCGTCGTCGTCAATGAAGACGGCCGGCTTGGCGTGTTTGATCCGCGCTTTTATCGCAACGGTGAATCGTTTTTATCGGTATTTTTGGAGTAATTGTAGGCGAGCAGTTGTTTTGACTTTGAAAGAGGGATTTTTGTATGATAGAGGCTCGGAAAAAGGAAATCAAGGAGGCTATCACATGGGACAAAACATAGCTGGAAAAACAGCATTTGTAACTGGAGCAGGAAAAGGAATCGGACGGGCGACGGCGCTTGCCCTTGCTAAAGAAGGCGTTCATGTCGGAATGCTTGCCCGTACAGAGGCGGATTTAAAAGAGGTGGCTGCCGAAATTGAGCAGCTGGGGGTAAAAGCAGCCTATGCTACGGCGGATGTTTCCTCGCTTGAAGAGGTGGAAGCGGCTGTGCAGCGTGTCCAAGGGGAGCTTGGCTCCTTTGATATTTTGATAAATAATGCCGGTACCGGGAAGTTCGGCGGCTTTCTCGATCTTTCACCGGAGGAATGGAAGCAGATGATTGATGTCAATCTGCTCGGTGTTTACTATGTGACCCGTACCGTCCTGCCGCAGCTGATCGAGAAAAACGGCGGCGATATTATTAATGTTTCCTCGACTGCCGGTCAAAAAGGAGCACCTGTCACAAGTGCTTACAGCGCTTCAAAATTCGGCTTGCTCGGCTTAACCGAGTCACTCGCGCTGGAGGTTCGCAAGCATAATATCCGTGTTACTGCCCTTACACCGAGCACGGTGGCGACTGAGCTCGCCTATAAGGAAAACTTAACCGACGGCAATCCGGAAAAGGTGATGCAGCCTGAAGACTTGGCTGAATTCATTGTCGCTCAGCTCAAGCTGCACCCGCGCGTTTTCATTAAATCGGCCGGATTATGGTCAACGAATCCATAAAACAGTACCGAACTTGTCCAGGAAAGGGGAAAGCAGCCTTTTTCCGGACAAGTTTTTTTCGTATGCGTGAAGGCTGCGAGGCTACAGACACATAGAGGCGCAACAGTATTATATTGCGACGCTGCACCGGGAAGGCGGAGGAGTAATTGACCCGAGCTGGGAAGAGCTTTCGATGCTTCTGGATCATCCGGCAATCACTGGGTTCGGAAGTTTACGGCAACAGGATGATGTCCCGGCGGCAGACTTTGTTTCTGCTTTTGACATTACAGCACCGTTACCGCTCCTGCTTGTCATTGGGGTAGAAGGGGTCATTTACACAAGTGAGGATATCGGTCAAATTCTGAACTATGTCGATGGCCTCACACTCGACAGACAAAAAGAAATAGACCTCCCTTGAGCGTCACAACTTGATGAGGAGGTCTATTTCAAGATTCTACTAGAGCCAGCCGCTCTTCGATGAGCAACTATTGTCACAGCCTTTAAGCAATGAGCGGAACCGCCACGATCTTTTAAAGCCCGTTGTGAGTGGGTTTCTCATAACGGGCTTGTGGCGTGTGAAGCCATTGCCAGTAGGTCCAAAGCTAGTTTTGTCTCAAGCTCTTTTTTAGTGTATAACGTATTCCCACATCCAGCGACAAATCATTCAATCCATGTGACGATTTCGTCCAGTGGCTTGCGTGTTTTCGGGCGTGGCTCCTTGGCGCGGTAGCCAAAGGCGACCATCGCGGAGATCGCCAAGTGTCCGTCCTCAAGTAAATGTTCCTCCTCAAGTAAAGCTTGGACTTTGTCAAAGTCAAACCCTTCAATCGGACAGGAGTCAATGCCGATAAAGGCGGCCGCTGTCATCATATTGGCAAGGGCGATATAGGTTTGCTTCCCGGCCCAGTCGAGCATCGTCCGCTCGTTTTCAAGCAGCTTGAGATCATGCTCCTGAAAGGCTTTATAGCGGACTTTCGCCTTTTCAAACAGCTCCGGAGGCAGCTTTTTCACATGCAGCATATGGTTCTTCACATAGTCGGAGTCGTATTTAGTATCCTTTGCTGTTCTGGCGAGAATGAGCACAAAATGACTGGCGGTCGGCAGCTGCCCCTGCGCTCCCCATGTGATCTCCTTCAATTTATTGCGTAATGTCTCGTTCTGAACGACGACAAATTTCCAAGGCTCGTAGCCGACTGAGCTTGGTGATAGTCGGGCCGCTTCTAATATGAAATGAAAATCATCCTCCGCTACCTTTTTAGTCGGGTCGAATTCCTTCGTCGCGTGCCGTTCTTGAAAGGCATGAAGGAGATCGGCTTTTCGCTTCGTTTTATCTTCCATCAAGATCTCTCCTTTTTTGGTTGATTCCAGTTAAGAGTGTAATCGATCCTCCTTCATCATTTCCACTAATTTGCTTTCTTATGAATGATTAAAAAAGGACAAGTTTTTATGAATCATTATAGAAATAGACAATTAGTAATCTGATTTTTAGTTTTTTTCTATAAATTCTCTGTTAGATAAACTATCAAACTAGTCATAATTTGTCGAAAAAGCCCCTATAATGACATCTATAAGAACAAGAGAGGATTGGTGAGAGGAATATGCGAAAGAAATATGGCTTTCTCGTTTCAGTTTTCATTTTATTCATTCTATTAGCAGCTTGTGGAGGTGGAGGGAGCGAAACCTCTCAAGGAGATGCGGGAGGTGCTGAAGAGGGAACAGAATCCAATGAGCCGATCGTCATCCGTTATGCTCATAATCAGCATGAATCAACGCCGCAGCATGAGGGGACCGTTTTATTTAAAGAAAAGATTGAGGAACTGTCAGAGGGAAGAATTGAAGTCCAAATTTATCCAAACAATCAATTAGGCAGTTTGCGGGAAACGATTGAATCTGTCCAAGCCGGACAAATTGAGCTTGCCCAGCAGCCGATTGGGATGATTAGTAATTTTGTTCCGGAAATGACGTTGAATGACCTTCCATACTTATTCCCTTCCGAAGAAGTATTATGGGCCGTGTTGGATGGTGAAGGCGGCGAAATGTATGATTCTTACTTGGAAAATCAGGGCTTTGTCGGACTTGGTTATATGAGCGGCGGGCCGAAGCAGTTTTCAGCTCATAAACCACTTCGTACGACTGACGATTTTGCCGGTACTTCGATCCGGGCTATGGAAGCTCCGATTGTCATTTCGACGATGGAGGCCCTTGGCGCCAACCCGGTCCCGATCGCCTTTAGTGAATTGTACAATTCCTTGCAGCAGGGAGTCGTGGACGGGCAGGAGAATCCGAATCAGTCATTTGTGATGCTGAACTTGCATGAAGTACAGGATGTCGTGACGATGACGAATCATTCGTGGATGATTTACAACAATATTATGAATAAAGATTTCTATGAGTCGTTACCTGCCGATTTACAAGAGCTTGTGCGTGAGGCAATGGAATATGCCAACGATGAGCAGCGGTTGCTGATGCAGGCAGAAGAAGAATCATATATTAGCGAGCTTGAAGAATTGGGGACAGAAGTCGTTCAGCTTACAGATGAAGAAGTAGAGGCGCTGCGCCAGGCAACATTGCCGGTTTATGACGAGTTTACGGATGTCATCGGGGAAGATCTGATGCAGAGCATTCTGGATGAAATTGAGCGCTTGGACAACAAGTAATATCAACGGGTGATGGGGGGAGCCAAAGGTCGGAATTCGGCTTTTGCGCTGCCCCCAAGCTGTTTTCAGACTTAAGAATCTGGAGTGGAGGGAGTGAGTATCAGTGCAGTTGTTAAACAGGCTGTTAAATCGATTTGAAGAAGTAGTGATCGGCAGCGCGATTCTGATTGTTTCGCTGTTGATTCTCGTCAATGTGGTGCTGCGTTATTTGTTCGGCACCGGCATTAATTGGACAGAGGAAATGGTGCGGTTTTTAATGATCCTGGTGACCTTTGTCGGGGCGAGCATTTGTGTCCGTCAAGGGTCTCATATTTCCGTCGATTTTCTTTTTAATTTGTTAAAGGGCAAGGCGAAAAAATGGCTGACGCTATGTATCTATCTGATTTGTGTGATCTTTACGGCTTCCATGGCCTGGTATTCGTTAGAAATTATTCAACAAAATATGCGCTTTATTCAGAAGGCGCCGGCCTTGCAAATTCCGATGTACATTCCTTATTTGATTTTACCTTTGGGCCTTTTTCTTTGTACGATCCGTTACATCCAGGAGATATACTACATTTTTCGGCCGGGGAATAAGCCGAGTAAGGAGGAAGCTCTATGATTCTCGCATTATTTGTATTGTTACTCGTCTGTTTGTTCATCGGTGTGCCGATTTTTATCAGTTTAGCTTTTCCGAGTATGATTGCCATCATGTTTTTCACCGATAATTCTCCTTCGATTATCGCCCAGCGCTTATTCGGCGGGCTGGATCAGTTTGGTTTAATGGCGATGCCGCTCTTTATTTTCGCGGCACAAGTCATGCTTGACGGCGGGATGGCAAGGAAGCTTTTGGACTGGTCAAAGGCGCTTGTTTCCTGGATGCCGGGGGGCACCGCTTTCACAACTCACTTTTCTTCGCTCTTCTTTGGTGCTCTTTCCGGCTCCAGTCCGGCGACTGTCGCGGCAATAGGCGGTATTATGTACCCTGAGCTGGAAAAGGAAAAATATGACCGTGGTTTCTCGGTAGGGCTGATTAGCAGCAGCAGCTCGGTTGCGATTATCATTCCGCCGAGCGTTACGATGATTTTATACGGCGTCGCCACGGGTGTTTCGATAGGGTCGCTGTTTATTGCCGGGATCGGGGCCGGGATTCTTTATACGATCGTGCTTGGCATTTACGTTTGGTACCGTGTGAAAAAAGATAAGCAGGTCGTTGCCGAGCAGGTTCCTTTTAATCCGAAGCAGTTTATCAGCGTGACAATTAAAGCGATCTGGGCTCTCGGTATTCCGTTTATCATTTTGGGCGGAATCTATATGGGGATCTTTTCACCGACTGAGGCAGCGGGCATTTCCGTCGTTTACTCGATCTTTGTCTCGATGTTTATTTATAAGGAAATGAATGTGAAACAGCTGTACAAATCAAGTGTGAAAGCAGCTGTACTGACAGCGCAAGTGATGATTTTGACAGGGGCTGCCGCGGCGTTCGGCTGGATCTTGTCCTCGGCGCAGCTTCCGCAGATGCTGGCGAATCTCGTCCTGGAAATGAACACATCTCCGGTGATGTTTCTCCTGCTCGTCAATGTTGTGTTTCTCATTGCGGGAATGTTTATGGACGGCTCGGGGGCAATTATGATTTTGGCTCCGCTTGTCTATCCAATCGGCCTGGCGCTAGGCATTGATCCGGTTCATCTTGGCGTAATCGTCGTGACCAATTTAGCGATTGGTATGTTCACTCCTCCGTTAGGCTTGAATTTGTTTGTCGCCAACGGAATAACGGGCGTTCCTTTTTCCAAAATGATCCCTTCGACGCTGCCGTTTTTGGCTGCCAGCCTGATTGCACTCGCGCTCATCACCTATGTCGAAGATGTCTCGATGTTTCTCCCGCGTCTGATCTATCCGTAAAAATTCAACAGAAGGAGTGTTCGTATGATCTTAATTAAACATGGCTATGTGGTCACCATGAACAAGGAGCGGGCGATTTATCAGGATGGAGCGCTTGTGTTGCAGGGTGACCGGATTGTGAAAGTCGGCAAAACGGCAGAGCTGGAGCAGGAAAGGGAATACGATCGCGTCATTGATGCAAAAGGAAAGCTGATTATGCCCGGGCTGATTAACGGGCATACGCATATTTTCCAAACGCTCTTTCGTGGGCTGGGGGATGATCGCCCGCTGTCAGAGTGGCTCGGGGAATGCGTGTTTCCGCTCTCCATGCATGTCGGTTATGAGGAGAGCCATGCTGCGATGAAGCTTTCCGCGGTGGAGATGATTCAAACAGGAACGACGACGTTTGTGGACAGTCACTTTATTCATCACGATAAGAAAGCGATCGATGGGATTGCGAATGCGGCGCTGGAATCAGGCATGCGGGCTGTGTTAGGAAGAACGGCGATCGATCAGGGGCCGGCGCCGGAGCGGTTACACGAAACAGTTGAAGAGGCGGCAAAAGAAGCGGTTCGTGTCATCGAGCTTTATCATGATCATCCGTCGGGCCGGATGAAGGTGCGGGTGGAGCCGTTAAATGAAACAGTAGCAAGTCCTGAAATGATTAAAGCGATGTTCGAGGTGAGCAAGCACTATCGGGTTGGGATGAATATGCATCTCGCCGAAACCGTCCAACGGGTCAAAAGCGTCCAGGACCGCTATCAAATGCGGTCGGTTGAATATTTGCATGATCTTGGCGTACTCGGTCCACATCTGCTGCTCGCCCATTGTGTCTGGATTAATCAAAAAGAGATTCACCTCCTCGCTGAAACAGAGACGAATGTTGCTCATAATGCGGTTTCCAATCAATATTTGGCTGACGGCGTTGCCCCTGTTCCGGCGATGCTCGCTAACCGGGTTACTGTCACGATTGGCCCGGACGGCGCGGCGAGCAATAATAATTTAGATATGTTTGAAGTGATGAAATCAGCCGCCCTTCTTCATAAAGTGAATACGTTAAGCACGACAGCGTTAACCGCCGATAAAGTGCTGGAAATGGCGACGATCGACGCGGCGAAGGCAATCGGCCTTGAAGATGAGATCGGTTCACTTGAAGCGGGGAAGAAGGCAGATCTTATTATGGTGAGCCTGGATGAACCAGAAATGATTCCGGCCTTTTCACCGCTGTCCCATCTCGTTTATTCAGCGAAAGGAAATGTTGTCACAGATGTGATCATCAACGGAGACATCGTTTATGAAAACCGCTTATTTACCAGCCTTGTATATTAAGCACAAGAGGTTCGCTACCTCTAGTGCTTTTTTTAGTATAGTTTTCTATACTAAAAGCAACGCTGTGGATTAGTAGCCCAGCCTACAGTACTTTTTAGTAACTGGTTTTA
>NZ_JAMBOL010000039.1 GCF_023715605.1 Halalkalibacter oceani
TCTTGATAGTTTATAAAAGATAATAAATAGGTTATAATTTGAGGGTACAAGATTGTCACTTCCTTTATTTAGGGATTTAGTGTCGGTGTGGTAACCTCACTATTGCCTAAATTTCAGGGGGTGGCAACTTTTTTGCTTAAAAAACCCTCTATCAAGGTATTTTATAGCCTATTTCTTATAAAAGTTTTGACAATACGTGGGTAGTAAAGGAGGTGTGGGAAATGAAAATTAATCGAATAGATCATGTAGGAATCATCGTCAACGATCTTCCAGTGGCAAAATCGTTTTTCCTTGACTTCGGTCTTGAAATGATGGGAGAGATGGAAGTGGAAGGAGAGTGGGTGGAGCGGATCATAGGTCTTCAGAGCGTTAAAGAGGAAGTTGCTATGTTGCGCACGCCGGACGGTGAGACAACTATAGAACTCGTAAAATTCCACACGCCGACAGATGGAGCCGGAATACAGCACCCTTTGGCAAATACATTGGGAATCCGCCATATTGCCTTCGCTGTTGAGGATGTGGAAGCCATTGTGATGAAATTAAAAAAGAAGGGAGACGAACTGATTGGTGAGATACAAGACTATAAAAACACTTATAAACTATGCTACATTCGCGGACCAGAGGGAATTATTTTAGAGCTGGCAGAGCAAATCAACTAAACGAACGTGAATTCGTCAATTTCTTATCATCATCATACATGTTATGACTAAGATAAGGATAGAAGTGAACCGAAAGGATAGTTTATGCTTCCTTTGTACATCAAGTGAAAATGATCGATTTATAAACAGGGTGGCTATAACGAAGAAAAACGCATAGAGATAGATAGGATTGAAGGCTGATGGAATCATCAATATCACCATTACGATCAGCAGGATTCTATTCAACCAGGTATTGAGCACAGGATTCAAAGTAAGCACTCCCTTTTTTGAATGAAACATATTTTAACATATGGATAAGGAGATATATAGAAAAAAGTGGGAATTCCACATATATGTTAAGGGGCTGGGGCAAAAGGTTGTTTTTTTTACCTTTTGCCTCAGCCCTCATTGGGCTTCTATGAATGTATGATCGTTGGATTGACGAGATCCTTTCTGCGGTAGACGCTTAGAATAAGACCTAAAATACCAGAGTTAACAAGTAGCATGCTTCCGCCATAGCTGATAAACGGCAGAGAAACTTCCATGATCGGTACGAATCCAATGCCCATTAGTATATTCCAGCACGTGGGAACAGCAATCAAGGCAGCTCCGCCAATGACTAATAATCTTCCATACCTATCCTTTGTTTTAAAGGCATTTCTCGAAATTCGTACAATGAAAAGCAACAGTATGAGACAAAGGGCGATTCCAAACGCCCAGCCAAAGGAATAGACGAGAAAAGGAAATACGTAATCCGTGTGCGCAGCTGGTAATCGACTAATGAAATGGTTAGAAAATCCGTTACCGAGCCATCCTGCCTGTGAAAGAATATCTCCTACTAGGATATAGATATAGCCCACCCCATTTGGGTCAGTCTCCGGATTCATAAAATCTGATAGTCTTTTCAAATGATATTCGCTGTTGGAGGCCAAGGGGGTTGTGCTGAGCAAAAGTATACCCATCAGTAGATTGGTTGCCACTAATGTGAGAGCTAATTTTTTTTGAACATGGGAACAAGCAAACATAGCTAGAATGCAAAAACAGTATATGATGCTTAACACAATGTGTGGAAGCATCATGTAAAGAAGGATAGGAGCCCAAAATAGCATAACGAGCAACGCTTGCTTTTTCCAACTGTTGAACGTATTGATGTTGTGAAAGATTCCCGCCCACGCAAGGAAAAATAAAAATAAGGCTATCGCTGATGAATCAACGGACATCCCCGCGATCGAAATCCACCTTACCGCGTTCAGCTTCATAAGACCAAATAGATACGTATACAAAAGCAAAATCAAACCACTTCCATAAAAGAGCCACCAATAATTTTTTAGCTTTCGATAATCGAAGAATAAAAAAGCAACGATAGCAACAACAGCAAGAGTCAACCAGATGGCCTGCCGACTGAAATAAAAAGTGCTTGGTAATGACATCGCAAGATTTCCATGGATCAATGGCAGGAAGCTATTTCCGGCAATGATGACAAATAAAGCAATCAGGAGCCAATCGATTTTCGGACGATGAAGGCGATTTAAGTTTTCTCCGAGAGTAAAGGGGTTGCCCATCTCCTGAATGGCTCTTTCATCTGCTTCTTCTTTAGAGGCTGTTTTTTGCTGAAAGGAGTGGCTGAGCTCCTGAAGGTGGTGGATGAGTTCTTTTTTGATCATGCTGCGGGCTTCCTTGGCTTTCACTTTAGAGGTTACTTTCGTTAAAAATTCCTCGAAATTAGAAGAACTCATAGAGCTGCCTCCTCAAGTAAGTGTTTAAGCGCCAGCTGCTGTTTTACGTCTCCGCGTTTGTATGCAGCCACGTATTTTCTTCCCTTTTTAGATAAAGCATAGTATTTCTTTTCTTCTTTCCATTGTGATATGAGGAAATGTTTGTTTTCTAGGAGATGTAAGAGTGTATAAAGCTGTCCTTCATTGCTTTGGAAACTACGTTCACTCTTTTGCATAAGCTGGGTGGAGATGTCGTAGCCGTGTTTTGCTTCATATTGAAGCGATTCGAAGATGGCTACTAGCGTCTCGATATTCCACGAATGAAGCTGGTGTTGAGACAGTTTTCCATGGATAACGTCTTTTACTGCCTTTTTTCGCTCTTCTGAAAAGGAGAATTCCTTAAAAACAGTGTTTTTCATCGTGCTTTTTAGATTGCTGAATGGATCGCTCATCGTTAAACCTCCTTTATCATGCTGTCTTTTAATAATTCTTTCGCGCGCTTTAGTCTTGTTTTGATCGTATTAATATTTACGGCAGTGATCTTGTTTATTTCAGCTAAGGAAAGCTCTTCATAGTAATGGAGAAAAACGACTTCTCTATATTTTACAGGTAGCTCCATAACAGCAAGAGCCAAATGGTTTTCTTCATTTTTAGCAATGACCTCTTCTTCAACATGTTTTGCTTTGGAAGGGAGGTAGTTAAACACTTTCTCGTTAAGTGATATTTTCCGATAATGCCAGCTTCGTAAATAGTCCTTACAATGATTGCTGGCTATTCGGTATACCCATGTTTTGATCAATGCCTGTTTATTAAATTGATCTAATTTTTCATAACACTTAATAAAGATTTCTTGGATCAAATCCTCCGCGGTCGTTCTGTTTCTTACATATGTATAAACAAGGTGGAGGAGATCATCGCTATATTCGTGCATTAATTGATCAATGATCTGTTCCTTATCTGTTATCATTTCATCGGTTATGGCGACTTGTTTCAGCTCATTCATTTACGTTTCACCTCCTCCTACATATTAGACGAGGCTAACCTCTTTTTGGTTTGAAAATGAATAGAGGAAAGCAGGATGTATCAGAGCCCGGGAAAACCTTTTTCTCCGGGCTCTGATATTAATTGAAAATCTCTATTTTATTCTCTTGATGAATATCTTCCGTTCCGGCGTCCAATGCCGTTTTGTAGTAGGAGCATTTGTGCTCGATCACTTCCATTGTTTGTTGTAGTTCTTTCATTTTTGCTTCGACGGCGGCTTTTCGTTCCAAAAACATTTCATATCTTTTTTGCAGGGTTGAATCTCCTTCCATGCACCAGCTGATGAAATTTTTTATCTCTTTAATCGGCATCCCGGTCGATTTCAAACATTCAATCACCTTTAACGCATTGATATCAGATTCTTTAAACAACCGTTTTCCCCCGGCTGTCCGTTCCACAAAAGGAATAAGTCCTTCTTTATCGTAGTAGCGCAACGTATAGACGGTAAGATTCAATTCTTTAGCAACCTCGCTGATCGAATAGGTTTTCATCCTTTTTCTCCCTTCGATACTATTTGGACGTAGAGTTAACTTTAGGTTGTGGAAAATTCTATCATTGTATGTTTCAGCCGTCAAAGTCCATGCTTAAGGGGCGTGGCCGGCTAAAATAAAAGGCTGCTGGAACTAGTTTTGATTCATTACTTGACCTAGAGTTAGCTATAAGTATTACGATTATTTGTGAAGAGAACGTACGAGTCTCTTGCATAAGTCTATATTTTGGGAGGTTTTATCAATGATAACGGCTAAAGCACGGGCTGTCGACGGCCCAGACAAATCCTTTCGAGCAGCCGAAATTAAGCGGCGCGAGCTTGATGTGCATGATGTATTAATTGAAATTAAATATTCTGGAATCTGTCATTCTGATATCCATACTGCACAGGGGGAGTGGGGCCCGGTTCAGTACCCGCTCGTCCCCGGACATGAGATTGCCGGAATTGTAACAGCTGTCGGGGCCGGAGTAACGAAGCATAAAGTTGGTGACCGGGTAGGAGTAGGATGTATGGTTGATTCCTGTGGCGAATGCGAGAATTGCCGTAAGGGGGAAGAACAGTACTGTCTGAAAGGCAATATCCCTACCTACGCTGGTGTCGACAAATATGGTGAGTATACGCAAGGTGGTTATTCCACTCATATTGTTGTAACTGAAGACTTTGTCGTGAGCATCCCTGATAACATAGAACTTGATGCGGCTGCACCATTGCTGTGCGCAGGCATTACGACATATTCACCATTAAATCACTGGGGAGCCGGGCCAGGTAAGAAGGTGGCGGTTGTTGGTATGGGAGGACTTGGTCATATGGCGGTCAAGATCGCCCACGCCATGGGGGCGGAAGTGACGGTTCTCTCCCAAACATTAAAGAAAAAAGAAGACGGCCTGCAATTCGGGGCAGTCGATTACTTTGCGACGAGCGAGCCGGAGACATTCGAGAAGCTGGCCGGTACGTTTGATCTGATCATTAACACCGTCAGTGCAAAAATTGATATTAGTGCATACCTTTCCCTGCTAACGCTCGATGGAACGCTGGTAAACGTCGGTGCCCCTGCCGAGCCGCTGGAAGTAAACGCGTTCTCTTTGATCGGCCACCGTCGTTCATTTGCGGGCTCCATGATCGGGGGCATCCGCGAAACGCAGGAAATGCTCGATTTTTGCGGGAAGCATCAGATTGTACCCCAGATTGAAGTCATATCTGCCGATCAAATTGACGAGGCCTACAAACGAGTGTTAGCGTCAGATGTGAAATACCGTTTTGTTATTGATATTAGCACGATGTAGCCATAATTTGAAGACGAGGCTGGGAAAAGGGTAAAAAACCTTTTTTCCCAGCTTTTTTGATTTAAAAGGTAGATACAGCTTGCTCATACAAAGAAATTTTCAAAAAATCAAACAAAACCCGCTGAATAATCGGTATGATATAGAAATACATACGAGGAGTTGCATCACTCGATATTATCTCCCTTGAAGGGGTGAGTCAAGATGGCACTTAAAGCCCGGATGTCTGCGAACCCGATTGTAGTTGTCGCAATCGTGACAGCGTTAAGTCTTTTAGGAGATTCCATGCTGTATATTGCTTTGCCTATTTATTGGGAATCGGCAGGGCTTGAATCGATTTGGCAGGTTGGGGTGCTGCTGTCGATCAATCGCTTTATTAGACTGCCTTTCAGTCCGATAATTGGTTGGGTGTACAACCATATTTCATTAAAGACCGGGATGGTCATAGCGATTTTGTTAGGCGGGTTTACCACAATCGGCTATGGTATTTTCGAAGGGTTTGCCGCCTGGGTTATTTTGCGTGCCCTGTGGGGCGTGGCCTGGTCCTTTTTTCGAATCGGGGGTCTGTCGATTGTGGCCGTGCATGCCGATAAGGAACATCGGGGGCGGTCGATGGGGTTATATAATGGGCTTTACCGCACCGGGAGTCTGATGGGGATGCTGATTGGGGGGCTGTTAGTTCCTTTCATTGGATTGAGCACTGTCGCCATTGGATTTGGTTTATTGACGCTTCTCGGTTTGCCTTTACTAGCGGCTTCAACTATTTCTCACGGTCAGGCGGACCTTGAAAAAAAAAGAGGACGTAAAGCAAGGGAAGGCTTTTATCGGCAAACCGGGGTATAAAATGACGATTATCGTTTCCGGCTTTTTCATTGCGATGTTATATCAGGGGATATTGGCATCGACTTTAAGTTCGGTGATTGGACATTTTTATGGAGAGCATATTTCCATTTTGAATGTCGTTGTCAGTGTCACGTTATTATCCGGCATCATTCAGGCGATGAGGTGGGGATGGGAGCCGTTCCTCGGAAGGGCGGTCGGTCACTGGTCTGATGGCTCGCGGGGAAGGCTGCCGATTTTCATTTCGTCTTTAGTATTTGCTGGAGTTGTTTTTGGAATGATCTCGCTCAGTCTCCCGATAGGTGTCTGGCTCTTCATTACGCTTTTAGCGTTGGCCGGGGCGACTATTTTAACGACGATTATCGACACGATTGCACTGGACACTTCAAAGACGGCCAATGTCGTTTCTTTCCTTACGATCTATGCCGTTGCTCAGGATGTAGGAGCGGCTTTAGGCCCGGTTCTTGGTTACTTCTTACTCCAGTTTGGCGCCGGCTTTAGCTATTTATATTGGGGAGGGGCGGCGATTCTTTTTGTTTTGGCGATGAGCTGGTCGGTTGTGGAAAAAAAGGCTTGACCTGTCAATCAAGGGCGGTGAAAATAAAGTAAGCAAAGCGTAGTAAGGAGCTGGACTTTTTACTGCCAATAACGGATGGGGGATAGCGGCTTGTTTTCTTTTAAACAGATAGTGAAAATAGCTGTGGTGGTTGGTTTTATCGGACTTGTGGCAGCTCCTTTTGCCATGATTTATCTTCTGAACAATGGCAACCCTTATCACAATTATCTTATCAATAAACATATTCCTGCCCACCTGGAGCAAGTGGGATATACGGAAGATGATATTGTAAAGCAGCATAGAATCGAACCGAAGCACGGGATCAACCGCACTGTTTATCATGCTCATTATAGGGTGATTTTTCAGGATGAGCCTCAATTGGAATACTTATATGGGTTGACCAAAAAGGGGAAAAACGTTGTCCAGTTCTGTGAGAAAAATACATTGATTGACGGAGTAGCTCACTACGGGGAACCGACAACGGAGAAAACAGCGCATAGTGAAGAGGAATGTATAGGATATTTAGACAATAGGGGTTAACTTTGACGCTTATCGCTCGGCATTTCATAAAAAAAGCAATAAAGAAAGCCAAGTCCGGCAATTTTTCAGGGCAGGTTGGCGTTTTTTAAGAATTGATGTATCAAATTATGATATATGTATAGACGGATATATCAAATTGTGATATATTTTCTTTAGATCGATGTATCAAATTATGATATATCCTCGAATGATATATGGGGGTGATCAGTTGAAGACAACTGAGCAATTAACGGATTCGATGTTTTATATAATGGCTGCTTTAACGAAGCCGAGACATGGTTATGCGATTATGAATTTAATTGAAGAGACGACAAAAGGAGCGATTACGATAGGCCCGGCTTCCATGTATACGATTATTAAAAAGCTATTAAAGCAGGAGTGGATTTATTTACATGATGGGTCGGATTCCCGGCGCAAAACCTATTTGCTGACGGAGACGGGCAGGGAAGTATTAGAGGAAGATCTGAAGCTGAGAAAGCTGATGATTCAATTAGCGGAAAGTGGATTGAAGGAGGGAGAAGAATGAAACAAACAAAATATATTATGTCAGGCGGATTGGCTTTTGCCGAGGAGAAGGACATGGAGAAATTACGTCGTTTTTCGTTGAAGGGCTGGCATGTCAATGACTTTAAGTTTATGGGGTATACGCTCGAAAAAGGGGAAAGCTTAGACTATATCTACAGTGTAGATTATCGGTCACTAAAAGAGGAGGAAGAGGAGGAGTACTTTGATTTCTTTTCAGCTGCCGGCTGGACGCATGTTGCTTCGGAAGGGAATATTCATTTGTTTAGAGCGGCCCCGGGTACAAAGCCGATTTACAGCGATCGGGACACGACGGTTGAAAAATATGAAAATCTGAATGGTCTCACAAAAGCTCTGGTAATTCCGTTAATCGTCGTCACTGTACTCGTCTGGCTCGGAACGATGATAAGCGCTGGCAGCTTAAAATCCGTTCTTCAAGTAGTAGCTGTTATTCTCACAATCATTGCCATCCCGGCTGCTTGGACGGCAATCGCCACTTACAGTAATAAATGGAAGGTCGAAGGAAAGAAAGGCCTGGCGAAAGGAGTGAGGATGATCCCATTTGTTCTTTTCGCTATTGCGGTAATGGTCGTGGCATTTGTGGATGGTTCAAGGAGCGCGATTCACCTTCTTGCGTATATGGTCATTGGAGCGGTCGCTCTGCCAAGCGTTATTTGGGGCATTATGTCTCTTTATCATAAAATGAAGAGAAGCCGGACTTAGTATAGAGGAGCTTAAGACAAAGCTACCCTTGACCTATTTGGCGGTGCCGCTCATTGGCTTAGGGCTGGAAAAAAGGTAAAGACACAACCTTTTTCCCGGCCCTTTTTTGCGTTTATCCTGTCTTCGTTTTAAGAAAGTTGTTGCGCGATACTCTGAGCGTGTATATAATGTATATAAATTATATATACAATATGTACAGATATTCAAAAGTGCTGGACATCCAAAAAATAAAGAAGAGGGATCGACATGCAAATTATTATTTCCAACAGTTCAAAGGAGCCGATTTATGAACAAATTACGAACCAAATTAAATCGCTTATTTTAGCGGGTGAGCTTCAGGAGGGAGCGGCGTTACCTTCTATACGCCAGCTCGCAAAGGATTTGCAAATTAGTGTGATTACGACAAAGCGTGCCTATGAGGAATTGGAGAAGGCAGGGTTTATCTATTCCATTGTTGGAAAAGGTTCGTTTGTCGCCGAGCAAAATTTAGAGGTTATTAGAGAGAAGAAGCTGAAGGTCATCGAGGAACAGCTGACTGCGGTGATCACGAACAGCAGGGAGATCGGGCTGACCCTTGATGAACTGCAGCAATTGCTGAAGATTTTGTATGAGGAGTGAAGAAAATGGAGCATGTAGTTGAAATGAAAAATGTAAGCAAAACACTCAATGGGTTTTCCGTTCACAATATGAATTTAGCAGTAAAGCAGGGCTTTGTGACCGGGTTTATCGGCGCGAATGGGGCCGGGAAGTCAACGACGATTAAGATGATGATGAATCTGTTAAAGCCGGATGACGGTGAGGTGAAGCTGTTCGGTTTGGATTACAGGACGCATGAGAAGGCGATCAAGGAGCGCATCGGCTTCGTCTACGATGGCAATGTCTTTTATGAAGGATTGAACGTAAAGGATATTAAGCGGATCGTCGGGCCGGCATATAAAAGCTGGGATGATGCGTTATTTCATCGCTATGTCGAACGATTTGAACTACCGCTGAACAAAGCGATAAAAACGTTCTCCAAGGGAATGCAGATGAAAGCATCCTTGGCGATCGCTCTTTCCCATCATGCCGAGCTGATTATTATGGATGAACCGACAGCCGGGTTAGATCCGATTTTTCGGCGGGAGCTGCTGGACCTGTTGCAGGAATTAATGCTTGATGGCCGCAGAACGATTTTCTTCTCGACACATATTACGACGGATTTGGACCGGATCGCCGATTACATCGCTTTCATCCAGAATGGCGAAATCGTGTTCAATCAGTCGATTCACGACGTAGCAGAAAATTATGCGCTCGTCAAAGGGGGCGTCGAGTTGCTGGATCGGGACACAGAAAAAGCCTTTGTCCGTATTCATCGCGCGTCGACGGGGTTTGAGGCGTTAACAGATAATATCGGGGCGGTGAAAGAAACGTTCGGAAACACAGTGGTGATTGAACGCGCCTCTTTGGAAGATATTATGTATTACTTGAAAGGGGAGAAACAGCATGTTTAATTTAATCAGACGTGATCTTATCCTACAGAAAAAGCTGTTGCTTATCTATCTTCTTATGGTTGTGTTCTTTATCATGATGGATAAGCATCCGGCGTTTACGTTTCTGATTGCCAGCATTCTGATCCCCTTTAATACGTACACATACGATGAAAGAGCGGAGACGAATATTTTATTGAATTCCTTGCCTTACACCCGCAAGGAAATTATCGCCTCTCGCTATCTTGGCGCCATCGCTTATATGGGGGTGGGCATGGCGGTGGCAAGCGTGGCGTTATTTGTCTTCAACAAACCGTTTACGCTGACTGATATGGCGATTGGGGGTGGCCTGTTTCTAGTGTTTGCATCATTTACCTTTCCAATGTTCTATATTTTTAAACCGGGCTATATTTCAACGGTTGTCCTGATCAGCTTTCTCGTTTTGTCAGCGGTAGGGCCGAGTGTTTTTATGTTTTTCGCTGAACGTTTGACGATCATTACCCATTTCATTGCCAGCTTATCCATGCCGGTTTTGTATATGGGTGCGACGGCTGTCATCATCGTCGTCTATGCTGTCTCCTGGAGCGTGACGACAGTCATTTACCAGCGGAAGGTGTTTTAGAAAGCTGATTATTAAACTGTGATAGATCTGGGCTGGGCAAAAAGGGGGTTCTACCTTTTGCCCAGCCCTTTATGTACTACCGACAGATCTGAATCCTATTCTTACGGCACGATGTCTAGTGGAAAGGATAGATTTCCTCATTATTGTAGGGCTATCATCATTATGGTACAGTTTTACTATTCTAGTAAGAACGGATGTCTTTGACTTTTAGCATTGCAGTTAACGAAGAAAGGTGCTCAGAAACGATGGAAAATCAGTTTTATGTGGGCTGGGGAACGCTCGCCCTTATTAATGCAGGATTAGCGCAAGGAAAGAACAGGTCCGGACTCAATTGGTTTTTTATTTCGTTGCTGCTTGGACCTATTGCCACCTTGTTGCTCGTCATTCAAGAAAAGCTGCCGGAAAAACAGTAGAAGTAGGGGACAGCTTCAAGAAGGTGAGAACAAGGCCCAGGCTCCTTGCGAGGTGTGTAAGGTGGAGACTTACCTTCCTTGTAATTCTTTAAGTGCGTCCCACATTTTCGTGGTCGTTTTCCAATTGCGGGCGGTAATAGATTGATAAATGTCTTTTTTTACTAGCCTACTAAGGTAGCTTTTCGTATAATCTGGATTGTCAGGTCCCGGCCGCCGGTAATAAATGGCATGTGAACCTTGCCACGCCATATCGATTCCCGGTCGTACCATCACTTCTTTCATGACCTGATCGGACGTCACATCAAGCAAAAATAGAACATCATAACGATAGTCGTTTGCTTGCGACTCCTCTCCATACCCATGTGGAGCCTCCTCGATAATCACACGATAGGTCTCAAAGTCCAGCGCTAACACTTTGATTAAGGTGCTGTCCAATTCAAATTGATTTGCGAGCAACATTTCAATTTGTCTGGCCAACTCTTGAGCGGACAGGTCGGACTGCAACACGATATTGCCGCTTTGAATATAGGTCTGGACGTTTTGGCAGCCGTTTTGATGTAAACATGTGCGAAGGTCCGCCATTTTGATTTTATTTTTCCCGCCGACATTAATGCCCCGCAGATAGACAACATAGCTTTCCATGACTTCTCTCCTTTCATCAGACAGCTTTTCTGTTAGTATAGCACTTTTTAAAGTGGGAACGCTTACTACTGCTAAGCTGAATAAAACATTGAAGGTCGTTTTATGCTCTTACAGCGGTGAAGAAAGTCCGTAATTTGTGAAATGATTAATCAGTTCCGCCATTTCCTGTGGTGATTTGTCCATCCCGTTATCGAGCCATTCTTTCAAAACATGTAAACTGCCGCTGATCACATAGAGGCTCATATATTCTGAGATTTTTTGATCGGCTTTGTGAATGCTCCTCCAATGCTTCATGATGAATTCCTCGGTAATTTTCATCACTTTCTGCTGAAATTGAGGATCGCCGTGTTCACTTAATAGGATTTGACAGACATCACGGTTGTCCGCCACATACTCCAGCAGCTTTTCCGTCATCTGCAGTGCTTCTTCTTCCTCACTAAAATTGTAGCTGCCGAGCGTTTGCCGCATGTCGGTCAGGATTTCTTCTTCTATCTTTGTCAGCAGGTCGAACGGGTCTGCATAGTGGGAGTAGAACGTAGAGCGGTTAATATCGGCAAGTTCGCATAGTTCTTTTACGGTAATCGAAGAAATTTGCTTCTCTTTTAACAGGGTCATTACACTTTCCTTCAGCATCATCCGGGTATATTTTTTTCGTCGGTCAAGCTTGGCATTCATCATCGTTCACCCTTTTGTAAAAAAATATCCAACATACATTCTAAATCTGTCGGGCAACAAACGGATGTTACTAAACTGTTTGTTGTTTCGGCAACACCGTGTTTATATAATGATAATATGTCAGAGGCTATAAAACAAGAAAGGGTGGATGATCATCAAGTTAGCAGCGAGAATTACAACACATAAAAAAATGATTGTCATCACTTTCATTCTTCTTGCGGTGATCTCAATAGCAGCGCAATTTTTTGTGTCTGTAAATTATAATATGGCGGATTATTTGCCAGATGAAGCGCAATCGACACGGGCGGTTGACGTGATGGAAGATGAATTTACTTCTTCGGTCCCTGATACGAGGGTCATGGTGGAGGATGTCAGTATACAGGAGGCGCTGCAGTTTAAAGAAAGACTTGCCGCGATTGACGGCGTCTCTGATGTGATGTGGCTTGATGATGCGGTAGATATAAAGATGCCGATTGAAGTGGCTGATGCCAGTACGGTTGAGACGTACTATAAGGACGAAATAGCGCTGTTTCAGCTAAGTATTCGGCCGGGTGAGGAAGTACGAATTACGGATGAAATCTATCAGTTAATTGGCGAGGAAGGGGCGATGGCCGGGGAAGCGGTCAATACCGCTACTGCTCAGAAAATGGCCGGGACGGAAACGGTGTATGCCGCCGCCCTGCTTGTGCCGATTATTATCCTGATTCTCGTATTATCAACGACTTCATGGGTGGAGCCGCTCTTTTTTCTCGTGGCAATCGGGGTTTCCGTTCTGATCAATTTGGGCACGAACATTTTTATCGGAGAGGTGTCCTTTGTCACGCAATCGGTGGCGCCGATATTGCAGCTCGCCGTGTCACTTGATTATGCGATTTTTCTGTTGCACAGTTTTCAGGAATATCGGAAAAAAACGACTAACCCGGAAGAGGCGATGCAGCTTGCGATGAAGCAGGCGTTCGCCCCGATTGCAGCGAGCGCGGCGACGACCTTCTTTGGTTTCATGGCTTTAATGCTGATGAGCTTTGAGCTTGGCGCCGATCTAGGTTTAAGCTTGGTAAAGGGGATTTTGCTGAGCTTTATTAGTGTGATGGTGTTCTTTCCCGCTTTAACCTTGGTGTTTTACAAATGGATGGACAAAACACAGCACAAACGTTTTGTTCCAAGTTTTGCGGGAATCGGCCGGCGTGTGATGAAAATGAAGTACCCGTCCTTGCTCCTTGTACTGGCGATTTTGATTCCGAGCTTTCTTGCGCAAAGCAACACGGCGTTCACATACGGGCTTGGAGAGCAGCCGGAGTCAACACGTACCGGGGCCGACTTGATCGCGATTAAGGAAGCGTTTGGCGAATCGACGCCGATTGTGCTGCTCGTGCCAAAAGATGATGTTGTCAAAGAAGAGAAGCTCATTCATGAATTGGAGGACATCGGGCATGTGACGAATGTCATTTCGTATGTCAATACGGTAGGCAGCGCCATTCCGCCGGAGTATTTGGAGGAAGAGGTCACGAGTGAGTTTTTATCGGCGCATTACAGCCGCCTCATCATTAATACCGAGCGGGAAAAAGAAGGAGATATCCCGTTTTCTATTGTAGAAACGGTGCAGGAAAAAGCCGCCTCTTATTACGGCGACAAGACGCTGAGCCTCGGTGAAAGCGTGGCACTGTATGATATTAAAAACACCGTGCAAAAGGACAATACATTTGTCAATACGATGACTGTCGCAACGATTGCGATCGTCCTTCTTCTAACGTTCAAGTCGATTTCGCTTCCGGTCATCCTGCTCATCACGATTCAGGCTGCTGTCTGGATCAACTTATCGATTCCGTATTTTACGAATACGTCGTTTGATTTTATCGGCTATTTGATTGTTAGTACGGTACAGCTGGCGGCGACGGTCGATTATGCGATTTTATTTACTGAGACGTATAAAGAGAAGCGAAGAGAAATGCCGGCACTGAAAGCGATCATCGATACATTGGACGAAAAGACATTCTCGATTTCGGTTTCGGCTTCCATTTTATCGAGCATCGGCTTTATTTTATGGATTACGTCAACGAATCCGGTCGTATCCTCGATTGGATTGTTGCTCGGCCGGGGGGCGCTTTTAGCGTTTGTGCTCGTTCTCTTCTTCCTGCCGGCGATGCTGTATGCGCTTGATAAAGTGATTCGGAAAACAACATTACAAGCAAACTTTTATAAGGGGAAATGATGATGAAAATGAAACGATTGCCGTTTGTCGTCTTAGCTGTCATGCTGATTGTTCCTTCATTTCTTGTCCATGCGGCTCCTGCGGTGGACGAAGCAGGAGAGACGGGTCAGGCAGGGGAGCTAAGCGCCAAAGAAGAAGTGATTTATGCCAATTTACATGGTGACGGTCAATTAGATGAAATATTTGTTGTCAACACATTACATGTCAGCGAAGCGGGGATGATCACCGACTATGGTCCTTACAGCAGTCTGAAAAACTTGACGAATGAGGCTGAAATGAAACAGAGTGGTGACGAAGTGCGGTTTGAGGCCGCGGAGGGAACTGCGTACTATCAAGGAAACCTTGGAGATCGTCTGGAGCTGCCGTGGAATTTTTCGATTTTCTACGAGTTGGATGGAGAGGAAATGGCGGCTGATGAGCTTGCCGGAGCAGACGGCCGGCTGCAGATCACGATTGATACGTCCCGTAATGAAGACGTCGATCCGTCCTTTTTTGAAAACTATTTGCTGCAAATCGCCCTTACGTTTGAAGAAGATACGTATGAAACGCTTGAGACAAGCGACGGGATGATCGCAAATGCCGGAAAAGACAAGCAAGTAACATTCACCGTCATGCCGGGGGAAGAGAAAGAGCTCCGTTTGTCGGCCGATGTCACCGACTTTGAGTTTAGTGGAATCGACATCACAGCTGTGCCGCCGGCGATGGCGATCGAGGCTCCCGGGGCTGACGAAATCGCAGGAGAATTCAACTCACTGACAGATGGAGTCAAGGAAATTGATGACGGAGTAGGCGAGCTGAAAAAGGGAATGTCACAGCTGAATGACGGCTTGCGCAGCCTTGAAAACGGCTCGGCTGAATACAAAAAGGGGCTCGATGAAATGGCTGGTTCCTCGGCGGAACTGGTAAAGGCGTCCTCGACCATTGAACAGGCGTTAAACGAGGTCAGCCAGTCTCTTCAGCTGACAGAGGAGATGAATGTCGGAGACTTGCAGCAACTGCAGGACGGTCTTGTCCAGCTGGCGGATGCGCTTCATGAAACCTCACAGGGCTTGGCGCAGCTACGCACTCAGTATGCGGCTGCCTACAAACAAGTTAATGAGGCGATGAACGGCATTGCCGATCAGCCGGTCAGTCAGGAGCAAATTGAGCAATTATATGCGAGCGGCGCAGATCGTGATGTCGTTGACCAGCTCGTTGACGCATACTCCGCCGCACAAAAAGCGAAGGTGACCTATTCAGCCGCGAAACAAGGCTTCGACGCGGTTGATTCAATCCTGAAGGAGGTGAGCGCTGGAACAAAGGAAATGGCAAACAGCTTAACGGCGCTTGCAGACGGACTTACCTCCTCGCTCGAACAGGTCGATGGACTCGGCTCGTTCTCCCAGCTACAAGAAGGACTGTCAGCGTTAGCCGCTAATTACAGCGAGTTTCACCAAGGGCTTGTGCGCTATACAGGCGGGGCTGGGCAATTATCTGCCGCTTACAGTGAGCTGCATCATGGAATAGGCGAAGCTACAGAAGGGAGCGGTGAGTTAGCAGCCGGGGCCGACGCTCTTCACAACGGTACAGGCAAGCTGCATGAGGCGACGAGCAGTCTGCCTGAACAGATGCAGGAAGAAATTGATGCGATGATTTCCGATTACGACAAATCGGACTTTGACCCGGTATCCTTTGTCTCCGAAAAAAATCACAATGTCGACACGGTGCAGTTCGTGATAAAAACTGCAGGAGTCGAAAAAGAAGAACCGGAGGAAGCACCGGTTGAACGAGAAGAAGAGAAGTCATTCTGGACGAAGCTGCGTGAGTTGTTCTCGAGAGAGTGATGCCGGGGGTGGTTAGTGGAGATGTCTCGGAGGGTCTTTTCAACCTTTTGAGACATCTCTTTTTTTTAAAAGGACGCTACGCGTTTTTCTTACATCCTAAACCCGTAGAGCAGGGCACGGAGAGAGTCCATCACTTGATCAACGGCTTGCTGGCGGTCGGGATGTTCAGCGACCCAGAGAGCCGCTTCATTCATCGCCCCTGACAGGCAATGTGTCATCGCCTCGATGGCGACTGGCTTGATCATTCCTTGTTTCTGCAAGAGCTCCAGATGCTCCATTAATGACTTCATCGAGTGTTGCTGGTCCATTTTGCGGAACGTGTCCCAGCCTAAAATCGCCGGGCCGTCCACTAATAATATGCGGTGATTATGAGCTTCTGAAGCTGAGACGACAAAGGCGTGGCAGCCGAGGAGCAGTTGTTCCCATAAGTCTGTGCTTTTCATCGCTTCTGTTTCAATCTGTCGAGCGATATCGCGCTGAACCTCTTCAAATACAGCGAGAAAAAGCCCCTTTTTGTTATTGAAATGATGATAAAGCGCCCCGCGTGTCAATCCGGCTTCCTGGACAATTTCCTCGAGGGCGATATTCGTGTAGCCTTTTTCAGCAAAAAGCTTTCTGGCGATGGCCGTCATTCGTTGGATTGTCATATCGGTTTCTTCTTTTGTTTTTCTCATCGTGATTTTTCCTCTTTTCGCTGTTTAACAAAGCCGTTCACTCGCGCAAGGAGCTGGACGGCTTTGTTTTCTTCCTGCTTGATCAAAGTTCTTAATCCATGCTTGATGATCCGCTCATTGACCTGCCGGCGATCAGCCAGACATGTTTCGAGCCAGTTGATTACCAATTGCGGATGATCTTTCGTTAAATCATTGATATGATTGGCGACAGACTTTTGCACATAGGCGGAAGGATCATCAAGCAGCTGTTCTAGTAAGTGCAGGTTATAGCCCGGATCGTTTTGAAGCGGCTCTATTCTTTTGGCCCACGGCAGTCGGGGGCGTGTCCCTTCACTAACGAGCCGTCTAACATGTGGGTTCGAATCGGTGATCCAACTTTGAAGATACGCGATTGCACGGTCAGTGTCCAATTCAAGATATGGACGGATCGCATATTCGGACGTATGACGCTTGGTGATCTCCATTAGAGCAAGCATGGAAGCATGAAAATGGTGATGACCGTATTTTTCTACAAAATACGCAACCGGCATTAAAAAATAGCCATTTGTAAACATGCCCTCTTCTGTTTCGTTTTCCGGTCCTAAAATTTGGAGCAGGATCGACAGGGCGCGTTCATAGTCGGCGGGCAGGTGGTTCTGTAACGCGGTTGCGATGACGTCGACCCGCGCTTTCAGCTCTTTGTCTTCAACATTTTTCGCGACATAGGCGATGAATGATTTTGAGTTGAAGTGTGAATCATGGCGCTCGATTAAACGTGATAACCGTTCAGCGAGCCGCTGATCAAAATAGAATTTTAAAGGAGTGTACGCGGCCACATTTATTCATCCTTCCACACTTGCTCTTCATATTGTGCTTGAAATGATTGGTCAGGGGGAATGATGGTGATGACATCGATAAGAATTCCATTCGGATCACTGGTGATAAAATGGCGTTGACCAAATGGTTCATCGCGAATGTCCAGATGCAACGGCAAATGCTGTTCGTTAATGAACGTCTGGTAAAGCTGATCAACGTCATCGACTTCGACATTCAGAATCATTCCTTGTATTGGCTTGCCGAAAGCCTGAGGGATCGTCTCGTGCGTTTGATCCAAAATGGCCAATTCATCGCCTGTATCTTCTTTTTTCAAGCTTACATACCAATCGGCTTCAAAAACAACAGAAAAGCCAAAAAAACACTGATAAAACTGACTCGTTTCGGTAAGGCGGTCGGTCATAATTACAGGATAAAAACTGCTCCATTTCATTTGGCTCACTCCTTCTCTAAGTTGAATTCATCTTAACATACATACAGTATGTATGTAAAACTTTTTACGAGTGAGAAGTTGACAATTTACGTTCAATTATATATCTTTAGGATGTATCTTTAAGATATGGGGGTTCAAATGAAGATAGAGGCGAAGTGGATTATTTTGGGGATTTTGACGACGGGCTGCCGGACCGGCTATGAGATAAAAAAGCTGATTGATGTCAGCTTCAGTCATTTTTGGAAAATGAGCTACGGTCAGATTTATCCGGCTTTGAAGGCACTCGTTGATGAAGGCTACGCCGTCCAAGCGGCGATAAATAAGGAAGGGGAGCCGGAGCGCAAGGAATACACGATTACCGAAAGCGGAAAAAAGAAGCTTCAGGAATGGCTTGCTGTGCCGGTGCAGGATGCGGGACTGCACAAAAACGAGCTGCTCGTAAAATTGTTCTTTGGTAAGGAAATGAGCCGTGAACTGGCGATTCAGCATGTGGAAGAGCAGGAGCGTCTGCTGCGGTTGAAGCTGACTGTGTATGAGCAAATTGAAAAGGACATCCGCGCCCACCCGGACGCGGAGTTTTGGCTGTATACGCTTGATTATGGCAAGGAGATTGCAAAGGCCGAATTAAGCTGGTGTAAAAAAACAAAGGAGAGGATAAAGTGAATAAACGTTATACGGCTCCAAATGATCGCGATATTGTTCTGTTTATCATTGGCATGAGGATTCAGCAATGGTGGAATATCAAGGCATGGTGGCCGGTATTTACCGCGATGCCGCCGATGATGAAAGAGCTGTACAGAGAAAAGGATAATGGCTTTCTTTCCCATAATGCAGCCTGGGGCGGCCGAACGATTGTCTTTACCCAGTATTGGGAGGACATCGAGAGCCTTCATGCTTATGCTCATGGAAAGACACATATGAAAGCGTGGACTCACTTTTATCAAAAGGCGGCAAAAACAAAGGCGGTCGGCGTTTTTCATGAAACGTATGCTATCAAGGCGGGCAGCTATGAATCCATTTATGCCAATATCGCCCGGCCGCTCGGTCTGTCCCGTGCTTTGTCTCCATTGGAGGTATCCTCTTCTTCGACGCTGAAAGACAGGCTGAGAAAAGGAAGCTGACTTTCGATTGAAGCTGCTGAAAAAGTACGATTTTCACTTTTTCAGCAGCTTCTTTGGATCAGACATGCAAATCGCTTCTTTTCTTATGCAGAATTAAGCTCTCTTTCGTAGTATTATGAAAGGGCAGAATACGAGAAATGGGGGAGCGGCATGGAAGCAAGCTATGATGTCATCGTCATTGGCGGAGGATCGATGGGGATCGCGGCTGCCTATTATGTGGCAAAGAGCGGAAAAAGGGTTCTGGTGCTTGAGCAATCGACGATTCCGAACAACATCGGCAGTCACCACGGGGAAACGCGTATTTTCAGAATGGGCTATGGAGACGGAGGGCAATATGTGCCGCTTTTAAAAGAAGCGCTGGCGCTGTGGAAAGAGCTTGAAAAGGAGACAGGGCGGACGCTGTTTCAGCAAGTCGGCGCCTTGTCGATTGGGTACCGGAATTCCGGCTTTGTGCGGGAAACGATTGAAAGCTCGCGTGAGCATCGGCTGGAGCATGAAGTGTTGACTGCTGAGGAGATTGAACGGCGTTGGCCGGGCTTTCATCTGCCGGGCGATTTCAAAGGGTGCTTTGACCCGGTATCTGGCTTTTTGTTAAGTGAAGCTTGCGTCCTGGCTTATAAGGAAGCTGCGTTGCGGCATGGCGCGACGATTCTCGAAAACACGCGGGTGGAAGTGGTGGACGAGCAGGATGATGCCGTTCATGTCAAGGCAGGTGGCCGGCTGTTCAGAGGACGTAAAGCGATCGTCGCGGCGGGGGCGTGGAGCGCGAAGCTTTTGCCGGAGCTGAAGCTGCCGATTGAAGTCGTGCGGAAAGCGGTAGGCTGGTTTCAGACAGAGGGGACCATCTACCGCGATCACTTCCCATGCTTTGTTGTCGATCTGCCGGATGGTGAATCGTATTACGGATTTCCGGATGTGGATGGCAGCGGAGTGAAGGTTGGGCGGATGGATTTGGGAGATGAAACCGATCCGGATACGATTGATCGGGCGTTTCATGGTGAGAAGGATGAACGGGACTTGCGAAGCTTTTTGGCAAACTTCATGCCACGGGCGGAAGGGAAGTTGCTGAATAAGGGGATATGTATGTTTTCCAATACGCCGGATCATCATTTCATCATTGATACGGCGCCGGGAACGGAGCGCGTCATCATTGCCGCCGGCTTTTCCGGTCACGGCTTTAAATTCGCCAGCGTCATTGGCGACATTTTGCGTGAGCTGGCGAACGAGGGCAGGACGAAGCGCGATATTGCTTTTCTCAGACTTGAGCGATTTGCGAAAGGGTAAGAGATAAGGCGGTGTTACCACGGAAGGTTTCGAACTATTGTCGGCACATTGCACTCTTTATGAAAATCATAGAAAATAAGCTACAATAAGTGGAATCAGGATTCGGGAGGGATATCGATGAAGTCGATAACGGTTTTAGTCGCGGATGATGATGAAGAGATTGGTGAACTCGTTGCGATCCATTTAGAGAAGGAAGGATACAAGGTCATTAAAGCGGCGGATGGGCAGGAGGCTGTTGATGCGATTGAAGCGCAGCCGGTCGATTTGCTGATTCTCGATATTATGATGCCGAAGTTGGACGGATATGAAGTCACCCAACTCGTTCGTGAGCGGCATAATATGCCGATTATTTTCTTGAGTGCGAAGACCTCTGATTTTAATAAGGTACACGGGCTGGTGATCGGTGCCGATGATTATATGACAAAGCCGTTTGCTCCGATTGAACTGGTAGCGCGGGTTAATGCCCAGCTGCGGCGTTTTATGAAATTAAATCAGCTAAAGCCTGATCAGCAAGCGAGTCTGGAATATGGGGGCTTGGTCATTTCTCCCGAACAACGTTCCGTTCTGCTTTATGATGAACGGATTGAGCTAACGCCGAAGGAATTTGATATTTTGTATTTACTGGCGAGTCATCCGAAGAAAGTGTACAGTGTGGAAAATATTTTTCAGCACGTATGGGGCGAGGCGTACTTTGAACGTGATAATACAGTGATGGTTCATATTCGGACGCTGCGGAAAAAGCTGAAGGAAGATGCGAGGAAAAGTAAATGGATTAAGACGGTCTGGGGAGTTGGATATACGTTCAATGGGTAAGATGATGCGCAGTTTTCGTTCAAAGATGGTGCTCTTGTTTGGGATAAGCATGCTGCTTGCGGGCCTTGCGACATATATCATTTATAAAGGTTTGCAATTTTATTATTATACGGTTGTCGATTACGAAGATCAGTTGACCCGGCTTCGTTCCTTTATTAGGTCGGTTGGTGATATAAACTTCTTTTTGCTCATTTTTATCCCGCTTTCGATTCTCTTTTTCTTTATCCTGAGCAAGCCGTATTCTGCCTATTTCAAGGAGATTTCCAACGGCATTCATTTTCTTGCCCGTGGCGACTTTACTCATCGCGTTCAAGTCCGTTCCAAGGATGAGTTCGGCGAGATTGCCCGCGACATTAATCTGGCAAGCGAGCAATTACAGCAGGCGATTGAGAGGGGGGAGTTTTCTGAAAGCAGCAAGGATCAGCTCGTCGTCAATCTCGCTCATGATCTGCGGACGCCGCTTACTTCCGTGCTGGGCTATATTGATTTAATTTTGAAGGAGAAGAATTTAACGGAGGAGCAGGTCAGACACTTTTTAACGATTGCCTTTACGAAATCCCAGCGTTTGGAGAGGCTGATTGAAGAATTGTTTGAAGTAACGAGAATGAATTACGGGATGCTGCCGCTTGAAAAAAGAACGATCGATCTCAGTGAGCTGCTTCATCAATTAATAGAGGAAATGTATCCTGTTTTCGAGAAAAATAAAGTGAGCGCCCGAATGAATATCGCTCCACAATTAGCGGTTTTCGGCGATGGAGACCTGCTGGCGCGCGTATTTGAAAACCTGCTCGTCAACGCTAATCGCTACGGCTCTGATGGTCAGTATATTGATATAAATGGTTTTTCCGAGTCGGGGGAAATCGTCATTCAAGTGATCAATTATGGCAGCCATATCGCCGAGGAAGAGCTTCCGCATCTGTTTGAGATGTTCTATACCGGTGACAAAGCGCGCACGCATCAGGCGGACAGCACAGGACTTGGCCTGTTCATCGCGAAAAATATCGTCGAGCAGCACAGTGGAACGATTACCGCCGAAAGCAGCGTCATCCGGACAATGTTTGAAGTGCGTCTGCCACAGGAGGGGACGGACGAACGGATTTAAGAAAAATTTAAGTTTTTCCCTGCTTTTTATTTAATTGTTTTTTTCTACGCTATAGTCAGTCGTGATGTAGGGGGAACCGAAAATGAAAAAGTGGGGATTTTTATTACTATTAACTGGCTGTCTCGTTTTTGTCATCGTTGAGCGGGTGCCGTTTTTTCACCAGCATGAAGTGGAGATTCAGCAATACGAGCAAGGGGCTTCCGAAAGGGTGGAGCAAAAAGAGATTAGAAAAGAACAACTCTATCAGGGAAATCTGATTTTGGTAAACGCAGAATACCCTGTTCAGCAGGAAGGGGTAAGGTCTGATATCGTCAATTTATATGAGGCGCGTGAATTGACAAAGGGATATACCCTGTTAAACAGCGGAATCTATTTATCAACAGAGGTCGCACTCGCATTTTCTGAGATGGTCGCTGCCGCGGAGCAGGACGGGGTGCAGCATTTTGTCATTAACAGCGGCTTTCGTGATTTTGAGGAGCAAGGCGAGCTTTATCAAACGAGGGGAGCCGACTATGCGCTGCCGGCAGGCTATAGCGAGCATAATGTCGGAGTGGCGCTTGACGTAGGTTCGACTGAGACGACGATGTATGAGGCCGATGAAGGAATATGGATAGAGGAAAATGCCTGGAAATACGGCTTTATTTTACGCTATCCAAAAGATAAAACCGAGATTACCGGCATTGAATATGAGCCGTGGCATATCCGCTATGTCGGCTTACCCCATAGCGCGGTTATGAAGGAAAAGAACTTTGTGTTAGAGGAGTATTTGGCTTATTTAAAAGAAGAAGAGAAGATTTCCATTACGGTTAACGGTGAAAGCTACACGGTTGCCTATTATCCTTATTCAGAAGGGATGACCATTCCGGTGCCGGACAATCACGAGTATGAGCTGTCGGGTGACAACAGTGATGGGGTAATTGTGACGGTGTTTGAGTAGATGACGTTATATGGAGGATCTCCGGCCTGATTTTTTACGTTAAGGGGATGTTTGAAAGAGAGGAGCTCGTATTCTTCAGGAATTGTTGGTGAACGGATTCGCTGTGGCGTATAACATTCTATTATCTCGTATTCTCTTTTGAGAAAAAGCTATTATGAGGAAACGAAGCATATTCTATTACACAAAAAACCAACCAGCACGCACCAATAGAACATCGGTGAGCGCTGGTTGTGTTTCGTTTTTGGACTTGCTAATGAAATTAGCTTAATACTTTCTTCGCGTCAGAAGAGGTTGATTTAATGTCAAAACGGTCGGCATTCATCACTTTCACCCAGGCAGCGATAAAGTCACGGACAAACTTCTCTTTGTTGTCGTCCTGTGCATAAACCTCTGCAAGGGAACGAAGGACAGAATTAGAACCGAAGACAAGATCGAATCTTGTTGCCGTACGCACGACTTCTCCTGTGTGACGGTCGCGTCCTTCATACAGGTTGTGGTCGACTGGCTTCCACTCGATACCCATATCAAGCAGGTTCACAAAGAAATCATTTGTGAGCGCGCCGACACGATCAGTGAAGACGCCGTGCTGGGTACCACCATAGTTTGTACCAAGAACACGCATGCCACCGATAAGAACAGTCATTTCCGGTGCAGTAAGTGTTAAAAGCTGTGCCTTGTCGACGAGAAGCTCTTCCGGGCTTACGCTGTATTGCTTCTTCAAATAGTTGCGGAATCCGTCAGCGTAAGGCTCAAGCACGTCGAAGCTCTCGGCATCTGTTTGTTCTTCTGTCGCGTCACCACGTCCAGGTGTGAATGGAACCGTTACATCAAAGCCGGCATCCTGAGCAGCTTTTTCGACGGCGGCGCTACCACCTAGTACAATTAAATCAGCGAGGCTGACTTTTTTATCAAGTCCGTTTTGAATATCCTCAAGAACAGAAAGTACTTTGGCAAGCTGCTCCGGCTGGTTCACTTCCCAATCCTTTTGTGGCGCGAGACGAATGCGTGCTCCATTGGCACCGCCGCGCATATCAGAGCCGCGGAATGTGCTTGCGGAAGCCCAGGCAGTTGTGACAAGCTCGCTCACGCTAAGGCCTGAAGTCAGGATTTTTTCTTTAAGCTCTTCGATTTCCGCATCAGTTAATTGATAATCAACGGTTGGAATCGGATCCTGCCAGATAAACTCTTCTTCCGGAACTTCCGGTCCAAGATATCGAGCGCGAGGACCCATGTCACGGTGAAGAAGTTTAAACCAGGCACGGGCAAACGCATCAGCAAATTCGTCCGGGTTGGCGTGGAAACGGCGTGAAATTTTTTCGTATTCAGGATCATAGCGCAAAGCCATATCTGTCGTAAACATCACTGTTGGAACTTTAACGGAAGGATCCTCGGCATCTGGTGCAAGATCTTGTTCGTCAGGGTCTACCGCATGCCATTGGTAAGCACCCGCTGGACTCTTTGTCAACCACCATTCATATTTGAACAGCAGATCAAAGTAGCCATTATCCCATTGTGTTGGGTTGGCAGTCCAAGAACCTTCAAGTCCACTTGTGATCGTGTCGCGGCCTTTACCACTGCCGTGCGTGCTTAACCAGCCTAAGCCTTGCGCTTCAATCGATGCCGCTTCAGGTTCGGCGCCAACATGTGCTGCATCTCCTGCGCCATGTGCTTTACCAAATGTATGACCACCGGCGATTAAAGCAACTGTTTCTTCATCATTCATTCCCATCCGGGCGAATGTTTCGCGAATATCCTTCGCACTGGCGATTGGGTCCGGTTTTCCGTTAGGTCCTTCCGGATTTACATAGATCAGACCCATTTGCACAGCGGCAAGCGGATTTTCCAGCTCACGTTCACCGGAGTAGCGGTTGTCACCGAGCCATTCTGTTTCAGAACCCCAGTTGACGTCTTCTTCCGGATGCCAGATGTCTGGACGTCCTGCACCGAAGCCGATTGTTTTTCCGCCCATTGATTCAATTGCAACATTCCCTGCAAGGACGAGTAAGTCAGCCCAGGAGATTTTGTTGCCGTACTTTTGCTTAATTGGCCAGAGAAGACGGCGTGCTTTATCAAGGTTGCCGTTGTCAGGCCAGCTGTTTAATGGCGCAAAGCGCTGCGCGCCGGTTCCGCCGCCTCCACGGCCGTCGCCGATCCGGTACGTACCGGCAGCGTGCCAGGACATCCGAATAAAGAATGGACCGTAATGGCCGTAGTCAGCAGGCCACCAGTCCTGGCTGTTCGTCATCAGCTCCTCAAGGTCTTTCTTAAGGGCAAAGTAGTCCAGTTTCTTGAACTCTTCTGTGTAATCAAAATCGTCATCCATCGGATTGGATTTTGTATCATGCTGTTGAAGGATATTTAAGTTTAACGCGTTTGGCCACCAATCTTTGTTAGTTGTGCCGCGGGACTTGTTGCTTGTAGCGCTGCCGTGGAAAGGGCATTTCTCGATATTACCGTTGTTTTCCATAAAAAATTCTCCTCCCTGTTTCAAATAAGAATTAATATAGAAAGATTATCTTTCTAGCAGCAAGAAAAGTACTAACTAGATACCAATAATCATTCTCACATTGTAATTATAATAAATTATTGCTTAAAAGAAAAGGATAAAATCTCAATCCCAAAAATTTTCATTTAAGAGAGCGGCAGAAGCCTTTACTAATCAACGCTTTCACTAAAACCGAGGCTATGAATTTTTTCTTGAAAAGGGTGGGATCAGCGTTCGACATAAATGATAAAAAAGTTGTCGAAATGAGAAAGGAAACCGAATAAGTTGTCCTTAATTGAAAATGAACCAGTGTGGCCGAGCATCCTCTAATCTACTACTATGATGGGAGGATTAAAAAAATCAGTAAATAAGAGAAAAAACCTCGCAAAGCAGTTGCGAGGTTTCAGTCTGTCGAGAAAGTCGACAGGCTTTTTTGTTTAGTAGTCAGGGTTCGGTTCTTCGACCTCCCATCCCGTCCGCTTTTTCTTGTGGGATCAAATAAAAACAGGTGAGACGAGGTGAAAAGCGAACGAGAGAAAATGTTTGCGTCCAGTCTGCATACGGCCTGTGACTAGCTTCAAGAAGAGACAAGAACGGTTATATCCTACAAACGACCATTCTATTAGAAAAGCTTATTTTCTCTTTTTCCGCTTCGGCCAGCGAAATGCCGGCACATGATGGAGCATCGCCTCCAAAAGGCGTGCCCATTGCTGCTCGGACAATGCCGAGATCGGCGTCTCCGAGTTTAGGCCGAGCTGGCGCCGGACATGCTTCAACTGCGGCGGAGTGAAAATGCCTCGCAGCGCCAGGTTGACGGGAAGTGCCGGCTTGTGAAGCGCGTACTCGGCCAGCCCTTTAAAGGCTGAGTATTTAGCCGGCGGAATCAACGGGTGCCTTTTCCGCTTGATTGTGAGCATAGCTGAATCAACTTTTGGCGGCGGTGAAAAGTTATTTCGTGAAATATCCTTCGCATAGCGGATATCAAAGAACATCCGCCAGGCAATCACGTAGGCGTCTTTGATGGTGCTTGCGGTGAAGCGTTTCGCCGCGCCTTTTTCCATAACAATCACCCCTCGTTGAAAAGGACCGGCCGGCTGATCGAGCAACCGTTTCATAATCGGCGTTGTGATGGAGTAAGGAATATTGGACACGACGACAAATGACTGCTTCGGCATCGGCATCGTGAGAATATCGTGATGAATGACTTTCACATTCGGGTACGACATCATTTTCCGCTGTAAATAGTCCACTAATTTCTCGTCATATTCAACGGCCAGCACGCGCTGTGCTCTTGAACTGAGAACGGTCGTCAGGGCGCCCTTTCCAGCGCCCAGGTCAAGCACGGTCTCGTGAGAAGCGATGTCAGCATAAGCGACAATTTCCTCGATCAGCTTTCGATTGTGCATAAAATGCTGCCCGGAAAAGTTTGGCTTTTTTTGATTGTTGATCTTTTTCGTCTTTGAATATTTATTGCAGGTCATTTTGCATCTCCCTTTCTTAAGAAAAACGCGTAGCGGTTTTTCTTAGAAGCGGTGTGCGGAGCCGTTACAATCGTTTAAGGATGGCTGAAAAACGGGCATTTTTCAGCCATCCGAGTAACGCGCGAAGCCGCCACCCCGCCTCGAATTATTAAAAAAAATCACAGGCTGCTGCCTGTGACGAAAGAGCAAAAGGGAAAAGATCGACCTCGATTTCGTTGCGCATCAAAGACAAGAGGTGCCATAGCTTTCCTGGGCGGAAAACGACATGCATCTCTTATTCAAGGTACAATAAAAAAAGAAAGGCAGAAAAAATCCACCTTTCCTCACATTGCGGACAGCTACCCGAAGGTTCACTGATTCCTATGCTTTCTATAACAATGAAGATTATTGAAAAAGGACAGACTTATCCCATTTACTCTGTCATCGCAAACAGAGCCTTTGAACGTATTTAATTACCGGTTCAAAGTTGGGAAACGAAGTCTCATCGAATGTGTCACTTTTTCATAATCCTCCTTACGTTACATTTATTGATCGTACGCTGCCTATTGTAAGGGCTGCCTGGACTGTTGTCAAAGGAAAATTTTGAGCAGCTTCAATCGGGTGCGCGGGGGCTGAAGCAGAAGCTCGGGTTTTTTTGGAAGACAAGTAAGGATAAATGTAAGAAAAGCCGGCTCTGGCAGTTTTTCTTATTGAAGCAAAGGAGGCGATTTATTTTGGAGGCGAACTGTATTATTTGTCATAATTTCGGCAGGCCTCAGGAAGTTTTGAAGATTGAACAGAAAGAAGTCGTCCCACCGCAAGATGATGAAGTGCTTGTGAGGATGCTGGCCCGGCCGATTAATCCGTCTGACCTGATCCCGATTAGAGGGTCTTACGCCCACCGTCTTTCTTTACCGCATATTCCAGGGTATGAAGGGGTTGGCCTCGTCGAGCAGGTGGGACCGCTTGCTCCGCGTCATCTTGTTGGCGCACGCGTGTTGCCGCTGCGCGGGGAAGGGACGTGGCAGGAGTACGTCAGAACGAAAGGGAAATGGGCGGTGCCCGTGCCTGACTGGATTGACCATTTCACGGCGGCGCAAATGTATATTAATCCTGTTACGGCCTGGGTTGTATGTACGGAAGTGCTGCGTCTCGGTGTCGGTGATGTGCTGGCGGTTAATGCGGGGGGCTCGACGATTGGACGTCTTTTCGCACAATTAGCCAATGTGCTCGGCTTTCGGCTGATTGCCGTGACGCGGCACGATCGGCATACGGAGCAGCTGCTTCAGCTCGGGGCCTCCGCTGTGGTTAATACATCCGAGCAGGATGTGGTGGAAGCAATGTGGGAATTGACCGATGGCCGCGGCGCTCATGCGGCAATTGATTCGGTTGGCGGCGCGGCTGGAAATGAGCTGGCTTATGGGATCCGGCCGGGAGGCATGTTTTTATCGATAGGTCTGCTATCGGGAAGACAGGTGAATTGGGAAGAGATAGTCAAACAGGCGGGAGTCCGCGCCAATTTGTTTCATTTGCGCCATTGGAACAAGGACGTTTCTGCTGCGAAATGGCAGGAAACGTTTCAGCAGTTGATCCAGCTGATCGAAAGCCGGCAAGTACGGCTGATGGAAGCAGCTCAGCAATACGACTTAATCGAAGTGAAAAAAGCAGTCGCTGCCGTTGAAACGATTTCCGGCGGCAAGGGAAAAGTGTTTTTGACGAGCGGGTAAGGCGGGATGCCGCGATGCGCGCTCATGATGCAGGCTGGTGACGGAACAAGGAAGCTCGGTGTTCATGCTATCTCCCGGTTAGAAAGTCCCATTTGGCAAGCTGGTGTGTAAGAAATGGCGATCGGGGAATAAGGGACAAATAAGGATAGAAATGGTGTGCATCGCGCAAAATATTGATGAGATTTCAACAATGGAATAAGGGAGTGAACAGCAATGAAGATAAAATATTTCGCCAGCCTGCTCGGTGTTGTTCTGTTAATCGGCTGTGGGGCCAATAATGAGCCGACCCCGCCGACCGGAGAGGATTCTTTTCAGGAGGAGAACGTTATTGATGAAGGGAACGGGAGCGGCGATGCCGGTGAGCCTGTCGCGGCTGAACGCGGCGTAAAGGAGTTTGATCTTGATCTCGATTTCGCTAATGGAGGAGACTGGGATTATGATTATGAAGTTAATGGAGAGATAAGGGCTGAAGTTGAAAAAGAAGACAATGGCGAAAAGCGTGAAAGCAGAGGAGAAGAGGCGCAGCAGGAAATTGAATCGATTTTAAGCCAGGTCGTCATTGATCAATCACGCACGACAGAAAGTATCACGAATGATATTTTGGAGCTTCTTGAAATCCCACAGGACGAATTGAAACAGCTTACCCTTGAAATCGAGTATCAAGATGGAGAAAGGCTTGATTTCAAGCAGAATTTTTAGTCCTGTTTATAGAGCTGCCGCCACTTTTTCATAAGGGCGGCGGCTTTTCCTCTGTCCCTTATGTCCTGAAAAAGGGGGAAAGGGAATGTGGTACTCTAGGTGTAGACGATAAGAGGCAATTGGGGGAAGGGACATGTATAAAGTTTTGTTAGGAATCATTTCTGTCACGCTTGTCTGGGGCTACACGTGGGTGACGATGAAAATCGCGATCAGTGACATTCCGCCTTTTTTATTTTCTGCTTTGCGGCTGTTAATCGGGGCGCTTCCTTTGCTGATGATTCTCCTTATTCAGCGGCAAAAACTGACTGTCAGAAAACAACAGGTAACAGACTATGTGATCATGAGCTTTTTAATGGGAATCGGTTATCTCGGCGCCCTGACATACGGGATGCAGTTTGTTGATTCAGGAAAAACCGCCGTGCTGGTGTATACGATGCCGATCTTTGTCACCGTAGTCAGCCATTTTCTTTTACAGGAGCGAATCACGAAATATAAAATGGCCGGGCTGCTGTTTTGTTTTGTCGGCTTGTTATTTATTTTAGGACGGGAGATCCTTCATTTCGAGGAAAACGCGATTATCGGTCAGCTGCTTATTTTGCTGGCGGCTTTGAGCTGGGGTGCGGCGAATGTGTTCAGTAAAGTGAGGTTCAGGAATACGAATCTCATTCATATGAATGCCTGGCAGCTGATGATCGGCACGACGCTGTTGTTTGCTGTTTCGTTTCTTACTGAGCGGAACGAAGTGATTGTGTGGTCTCGTGAAGCGGTATTATCGCTGTTGTTTAATGGTCTGTTCTCGACGGCCTTTACGTTTGTCGTCTGGTTTTGGGTATTAAATCAGATTGAGGCTTCGAAAGCGACGATGGCTTTAATGGTTGTACCGGTTCTCGGCCTTTTCTTTGGCTGGCTCCAGCTTGGAGAGACAGTTACCGCCGGCATTATGATTGGGGCAGGTCTGATCTGCGCCGGAATTTTTTTCAATACCTATCATTTTCGCAGTACCGCAGTACCGAGTGAAAAAAGAAACTTATCAAGCTGAGGAGCGGGATGTGTCTTTTGAGGCATCCTGCTTTTTTTAGTGCGCCACGCATGGCGCGTAGCTAGGCGGTGAAAGTCCGCTATGGGGGCTGGCAGTTGCCAACCATTAGCCAAGAGCAAGGGTGTCCATCGCGAGGTGGAATCTGAAGGAAGCTGGAGGC
>NZ_JAMBOL010000003.1 GCF_023715605.1 Halalkalibacter oceani
TCCCCTGTAAGAAATTTTAATTCGTTCTACTTCTATCCAGTAGTACTGGTGAGATTACTATTTGGTGTTAGTGAAATTTGGAGAATACACGAGTATTAGCGAGAAAATTAAACTTTATTGAGGGAGGGAATCAATGGTTACAAACCGCATAACAAATACAAGTTTTGAAGCGGACACGTTATCACCCTGGGTTTCACTAAATGGGACAATCATAAATAATGAAAGTCATTCAGGGTTTCGCGCAGTCCAATTAAGCGGAGGAATGACAAACTCATTTGTTTACCAAACTGTTCCTGTTTCTCCTGGTGAAAGCTTTGAGCTTATTGTCTCACTTGCCAAAGTAGGAGACATGCCGGCACCGCCCATGACATTGGCGATTAATTACTACGACAATGCTTTCAATTTTATGGATTATGGCATCATCACTCATGTAGATGTCGACAGAATACCGAATGTCGAAAACGATACTTGGATTGAAGTCTATCAAACCAGTTTGCCGGCGCCAGCAGGAGCGGCACAAGCCTTAATTCTCATTAACACATTACCCGCGGAAGGCTCAGCAGATGTAATCGTAGATGACATTTCGTTACTGACAGGTACTGGGAACGGCATTGGAGTTACGGGACCAACCGGACCTCAAGGTCCCCAAGGAATTCAAGGGCCGATTGGTCCGCAGGGAATTCAAGGACCTGCCGGGCCAACTGGTGTTCCCGGAGTTACAGGACCTGCCGGACCAGCGGGTATCACCGGACCTATGGGCGCTACTGGACCGCCTGGGATAGCAGGGGTCACTGGGCCTGCCGGCACCACAGGTGTTACCGGACCGCCTGGTATTACCGGGGTCACTGGAGTTACAGGGGCCACGGGTGCGCCAGGACCAGCTGGAATGACGGGAGTTACTGGAATAACTGGGGCTACCGGAGTAACTGGAGTGACGGGAATTATCGGACCTACGGGAGTCACGGGCGCGACAGGCGTTACAGGAGCGACAGGAATGACGGGACCGACGGGGGCCACCGGACCAGCTGGAGTGACGGGGATAACAGGAGCTACCGGAGTTACGGGGCCTACGGGAGTCACCGGACCAACAGGAGCCACTGGAGTTACTGGAGTCACAGGAATTACCGGACCAACAGGAGCTACTGGTCCAACTGGTGTTACGGGCGCGACAGGGGCTACCGGACCGGCAGGAGCGGGTGGAGGATTAATTACCTTCGCTTCAGGTGATACCGTATCACTTACTACTAACAGTACAGGGGAATCCGCCACTGTTTTGGCTTCAGGGTTTGGCAACTTTAGCCCTTCTATGACCGTTACAGGAGGAACTACTTTCAGTTTTCCATCAGGCGAGGCTTTTTCCTTTGTCATGCCATTTGATGCTACTGTTGATAGTATATATATGTCTGTAACGAATCTGGCCTTTACTCCACCTTCGGGTCAACAGATTTTCCCATATGTTGCTTTAGCCACTGCACCTTCAGGCAGCAACACATTCACCATACTTCCTGAGACACAAACTTTTGTCACTACGCCATACATGGGGGGGACAGCTTATCCGGCAAATACAATTTTAGCTGGTGAGCTAACTGGAATTGGTGAAACCATCCCTGCTGGCACAAGAGTTGCGATCGTTTGCGGTTTTGAAACGACCGGGTCTCCACTCGCAGCTTCTTATCTCTTTTATTATACAGGCGGGATTTCCTTAAGTTAAATCCAGCCTGCTAAAAAAGTCTCTGCAATTATGCGGAGACTTCTTTTATGAGCCTTACCAGACTTTAACGATTGCCCATTTTATTTGCAGAAGGAAATAAACGTAAAGAAAAGAAGTATACAAAGTGAAAAATATGGTGGTCCGCTATGAAATTCAAAAACGTCATATTAATAACTGCCCTATGTGTGGTTCTCGTAATCGGGGCTGGAGTTTTGTTTGAACCATCTCCCAAAGTAGGGAGATTGATGAAGCGACCGCTGCCGTAGAAGCCGGATCAGTCGGGATTGATAGTAACGGAATCGTCACCATTCATTATCAGGGCAAGAAATTTATCACAACGGTGGAAGAGCTCGACGCACATGATGGAACATATACGATGACAGATGAAAACGAAAATCCAATCATGATGGCAATCATTGATCCTGACAATCTGGACCAGCTTAGGTTTGAACATTTTACTGAATGATTTCAAAAAGGAAGGGAAGGGATTCTTTGAGTTCTTATCCAAAATTGCCGCTTACTGCAGCAGAAAAAGCAACATTGAAAAAAGAAAAAGTGAAAAGATGCGATATCCATAGTTTTCGCCCTGATCAACTGGCTAATCTGCTACATATTCCTGTTGAACGAGCAAAAACGTTAAAAGGCCTGGCTGAATTTCAAACGGTACCGTCGATTGGTCCCAAATTAGCTGAAAAGCTATTGTATCAATTAAACATCTTTTCCTTATATGAAATTAAAGATAAAAACGGAGCTGAACTTTTCGATGAGTTAGAACAGCACTTAGGAGTATGGACGGACGCTTGTGTCGAGGATCAATTACGTTGCGTAATTCACTACGCGAACCATCCGAATAGTCAGAAGCAATGGTTTGATTTCACTGAGCAACGAAAGAAGGAGCGGGACATAACAGGCTATCCGACCAACCGCCCGCAAACAGCCTGGTATAAGTAGACGATCAGGCTCTGATGTTGTTTATCCCAAAAGTTGGGTCCCAAAAGGAACAAAGGGACTCAGCTTTTTTGTCAGCCAGGAATGGACGCAAACAATAATAAGGCAAATGTCATCACGATAACAATAACAGTTCCTACCTCTCCTAAAACGATGAGAAAAGGCCATCATTTAAAGAACCGCAAAGTCGCTTTAGCTGTTTCGGCCGGGATCAGGAAAGCTGATTATAGCGAGGAGGGGAGATATCGTTATACGCTCGAGCAGCTGTTGATTCCATTTGAAACGACATTCTTTTATTGCCAGGCTGATTACCGGTCCGTCTATGCATTTTACGGAACTGAGCACGCACCGGGAGCAACTGAGGAAGAAGAATTGAAGCCTAAACGTGACACCCTTAGCCGAAGCGCAAACGAATATCTTGCTTTCATTGAAGGAATGGTGAAATAAAAAACATGGATGATTTTTCTTAAGTGATTGTGATACACTAAGTTTACCAGTTTAGTTAATCCGTCTGTGCAGAAGAAAGGAGTATCCAGTTATGAAGAAAAGATCGCTTAAAGAATTATCCTCCGGTTATGGATACTCCACTGCTGTTTTCTTTTAGAAATCTCTTCAAGGGTGAAGTGTGTCTAAAAAGAGGTCGCTGGAGAAGCAGCAGAATTTTTCTAAAGACGGGAGAATATCAATGGATAACAATAAAATCACGCGAAAAAACCCGGCCAATATGCCGGAACCGGTCGGCAATTACACACATATTACAAAAATTCCAAGAGGCGCGGAATTATTCGTGACATCCGGGCAAGTCGGTGTCGATCAAAACGGACAATTCCCTGACAAAATGAATGAACAAATCCAGCATACCTTTGCCAACATTCGAAAAGTCTTGGCAGCGGAAGGATTGAGCTCGAAAGATATTATTAAAGTGAATATTTGGGCGGTAGAGCCGATTGATTGGGATTTCCTCTATTCAGAGTGGGAACAGCTGTTTAGCAGCGAATATCCGGCGATGACGGTAGCCTATATTACGGCGTTAGGGCTGCCTGAAATTAAGATAGAAATCGAAATATGGGCAGCTAAAGCTTAAACGACAGCCACACTTCATCCAAACATGGAACCTTTCTATTTTAAGGGTTCCATGTTTTTTTCTCCCCATTCACACATCATATCGAGAATCGGGAGAAGCGAGCGGCCGCGCTCAGATAATGAATATTCAACCTTTGGCGGAATATGTGGGAATTCTTCCCGCCTAATCAGGCCATCTGCTTCCAATTCTTTTAGCATGACGCTCAGTGTTTTGAACGAAATCGTTTCGATCTTGCGCTGTAACTCATTGAATCTCATAACTTTATTTTCCGCCAGCCAGTACAAAATCACCATTTTATATTTGCCGCCTATTAAAGACAATGTATAACCAAACCCGGTTTTCTTTATCTCCACACGTGATGGCACACAGGTTTCTATCGTTTCATTTTTCATCTAAATCCGCTCCTTCGGGAAGTTCTGCTATTAATTTAACTATTGAATTGCCAGCTGTGATTATTCTTTCTTTTGTTTAAACTTGTGTATAGGATGATTATTGAAGGACAAAAAAGGGGAGAGGCATGTAATCATGAACGAACAAATGTCAGAAATAGATGCTCTTTATCAAACATATCAACCATTTCTCTTTTCTATTGCCTATCGGATGCTTGGAACGATTACCGATGCTGAGGATGTCGTACAGGACTTATTTTTGAACTTCACACCAGATCTTACTCAAATTAATGACATGAAAGCATACCTTGCCAAAATGATCACAAACCGTTGTTTAAATTTCCTGAATTCCGCCAGGTACAAAAGAGAAATATATACAGGACCCTGGCTTCCCGAACCCCAGGTACATTCAACAGAGCACCCTTTGGATAAAATAATCAACGATGAAGCTGTCTCTTATGCGTTTCTCGTTATAATGGAGCAGCTCTCACCGGCAGAACGAGCAATCTTTATTTTTAGAGAAGCACTATGTTACAGCTATAAGGAAATTGCTGAAGTTATCGGAAAATCTGAAGCAAACTGCCGAAAAATCCACAGCCGGGCAAAAAAGAAATTAGCAGGTCAATGGCCCCTTTCCACCGGCAAAGCCGAAAAGCATAATCATCTTGTCAAAACATTTATCAAGGCTTCAACGACCGGAGAGATGTCTGAGCTGATCGAGGCTCTGTCAGAAGATGTAATAGTCGTAACTGATGGGGGCGGCAAAGTTACTTCTGCATTGAACCCGATATACAGCAAAACAAATGTCGCTGCCTTTTTATTGGGCATTAGCAAAAAAGGTGCTTTCAAAGGAAAGCTTATGCCTGTGAAAGTCAATGACCGTCCAGGTATACTTCAAATCATCGATGGTGAGCCCAGTCATGTAATCAGTTTTACTTTGGATAAAAACGAGAAATATATTGAAAGAATTTATATTGTACTCAACCCTGATAAATTAAGTCATATTGCTATTTCCGGGTTGTCATAAAGGGGCTGGGACAAAAGGTTGCTTTTTTACCTTTTTCCCAGCCCCTAAGCTATGAGTGGAGCCGCCACGATCTTTAAAAGCCCGATGTGAGTGGGTTTCTCACAACGGGATTGCGGCGATTTAAGCCATTGCTGTTCCATGCTAATTAGTTTTGTCTGATCCTCTTTTTTGTGTCACACAATCATCCTCTATTTTGTCTTGATTAGTGAAAGACCAAAATAAAGCACTGGAGGAATGTAAGATGAAACAGCGTGTCAATTATTTCAAGACTAACCCGAAGGTTTTACAGTTAATGCTTCAATTGGAGGAGTATAAGAAAACGACCGGATTTGACAGCAAACTAATCGAATTGATTAAAATCCGCGCCTCTCAAATCAACGGCTGCGGCTTTTGCCTCGATATGCATACGAAAGATGCCCGGGCAATCGGTGAAACCGAGCAAAGAATCTATTGCTTGAGCGCATGGCGCGAAACACCCTTTTATTCAGAAAGAGAGAGGGCTGTTCTTGAATTGACTGAAGCAGTCACTACTATTTCAGCGGGCGGAGTGCCGGATGAAGTGTATGAAAGGGTCCGCAAGCATTTTGATGAAACGCAATATATCGACCTTGTCGCTATTATGATTACGATTAACGGCTGGAATCGATTAGCCCTTGCAGCGCAACTGCTTCCGGGAGATTACGAGGCTCAAGCGGTTAAATAAGGATGAGGAGGTTGGATCGCTTTTCGTAACCTTAACAAGCCCTCATCTCAACAATGAGGTGAGGGCTTGTATAACTCGAGTTATCAACTTCATGTAACTGGCTAAGATGGTTGTGGCAAATCTCCCATGGAATTATTACTTTTGCTCAGCAAATCTCCACCATGCAACAGTACCGACAAACCCTGCTATTCCCGTAGTGACAAGAATTGAGATGCTGATGAATCCGATATCAGTTCCGGTTAGAAGCAGCACCGGTATAGTCCAGGGGAAATAAGGGCCGATCCCCAGCTGCATGACTACATTGGAAACAATAACGATGACAAACGTCAGCCCGATCGGGGCGAGGTAACCTTTGGTAACATTTGCTAATAAAGCGCTCGTTGTACTGACCACTGTAATCAATAGCGATATCGTCATGAAAGTTGAAAAGATACCTAAAATAAAAGGTAACGAACCATCACTGACTCCAAGGAGGATTCCCGCTCCTACGAGTACCAAAAAGGAAAAAATCGCCAAAAGCACATTCCACATTGTAATAACGATGAATTTAGACAACACACTATACCATTTCGAAATCGGCTTGACGAGAAGATCCTTGATCGTGTTGTCCGTGTACTCCCGTCCAAAGACCCATGCGGATGTAAAGGAAAATCCAACCACCAGCAAGGAAGCGATGGAACCAAGCAAACCTGAAAAATAGGTCTCCCAATTGTCCCCAGAACTATTGAAGAAACCGACCATTGCAGGCAAGATTGCAAATGCCGCAAGGATAACCCAAAACACCGTGGAACGCCAGACTTTACGTACTTCATTATGAATAAAGGAAAGTATATTCATGATTGAATCCTCCCTGCCGTACGAATAGCTCGCAGAAAATAACCTTCCAGATCTTCAGTTACAATACTCAAATGTGTAGGAGGCTGATTGAAGCGCACTAACAGCTCCGCAAGCTTTTCAGGCTGTGCTATCGCTCGGGCTTCCGTAAGTTCTAGACGTCCGTCAGCTGTATTCTTGACATCATATCCATGCTCCGTGAGAATACGCTGCATCGTGCTTTGATCGCGTCCATTTAGAACCAAACGTTTTTCAAGCGACTGCTGCAGCTGATTCATTTTCATATCCTGGATCAGCTGTCCTTGGTGCATAATCCCGATGCGGTCGACCAATTTGGCCAGTTCCTCCAACAGATGGCTCGATATGAATATCGTAACGCCAAAGTTTCTTGATAAATCAAACAGCAGCTCTCTGATCTCAACGACACTGGCCGGATCAAGACCGTTAGTCGGTTCATCGAGAATCAAAATTTCCGGGTTATGAATCAAAGCCTTCGCCAATCCAATCCGCTGCTTGTTCCCTAAAGAAAGATTTTTGGCTTTTTTGTTTTTATGAATATCGAGACCAAGCTTCTGAAGCACACGGTCAATGGACTTGTGATCAGTAATCAATTGCATTCTGCGTGCAATATCCAGGTTTTCCATTACCGTCAGCTCCGGATAGAAAGTTGCTTCCTCCAAATATCCTACTTTGTCCCATAGTTGATAGTTGCCGAAATCAACCTTGCTGCCCAACATGTAGATGCTGCCGGAGGACGGTTTAAGCAACGACAGAAGCATCTTGATGGTCGTTGTTTTGCCGGCCCCGTTCAAACCGAGAAAGCCGAAGATCTCCCCGCTGTTTACTTCAAGCGAAAGGTCGCTGACGGCGCGGTATGAGCCAAAGCTTTTGCTAACATCTTCCAACTGTATTGCAGAGGAGATGCCTGTTTTATTTTTACTCATCAGATAACCACTCCTAACTTTTAATTTTCCACTCTGTGACTTTGTGTGAAGCCTACCTGCACTCTAATTTTCAAACATCAACTGAACCTCAATTTTTACGTCGCAGCATTGTTGATATTCAGTTTATCTTTCAGGAGTATACTAGTAGAAAAGGGGGAGACAGACAGTGTTTGACATTTTAGTGGTCGAAGATGATATCAATACTCAAAAGCTGATGTGTGCCGTGCTAAGACATGGGGGCTATAACGCTTATACTGCAAAAAATGGACTTGAGGCGTTGAGCAGGATGGAGACACGCCGCTTTGATTTGATTGTGCTGGATTTGATGATGCCCGGAATGGATGGTTATCAGCTGTGCAATGAATTGCGCGGTACGGGAGACGACATCCCGATTCTGATGGTGACTGCCACTCATGAAATCACAGATAAACATAAAGGATTTCTTGCGGGTACAGATGATTACATGACGAAGCCGTTTGATGAGCAGGAAATGTTATTCCGCATCAAGGCACTGCTGCGCAGGGCGCAAATTGCCACTGAGCACAAACTTGTACTGGGGGAAACGACTTTGGATTACAACACCCTTATGGTCACAAGAGGAGCCGTACAAACGGTTCTGCCCCCGAAGGAGTTTTATCTGCTGTTTAAGCTGTTGAGCTATCCCAACAAGATTTTTACCCGGCTTCAGCTAATTGAAGATATTTGGGGCCTGGAATCAGAATCCGATGACCATACGTTGAATGTCCATATCAACCGATTACGTGACAAATTCAAAGACAACCCAGGCTTTGAAATCGTCACTGTGCGCGGGCTCGGTTATAAAATGGTAAAACGTGTATGAAATCACTCAAAGAGATCTTCCCGAAAAAAATCAGTCTTGCGTTTTCCTTAGTGGCTCTCGTTTTTTTTGTGATGGTTTTGTCTATCTTATCTGCAGGCTTGTTTGCTTTCTTACTGAATTGGCTTGAAGTAATTGACCTGAATCAGTCGGATCCAAAACGTGGTATTTATGTATTGCTGTACATTAGTATTTTTCTTGGTGTTGTGATCGCAGCACTGCTGAGCCGGCGATCCGTCAAACCGATTCGGGATATGATGAAAGCGACCAACAAGGTGGCCAAAGGTGATTTCTCAGTTGAGGTAAAGGGTAGTTATGTTTTTGAACTGGATACACTGGCCGCGAGCTTTAACAAAATGGTAAAGGAACTGCAAGGAATTGAAACTTTGCGCGCTGATTTCGTGCGAAACTTTTCCCATGAATTCAAAACTCCGATCGTCTCCATCAGCGGTTTTGCTAAATTATTGAAAGAGGGCAGCCTCAGTGAGAAAGAGAAACAGGAATACCTGAATAGTATCATTCAAGAATCCGAACGTTTGGTTGACCTTTCCACCAGCATTCTTAATTTGTCAAAGGTAGAAAATATTGAAATTATCAGCGAAAAGACAATCTACCGTCTCGATGAGCAAGTACGGCTGGCGATCTTGATGTTGGAACCGAAATGGAGCGCCAAAAATCTTCACATGGATGTTGAACTGGAGGATGACATTGACATTCTTGGTGCCAAAAACTTAATTCAACAGATTTGGCTCAATCTTCTCGACAATGCAATTAAGCATACGGACAGCGACGGAATAGTGAAAATCGGTTTATGGACGAATGGACGAAAAGTTACCTTTCGGCTCGAGGATAATGGATGCGGCATGAATGATCAAACGTTGAGCCGCATATATGATAAGTTTTATCAGGGAGATACTTCCCATTCAATGACAGGAAACGGACTCGGATTAACAATCGTTAAAAGGATTGTCGATCTTTGCGGCGGTACGATTGACGTGCAAAGCGAGCTCGGAAAAGGGACTGTTTTTACGATCATACTGCCGTTGGAAAAGCATTAAAAACGCTGAAAATTGGATTGTATCGATAATCGCGGGAAGGGGGGATAAGAGACACCAGGGTAAGAAATTATGGCACTAACAGAGGGGGCGATCTCGTTCTTCTTGATAAATCGAAGTTGGATCATATTGGCAAAAATTCTACTTACAATTAAAAGCTGGGGGAAAGTTACTCATCTTCTATCGAATATTCCCCCATAATCTTTAGGATGTGACCGTCGTTCTCAGACAAGCCTCTATTTTCTTTTGAATGTCATTCCTATCAAGCTCTTCTCCAATAAAAAGGAACTCAGAAAATACATCAGATGACCACGACGGCATGTGAAAGGTATGAAGCCGGATCGACGCACCTATCTGGGAGATCTCATAGAGTTCCTCGCTGCCTGGGTTATAGCATCTTCCTTTCATTCGGAACACTTCATTTGGAAATTGTTCAAATAAACGTTCTAAATGAGAGAGGTCAATTGGATACTTGCTTTTATAAACATATGTATCGATTCCATAGTGTCCTAACATCACTAATTTGCTTCTGGACTCAAATAAATTGATTTGGTCATCAAAGAGGGAAGACACTGAATCAATACGATATGCTGCATTCCTGTTTTCATTAAACCGAAGGAACTCTTCGAAAGTGATGACAGCTGATTGTGGCTGCAAGTTCCTGATAAAAGAAAAGATCGCACCCGCTTGTTCATAGGATACGCTTTCCGCATGACATATAACAATGGTATCGGCCGCTTCTAATTGATAAATAAGTGCTTCTCCCAATGTATAGTTTGAATCGGGTTGGACGGATATTTCATGTTCCGAAAAATAAGAAAACCAGAATTCTCTCGCATCTACAAGATGGATATGAGATTTCAGCTTTGTATATTTTAATTTAGAGGACCATACTTCTGAAAGAGTTGCTGCTGAAAGGGGGAAGACATCCACTACAATTTCATCGATATGATTTCTTATCTCTTCGTTCAGAAGCAATGTATGCAAATCATCCATATTGTTTATTTCTATATCATGGACAGCTTCTCCCATTATAGTTGTTAGTGGAAAGAGATCATCAACCTTTTCGGTTAATTTACTATTGGTTGGCCGGTAAAGTACGTAACCCATTTTTTTTGATTGATTTCTTTCCATTTCTTTTATTAATAAGCCTTTATCCTTTAAAGAAAAGCCTGTTAATAAAGTGAAAGGTAGTTGTTTTTCCACGCATTACACATCCTTCAGAGTTGACCTTTACGACTACGTTCGATTTTAGCAGCAGAAGTCACATTTGAAAATAGTAATTATTACGATTTAAAAAATATCATAAAGGAAAGTTGAAATGAAGTAAAGTGAACGGATAAAAAATAGTAACGATTTTTGTTCAATTAGACTTATTCAAAAAAAATGTGTATATTAGAAGTATAAATCGTAATGGTTATGATTTGTTCTTTTGAAGGAGGGATTCCTATCCTGGACCAGCTATATCGGCAACTTGTAATGGATCATTCGAAAAATAGACGAAATCATCGGAAAATAGAAGGAGACAAGGTGCTGCAAAAACATTATAAAAACCCGACCTGCGGTGATGTAATGACTCTTTTTATACAGCTGTCTGATAAACGCACAATAGAAGATATTTCGTTTGTTGGGGAAGGGTGCAGTATAAGCATGGCATCAGCATCGATGATGACGGGCCTGTTAAAAGGAGCTTCCCTAAAGGAGGCTTCACAATTGCGGCATGCGATGGAAAAAATGATTCGGGAAGGTGATATTCCGGAAGATGTCGATTTAGGAGATGCCTTAGCGTTGGAAGGTGTGCATAAATTAAAAGCTCGCCACAATTGTGCGTTAATGACTTGGCAGGCTCTTGATCGTACTTTAGATGATTATGAGGAGTATAGCAAGTAGAGGTGTCGTTTTTTTTCAAGAAGCTTATTTGAGTTTTCTTTAGTCGTGCAAGCGGATGTGATAACAGAAGATCAATGGCTAATTAGCAGGAAAAACAGTAATGATTACGATTATCAAAAAGGAGGCCTGAAAGTGAGTGTGGAGTAATATTTTGCTAAACACGTATTTTGAAACCGCAATTAAAAAAGGACAAGTTTACTATGATCGCTACTCTAAACCTGGTGCGGATACTCTGAAGCAATAGAATATCCGACTTTGGGAAGAAGCGAGTTTAAGTGGATTTGCGCTTGCTATGAAAAAAAGATATTGAACCTATTGTAACGGTGGGATAGGGGATTGGAGGAAGGAGCATCCATGTTGGACATCCGAAAAGCTGATATCTATATACTGACCGGGTTTTTAGGCAGTGGAAAAAGCACTCTGTTAACCAGGCTGTTACAAACAGAAAAAGAAAGGGGGAGACGCGCCGCAGTATTGATGAACGAATTGGGCGAAATGAGTATTGATTCCAGTATTGTCCCACCTGGTACCCCATTGCTCGAACTGTTGAATGGCTGTATTTGTTGCACAATAAATGCTGAATTAAGCTACCAATTAAAGTTGTTGCTGGAAGAACATGAACTGGATGCTATTTATATCGAAGCAACAGGAGCAGCCCATCCGATTGAGGTGATTGATGCATGTACCCATCCGATGCTGGCGAATAAGGTGAAAATCAAGGCTGTTATTACGCATGTCGACGTGATGGCGTGGAAATATGGAAAAATGAGTCTCAAAGTGAAAAAGCTGCTTAAAGAGCAGGTGAAATTTGCTGACATTCTCGTGCTGAACAAAACGGATGAATTGGAAGCCAATGAATTATCATCTTTGATGAAAGACATTAAAACGATTAACTCGCAGGCAAAGCTGATTCCTACAACCTTCTCACAAGTCGCCCCTGACCTTTTATATGAGCGGAGCAATATAAGCAGAGGAACAGACCAGAATCGCTCTCACGATTCTTCTCATGGAGCACATGTTCATTACGATCTGCATTTGCATACGTTTCATTACCGATTAACAGCTGCCCTTGATCGGGTCAGCTTCACAAATTGGATAAAAACAATTCCCGGTCAACTGTATCGGGCAAAAGGATTTGTAGCATTTACAGAGACGCCGGGTCTGTTTTTATTCAACTATTCTTATGGAGAACCAATCTTCGAACGCGTTCCCGCGCAGAGCTTTGAACCCGTTCTCGTTTTTATCGGGGACGATCTCGATCATCAAAAGATGGAAGCTGATTTACTCAAATTACAAGCTGAACCTGACTTTTATAACAAGGAGAGATGACAATTGGATATGATCAAACAAGTGCCTGTGACGGTGATAACCGGGTTTCTCGGAGCGGGCAAGACAACGCTGCTTAATCATCTTCTGACGGCAGATCATGGCAAAAAAATAGCCGTTATTGTAAACGAATTTGGAGAAGTTGGGATTGATAATCAATTAGTAGTTGGCGCAGAAGAAGAAATTTTTGAAATGAATAATGGGTGCATTTGTTGTACAGTTCGAGGTGATTTAATCAGAATTCTTACTGATCTCATGAAAGCAAAACTAAATCCGCTCGAGCCGAAAGTCGACTTTGACCGGATTGTAATAGAAACAACGGGATTAGCTGAACCCGCTCCCGTTATTCAAACCTTTTTTGTCGATGAGGCGATGACGCGATTCTATCAAATCGATTCAGTCGTAACCGTAGTGGATGCCAAACATGCCAATCAGCAGCTTGACCAGGCCCATGAAGCACAGGAGCAAGTTGCATTCGCTGACATCATCCTACTGAACAAAGTCGACCTTGTCAGCGCGGAAGAAGTAAATGGACTCGAAAAACGATTACGTCACATGAATCCATCGGTCAAGATGTTCAAAACAGAAAATTCAAAGATCGAGCTTGATAAGATTTTAGATATCCATACATTTGATCTGGATAAAAAATTAGAGGTGGATCCGGACTTTTTAACTGATGACCACCATGACCATGAGCATGATGATCAAGTAACGTCTTTCGTATTAAGGGAGGAGCGCCCTTTAAACTTAGATAAGCTCGAAAAAATGGTCACTCATTGGATTAATGATTACGGAACGGAGATGTATCGCTACAAAGGCATTTTGAATATAAAAGGAATGACTGAAAGAGTCGTATTTCAAGGTATCCATATGCTGTTTGCTTCAACAGTCGACCGCGAGTGGACAGATACGGACACAAAGCTCAGTGAAATTGTTGTGATTGGAAAAAATTTAGATCAACGCCACTTTCAAACACAGTTTGCAGAGTGTGTGGAAATCGACTGAAGAGAAGGGAGGATCTCATGAATAGTACGACCGCACTGGATATTCTAGCGAAGAAAGGCTATAAAATCACAGATAAAAGAGAAAAGATAGCGCAAATTTTCTGGAAGAATAATCGCTTTTTATCAGCCAGAGCCGTTCACAATGTCATGAAAGTGGATTCTCCCAGTTTAAGTCTTGATACGGTGTATCGAAATATTAGGTTATTTGAAGAGCTCGGCATTTTGGAGGCAACCGAATTAAACAGAGAAAAGCATTATCGTTTTACATGCACGGATCACCATCATCCGCTGATTTGCATTCATTGCGGCACAGTGAAAAAAATAGATATTTGCCCAATGGATCACTTGTTTGACTTGCCCGAAGGCTTCCTCGTTACGGGCCATAAATTTGAGATCTATGGCCACTGTAGCGACTGCCATTCATAAGTAATCGGTAAAAAAGCTGCTGAAAAAGAACGATTTTCACTTTTTCAGCAGCTTTTTTGATATATACCTTCACTAGCTAAATTCAAATTATTAATACCATCACTTTATTCCGGTTATCGAAAAAGAAGGGATCGATTTGTAGGCGATTTGTTCTGCTTCCGTATAAACCCGCTTGTCAAAGTCTTGTCTGATTTTAATATGGCGGAAGCCTAATTGAAATAAAATAGCGCGGTCCCATTCAGGCCGCATTGCATACGTCATTGGCAAATAAGTTGAAATTTCGTCTCCTTCTTTGAAAAGCTCTTCCTCCTTATATTGTGGAAACCCGTGCTTTATTGCCTCTTGAACATCCTTTTGATACATTTCACCGTACTGTTCATTGGCAATGGGTAGATTCCAATTCGCATCGAAAATGATCAGCTTTCCGTCTTTCTTCAACCATTTGTGCCAGTCAGAGTACACTTTTTCCGGCCGATGTAATGTCCAGGTTACATTGCGTGAGAGGATGATATCAAACGTATTCACAGGGTTAAAGGAGGAATCTCCGGTTACATGAATAAATTGCGGCTGTACGTGTGCTAATGCACTGTTCTTTTTTGCTGTTTCGATCATCTCTTTAGAAAAGTCAATCCCGGTTACCTGATGGCCCATCTGCGACAATATGATCGAGAAAAAGCCTGGTCCGGTTCCAACATCCAATATTTGAAGTGATCGCCGATCATCGGCGAGGTGCTCCTTTAGCAGGCTTTGCCAAGCCTCTTTTTTAAAGCTATGCAGCTCTTCTTGAATAATGTCATCATAAATGACTGCACTTTTATTCCAATAATCCTGATGTTTTATTTCATCCATAGGGCACGCTCCTTTGTAAATAACTGTTGACTTTTAAAATAATTACTCTATTATTTTAAACGTAATGATTCCTATTTTCAATAAAAGATTCAGGAGGATGCATCATGAAGAGTAAAGGTTACTATTTTGTTTTGATGGCATTTATTTTATTTTTTACAGGAGCCTGTTCCGAAAAAGAGAATGCAGCAGAAGAGACGGCATTACATGAAGATTCACAGACGATACAGGTTGCGATTGCGACTGACACGGGAGCGGATAAGCTTGATGCCGCTTCGTATGATGGAGCGATGTCGGCCTATACAGCTATTTATGAACCGTTGGTTGAATATGGACCAAAGGGGGACATACAACCGGCTCTTGCTCAAGCTTGGGAACTATCTGAAGATGGCAAGCAGTATACTTTTTATTTACGCGAGGATGTTTATTTTTCAGATGGATCGAAAATGGATAGTGACGCTGTGCTCTTTTCGATTAACCGCTGGAAAGGAAAACAGGAGCATGATTGGTTAAAAACAGCGTCTACGTTGCAAACTGTCGAAAAAATAGATGATTATACGATCAAGCTTACGTTTTCAGAACCAAGTGCTGACATTTTAAATGAATTAACTGCTGCCCGTCCTTTACGGATCATGAGCCCAAATGCAGTAGAGCCTGCCGGTGATCCAGATGGAGAGTTTGTCAACGCAATTGGAACGGGACCGTTTCAAATCGACGATTACCTAAAAGATAAAGAAACAACGTTCATCCCAAATCCAAACTATTGGGGAGAAAAAGCGCAAATCGAGAAAATGGTCTGGAGGGTCATCCCGGATCCGGAAACTCGGTCCTTAGCCCTGCAGGAAGGCAGTATCCAATTGGCCGGGGGAGAAATGAGCAAAATCCCGTACCAGGCTTTACGTACTTTTAAAGATGATGATCAGTTCAAGGTCGAGTCTAAGCCCGGAACGATGAACTACTTTCTCGTAATGAACAACGGAAGAGAGCCGCTACAGGATGTAAAAGTACGACAAGCCTTAAATTTTGCGATTGATAAAGAAAGCCTTGCGAATGAGTTGCTTGATAAAAATGGAAACGCGGCAAAAGGCTTATTTGCCGAAACAGTCCCTTTTGTAAACGAACAGAACAGTCCTGGATACGCTTATGATTTAGATAAGGCAAAAGAGTTGTTGAGAGAGGCTGGATATGGGGAGGATGACAATCAGCTAAAGCTAAAACTTGTTTTGCAAACAGAAGAATTTCCAGAGTGGAAACAAATTGCTGAAATGATTCAAAGTGATTTTAATCAGGCTGGAATTGAAGTGACACTGGATAGTATGGAATCGGCAGCTTATTACGATAACCTATGGGAAAAGCAGGACTACGATCTTTTTATCTATCGTACATACGCAGACGGGCTGAACCCTCAAGGCTTCCTTGATGCACTTTTTACAATCAATGAACAGGGGACGGGAGTGGGCTTTACTGATCCGACACTTTCAGAGCATATTCACGAGGCCGCAAAAGCGCTAAGCGACGAGGATCGCCAAGCTGCCTATAATACAGTGCTATCTTATATGCATGACAATGCCGTAACGGTACCTTTGTTCTATCCAAATGAAATTGTGGTCCGTGACGCGGGACTGGAAGGGTTCGGCTGGGGTGCCATTAGTGATCACCCTGTACGATGGAATAAGCTGAAAAAGGAAAATTAACAAATGGGCCGCATTATTGCTAGAAGAGTCCCTATTATCATTCTCTCCCTGTTTCTGTTAAGTATGTTTTTGTTTTTTCTTGTACGCTTCATTCCGGGATCACCAGAAATGGTGATTCTTTTACAGCGTGGGGGATCAGTAAATGAGGAAGAGCTTAACGAAATAAGGAGAGAATTGGGACTGGATGCATCCTTGTTTCAGCAATATTGGGAGTGGATAGGAAATTTGGCGCGGCTCGACTTTGGTCTCTCCTATCAATCCGGCCTACCGGTTATGGAGGAAATTGGCTCCCGATCGGGGCATTCTTTAAGCCTTATTTTGATTTCCTTAATTGGTTCCATTACTGTCGGAATGCTTCTGGCGTTCTTTGCCGCTCTGTATAAAGATAGCAAATGGGATGTATGGGTGCGGAACATAGCCATTTTCCTCTCTTCACTTCCTACTTATTTCATCAGTTTATTGCTTGTGCTTTTTTTCTCGATTCATTTGAGGCTGTTACCTGTTTTTGGGAATGATTCCTCGGTTCATTTTATTTTGCCTGTTGCTACGATTAGTCTGTCTCTCGTCGCGATGTTTGTTCCGTTATTCAGGCAAATCTTTGGAGAAGTGATGGGAAGTTTGTATTTTGAAGCGATGAGGGCGAGAGGGGCAAAGCGGCTCAGTTTATATGGCACATCATTACTCAAGCCGAGTATCCACGGGATGTTAACAATAATCGCTTCGAGTACCGGTTCACTTTGGGGCGCGATTATCGTCACGGAGAATATCTTTGCCTTACCCGGGCTTGGCAGTTATATTATTAGCTCGATTTCGGCAAGAGACTACTCAGTTATCATTGGATTTACGATGAGCATGGCGTTTTTTACGATGATCCTTTACTTGATAATCGACTTGCTGCTATATATGGTCGACCCGAGAAAGGGGATACGGGAAGAAAATGATTAAGATAGAGAAATCACGATGGAGGCGGCCGGCCCTTTGTTGTGCACTATTGCTGATGGCTATTGTGATCGCTATGATCGTCACCCCCTATGATCCTTATCATGTCGATGTTTCAAACAAGCTTCAAAAGCCAAGCTCCCTTCACTGGTTCGGAACAGATCATCTCGGCCGTGATGTACTGACCAGATTAGTATACGGGGCGCCGTTTACTTTACTTTTTCCTTTTCTTGTCTTAGTCATTTCTGCTATCATCGGTAGTCTGTTTGGACTTGTTAGCAGCTATGTAGGAGGGAAGGTGGATAGCGCGATGACTGCTGTGATGGATGCGTTCAGCTCGATTCCGAACCTGCTTCTTGCGATTGCGATAACCGGCTTACTTGGTCCCGGCCTACTTAATACACTTCTGGCCACTTCGATTTCCTGGTGGGTTCAATATGCCCGAATTGTCCGGAGTGTCGGCATTACGATTCGCCGAGAGCCTTATATGCTTGCTGCACAATTAAGTGGCTCGTTTGGAGGCAAGCTGATCTATCGTCATTTGCTTCCGAATACGAAGCCGCTTGTGCGGGAGCTTTTCTTTTTAGATATGGGGGCTGTTATCCTGCTTATGTCAAGTCTGTCCTTTCTTGGTCTTGGCGCACAGCCTCCGTTGGCGGAATGGGGGAGTATGATGTTCGATGGAAAAAGTTATTTACAGATCGCTCCTTGGATTACCCTGATTCCTGCAGCCGCCATTACCATTTTCGTCATGCTCTTTTATTTGATCGGAAGGGGGTTACAGTCACGTGAATAGCAGCAACGCATTACTGGAAGTCAGCCGTCTTTCCGTTGATTTAGGGGAAAACCGGTTAATCGATGACGTGACCTTTAACATTAATAAAAATGAGGTTTTCTGTCTGGTTGGAGAATCGGGAAGCGGGAAGTCCCTTACTTCACGGGCGATTATGGGGCTGCTCGCTAAAAGAAAGTGGAACATTTCAGGAAACGTTCAACTGGAAGCATGCCCTTCAAATTTAACAACATTATCGGAAAAGCATTGGCAGGACATCCGCGGTAAACAAATCGCGATGATCTATCAGAATCCGACCCAGGCTCTTCATCCCTTCTTAAAGATCAAGTCACAAATGATCCAACAGCTTAAAAGCACAGGAATGAAAAGCAAGAAAGAAATGAACAACCGCATCCTGCAGCAATTAGATGATATGAACTTTCCTGAGCCCGATCAAATTGCCAACGCCTACCCCTGCCAACTAAGCGGAGGGATGAATCAGCGGGTAATGATTGCGCTCGCGCTCTTAAGGAAGCCGCGCCTGTTAATCGCCGATGAACCGACCACTGGTCTTGATACCATTAACCAGCAGCTTATTATCAACAACTTATTACAGTTGAAGAAAAGGAACGGTATGTCGATCTTGTTTATCACACATGACTTGCGGTTGGTTAATAAGCTTGCAAATAAAGTAGCTGTCATGAGAAAGGGAAAAATTGTAGAGGCCGGCGCACTGACCAAGATAAAAAACGAACCGGACCATCCCTATACAAAAGAATTATGGAAACAAATTCCCAGACTTTATGAAAGAAGGGAAGCCAGTGATCATTGAAGCGAAAAATTTGACGGCAGCCTATCAAAAAAAGAAAGTGCTGCACGATCTCTCTTTCACCTTGAAAAAAGGCGAGAAGCTCGGAATCGTTGGAGAATCAGGAAGTGGAAAAAGTACACTGACACGTGTCTTATCAGGGTTTCACCCTACAATAAAAGGAGAGCTGTCCATCCGAGAAAGACCCGTTCAAGCGACAGTTAAAGATCGAAGATGGTTGTGCAAGCTTGTTCAAGTAGTATTTCAAGATCCTTTTTCCTCCTTGGATCCACAGCAAACGGTCCAACAAGTATTAGAGGAACCACTGCTTAATTTCTTCACCTTGACGAAAGAAGAGAGAAACCAACAATTGTTGGAAATAGTAGAGGAAGTCAATTTAGAAAAGGATCTGTTAAAACAAAAAAGCAGGACGGTAAGCGGCGGCCAGGCACAGCGAATTTGCATAGCCCGCGCTTTGCTTGCCAGACCGGACATTTTAATTTGCGATGAACCTGTAACAAGCCTCGATATGATGACGCAAATAAAGATCCTAAATTTATTAAAAAAGATCGTTACGGAAAAGCAGCTGTCCATTGTATTTGTCTCCCATGATATTTCCTTAGTATTTGAATTGTGTGATACGGTTTTAGTGCTGAAGGACGGTAAAAAAATGGACTTCTTTAAAGCCGCCGATTGGCACCGGCCAGAACGAAGCAGCTATACAAATAAATTAATTCATTCAGTCCATTTAAAGTAATCATGATTAAAAAAACCGGCACGCTCTTTAAAGGTGCCGGTTTTACAGACATAAGGTTAGAAGGTTGTGAGCTAGAAATTTTAATCATTACAATATAGGCTTATGAACGACGGTTTGAATAACATGCCCCAAGCCCGTGTGTAAATTACCCTCATGACGTACAGCCTCGCCATAATAAAAATGTTTGAAATGCCAATCGGCAAAGACGGTTAAAACTTCCTCAGGCGTGTAAAGTAAACGGATATCGTTTCCACCTCCACTTTGATAAGGGAGCTGTTGATCTGAGTAAACTTCCATAATATATGTACCACCGGGGCGCAGCATTTCTTTTATTCCATTCATTAGCTTTTTACGGGAATCGGCATCACTGATATGACCAAACACATTGAGTACGACGTCCCATTACTGTTTCTTATAGTCGATTTCTTGAGTTAAATCAACCAACTCAGTTTTTACTTTTACATTTCTGGAATCAGCTAACTGGTGCATCTTGTCAAACCCCACAGTCGAATAATCCCATGCTGTGACACGATGACCTAATTGTGCTGCATAAACAGCGTTCCGACCTTCTCCCTCAGCAAGAGACAACACTTCACAAGAAGAAGGGAGGTCAGGTAAAACAGCTTGAACGAAGGCGTTAGGCTCAGTTCCATACACATACTCTTGCTTAGAAAAACGCTCATCCCATTGGTTGCTCATTATTTTTTCCTCCTTTTCATATTGCTACATACGCTGGCTAGTTCCATATACAGGGGATGCTAGTTGACACGTTTTACAAATTCCATAAAACACCAAATGGTGATGGGTGATTTTATACTTTGTTCTTTTCGCTGCATACTGGTCAATTTCTTCTAAGTAGGGATAATGTAAGTCAACGACCTTCCCGCATGTCGTGCAAATAACATGATAATGGTGATCTGTCACGGCATCATAATGTATCGTTTCACCGAAATTCAGCTCTTTTATTATTCCTTTCTTTTTTAAAGATCGAAGCGTGTTATAAACTGTTGCATAGCTGACACTCGGAAAATCAACTTTCACTGATTGATACAATTCGTTCGCAGTCGGATGCTCTTTTTTTAGTAAGTTACGATAGATCGCCAGCCTTTGTGGAGTTATTCGTATTCCATTTGCTTTCAGCTTTGCCAAAGCTAATTCCGTCTGTTTTTCCATTTTCTTATATCCTTATTTACTCATGTTGCTATAAGTAAAGTCTGGATTCGTTTCACTTTGAAGGTGGCCCGAGCGCTTAATTTTCGTTTGAATATATCGTTCGTTGTCTGGCGTAAGCGAACACCAAGCTGGGATCCGCTTGTTTATCCGAATTCCGGCCTGCTGAAGCTTTTCTAATTTATGCGGATTGTTCGTCATTAAATCGATCGGACGCTTCCGTAAAAACTTTAAAATAGCCGCCGGTTCCTCATATGTTCGTAAATCGTCATCAAATCCGAGTGCTAGATTTGCTTCAACGGTATCCATACCCTGCTGTTGCAATAAATAGGCCATTGCCTTATGAAATAATCCGATTCCTCTGCCTTCTTGATTGGCGATATAAAAAATCGCCCCACAGCCATGCTCCACAATCATCTGCTTCGCTTCTCTAAATTGTTCCCCGCAATCACATTTTTGACTTCCGAAGACATCTCCTGTGTGGCAAATACTATGAAAACGAACAAAAGCCTGCTCCGCGTTTTCAAAATCTCCATAAACCAACACGGATGATACCTGCTTATCCGCCATTGAATTTCCTTGTACTACTTTTATTGATTCCTGAACTGATAATTCCTTACATTCCTCTGTCTGATGAATCCATGTGTACCAGTTGAACGAAACGGTTTTACCGTTTACATCAAGAGGAAGAGGAACAGGGCCTAACAGCAAAAGGCTGCCTGAGCGAGAAGACACTTTGTTTAGATAGTTAGTTGCAATTTCGTCGTAATGCTTCATAGTAGACTTGGACAACTACGTTCTCTCCTTTATTTTGATCGAGGATCACGAGATTTGATTTATTTCTCCCTTCCTTTTTCGAGTACGAACATTGCGCTCCTCAACATATTTAGCTATAATTTAATTTGAAAATAGTAATCATTACGATTTAACAATAACTCATAAAGGAAAGTGGTGCAACATTATTGAATCAAATTCTTTCATTTAAACGTCATCGCAGATTACGTTCATCGACATTTCTGAGAAATTTAGTGCAGGAGACCAGGCTTAGTACGGCGGATTTAATTTTTCCTCTTTTTGTACAAGAGGGGGTCAGCTTGAGAACAGAAGTACCTTCGATGCCTGGTGTGTACCAGCTGACAATCGATTTATTAGAACAGGAAGTGAGGGAGTTAAAACAACTGGGATTGAAAGCACTCCTTCTTTTTGGCATTCCAAGCTGGAAAGATGACCTCGCAACTTCAGCGTATACAAAAGATGGAATTGTCCAACGAGCTATTCGACAAATAAAAGCTTTATATCCTGAATTGGTGGTTATTACGGATACATGCATTTGCCACTACCAAACAGATGGACATTGTGGTATACCGGTTAACGGCAGAATCGATAACGATAAGTCATTAAACATTCATGCAAAAGTGGCCTTGTCACAAGCTGAGGCCGGGGCTGATATTTTAGCACCGTCAAGTATGATGGATGGGTTTGTCGCGTATATCCGTCATGCGTTGGATGAGCATGGTTACGAGAATGTTCCTATCATGTCGTATGGAGTGAAGTATGCTTCAAGTTATTATGGACCTTTTCATGATGCAGCGGATAATTCACCAGCTTTTGGTGATCGGCGCACGTATCAGATGGATCCGGCCAATCGTTTAGAGGCTTTTCGCGAAGCACAGTCAGATGTTGAAGAGGGGGCAGATTTTTTAATTATTAAGCCGGGATTTCCATATTTGGATATTATCAGAGATATGCGCAATTCGTTCCATATTCCGCTCATCTCTTATCAAGTAAGCGGGGAGTATGCCCAAATAAAGGCTGCCGCGCAAAATGGTTGGATAGACGAAAGAAGCACTGTATTAGAAAGCATGATTTCAATGAAGCGGGCCGGTGCTGACCTTATTGTGACATACTTTGCAAAGGATATCGCAAGATTTCTTATGGAGGAGAAAGAGTAATGAAAAAGCTGGCTATTCTATTGATCCGTCCGTATCAAAAGGCGATATCGCCGCTGTTCCCACCAACTTGCAGATTTTATCCGACATGCTCACACTACGGAATAGAAGCTTTTCAAAGATTTGGCTTTCTAAAAGGCGGTTGGCTGCTTACAAAGCGCTTACTGAAATGCCATCCCTTTCATCCAGGTGGGGTGGACCCCGTCCCGAAGAAAATAGATAAAAGAACCGGGAGAAGCTTCAGATGAACCGACCGTATGAAGTTCGCTTTGACTCTTTCCGATAGTGTGTTTCCAGTCAAAAAGGATTTTTTGTTGCAGGAGCAAGTGATGATCAAGTAGTTAAACGCTTCCCCGATCATTTTGAGTGGCTCTGAATTTTATGTACCTGCAAATTTCCTCTTTAAGCTTCTGAAAGCCTTTCCTTTTATTGATAATAAAGGATATAGTGGAGGTGAGGGCATTTCTCGATATGTTTTGTATCTATTTATATGAAACGAATCAAAGCAGCTTCATCCCATTCAAAAAGGGAGGGTAGCATGTACAGGCATGTAAATTCAAAAACGTATACGATGGCAGCGGGTCATTTGTTTTGCGACATGAATCAAGGAGCTCTTCCGGCCATATTACCTTTTTTAATTTTGAATTACGGGTTTAGTTACACGGCGGCCGCCGGCTTAATCTTGGCGGCAAATATCATATCTTCTATCTTTCAACCTTTAATAGGGCTATACTCCGACAAGGCATCTAAAGGCTGGATGGTTCCACTGGGATTGCTGCTCAGCGGCGGGGGCTTAGCGGCTATCGGTTTTTTATCGAATTATTGGCTTATTTTTATTTCGGTTATGATGAGCGGGCTTGGCATCGCCATCTTCCATCCCGAAGCAGCAAAGACCGTCCACATGACATCAGGTGAACAGAAAGCCACAAGCATGAGTGTTTTTTCATTGGGAGGCACAATGGGCTTTGCGCTTGGCCCCATTGTTGTCACTGTCTCTGTTCTTCTATGGGGGCTCCAAGGGCTTCTTACATTAATCATCCCTGCTATTAGCATGGGCTTGATTACGATGAGACCGCTAAACAAACCTGTTACGAAAAACGATGGTATGGAAAAGAAGGAACGTACGCGTCCTGATGAAATCAAAATCGATCAGTGGAAGCCATTTTCCCTTTTAAGCATTGTTCTTTGTGTTCGTTCGATCGTGTTTTATGGCTTAAACACGTTTATTCCACTTCTTTGGGTTTCTGTTTTCCTTCAATCGGGCAGTTCAGGCAATGTCTTATTGAGTCTGTTTTTATTGTTCGGCGCGCTGGGAACGATAATGGGCGGAAGAATAGCTGATACATACGGACTTGTTAAACTTATTCGAATAAGCTTTGCCCTATTAGTGCCCATCCTGTTTCTCCTGTCGGCAACCGATTCACCACTTCTAGCAGGAGGATTCATCCTATTAGCGGGGATCTTTATTTTTATGCCCTACAGTTCAATGGTCGTCTTAGGGCAAAAATATTTGCCAAACAGGCTTGGTCTGGCTTCAGGAATTACGCTTGGGGTTGCAGTAAGTGCAGGGGGAATTTTCGCGCCAGTATTAGGCAGAATCGCTGACAGCTACGGCATCCAAACCGTCTTGTTGGTTTTATCCTGTATATCGATCATTTCCATGCTATTTTCTTATACACTTTCTGTAGATAAAAAGCCTGCCGTCAACTCACGGTCAGTAACCGAACGTTAACGGCAGGCTTCTCATGCCTCAAGATGCTTATTATAAAGCGTAGTAATAAATGCCCCCGTTGGAATCCATATACAGACCCGTTGGGATATCCGACTGGCCATTTCCTGGTGAGTAATACAGCTGCGAGCAGCAGGAGGAGCCGTCATTCCACCAATAGCTGAAACCACTTGCGGAAGCGCTGGAGGCAAACAAGGTCAAACTAAGAATCGCCGCTCCAACAAGCAACATCAGTTTTTTTCTCATCATTTTCACCTCATTGAAATTTTTGGCCCGATTCATTCTGATTGGTTAGTACGGAAGGTAGAAAATTTCATGCGTGGAGCTGAAGTCATAGATCGTGCCAGTGCCACCCATATAGTAAGGCAAGCCATAAGCACCACTTCCATCTGTATAGTACAATTGGTTCCAGGAACTGCTGCCGTCATTGAACCAATACGTGTAGTTAGCTGAAGCACTGGAAGCGAAAAGAGCAAGCGAGAGCACGAGGATCAGAACAGTTACGATCATTTTCTTTCTCACAGGATCAACCTCCTTTCCCGTAATATACCTGCTTTTTATACTCAAATCATAATCAAATGCTCACATACTCACAAGGGTAGATAGTCGTTTAAACGACGGGGCTTTCCTACCGAGAAAACCATTACGTATGGTGAAAAGAAGGAAAAGGAAGGCCGCTCCAATCCTTCTACCTATTCCAAATGTCTGATAATTCCGAATTGTCGTTTATGAAAATAAAGGCCCGAATAGGTTCGCTTGTGCTAAACATGTCTACTATTCGGGCTTCAGCTTAAGAGGCTCAATGACAGGTGGAGAGAAGTTGAATGACAGATAAGAATGTGCAAGAATATGGATATCCACGAAAGAGGAAGCTACTAGACGAGGAGGCAGCATTCATGAGTACGTACGGCAATCTTGAGGAGAAAGAGGGAAGACCTGTTTTGGTTTTTCAGCGCAACTATTCATTTAGCCCTGAAAAGGTATTTCGTTTTATCACAGAGCCTGATTATTTTACCCAATGGTACCCCTTCGCAACTGGAGAGATGGATCTTACCATTGGTGGAAAGATAACATTCGATGATGGGGAAGGGTCACTTTATGAGGCTGTGATTACCGAATTCCATCCTCCCCATGCCATTTCTTTTCAAGAAATCGATGATTTGCTGGAGATCCAGATCGATGCCACGGAGCAAGGATCGACCTTGACGTTCAGGCATACGTTTGATGATCGCGAAATGGCGTTATATACGGCCGCCGGATGGCACAGATGCCTCGATGTCCTCGGCCAATTAATCGATGGTCGCGCAATAGAATGGCCAGATAATGCCCTGGAACTGCGTGAATTCTACAAAAAGAAATTTATGCAGCCATAATCCATTGCGATCCGTTTGATCAAACGTGTGTAAGCATGGTATAAGTGTAAAGAGGCAAGGGTGGTTTGCCTTTAATTTTGGGATAAGGGGTTTACTGTTCATCCCATCATGAGAGGAATGGAAGTTTAGGATGAACGATAATTTTTGGCGTGATTTACCACGACCTTTTTTTATACTGGCACCAATGGAAGAAGTGACGGATGTTGTGTTTCGTCATGTTGTGAGCGCAGCGGCCAGACCTGATGTGTTTTTTACGGAGTTCACAAACAGTGATAGCTATTGTCATCCAGAGGGAAAACAAAGCGTGCGCGGGCGTTTGACGTATACTGAGGATGAACAGCCGATTGTCGCTCATATATGGGGAGATAAGCCTGAAAGCTTTCGCGAAATGAGCATTGGGATGGCAGAGCTTGGGTTCAAGGGGCTTGATATTAACATGGGATGTCCCGTGCCTAATGTCACCCAGCATGGAAAGGGAAGCGGCCTTATTCGCCGGCCGGAAGTGGCAGCAGAATTAATCCAGGCTGCCAAAGCAGGGGGATTGCCCGTAAGTGTCAAAACCCGACTTGGGTACACCGATGTAGACGAGTGGCGCGATTGGCTGACGCATATTTTGAAACAGGATATTGTCAATCTTTCCATTCATCTGCGGACAAGAGCGGAAATGAGCAAAGCGGATGCTCATTGGGAGCTGATTCCCGAGATTAAGAAGCTCCGCGATCAGATAGCACCCAATACGCTCTTGACGATCAATGGCGATATTCCGGATCGTCAAACCGGGTTGAAGCTCGCCCGCCAATATGATATTGACGGGGTTATGATTGGCCGCGGCATTTTCGCCAATCCATTTGCCTTTGAAACGGAGCCGAAAGAGCATAGCAGCAAGGAATTGCTTGATCTTTTGCGCTTGCATCTCGACCTCCATGATCAATACGCAGATTTGGGCCTGCGGCCGTTTAAAGCTCTTCATCGCTTTTTTAAGATCTATGTCAAAGGATTTCGCGGCGCAAGCGGCTTACGAAATCAGCTCATGAACACAGAGTCAACAGAGGAAGTCCGCGACATGCTCGATCGCTTTGAAGCAAGTCAGCTTGAAGAAATGGACATTCACTCCTCATAAAAGCGAACAGTTACTTGGCTGGTGGAAAGCCGGTGTTGAACCGGATTCCTGCCAGTCAATTTTGGTTTCTGCGGTTGATTAGGCATGAATAGGAAACGATAGGAAACGTATTTCAGCCATTATCCTCCATTCGCCCTTATCTTAATAAGAAAAATTAATCTTTCTTCATGCATACCATTAAATAAAAACCAAGAAAAATGAGCATAAATTGTTCTATTAATCCGCTATTAATATTAGTATATCTAATGGTTCCAAAGCTAATCAGTAGAGTTACCGTAATGGTGATGGTAAACGGAATGACTCCACCTAGTACGAACTGCAAGAAATGAAAGCGCCACGTACCATTTTTTTCTTTTTCCCGGATCAGAAGGAAGGATCCCAAAGAAATCCCAAAAAATATATGAACGAAACAGGAGGTAATAACCATTAAGTTTTGTTCAGGGTCATCAAAGCTTAAGGGCATTCGATTTCTCCATTCTAATAACCAGCCTAATAAAAAGACAAATAATGTAAGGGAAATTGGATAAAGAAAATTTCGATACATACGATCACTCCAGCTTAAAAATTTGAAACAAGAGGACAAGTAGTCACAGCATCCAATTAGATCAACGTAAAAAAGAGAATTATTCCAGTCAATTTCTATTTCATTCTGTTTTTCCTTCTTGAAAGGAGGCTAAAGTATCGCCTAATTTAATCTGTTCAGCTTTTTTTATAAGGTCGCTATTCATTTGGATAAGAAAGAGTTTGGTGACGGCGTCATCCGTGCAATGATCCCTTTGCGCCTCAAGTTGCAAATCAATGAGTGCGGCTTCTTCCGCAAAAGACACTTCTTTAATGTTTTTAGGACAAGTAGAAGATTCTAGTGTTTCCACATATATAAACCCTTGATCTTCCCAATTGTTTTTGTCAACATCAGTAAGGCTTTGAGGAAGAAAAATAGCCAAAGCCTCCCGATCTAAAATTTTTTGAGCGTACAAGCTGTCATGTCCTATAAGCTGCACATCCACAGGTGAGAGATGGTTTTCTAAAATGATGACATTCGCTTCTTGCTGTTGCGTGCTGCATGCTGAAAGAAACACGATCACTGTCAAATAAAACGAGAAGACTTTTTTCACTGTCATCCTCCTTATTTACGCTTTGCTTTATATCATAGCATTTAATAAAGGATAACTTTTTGAAAGTTAGTATATTTTATTTTATCGGGGAAGCAAGAAAATGGCGGATATGCTGTGCGAATTTTTGCTCCTGAGAATAATACAAAATTCTGTCTGGAGACAGTCGGCTTTCAAACCATTGTCCGCATGCTATTTGCTTTGTAATAGTGGGTGGTATTACCTAATCAAACTGAATTATTTGAGAAGAAGAGACCTGCTTGTTAGCAGGTCTGAGAAGATATGGCATTGCCGTCCGTTTTGGCCATCCTTAGCATGGCGTACAATATATTTTTAGAGCAAATGTCCGCCTGATGCTTCAATGTCCTGGGCTGTAACCCAGCCGAAATCATCGGACAATAGGTTTACAATGACCTTGGCCAGATCTTCGGGTTTGCCGATTCTGCCGAATGCAGACTGTTCTGCCAGAGGCTGGATGAATTCCGGATGTTTATCGAATGCTCCATCGCCGAAATTGCTGTGCGTAGGGCCAGGAGAAACGGCGTTAACCCGAATTTTGCGTGGCGCAAGCTCTTTGGCGATGTACCGGGTCCACGAAGAGAATGCTGCTTTTAATGAGCCATATGCGGAGTAGCCGGGAAAGGATTGGTTCTTGGCTGTGCTTGTCGTATTTACGATGGCCCCGGCATCATCCATGAACCGGACTAGATGCTGAGTTAAGAAAACAGGTCCTTTGAAGTTTGTATTAAGAATCTTGTCGAAATACTCTTCGCTCATATCAGCGAACAACATTGGACCACCAACACCACCGTTATTGACTAAATAATCAAAAGTCGTTCTGTTCCAAATTTCCTGGAGGCTCTTTTGAACTTCCAGAACGAACCCTTCGAATGACGATAGGTGGGACAGATCCAGTTTTAGTGCTACTGCCCGAACTTCTTTGTTCTTCTCAATTTCCTTAACGACAGCTTCCGCTCTGTCCTGATAGGAGTGGTATGTGAGAATGACGCCGACTCCACGTTTACCAAGCTCAAGCGCGGTTGCTTTTCCAATGCCGTTACTTCCTCCGGTTACGATTGCGATTTTCATAATTATCCTCCTTTTTTGTTGTCGACCTAGCTTCCATTTTAGTCGTTTCTACTGATGCCAGATAGATTCAATCCTGCCTTTTTATTGCCTAAAAACACCGATGATACGTCCAGATCATCCGGTCTACCCTATTAGGAGAGTTTAAAAATGCCGAATTGTTTCAGCGCTTTATTGAGGAATAGAAAGGCGTGTGATAGAATTTGCGTATGAATAACGTTAAAAATGAAATTATCGATCTAATGAAAAGAGCAGGCACTCGACCACTCGAAACTGGAGTGCCGGGGCTGAGCATGATTAAGGGAGACATTCCCGCACATCAACTCGCAGCGCTTTACAAGCCGATGATTGGTTTTACGGTTCAAGGAACAAAGATTCTTTCAATTGGGAATCGCAGCACTGCCTTGGAAGGCCCTTCCTATCATGTGCTTCCGCTACATGTTCCTGCAACGGGAAGTGTACATCAAGACCGTGATGGCCGTCCATATATGGCTCTCGGTCTTGAGTTGAATCAGCATGTTCTTCAGAGCTTATTAAGAGATCTTCCTGAAGATTTAGTGCCAATTGCTTCTGAACGGTTCGCCGCTTGTGAAATAGACATTGAATTGATGGAGGCTTGGCTTCGGTTATTGCGATTATCGAAAACACCAAGAGATATTCCGGCTCTTGCGCCAGCCTATGAACGAGAAATCCTTTATCGTGTTCTGATGGGCCCCCAAGGATGGTATTTGAGGCAGCTTGGCTTGCGGGAAAGCAATTTCTCCAAGATTTCTCAGACTGTTCAATGGCTTCGCGATAATTATAAGAAGCCAATATCCATCGGCGAGATGGCATCAAAATCCGGTATGGCTATCAATACGTTTCACCGTCATTTTAAACAGGCAACGGGTTTAAGTCCGATTCAATTTCAAAAGCAATTACGGCTACTGGAGGCTAGAAACCTCATTGCATTTGAAGGCTATGCAGTAGCCAGTGCCGCATATGAAGTTGGTTACCAGAGTCCTTCACAGTTTAACCGAGAGTACTCCCGCTTCTTCGGTACATCGCCAGCTCGGGATACCGAGAAACTAAGACGAATCGAAGGCGCAAGAGATTAGCCTCGGTTTCGTAAACAGGGAAATCAGACAAAGAGAATGGCAATTCCATTCAAATTGCGGAACTGAGGAATTTGAGGAAATGGGATCGAGCGGCTTATTTATCCGGCCTACCATTAGCCCAAAAATATATTCTGTAGAAAAAGGGGTTGAAATTATTGGAAAGGTCAGTTACATTAGTAATTGATCAATAACATTTTTTCCGTTAAATTAAAGTACAGGAGAGTTTATATCATGGTTAAACCGAAGTGGGAAAGCCGTAAAGAAGAAATCCTTGAAGCTGGTTTAGAAGTGTTTGCGAATCGAGGGTATTACAATACAACGACTGCACATATCGCAGAAAAAGCAGGCATTTCCCAGCCCTACGTATTTCGTTTTTTTAAAACAAAGGAAGATTTATTTATTGCAGCTTTGGAAAGAGCTTTTGAGAGAATTCTTAACACATTTCACAATGTTGAAGCCGCTCACGAAGAAGTGGGTAAAGAGATGGTTAAAGCCTATGAAGAATTAATGGTATCTAATCCTAATGAAGTGGCGTTGCAAGTAATCGCGATTTCAATCACAGAAGAAGCCATTCAAAAAGTAGTAAAATCAGGATTGGTTCGTATGAGGAATATCTTTTTGGAAAAATTCAAGCAAGCAGGAATAGACGAAGCAGAAAGAAACGCTACATTCTCAATTGCAATGGGCATGCTCTGTAATATTTCTTATTTCTTAGATCTTCCTGAGTTCTTTGGCGATATGCCAAAGAACTAACCGATAGATAATCGTTGAAAAATTTAAAAAGACTGCTGTAGTTTATTTTCTGCATATTTGTTATTGATTAATCAATAAAATTTTAACTGATGATAATGCAGAGAAGATGAATAAGAAGGAGGACAATCAATGAACAGTTCTTAATGGCTTTACCCTTTGCTTGTTGAACCATTCAGGTAAACGTAATCCAATCAATCAATAAAAAAGGAGTGTGAAAGAATGAATACTGGTGTTCACCCTCATACCAAATCAAATGAGCGCAGCCCGAAACGATGGCTTGCTCTTGTATTTCTTGCTTTAGCTCAATTCTTAGAATCATTAAATCCAGGAACATTCATACGCCGGTTAATTATTGATCAATCACTAATAAAGGAGTTAGTAAAATGAAAAAAGCGATTGTTTTAGGGGCAACTGGAGCGACGGGGCAAGTCATCATAACTGAACTATTAGCAAAAGACATCCAAGTTGTTGCTTTTGCACGCACTGAGACAAAATTAAAGGAATTAATGAAAAAGCATCAGTATGATCAGAGATTGTCCTACAAAGTTGGAGATATATTTGATTATCAACAAATTGTAGCCGCAGCAGAAGGGGCAGAAATACTATTTCTCTGTTCTGGTGTGGCGTATCAGGAAATGGAAGAGAAACTTCTTTTGTTTGGAGAAAGTGCGATGAAAGCTGCCGATAGTTTAGGAGCTAAAATCGTCGTTGTTGATGGAATTTACGTGTATGGATACCAAATTGCGAAAGGGAATGAAAGTCATCCTAAACACCCCCATACGAAAAAGGGAAAGCTAAGGGTAGATTACGAGAAGTTAATATTCAGTAACAAATGGCAAAACGCTAAAGCTTTAATTGTGAGACTTCCGGATTATTACGGAGCAACCTCCCAAGGCTCATACATGCAGCCAACATTAGAAGGGATGGCAAATAAAAAAGTATCGATCTTTTTTGGCAACCTGAAAACTCCGAGGGAATATGTCTATTTACCGGATGCAGGCAAAATGATTGTGAATATAGCGGAGAAAGATGATGCATACGGAGAGAACTGGAATATACCCGGAGCTGGGCTGATTTCGGGCAAAGAAATCATCGAGATCGCTCGTGAGGTAACGAGTAACCGTAAAATGGTCATTCCATTGACTAAAACTACCGTTCGTTTTATGGGGTTGTTTAGTTCATTTATGAGAGAAGTCGTTGAAATTATGTACCTTACAAAAGAAGGATTTGTATTAAGCGGAGAAAAATACGAAAATCGTATCGGCCCGATACCGGCCACCCCTTATAGGCAAGGGATTGAGGAAACGTTACGCGTTTTAATGAATCGTAAAATCGATAAAAAATGATTGGTGGCTTCTTGGGTGTACGCGTAACTATATCGGGCACACCCAAGAGTGCTTCTTATGATGGGAATGTCTCCTGTTCGCTTCTTTAGATATGAAACTTACGCGCAGGTTAGTGGAAAAGTAAGAATGTTTATCGTATTTGGACCCATATTTTTATTAATTGTCTTTCAGCTTTTGTTTCACTAACGGCGGCTTAACCTTAAGAAAAAATAGGTAGGCGTTAGGCGATAATGAAAAAACTTATTATTGATGATGGTTTATTGCTTATCGATATGGAAGTGCTATTTAATAAAAAATCTCTTCATTTACAACGTATGTTAGGTGATACTGGTTAAAGTAACAGTTGCTTATGTAGAGAAGAAGGAAGACGAAAAATAAAATCATTTTTTAGTTTACATAATATATATTATCGGAATCAATTACGATTTCTTATTTTCTGTCTCAATCACGAAGTTAACTTATGTTTTTGAGACAGAAAATGTTAAACAGCGAGCAATGCGACTGTAAGAAAAAGTAAACTTACGCCAATTATCGTTTCGCCTAGCTTAGATCCTGTGTGGTTATGTAATGGCAATTGAAAGCTCGTTTGCAATGGATACAGCAATTTCACTCCGCGCGGCGTCATCGCATCAAGAATGATATGACTGATCACTCCTGCCAGAATGCCGGCTTGAAGATCTGCTGCAAAGCCAAATGACAATTGATTTAACAGCCAGGCCAAACCGATGACAAAAAGCAAGCTGTGTGTGATCGCACGATGGCCAAAAACGCGGTGAATGCTTTTTGAAATGATCGGTATCCGTCTTCCGAGCATCGATTTCGGATGGCAAATATCCGGTATGATGGCGCCGATTAGTGCTGAGCTGTAAAAGATCATCGGCTGTTGTACTGAAATGTCAAATCCTTGTGTTGTGATGACAGCGGCTGCCAGGCCGCCGATTATATGCGTTGTTCCCTTCATCTTTCCACCTCGATGTTTCTTTAGTTTACATAATATATTTATCTGTTACTAAATGCCAACAGAAAACAACATTATACCTTATTTTTTCTTTGTTAATAAAGTGCCTTTTTGATCAAGTTTAAAAAAGCCTCAAACAAAGCCTCCACCCTTTTTGCTCGTCGGGTGAAGGCTTTGTTTCCCTTTATAGTAGCTGGGCATGTGCTTTCATTTGGGCAATAATGTTCTCGGCCACTTCTGCCGTTGTGCTTGTTCCACCAATATCGACCGTTTTTACACCGCGTTTGACTGTTCTGGCAACCGCTTGCTCAATCAATTCGCCGGCTTTTTTCGCTTCCGGGCAGCTATGCTGATCACTCAGCCAATCGAGCATCATGCTTCCTGATAAAATTGTTGCCAGCGGATTGGCGATTCCTTTGCCGGCAATCGTTGGCGCAGAGCCGTGAGCTGGTTGAAACATCGCGTGGTTATGACCGATATCTCCTGATGGCGCCATCCCCATCCCGCCTACTAATGCTGCTGCTAAATCAGAAATAATATCACCGAACTGATTTTCGGTTACGATAATATCATAATTTTGCGGCTGCTGCACCATTAACAACGTCATCGCATCAATTAAAACGTGGTCCCTCTCCACCTGCCCCTCGTAACGATCGGCGACATCATGAAAGACTTTATTGAAAAAGGCCATCGAACGAAAGACGTTGCTTTTATCCGTACATGTGACGACCCGCTTCTGGTCTAAAAGGCGACCGCCGCGTTTTAAAGCAAGCTGAAAGCCCATATCAACAATTTTTTCGGTCCCTTTTCTTGTGATCACCATCGTATCTGTGGCGACTTCATCTGAAACGAGCGTGCCACCTCCGTAGGAAGCGAACAAACCTTCGATGTTTTCCCGCAGCACAACAAAGTCAATGTTCTCCATATCACGCAGCGGGCTGTCAATTCCTTTATATAATTTGATCGGACGAACTCCCGCGAATAAATCTAAATCAAAGCGAAGCTTAAACATCACCTGTCCGCTGACTTCCGGCCCTCCGGGGAATTCCCGGACATCAGGTAGTCCGATTGCTCCTAAATAGATCGCATCACTTGACCGGCACGCCTCAAAGGTTGCTTCCGGTAAAGCGGTGCCGGTCCGTTTATGGTGCTCGGCTCCTGCGTCAAAGTGAGCAAAATCAAGCTCAAAGCCAGAAACGATTTCTTCAGCGGCCTTTAAGACGCTGACGCCCGCCTCCATTATTTCTTTCCCGATGCCATCACCTGGTAACACTGCAATTGAAAACCTCACTCTCATTCCCCATTTCTATTAGTCTTTACGATCACTTCTCATTATTACAGAATTTTCTGAATTAATAAACCAATATTTTACTTGTATTGAATGAAAAATAAAGCAGGCAGCCAAAGGGGCAGATCCTTTTTAGTTTCGCCTGGCTGACTGCGATAATGATAATGCGGAAAAGCTGTACTGGAGAAGGGTTTGTACTACTAGAAAAAGCAGCGCACCTGGAATCGTCAATGAAAGAAAGACAGCTTGTGATAGCAAAGAAAGCGCGAGACCGCCGACCAGCCCTATCCCTGCATATGCTGTGATGACGATCATAGCCTTCTTCATTCCTGCCCATTTCGTATAATAGGACAATCTATGATCGACCCAGGATGAGAGAATGGCTCCGAAAATAAAAAACAGAAAAAAGGCAGGGGGAAAGAGAAACGCAAATAAAGTCATAAATGAATGGTACAATACCTCGGCAGCCCTTTCATCCGGCGGTGTATAGCTGATCCATGACAGATAAACACTATAGGCGAGTGATGAAATGATGACTGTCATGACTTTAATTAGTAGATTAAACCGTAAGTTCATCTAAGCCCTCCTTCTTTCCCGTAGTTATAACGTTATTTCTCACTATATAGTTTACATAATTATATTATGTGTTACCTGCATAAAGGCAGGCGCTCCACTTTAGATGGAAGCGCCTGCCTGAGAATGAAAAATATCGGTTTACTCCGTTCCAGCCTGCACATGGCGCCATACGTCCACGACTTCTCCGTCCGTTGCCTGATCAATCACGAAGGAACCGTTGTTGTAGCGGTCACTGTTACGGTAGTCTTTCGGCTGAATGTCCACCGTTGTTCCTTTGCTCGTGAGGACAGTGTAACGCTCATCTGACTGGACAACCCGACGGCACGCAATAACGCGGTGCGGATTGGATTTTAACTCACGCAGCATCACGAGACCACGTTTCGCGCGTGAGGACTTGTCGAATTCCGTAATCGCCATTTTCTTCACGGCGCCACGGTGGGTGACGACGAGCAATTCCACTTTATCATCGAGAGTAAAGGTAGAGGCGTCGACAAGCTGGTCACCGTCTTTTAAATTAATCGCCTTTACCCCGGCGGCACGCTGACCGACAAGGTTCACTTCTTCTTCGCGGAACCATAGTCCGTAGCCAAACTTTGTTGCTAAAAAGAGTTCCTGGTGACCATCTGTTTTGTGAACGGCGACGACTTCATCGTTAGCCTTCAGCTTCAGAGCCATCAGCGGCTTAGAGAATCGCTGCGCCTGATAGAGCGAGAGCTGCGAGCGCTTCGCCATGCCGTCTTTCGTAATAAAGAGGAGCGATTGTTCTTCTGTAAACTGCTGGATCGGGATCGCCTCAATGATTTCATCGTCGCGCTCGATGCCGGAAACAAGATTGGCGACATGCTGGGCGTTATCCTTCCATCGAATATCCGGCAGCTGATGAACCGGAACATAGAGATAGTTTCCAAGCTTCGTAAAGAGCAGCAGCGTATCCGTCGTGTTCATGTCATAGCGGCCAAGCAGATAGTCGCCTTCCTTCATACCCGGAGCTTCTCCACTAGATGCCGTATACGAACGGATGCTCGTCCGCTTTACATAGCCCTCCTTCGTCACGGTCACGACGACGTCCTCAGAGGCAATGAGCACTTCCATATTGATTTTAAGCTCCTCGACCTCTTCCTTAATGACAGTGCGCCGTGAATCGGCGTATTTTTTCTTAATCGCCAGCAGGCTTTTTTTGATAACGGAAATCAGCTTCTTCTCGCTCGCCAAAATCGCTTCAAGCTCATGAATGCGACGTTCAAGCTCCGCCGCTTCTTCCTCGAGAGTCGTAATGTCTGTATTCGTCAACCGGTAAAGCTGCAAGGTGACGATCGCCTCGGCCTGCTCTTCCGTAAAAGCAAACTGTTCAATTAAATTATGTTTAGCATCCTTCTTGTCGGCTGAGGCCCGGATCGTGGCGATCACTTCATCAAGAATCGAAATCGCCTTAATCAGCCCGTGCACGATATGCTGGCGGTCCTGAGCTTTTTTCAAGTCATAATGAGCCCGTCTCGTAAACACGAGCTTTTGATGATCAATATAGGCTTGAATTAGTGCTTGCAGCCCCATCAGCTTCGGCGCTTTATTGTGAATCGCGACCATATTAAAGTTATAGGTCACTTGCAGATCGGTATTTTTATATAAATAATGTAAAATCGCTTCGGCATCGGCTTCTTTCTTTAATTCGACAACGATACGCAAGCCGGTACGATCGGTCTCATCCCGAACCTCGGCAATCCCGTCGACTTTTTTATCGAAACGAAGCTCGTCCATTTTCTTCACAAGGTTCGCTTTTACGACTTCAAATGGAATTTCTGTAATGACAATCTGTGAGCGCCCGCCCCGTACTTCCTCAACTTCCGTTTTCGCGCGGACGATCACCTTGCCTTTTCCTGTCTGGTACGCCTGGCGGATGCCGTCAATGCCCTGGACAATACCGCCGGTCGGAAAATCAGGCCCTTTTATCACCGTCAGCAAATCGTCAAGCGTCGTTGACGGCCGCTCCATCTGCATAATGACGCCATCGATGACCTCACCTAAATGGTGGGGCGGAATATCGGTCGCATAACCGGCAGAGATCCCTGTCGAGCCGTTGACGAGCAGGTTCGGAAACATGGCCGGAAGAACGACCGGCTCCTCTTCTGAGTCATCAAAGTTCGGAATGAATTCGACTGTATCACGGTCAATATCACGCAGCAGTTCAGAGGCGATCGCAGATAAACGCGCTTCCGTGTAACGCATCGCCGCCGGCGGATCACCGTCGACGGAGCCGTTATTTCCGTGCATGTCAACAAGCAGGTTGCGCACCTTCCAATCCTGACTCATCCGGATCATCGCTTCATAAACCGAGGAATCGCCGTGCGGATGATAATTCCCGATCACGTTCCCGACGGTTTTGGCCGATTTACGGAAAGGCTTATCCGCCGTGTTTCCGTCCTTATGCATCGCATATAAAATTCGGCGCTGCACCGGCTTAAGTCCGTCGCGTGCATCCGGCAGGGCTCGTTCCTGGATAATATATTTACTGTAGCGGCCAAAACGGTCGCCAATGACTTCTTCAAAAGGAAGATCTAAGTAACGCTCTGTTTGTGCCAAGCTTACTCCTCCTCAACTATCGCAAGATTTTCATTCTCTAATATATTCGATTCCTCATCAAGACCGAAGGCGACATGAGATTCTATCCATTTCCGCCGTGGTTCAACTTTATCACCCATCAAAGTCGTGACACGCTTTTCTGCGCGCGCTGCGTCCTCAAGCTTGACGCGGATCAATGTACGCGTTTCCGGGTCCATCGTCGTTTCCCACAGCTGAACGGCATTCATTTCACCAAGCCCCTTGTAGCGCTGAAGCGTATAGCCGCGTCCGACCTGGTTTATCACCTTGGCCAGCTCTCGTTCATCCCAGGCGTACTCCACAACTTCCTTTTTGCCGGCGCCTTTGCTGACCTTATAGAGCGGCGGCAGGGCGATGTAAATCTTCCCGGCCTCAAACAGCGGTCGCATATAGCGGTAAAAAAACGTCAGCAGCAGCACCTGAATATGCGCGCCGTCCGTGTCGGCATCGGTCATGATGACGATTTTATCATAGTTGACATCTTCCAGTGAAAAATCAGCGCCGACTCCAGCACCGATCGTATGAATGATCGTCCGGATTTCCTCGTTTTTCATAATATCATCAAGCTTCGCTTTTTCCGTGTTGATGACTTTTCCGCGCAATGGCAGAACGGCCTGGAATTTACGGTCGCGTCCCTGCTTGGCTGATCCGCCGGCGGAATCCCCTTCGACAAGATACAGCTCATTACGCTGCGGATTTTTCGATTGGGCCGGTGTCAGCTTTCCGCTTAAGAGCACGTCCTTGCGCTTACTTTTTTTGCCGTTGCGTGCATCCTCACGCGCCCTGCGTGCTGCTTCGCGGGCCTGCGCCGCTTTAATCGCTTTCTTGATCAGCATCGTGCTAATTTCCGGATTTTCTTCAAAGAAATAAGAAAGCTTCTCAGAGACAAGGCTGTCAACCGCCGAACGTGCTTCTGGCGTGCCGAGCTTGCCTTTTGTCTGGCCTTCAAACTGCAGCTTCGCTTCCGGGACCCTGACAGAGATTATCGCGGTAAAGCCTTCGCGGATATCGGAGCCGTCGAGATTTTTATCCTTTTCCTTTAACAGCTTTACCTTTCGCGCGTATTCATTGAAGGCGCGCGTCATCCCAGCCTTGGCGCCGAGCTCATGCGTCCCGCCGTCCTTCGTCCGCACATTGTTGACAAAGGAGAGAACATTCTCCGTATAGCCGTCATTGAACTGAAAGGCAATTTCGATCTCAATCTCGTTTTGCTCTCCGGAAAAAAAGACGACCGGACTCAATGTTTCTTTTTCTTCATTTAAATAGTCAACGAAGGCTTCAATGCCGTTTTCGAAATAAAAGGTTTCCTCTGACCGTTCCCCGCGCAGATCAATTAATTCGATTTTTAATCCCTTTAACAGGAAGGCTGCTTCCCGTAAGCGCTCGGTCAACGTCTCCTTATTGTAAGTCGTCGTCGTGAAAATCGTCGGATCAGGCTTGAAATGAATCGTCGTCCCTGATTTTCGTGTTTTTCCTTTTTTCTCAAGAGAGGTAACCGCCTTGCCCCCGTTCTCAAAGCGTTGTGTATAGACAAAGCCGTCGCGCTTAATCTCGACGACGAGCCACTCTGATAACGCATTGACGACCGAAGCGCCGACACCATGAAGCCCGCCGCTCGTCGCATAGCCGCCTTGGCCGAATTTTCCGCCGGCATGGAGCACGGTTAAAATCACTTCGGGAGTCGGCTTTCCTGACTTGTGCATCCCGGTTGGCATCCCGCGTCCTTCGTCACTAACAGAAACACTATTATCTGGATGTATCGTCACATTTATGTATGATCCGTAGCCGGCTAGTGCCTCATCAACGGAATTGTCCACGATTTCATAAACAAGGTGGTGGAGGCCGCGGGCATCCGTACTGCCAATATACATACCCGGACGCTTTCTGACCGCTTCCAATCCCTCGAGTACCTGTATTGCATCATCGTTATAGTCGTTGTATTGTTTTTTAGCCAATGCTGCTACTCCTTTCATCGTGCTACTGTTCATTGTAGCACAACAGAACAAACGTTTCTATTTGTCATTCGTTCTACCTTGCTTTTACTATTGTAGCGATTATTTCAATATTCGCAACCGCCAATCGCACGTTCCACTTAAAAAAACCGCATAGCGGCTTTTCTTGGAAGCGGCATGCAGAGCCGTTACATCGGTAGAGGTTGGCTGCAAACAGGGGTCTTTCAGCCATTTGGGTCACATGCCAAGCCGATGCTCTTCCTCGAACCAGTCCGAAAATGTAATCCTTTCTCAGCTTAAAAAAACTCTCGAAAAGATCAGAGACAGATCTTTCGAGAGCATTTTCGGTTATTTCCACTTCGCATGCTCAACCTTAATACAGCGATTCATGACACTGATAATACCATGCTCCTGAAGAATGTCAAAGGCTTCCTGGCTCTCAAGCCCAAGCTGAGCCCAAAACACCTTCGCACCGACCTCGGCCGTTTCTTTGGCCACTTCAGGCAAGTATTCACTGCGGCGAAACACATTAACGATGTCAATCTCCCCGTCGATGTCTTTCAAGGAAGACACAGCCTTGACCCCTAATATTTCATCTGCTGTTGGGTTAACCGGAATAATGTCATAGCCGGCTTTTTGCATCGCTTCTGATACCATATAGGAAGTCCGCTCCGGCTTATCCGATAAGCCGACAACCGCAATTCGTTTGTTTGTCGCTAAAATTTCCTTGATTTCCTGATCACTTGGATTTTGAATGCTCATCTTTCCAGCTCCTTCGTCATCTTCTTCTATCCTACACTGTTCTCCATCAGCCTCTGACATTCCTGCTACGACGGTGGAAAATCATGCTTTTATTTAATATATCCCTTTTCCTGTAAAAAATCACGTGCGACAGCTTCCGGGTCAGCATCCTCATAGTCGACTGCATAATTCAACTGCCGGATCTCCTCCTCCGTCACCGCTCCAGCCAGACGTTCAAGCGGAGCTTCTATTTCCGGATAGCGCAACAGCGTATCCTCGCGCACAAGCGCCCCTCCCTGGTAAGGAGGAAACAGCTGGCGGTCATCCTCCAGCACATGCAATTCATATTCAACGAGCTCCGGATCGGTCGAATAGGCATCAATCAGCTGCACCTCCCCGGAAACGAGTGCTCTGGCGCGCAAGGCGGCATCCATCGTCTGAACATCGGCAAATTCAAAGCCGTACACCTCGGAAAAACCAGCGTAGCCGTCCTGTCGATCAATGAATTCAAAAGTAAAGCCGGCGACGAGCTGATCGCGATACGGCTCAAGCTCTGAAATCGTCTGCACACCAGTTTCTTCAGCAAATTCCTTCGTTACAGCGATCGCATATGTATTCTGATACGCCATCGGTTCAAGAAAGACGAGCCCGTCCGCCTCATAAATCTCATCGCGTGCTTCCTCGTAGGCGGTGCGTGGATCATAGCTGAATTCCGTCTTTTGAAGAATGCCGCTTAAAATGGTGCCGGAGAATTCAAGATAAAGATCAATGTCACCAACTTTCAACGCGTTAAAGACGATATCGGTGCCACCAAGCCCCGACTGAACAGCGACATTCAAGTCCGTTTCTTCCTCAATTAACAGCTTGTATAGATTGGCGACGATCGCCGGCTCTGCCTGAAGTTTTCCACCGATGACGATATCCGTTCCACTCTCCTCCGTAAACAACAGCGGAACGACGATCAACGCCACTGCACATGTAAGCAGACCAATGATCGGCTTATACGAGGCTCCTTTCGTCCGCTTTTCCGTGATACGCAATACAAGGTCGAACCCTAAGGCGAGCAGCGCTGCCGGAATTGCGCCGAGCAGGATGTACTCATTGTTCGCCCGCTGGATGCCGATCATAATCAAATCACCTAGACCGCCGGCCCCGATTAACGCCGCCAGCGTCGCCGTACCGACAATCAGCACCATTGAAGTGCGGATACCGGCCATCACCGTCGGCATCGCCAGTGGCAGCTCGACCTTCAGCAAGCGGTGACGCCAATTCATTCCCATCCCTGTCGCCGCTTCACGGATCGCCGGATCGACTTCATTTATGCCGGTATACGTGTTGCGGAGAATCGGCAACAAAGCATAAATCGTCAGGGCGATAATCGCCGGCGTTGGCCCGATCCCGACGAGCAGAATCATAAAGCCGAGGAGCGCCAGGCTTGGAATCGTCTGCAGGACGGCTGTCACGCCGATGACCCATTCTGCATAACGCGGATAACGGGAGAGGACAATCCCTAAGGGGACGGCGATGAAAACAGCGCATAAAAGGGACAGAAGTGATAATTGCATATGCTGCCATAAGGACGACCATAGCAACTCCTGCCGCATAACAAACAAGTCCTGTAACCGCTGGATCGCTTCCATCAGGCACCTCCTTTGGCGAGATGGTAGGCAAAGTCTTTATATGTAATTCGACCGACCACGTCCGCCCCTTCTATGACATACAGCTCCGGTTCACCGGCCAGACGTTCATACACTTCATGCAGCGGCGCATCAATTGAAATTGTGCTTAAGTCTTTTGCGATCCTCTCCTCCAGAGGAGTCATCAGCTGACGCAGCGTCACCGGTGCTTGGCGGTTGCCGATAAATTCTGCGACGAAGTCATTTGCCGGCTCCTTCTGCAGCTGGGCCGGCGTGCCGACCTGCACCACGTTGCCATCCTTCATAATACAGAGGCGATCCCCGAGCTTCAGCGCTTCCTCCATGTCGTGTGTCACGAACAATATCGTTTTTCGAATTGACTGTTGGAGCCGCTTAATGTCATCCTGCAGCTGCTCGCGGCTGATTGGATCCAACGCGCTAAACGGCTCGTCCATCAGCAATATATCCGGATCAGCCGCCAGCGCTCTGGCGACGCCGACGCGCTGCTGCTGGCCGCCGGACAATTCCCGCGGATAGCGGTGACGAAATTGAGCCGGAGCAAGTCCGATCAGCGTCAGCAACTGATCGATTCGTTCGTCAATCGCCCGCTTCGACCATTTTTTCAGCTCAGGTACAACAGCAATGTTTTCGGCAACGGTCATCGTTGGAAATAACGCAATTTGCTGCAGCACATACCCGATGTTCCAGCGCAGATGATCGATGTTCACATCGGCGATGTTTTTCTGCTGAATCGAGACACTCCCTTCACTTGGCTCGATTAAGCGGTTCACCATTTTCATTGTCGTCGTTTTTCCACAGCCTGAAGGGCCGATCAAGACAAAGCATTCCCCCGCCTCAATCGTCATATTGAGCTGCTTCACCGCGACGGTTCCATCCGGATAGGCCTTTGTTACATTTTTAAATGTGATCATAAAATGACGTACACTCCCTTTACCTAACATCCTACGTTTTATACCCTTTTTCCTGAATCGTAAGCCTGTGAATCATTCCCATTTGTTTGCCGACTTTCCGTTATGATTGACGAAAAAACAAAAAACAAACGGAATAATATGGGATTGTACCATTATTTACGCTATAATAGAATACAAGAAAAGGAATGAGGATAAAAAAAGCCGCATTCTAAAAAGGAATGATCACTTGGAGACAAAGAAAAAGCAGGTTGAAATCGCAAGCAGAATCGGGAAGGTGCTGCGCGATCACTTCGGGAAAGGACCAGAAGGCGTATTCGTCAGTATATCCGAGCCGTTTGTGACGATTTTTCTCCGGCGCTTCATTGCCCCGATGGAACAAGTGTTGCTTGAGCAAAACGATCTTCTGACGATCCAACAGACGAGAGACAAAATGATGGATCGTCTCCTTCCCGAGATCGCTGCAATTATTGAAGAAAGCACGGGAGTCGTCGTTGATGAGCTTTACTATGATTGGACGCTGGAGCAATACTCGGGTCTGCTCTGCGGGATTTCGCATCAAGATGCTGATAGGAGCGTTTATACATATCCGAATAGCGAACTCGTCAATGAGGAAGTAGGACATATTACGAAAAAGGCGGAAAAGCTCCCCGATCAAGTGGCTTCCTATTTACTCAATCCGCGCACGCTTGTCATCATCCGCCACGGCATTCTCGTCGAGATCGAGAAGGAGCTGATTGAGCTCGGGTTTGAGGAGCAGCTCACCTTGGCGAAGCGCAGGCTGGAAAAAGCGTTGCTGACAAAAAGCAAGGAGCAGTTTGAGATTTATCTGGAGGCCCAGGTGGAAGACATTTTTGTCAACTGGGATTTTCACGCCGATAAAAGCATTATCGTCTTCATTTTAACTCCTAACAAGCTATAATGGCGGCAATGAGCTAGAAACAAAGCTAGTCATAAGCCAAAAAGAAGGTACTAGGCGACCTTCTTTTTGGCTTTTTTTATTTTCCCAACTGGCACTTATGGAGGTTATACGATGACTACATTCACTCTTACACTTACGACAAAAGCTGATATTGTCAACGCACGAAACAAAATAAGACAGGCTGCTGAAGAAATCGGCTTCTCTCCCATTGACCGAACGAAGGTCGTGACAGCCATCTCCGAGCTCACACGAACAGTGATTCGTCATGCGGCTGGCGCGACGATGATGGTGCAGCTGCTCGACGAGCTTGAAAAAACCGGAATGAGGATTACCGTGACAATCAATGACAGTCCCGCCCATATCCCGGAAAAACCATCAGCACTCCGCTCGATCCTCGACGAAGAGCTGCATCATGTGAAGCGGCTGATGAATACATACGCGATTACCGCTGATCCTGAAAAAGGAATCACGATCAGTACCGGAAAATGGGCGTTGAAATAGGGCTTGTGTGTGGGGGCTTGGGCAAAAGGTTGTTTTTTTACCCTTTTGCCCAAGCCTGATTTTTTTACGAAATAACGTTCCATGAAATATCAATTTCACAGAATGTTATTTTTGCGTTAAACTGGTAAAGAGGTGAATAAGATGTCGCTATTTGCAAAACTAAATCGCATGCCACAAACAGAGGAACACGAGCATTTTTCCTCGAAGCTACAGCTTCTCTCCACATTTAAAAAAGCAGGCGAGCTGCCCGGCTTTGTCCAGGATTACTTGCTGAGCCGGCTGGCGCTCGGCTATTCCCCGGCGACGATTCAGCGCTATATTTATGATTTCTGCTTTTTCTTTTCCTATGTGAAACAGGCAACCGGTTCGAGTGAGGCTGATATGTCCTCCCTCACTCTTGATGATTTCCTCCAGCTGCAAAAGGACGGGATTGAGCATTATTTATCGTACCTCGCCCTGGAAGTTGAAAATGAAGCGCGGACAATTAACCGCAAGCTGTCAGTCCTGCAATCGCTGTTTGATTATTTGATAAAAAAAGGAAAGACGGAAACCAACCCAGTACTGGCAGTGAAACGGCCAAAAATCGGCAAAAAGGAGCCGGTTTATTTGACGAAGGAGGAGATGCGCCAGTTTTTCAAGCAGCTCGATGCCGAGTTGCCGACAGGTACGAGCGAACGCCAAAAACGCTACCATCAATACTTGAAGGAGCGTGATTTCCTCGTGATTCATCTGCTTGTCTTTACCGGCTTGCGGATTTCCGAGCTTGCTTCCCTAAGGCTGAAACAGGTACAATTTGAACGAAGGACGATTCTCGTTCACGGCAAAGGAAACAAAGAGCGCACCGTCCCTCTATCTGTGGAAACGATTAACCTTATAAGGCGCTACCTGGAATCCCTGCCGAAAAAAAGCCGGCCCGCTCACGGCGAGGACCCCCTGCTAGTCGGCTATGATTTCAAAACAGGCGCGTATCTGCCTGGCGTTACGGTCAGCGCACTGCAAAAGATGCTTCAGCGCCAGCTGAAAAAAGCGGCCCGCTCGATTCCTTCTTTACAGACAAAACCGATTTCCGCTCATAAGCTGCGTCATACATTCGCCACAGCGCTGATTGAGCAGGGGGTCGATGTGCTGACGGTGCAAAGCCTGCTCGGTCATGAGACGGTCGCGACAACGCAAGTATATGCCCATGTTCAAAACAAGGCCCGCGAAAAAGCGATTGAGCAGCTTTCGTTTTGACATTGAGGAGGAGTTTGCATGAATGATATTTTTGCCTATGACAGCAGCTATTATGAACCGGCGCTTTTTCTGTCGCCGGCCCATCTTTGGATTTTATTATGTTTTGTCTTGTTTCTGATCCTTTATTACCGCTGGCACGCCACACCCGTCGTGCAGTGCTACGGGCGCTGGATCATCCTGGCGATATTGCTCGTATCTGAGCTGAGCCTGCTACTTTGGACATTACTCGCGACGACATGGGATGTCCGCTATCATCTTCCCTTTCAGCTTTGTACGATCAGCCTGTACGTGTGTATGCTGATGCTTTTTCAGAAAAGCCGAGGCCTGTTTGAAATCGTTTATTTTTTCGGTCTTGCCGGCGCTCTTCAAGCAATCCTTACGCCTGATTTATTTTATACGTTCCCTCATTATCGCTTTCTGCACTTTTTTATCGCTCATTTTGCGATCATTACGGCGATTTTGCATATGGTGTGGGTGGAACGGTTCACCATCAGAGCGGTGGCGATCATCAAGTCCTTTCTCGTTTTAAACGGCTTTGCGCTGGTCGCCTTTCTCGTCAACCTCTGGACAGGTGCCAATTATATGTTTCTCGCCAGAAAACCGGTCAATGGCAGCATCCTTGATTTTCTTGCGCCTTACCCGTGGTACATTCTTCAGCTTGAGCTCATTGCCCTGCTGATGTTCGGCCTGCTTTATCTGCCATTTCTTAAAAAAAGAGGCTGACTTAAATAAAGTCAGCCCCGAAAGCCGTAGGACGGCTTCGCATTTCTTTCTCTGTTATGACAGCTGGTAGAGCCGGCTGTATTTTTCGGTTAAATAATTGATCAGCGGCTTCGCATCAATTCCTCCGCCTGTAATTGAGCGGATCAGCTCGGCTGGCTGCTTGAGCTTTCCGTACTGGTGAACATTCGTCTTCAGCCAGTCGCGAATCGGTGCAAAATCGCCTGAGCGGACGAGCTGATCAAACTGCGGCAGCTCTCCTGCAAGCGCTTCTTTTACTTGCGCGGCATAAATATAGCCGAGCGCGTAGGATGGAAAATAACCGAATGCCCCAAACGACCAATGAACATCCTGCAGCACTCCTTCTCCGTCGTTTTCCGGTCGAATCCCTATATATTGTTCCATCTTCTCATTCCACGCCGCCGGCAAATCCTTTACGTCAAGCGAACCTTCCATCAACGCTTTTTCAAGCTCGTAGCGGATGATGATGTGGAGGCAGTACGTTAATTCATCGCTTTCAATCCGGATGAGCGACGGCTTCGCTTCATTGACGGCGAAGTAAAAATCCTCAAGCGAAACAGAAGAAAATTGCTCACTGCTGTATTGCTTTAGCAAATCATAATGCCGTTCCCAAAAGCCAACGTGCTGACCGACGAATTTTTCCCAGAAAAGCGACTGCGATTCATGGATGCCCATTGACGTGCCGTCACATAGCGGCGTGCCGATCAGCTCCTGTGAAATGTTTTGCTCATACAGCGCATGACCGCATTCATGAATCGTGCCAAACAAGGCGACGCGGAAATCGTTCTCCTTGTATTTTGTCGTAATCCGCACATCATTCGGATTAATGCCAATCGCAAACGGATGCACCGTCTCATCAAGGCGGCCGGCCGAGAAATCATAGCCGATCTTCTCCAATATCGCCAAGCTTAGTTCCTTTTGCTTTTCCTTTGGAAATGAGTGAAACAGAAAATCCGTCTGCGGCTGATGCGCTGATTCCGTCACCCGCTTAACGAGCGGAATTAAGGCGTCACGCAGCTCAGCAAACACTTGATCGAGCGTCGCGACAAACACACCAGGCTCATAATCATCAAGCAGCGTATTATACGGATGCTCCTCGTATCCCCAATAGCCGATGAATTTCTTTTTAAAGGCGACCAGTTTCTCCAGATTCGGCTGGAACATCGCAAAGTCCGCTTTTTCCTTCGCTTCTTCCCAAAGCGTTTCTGTTTGCGACTGGAGCAGGACATATTCCTTGAACTCCTCTTTCGGTATTTTTACATTTCGTTCGAATTCCTTGTGACACTCATCAACCGTTTTCCGAGTCACCTCTGAAAGAGTGGCATACAGCGCTTCTTCCCGTAATTGACCGAGGTACTCCGCCATTTCCTCGGAAGTTGAAAGGGCAAACACCTCCGCGGATAACGTCGCGATGACTTCCGAGCGCTGCGCCATTCCTTTCTTTGGCGCGCCGGTTCGTGAATCCCAGGCGAGCAAAGCCAATGCTTGCTTGTAATCTTCTATTTTTTTCACGAACTGACGAAAATCCGTCTCAAGCTGAGCGTTATGTTCCGGCATCTTATGTCCCACCTTTTCCAATTGTTTCTTCTGCCATCATAACGAGATCACCGGAAATAATCAATCTCTTTCTCGTCCTTGGCGCAATATGCTATGCTAAGAAGAACATAAGGAGGAGAATGTGATGAAGCTTACGATTACCGATTCGGCAGCTGCCTTATATATTAGAGAAATTCCGCTCCACCCGGGAGATACGCTCCGCCTGTACGTCCGGGTTGGCGGCGTCGGCTCCGGCGGGTTTTCTGTCGGCGTGATGAAGGAAAGACCGCAGCCAACATCCTATTTAGTGGAGAAAGAGGATGTGACCTTTTTTGTGAACGAAGATGATTTCTGGTATTTAGACGGAATGGTGATTGATTATGAGGAGGATTCCGGCTACCTTGATTTCAGTCATCCAACGTATAAAGAAATTCATCATCCGGAATGAAAGCAAAACGGAATGAGACAAAAATCTTCAAACAACGGATAAGCTTTTTCCTGCGAAAGAGGCTCGGCAAAAGATAAAAAAACAACCTTTTGCCGAGCCTCTTGCAATGAGGAAGCCAATCGATGGCTACTCTTTATCTTTTGCTTCCTTCAATTGATGATCGGCTTTGGCCAATAATTCCTCTGACATCTCAAAAAAGTGCTGATCGACTCCCGTCTCAAACGCAGTCGCTTTTTTCAGCTGATTCCGTGCATCCTGGAGCGCGTTCGTCGCTGCTTCCAGCTGCTCCTCATCCATGCTTCTTGTCGCCTGACCAACCATATGCTCAGCCGATTGAATCGCAAGCTCAATCTGCTTTAGCTCGTCGTATTCATTCTGACCTAAGTCCCGCTGCTTCATTGGATCTCCCTCCTTTTCTCATTTCCTTCCTTGCTAAGTGTTTCCAACCTGAACGAAAACATGCATTGTTAACATAATATAATTATCGTTCATTTATAAACAAACCCGGGTATCTTCACCGTAGTCTTATGACCTAATCATTTCCCCCACTTAAGTACCATTATGCATAAATGCAGGTAAATGTCACTAGAAAAAGCAAAAGAAACGAGACAAAAGAGGTGCTTTTTTTCTTTTATCAAGCTCGAGGCAATAAGCCACGACCTTAAAGCCCATTGTGAGAGCTTCTCACAACGGGCTTGGGGCGAGTGGAACTATTGCAGTTGGATGACTTCTGCTCCCTATCCAGCCGTCTTATTGAATTTTTTGCTTGACCTGCTTTAATGTCGCTACTATCAAAAAGCTGACTATCACTAATAAAAGCCACGAACTGACCTTTCCAAGATGAACAAGACTCCAGGCTTCGGTTTGGTTCGGATATTCCCACGCCCCGAAAAAGGTCGCAATATTCTCGGCGATCCAGATAAAAAATCCAATCAGCACGAAAGAAAGGGCGATCGGCATCCGATAACTGGTCCCGTTAACATTGTATCTCACCCATGACCGCCAAAAAACGATAATCACAAGGGCAGATAGCCACCAGCGAACGTCAACCCAATAATGATGGGTGAAGAAATTCAAATAGATCGCAGCGGCGAGCGGGACAACAAGGATAAACGGAGGCCAGTTTATGAGGTCGACATGTAATCTTCTCCACGCCTGACAGAGATAGCTCGCAACACTGGCGTACATGAATCCGCTGTACAACGGAACGTCGAAAATTTTGACATAGCCCTCCTCCGGATAAGACCAGGAACCCATATGTACCTTGAAGATTTCCAAAGTGAGACCGATAAGGTGAAACAAGGTGATCACCTTAAGTTCGTCCCGCGTTTCAAGCCCTGAACGTACCATCCACCATTGCATCAGAAGGCAAATGAGTAGCAGCCAGTCATAGCGCGGCAGCCAAGGCAGTGAAATCCATTGCGTTATCGCGAGAGAAGCAAAAATTACAACAGGAAACAAACATGATAACGCCTGCTCCCAGCCAAAACGAACGAGCTGTTTTCCCATTCTAACGAGTTGCGGCTCGACGTATTCTTTTTCACGGATTACTTGCATGAATAGCTCCCCTTTTCTCTTACTTCTCTTCGCCTTCATCACTCCGGTATTCCAGAATGTCTCCCGGCTGACAGTCCAAAGCCTTACAAATTGCCTCTAATGTTGATAAGCGAATTGCCTTCGCCTTGCCATTTTTCAAAATAGAAAGATTCGCCATCGTGATCCCGACCTTTTCCGAAAGCTCGGTCACGCTCATTTTCCTCTTTGCCAGCATGACATCAATATTAATAATAATCGCCATCTTCTTCACCTCAGACCGTTAAATCATTTTCTGATTTTATCTGCACAGCTTCCTGTAAAAGCCTCTGCAGGACAGCAGCAAACACGGCAATCACCGCTGAGGCAAAAATGATGACCAGCCCAATTACGATAATCCCCGGGGCATCATCTACTTCAGCCACAAGGAAAAAAAGCGGCATGCCCGCCAGATAAAAAATGCTGAGTATCATTGCACAATACTTAATTTTCTTTAAGGCAGTCACCGATAATTCCGAAAATGCTTTGTTCCTGTCAATATAGCTTAGCAATTTAATCGCTTGATAAAGCGCTCCATAAAACGGAATGGCCGTCATATAGAAAAAAATAAAAACAAAATAATTCACATACGCTATTGTCGGAAGCAGCTGCGCGGCAAACTGCGCAATCTCAGGGACGAGAAAAATGCATAAAGCAAGCACAGGAACGCCAATCAGAATAACAGCGATTCTTAAAAAGAGCGTTGTTCCTTGTTTCATCAAAAAGCACCTCTCTTCATAATTTCAATAAAACTATACCATTCGATTTATCGTTTTGCAATAAATAAATATTGATTTTTATAATAATATTATTGTTATATTTTGTTCTTTTGGCAAAAATTCAACATTGTGAAATGTAGGCAGCACATTCGCTTACGTTTCCTATATATTAGATATATCGTTAAATTCAGGGAGCTGTAGATATGCAAAATGAACTACAATCGAACTGCTCAGACTGCTTCGGTCTGTGTTGTGTAGCATTACCTTATATGAAATCAAATGACTTCCCCTATAATAAGGACGGTGGACAACCTTGTCAGCACCTTGAGACAAATCACCTCTGTTCCATTCATGACTCCTTACGGGATAATGGATTTAATGGCTGCGTCAGCTACGAATGTTTTGGAGCCGGACAGAAAGTATCACAACTTCTATATAAGCGCCGAGACTGGCGCGAACATACGAGCATCAAAAAAGAAATGTTTGCTGTCTTTCCAATTGTTCAGCAGTTCCATGAGATGCTTGTATATTTACAACAATCACTTGAGGTGGAAGAAGCGCAGGATTTGAAAGAGGAGATTAGACATTTCTACGATATGACTGAGGAGTTAACATTAAAAGCACCTGATGAAATCATAAGTCTTGACCTGTCCTTACATAGAAGCAAAGTTAATCCTCTTTTCTTGAAGGTGAGCGAATTATACCGTTCAAACTATCAAAAACTTACCCGCTTACCAGAAAAATATAAGCGCCCGGACTATATCGGGGTCAACCTAAAAGGGCTGGACTTCAGAGGAGAAAGTTTCAGAGGGAAATGGCTTATGGCCGCAAACTTCAGTCACAGTGATTTGCGAAGAGTTGATTTTATCGGCGCCGATATGAGAGATACTGATTTCAGCAATGCTAATTTAGCAGAGGCTCTTTACCTTACTCAAGCACAAGTCAATTCAGCTAAAGGGAATCTTGCCACTGTCTTACCCCACTATTTAAATAGACCGGAACACTGGCAACGCTAGACATTTTTTAAGTTTGCCTTCCAGCTCTTCTATAAAAAAACACCTTCCAGGTTTTTGAAGGTGTTTTTTCCGAACGACGATTAATTGTTCAACTGCATTCGCTTGCTGATCACGCCAGATGGCGACCCCCTAGGCAATACCCTAACTACCCAAACAGTTACTTAATTCATGTAGGTACTGGTGGACTTGCTACTGCAATAGGCGTTTTCTTCATTCCGACTTTAATGGCGGATAACATCAATCGATACTATTTGAAGCAACGAGAAGGATTGATAACGGTGGACAAATCAAAGAAATACTTGCCATGGTGACAACAGACAAAAAACGTTATTTAGGGGGGGTTCCTCTAGCAAAAGACCAGGAAGAATTAATCGAAGTATTTTTAGCAGATATCTTAGAACTGAAAAGTGGAGATCTTATAATCATTAAAAATAACATTTCAACTACAGCCAACGATCACATAAGAAATCGAAGGTGCCCAAAAGTCAACGCTCTTTAGGCACCCTCATCTTCATCGATTTCAATTTTCACTCACTCGCGCTGGTTTTGGTCCGAAGAATTGATAGTAGTCGGTTTTTAAATTTCCGTTGTAGAGCTTTCGCTTTTTGGATGCTTTTTTGCCGTACAGCTCCTCGAAGCCTTCATGGGAGGTCAGCATATAAATCGACCATGTTGGCAAGTGCTGCTGAAATACGTCTCCCATATCACGGTAAAGCTGCTCAACTTCCGCTCTTTCCCCAAGACGTTCGCCGTACGGGGGATTGCCTACCAAAATGCCGAACTCGCCCCGGTGTCTGAAATCTTTGACCTGCATTTGCTTAAAGGTGAGTAAATCAGCAAAGCCGGCTTCCTGGGCGTTATTTTGCGCGAGCTCAACGCTGCGGTGGTCAATATCGCTGCCAAGAATATCGAGCGGCTGATCGTAATTCGCCAGGTCCTCGACTTCCTGTCTTGCTTCATTCCAGCGATTTTCCCCGATCCAATGCCAGCTCTCCGAAACAAATTCCCGATTAAAGCCGGGAGCGATGTTTTGCCCGATCATCGCCGCTTCGATCGGCAGCGTACCTGAACCGCAGAAAGGATCGGCAAATGGACGATCCGGCTTCCATGGTGTCAGCATAATCATCGCCGCCGCGAGCGTCTCCTTTAACGGAGCCTGATTGTGAAAGTATCGGTAGCCGCGCTTGTGCAGCCCTTCTCCGCTCGTGTCAATTGTTAGCGTCGCGATATCCTTATGGAGTGCGACTTCAATCCGGTAAAAAGGGCCATCCTCATCAAACCAGCCTCGTTTGTAGCGTTTTTTCAAGCTTTCGACAACCGCTTTTTTGACGATTGCCTGGCAATCGGAAACGCTGAACAGCTTGGACTTTACCGAGCGGCCGATAACCGGAAATTCAGCGTGGACAGGGATAAAATCGGCCCACGGCAGTGCTTTCGTCTTTTCAAATAATTCATCGAAGGTGAGAGCTTTAAATTCTCCGATCCTCACTTTGACGCGGTCTGCTGTCCGCAGCCACAGATTGGCGCGCGGGATCGCGGAAACATCCGCTGTGAAGGTCACCTTTCCATTGTCGACCTGGACATCTTCATAGCCCAATGCTTTTACTTCGCGTGCAACGAGAGCTTCCAGCCCCATTGTCGCCGTGGCGATTAACGTTACTTTTTCCATTATGTATAAACTCCTTACGTACTGGCATCATCCTCTTATTATACAGGAAATAGGACGGGATACAACCAGCACGGAAACCTGTTGCTCATGTGCCGCTTTGCCGCACAAAAGTGCCCGGATAAAAAGGGGATTCCCCTTTTTATCCGGGCCATCGTTTTCGACTTACATTCGTTTTTTCCGTTGCTTATGCCAAAACAGCGCGGTCGCTGTCCATTTGCTTGCCGCGGATTCGCTGGAATTCCTTAAGCAGCTTTTCAATCGTTAATGTTTCCTTCGTTTCACTGTCGACATTCAGAATAATTTGCCCTTTATCCATCATAATCAGACGATTCCCGAGATCGAGCGCCTGCTGCATATTATGCGTGACCATCAACGTCGTCAGCTGATACTTTTTCACGATGTCACGGGTCAGGTTTGTAATCAGCTCGGCTCTTGACGGGTCAAGGGCAGCCGTATGCTCATCGAGAAGAAGAATCTTTGGTTCGGTGAACGTCGCCATTAACAACGATAATGCCTGACGCTCTCCCCCTGAAAGCAGACCGACCTTGGCGGAAAGCCGATTCTCCAAGCCAAGATTCAATGTTTCCAAATACTCACGGAAGAGATCTTTTCGTTTTTTGTTCACGCCTATTTTCAACGTGCGCTTTTTGTTTCGCGAATAGGCGATCGCCAAGTTTTCTTCAATCGTCATCGTCGGTGCCGTACCAGCCATTGGATCCTGGAAGACCCGTCCGATCAACTGGGAACGTTTGTATTCAGGTAAGTATGTGACCTCTTTGTCAGCGATCTTCACTTCCCCCACATCCGGAGTCAAGGAGCCTGAGATGACGTTCATCAACGTCGATTTCCCCGCTCCGTTACTGCCGATAATCGTTACGAAATCGCCTTTTTCAAGCGAGAGATTCGTATTCTGTAATGCTTTTTTCTCATCGGGCGTCCCTTCATTAAAGGTTAGTGAAATATCATGCAGATGAAGCATGCTCGCCGCCTCCTTTGCGTGCCAGCTGTTTTTGCCGGCGTCTTTTCTTTTCTTTACGCGCCTCAATCAACTTCGGTGACACGAGTGCGGCAATGACGAGAATCGCGGTGATCAATCTCATATCTCCCGCTTCAAGGAAATCAACTCGTAATGCAAGGGTGACGACAATCCGGTAAATAATCGCTCCGCCGATCACGGCAAGCGTCGTGCGGAAAATCGTTTTCGTGCCGAATAATGCTTCCCCGATAATAACCGAAGCGAGACCGATAATGATCAGACCGATTCCCATCCCGGCATCGGCAAACCCGCCGAGCTGGGCGATAAACGCACCGGCTAAGGCAACTAGGCCGTTCGAAAGTCCAAGGCCGATGATAATATAGGAATCCGTATTCGCTGAGAAGCTACGGATCATTTTCTGGTTGTCACCAGTTGCCCGAAGTGCGAGCCCGGCTTCTGTTTTCAGGAAATAGTCGGCAGCAAACTTAATGATCAGCGTCACGATGATCATGAGCAGCAAAATCGACCATGTCCGTGGTGCTTGCGCAAGTCCGAGCATCTGCGTAAAGCTGTTCAGCGCATTGTCAATCCCGAGCGCTTCCCAAATGCCGGCGATCTGCCGAAAGACCGTTGGCTCGTTGATCAAGGACACATTCGGCTGACCCATAATGCGCAGGTTAATCGAATAGAGCGCAATCATCATTAAAATCCCGGCAAGAAGCGGGTTGATTTTCCCTTTTGTGTGTAACAAGCCTGTGAAACAGCCTGCGATAAAGCCGGCAATGGCTGCCAGCGCCGTCGCCACAAATGGATTGACTCCATTTACAATGGAAATCGCGGCTACGGCTGCTCCGGTAACAAAGCTGCCATCAACGGTTAAATCAGGGAAGTCCAATACGCGAAACGTTAAGTATACCCCTAGCGCCATAATGGCATAAATAATTCCAGATTCAACTGCGCTAAAAATAGATAAAAACATAGGAACCTCCCAATGTGCATGCAAATCTCTTATTTCTGCGGACTGATTCTTTCGAGTTCAACCCGTGAGAAATAAGAGTTTCATATAATCAATACAAATATAGTTTACGCTATTCATCTTTAATGTCAATCATTCTATCCAGATGTAAGCGCTTCTTGACAAGGATTTCCTCAGACAGAAGTAAAAAGTGGGTCACCACACATAACATGCGGAACCTCGCTCTTCTTCACTCACTTCTGCTCCTTGAAAAAAACGGAAACCGACTTGCCGTACTGACAGGTCGGTCTCCAACGTGCTCCTTATTCTGCCTCATAAAATTCGGCGATCTCATCCCATTCTGGATTCCATTCAACACCCTGCTCTTCCGCAGCTTCTTTGTTGATGAGCAGCTGCATATTAGCAGGATATTCTACAGGAATTTCAGACGTTGCTTTTTCACCTGTAAGAATGTCCACCGCCATTTCACCTGTGCGGTAACCGATTGAGTGGTAGTCAATTCCAAATGTCGCAAATCCGCCTCCAGCTAGGGAATCCGGCTCACCAACGACAAGTGGGATATCCTGTTCATTTGCAACACCGACAACGGTTGCAAGCGCTGAAACAACGGTATTGTCCGTTACGATATAAAAGAGATCCACTTCGCTGACAAGCGACGCGGCTGCTTGTTGGACCTCGGCTGAAGTCGCTACTGTTCTCGTTACAAGCGAAAGGCTCGTTCCATCAGCAGCAGCCTGGACAGCTTCGATTTGGGCAACAGAGTTTGGCTCACCGGCGTTATAAATCAAGCCGACCGTTGCATCGGCGAAATATTGATCAATAAAGTCAACGGTATTTTGGATGGCGTCAGGATGAAGATCTAGCACTCCTGTAATATTCTCTCCAGGCTGATCCATCGCTTCGACAAGTCCTGCTCCAACTGCATCTGTTACAGAAGTAAAGAGGATCGGAATATCATTTGTCGCTTGAAGGGCGCCTAATGCACTTGGCGTCGAGTTGGCAAAAATGAGATCAACTTGATCGGCAACAAAGTTATTCGCAATCGCGCTCGTATTATTTTGATCGCCTTGCGCGCTTTGGAAATCATACGTTACATCGAGACCGGCATCAGCAAGCGCTGCCTGAAAGCCTTCAAAAGCGGCATCCAGCGACGGATGTTCCACAATTTGTGTCGCACCGATTGTAAATTGAAGCGCTTCATCTGTTTCGGCAGTCTCTCCACCGCCCTCTGTCTCCTCAGGTGCATCCGTTGGTGCCTGCTCTGTTCCACCAGAGCCACAGGCGGTTAAACCAAGACCTAATACTGCAATACTCAACCAATGTTTCCATGTCTTTTTCATAATCAAACCCCTTTAGTAATTTTCAAATAGTTTGGTATTATCTTAAAACAATATTAATCTAATATTTATCGTATGTAAACAAAAAAATTCATTGCTTTAAAGCGCTTCGGGAGTGATGCGTCACCGAGAAATGATTTTTCAGGAAAGATTTTTAAGCTTATTTTCGCAAAAAAACATCCCCAAAACTTGGTCTTTTGGGGATGTTTTTTAACGTCAAAAGGCCTGCCCTGAATGTCTCCATACAGGCAGGCGGCGCGAAGCATTTCGACGATGCTTGCACATTTGCTTACGTTGATGTTGTAAGTCGCTTTTGTTGCATCTCTTAAGCATTCGATAAGCCATGTTCTGTACCATTGTACTTCAAACGGTGATGAGCCTCGTACTCCGGTGGTAACCATCTATCTACAAAGAAATCTCTTTGTTCTTCCAGGCTGTTCATTTCCAGCCGGGAAAATGCCCCTACCATATTTTGGGTTTCTCGCTCGAGGGGTTTACCGCGTTCCACTCCACCCGTTTCCAGGCGGACTACGTCACTGTGGCACTTTCAAAGGGCTCACACCATATCACGAAGACGTAGGTGCTTCCCTTGCCGTTAGCCCAGTCGAAACCGGACTACCCTAGCTTATGAATTGGCTAGGCACGAACACTACGAGCATCTCAGCTCGTGCGAGCATGGACTTTCCTCTACATACTAACGCATGCAGCGGTTACCTGAATGCTTGAAGCAGTCTTAAGCGACAAATTTAATTATATGCTAAAACGTCAGTCAAATCAATGGTATTATTTAGCGTTCTCCCGAATCGCCCTTCTCGCCAGCTGGTCGGCGTCTTTATTTTGGTTACTTGGCACCCATTTCATAAAAAACAGATCAAATGTATCGATTTTTTCGAGCGCTTTGTGCAAATAAGGCTGGTAACGTTTATTTTTCACATAGCGCTTTTCAACCGCCTCATCAATCAGCTTGGAATCGGTTCGAAATGAAACCATCGTCAAACCGCGCTCCAGACATAAATCAAGCGCTAGGAGCAGCGCTTCATACTCGGCCTCATGGTTCGATAACAAACCGAGGGGAATCGAATGATGCTCCACCTGTCCATTTTTATAATTAATAAAAATACCAGCGCCCGAGAAGCCGGGATTGCCAGCGCTGGCCCCATCGATATAGACATCAACCATTCTCTTTTCGCTCACTCGTAAAGCTTGCTCCCGAAAACCTTCTTCTCCAGATTTGAAAGTCGCTGAAGAATGTCATAGTTTGTATTCCCGGCCGCCGGGGCCGGCGTTTGTCGCTGACTGCGTTCAGACAGCTTCTTTACCTCGCGCTTTAATTGGGCATTTTCTTGTTCCAGACTCGCTACCTTATTTTGAAAAGCTTCGTAGTCTTGGATAATAGCATCTAAAAATTTGTCTACCTCGTCAGGGCTATAGCCTCTCATACTTGTTTTGAAGTCTTTTTCCAAAATGTCCTTTGCTGTAAAACGAATATCCTGTTGATTCAATTTTATCACCTCTACTATGCAGCATATATGTACAGCTTACTCTATTTTTTCAAAAGTTCTTGAACTTGTCAATTTGTCTTCGTAAGCGGGAGTTCCTTGTTCCACGCCTTTATTCCCAGCTTTGCTCGTCCGAAATGAGCAAATCCAGATCTTCAGGGGTAATAAAGTAGACCGGAAAGTCCTCGGTTTGCTGGCGTTTTTTGGCAACCTCCAAATAGTAATGGGGAGAGCCGATCTTCTCTTCATCATACAGCAATAATAATCCTTCTGCTTTGCTAATAATAAATTCATTTTTCAACCGCAGCTGAGCCGGACTTTCATAAGGGCGCTTTGTAATGCTGTCGACGAAGTCTGCTTTGGATAGCAGTTCCTGATAATACTGTTTCGTTGCCTCCTGCCAATTATCCTCCTGCTGCAAAAAAGGCGTCAATACAGCCAATTGCAGGGAGGGGAAATCATCCTTAAGCTGATAAACAACCTCGGCTGTCCATAACTCTACGCCCAGCTGTCCGCTAATAATCACCCACTCGAGCCCTTCATCGGCAAATGCGCGCAGCCGCTGTTCAATTGCTTTCTTAATATAATAAATCCCTTGATGCTTTTGATCAAAAATACCTAATTCATGCGCTTTATAACCGGAAACAGCCAGTGTTTTCATAGTCACATCCTTTCAAAAAAAGAGCAAACTGGTCTTCAGCCTGCTCTCTCACGTTTTGCTATTTACTTAGCATCCACATGATTTATTGCCCTTCATGTTATTCATCGCACCCATGACAGGCGCATTCGCTTGGCTCATCGCGCCCATCACAGGTGCGTTTGCCTGGCTCATTGCTCCCATGACAGGGGCATTCGCTTGACTCATCGCACCCATCACAGGACCATTCATTCCCATTTGTCCCATCATATTCGGGCGTGGTGGTGTCATCGCGCCGGCTACCGGTGCTCCAAACCCTTGAGAAGGAGCAACAAACTGCTGGTTGCTGATTGTTTGATCAAAGGATTGAGTTTGCGGGAAGCTTTTCACATGCTTATACACATGGTTTGTCACGTTTGTTGTATGCGTCGGATACACTTCTGGGACAATATATTCGCATGTTTTCTCTACGATATTGTGCTGTGTTGGGTGTACCTGAGCTGGCAGAACTTGTGTTGTCGTTGGCAATTGACAATGATTCGGTCTTGGCGGACAGTGATTTACTTTCGGTGGACAATGCATAAGTTTTATTTCCTCCTTTTATTGTGAGTCAATATTAACCTATGTTAGTCACTATGTAGTTGTACTAGTTGTTTCACCTATTTATAAGCAAATCATGCCGCTTCGTCTTATAGAAAGGCAAACGCCCCGTCGCGAATTTCACTCATCACAAACAACGTTAGGCCAATGATCACAAAAAACAATACTAATATGGTGCGATACATCTTCGTTCACTCATCCTTTTAATTGATTTCGCTCATATTGTAAATGATTTTCAGCTCATTGACAATTGACTTTTTAAGGAAGAAAACTAGTCTTTATTGCGCGTTCACAAAATTGTTGATTTTTGTAGGAAAATCAGTCTTTTTGCGCTTCCCCAGGAAATAGCTTTTTATTTCTTTCCCGCCTTTTTCAATAAGCGCTCCATCCTTTGCCGAAGCTGGCGATGAAGCTGCTTTTGCTTTTCGTTGGCAGGTAAATGGCGCGCCGCAAGTTCACTATAATAAATCGCCTGTTCCGGGTCTTTCCTTTTATGCTCAGCCAGCTTTGCACACTCAATCGCAGCTTCAAAGGAATGGGCGGATAACGAGGTGAGACGTTGAAAATGGAAAAATGCGTCTTCCCACTTTTCCTGCCGCTTTAACCCGGTCGCATAAGCAAAACGGGCGTGTTCAGCGATGTCATCATCTCCGTCAAGTAACTGAGCATACAGAGACGAAGCCAGCTCCCTCTCCCCTACCGCTTCATACCAGCGCGCGATTTCATAGGCTTCCCGCCGCGATGGCCGGCTCTCCTGCTGGAGCCAATCAAGCACGAGCATCGATTGACAGGCATATAACGTCATTAACGAAAGCACATCCCACTCATGGTGCTGGAAAATCCCTTTCATATAATCCGGATGCTGCTCCTGCAAAAAATCAAAATAAAGCATTGGCGCCATATAGCCCGGGGTATCTTCCACCCGCTCAAATTGCAGAACCTGTTCTTCAACGACAGAAAGCTTGCAGCTTGGCAATGCTTCCTTCCATAGTCTTCTCGCCGCATGTAATAAATCAAAATGACCAAATTGAGGCAGCTTCGGCACCTGATCACGCACAAACGTGTGACGCGTTTTCACCTGCGGCCAATCGAACGATTTTCCGTTAAAGGTCACAAGACTGCGCAAGTCTGTCACATCCGTTAAAAAATGATGGTATAGCGCCACCTCATGCTCCGGTCCAGGCAAAAAATATTGTTTGACGCGCACTTCTCCAGCTTCGATTTTCGCATAACCTAATAAAAAAATCGTATTGCCGGCTCCGCTGCTCAGGCCGGTCGTTTCCGTATCAAAGAACAACAGGTCATCCACTTGACGACCTTTCGCCGACAGTGGATGATGCCATAGATGGTCCTGCCATCTAGCGACTGCCTCTTCCACGGCGCTGAAGCGAAATCGACCATGCTGATGGTTCAGCGAATACTGCTGATTCCTTACCAGCGTATATTCGTCCTCGAACCAATGAGCGCTTACTTGCCGCTCCTTCCATTCTTTTTCAAACGGCACTTTCTGCTGAGGAGAAACGGCGCCCTCACTGCCGACGGACGAAGGCTGTTTTTCCTGAAGCTGCAGATGCTGTTTCATCCGTTGAAGCTTTTGCTTCATCATACATGTCTCTCCTCTGCTTTGCGTAATAAGGAAATGAATCTTTTCACGAGCGCTTTTGTGTTAATTCCGCTGTCGGAAGCGGCACCGACACAGGACGGACAGCCATGTTCGCACCGGCACGAATTCAGCAAATCATAAACTTGGGCAAGAATTGTCGGCAGGTGTCGATAAACCTCTTTCGCCAGCCCAATTCCCCCGGGATAACGATCATAGAGAAAAATCGTCGGAAGCTCAGAATGCTCGGCCTTCATTTGCGGAACAACATGAAGGTCATGACGGTCACACATGACAAATACCGGCGCAACCTGCTGCAGAAGCTGAGCAAGCCCAGTCAATGCCTGGTCAAACGGCGCTTCGCCAAATTGCTCGACTATTTCACTGGAAAAGCTGATCCACATCGCACTTGTATGGAGCTCTTCTTCCGGCAGATGAATCGGGCCGGAGCCGATATTTTCAAAGGTTGAGAGCTTTATTTTCTTGAAAATCGTTGCCTTGGCGTTAACCATTACATCCCCGTAATGAATGGTCGCCTCCGGCTCAGCGCGCTGCTCATCCTCTTCCAACACCCGAAGCTGCACAGCCAGATTCGCGTCGGTAAAATATTCAACCGAAACTTCCCGGACGAACGCTTTTTTCTCCTCCCAGTCAAGATATTCCACCTGGTACTGCACCCCTTGATGAAGATAAATCGCCTCATCATGCAGCAAGGTCATCGCGCTGAAGCGGTCCATTTCCCCGATCACCCGGTGATGAGCGCGGTCGCTTTGGTCAATGATCACGACATTTTCCTGCGACGCCGAACGGAGGCTGATACCATGAGCCGGAAACGCGTCATTCATCCAGTACCATTTCTTCCCACGCTGATGCAGCACCTGCTCTTCCGCAAGAAACTCAAGAATATCGTCAAGCTCCACCCCGTCAAAGGTTTCTCCCTGCTTAAATGGCAGCTCATAGGCAGCGCATTTAATATGGTCAATCAAAATAATGAGATTGTCCGGATTGATCCGGGCCGATTCCGGGCTACGCTCAAAGAAATATTCCGGATGCTGGACAATATACTGATCAAGTGGGGTGGAACCCGCCACCATAATAATCACCGCTTCATTTTGCCGTCTGCCGGCCCGTCCGGCCTGTTGCCAGGCGCTGGCGACAGATCCCGGATAGCCGGTCATAATACATACCTGGAGCTGGCCGATATCGACGCCAAGCTCAAGCGCATTCGTGCTGACGACGCCGATAATCTCACCTTGACGCAAGCCCTGCTCAATTTCCCGCCGCTGCTTCGGTAAATAACCGCCGCGGTAGCCGCGGATCGATTTCGGGCCGAGTTCTTTTTCAACAAGAGCCTGCAAATGGCTTAAAATGATCTCCACCCGCACCCGGCTCCGGGCAAACACGATCGTCTGAATATGATTCTCGAGAAAACGTTTGGCGAGCATATTAACATCAACGGTCGCGCTCCGCCGGATATGCAGCGGCTCATTAATAATCGGCGGATTATAAAAGAGAAAATGCTTTTTCCCCTGGGGCGCCCCGTTTTGATCAATTAACCGCATCGGCTCACCTGTCAGTTGCTCAGCCAGCTCTTGCGGGTTGGCAATCGTTGCCGACGTACAAATAAATTGCGGGTCACTGCCATAAAAACGGGCAATCCGCTTCAAGCGGCGAAGGACATTGGCGACATGGCTGCCGAATACGCCGCGATACGTATGCAATTCATCAATAACGATGTATTTCAAGTTCTCAAAAAACGCGACCCATTTCGTATGATGCGGCAAAATCGCCGAATGGAGCATATCGGGATTGGTAATTACAATATGACCTGCTTTCCGGACCGTTTGGCGAATCGTCGGTGCCGTATCGCCATCATACGTAAAACATCTTACCTTACCTCCCATTTCCTCTATTACTTCATTAATCTCACTATTCTGGTCCTGCGCTAAAGCCTTCGTTGGAAATAAATAAAGCGCCCGGCTTTCCTCATCCTTTAAAATCTCCTCAAGAACAGGCAGATTGTAGCACAGTGTTTTCCCGGAAGCGGTCGGAGTAACCGCCACAAAATTCTCCCCCCTGGCGGCATAGCTGACCGCCTCGTGCTGATGGAGGTAAAGCTCGGAAACTCCCCTCCGTTGTAAAGCCTGCTTTAAACGGTCATCGATAAATTCAGGAAACGGCCTGGTCCGTGCCGGCACTTCCTTCATTTCGCGCCAATGGACTATTCGCTCCTTAAAATCCTCACCATCTCGTAACTCAGCTAATAGCTGTTCTAACGTTTCTTTAAACATCCGCTCACCTCACCAATCTCTTCCTCCATTGTACCGAATGTTTGTTTGTTTTTCTAGAGGAACGGCTGGATAAAAATGACCGCTTTCAGCAGAACAGAGACTGGGACACAAAGTGTTCTGCAAATCCGGACGAATGACAGCGGGTATATCCTGAAATAAACAGTTCCTTCCACTCATTTTAGCTGAAAAAGCCCGTCGACCTCATTCACGGGAAGGTCGACGGGCTGAAGCGTCATATGCTATGATCGGCTTTTTTCATAGAGCTTGACGTTGACATAAATGCTTTTTAACACAGGGGTTTCAATCTTATGGTGCTGTGCTTTTTTAAGCAGGTACCCTTGGAGATGGTCGACCTCTACCGGGGCGCCTTTTTCCATATCGCGCTGCATGGATGATTTCATTTTATAGTCCAAAGCGATGAAACGGCCGTATTGTTCTGCTTCCACCTCTTCGGCAATTGGAGCGCCCTCCGCCCGCATTACCTGAGTGATTTCATTGATGACGGTTTTAATAACTTCCTGGCCTTCCTCCAATTCAAGGATCGGCCCGATCGGCTGCTGGAATAATGTCGTCACCCCGGACATGGCTGTAATAAACAAATATTTATTCCACAATTCGCTCATGATCGAGTTGCTTGCTTTAAACTTTCCTTTCGTTCCGGAAAAAACGTCCTCAAGCTGCTTAAGCCGCTCTGTTGCTTGTCCATCAAGCTCCCCGAACAGGAAATGATGAATGCCGCTCGTTTGCTGGATGATTCCGTCTGCTGTCACGGTCGATTCAATGAAACAGAGACCGCCCATCACCTGCTCCTTTGAAAAAGCTTGCTGAAGCTGTTCAATGTGCGCAATTCCGTTCAGCATTGGAATAATGATCGTTTTGCTATGTACAAACGGTTTTACAGAGTCAATCGCCTGATCGAGATGATACGCTTTTGTCCCAATTAAAACAACATCGAACGACCCTTGATCCGCAGCGGTGATCACTTGCGGGATAACGCTTACATCCCCGTGCTTACTTTCTACGACGAGGCCATCTTCAAGCAGCTGCTGCTTTCGCTTTTCACGTACTAAAAAGGTCACGTCTTCTCCCTTTTCAATTAATCTTGCGCCAAAATAGCCTCCAACTGCTCCTGCTCCAACGATTAATATTTTCATCTTTTCATTCCTCCTCTATAAACCCCTTACTAGTAAGTATACAACGTGTTTTTTTACTTTAGTAGTTTTTTCTATTTCTCGGCATGTACTCGCCCCGTTTGCTGAGCCATCATGATTTCTGTTCTCCCTGCCTGTCTTTGCTTCCATCAACCTGAAAACCGTCCGCTAAATGGCTTGCTAACTTCTTTAATCGCGGTTTTAATTTTTTTCATTTATAAAGAAATATGGTATGTGAAATTATCAAAATAATCTTTCTTTCATTCTTTTTTGTGACATTACACAGTTTTTCAAGATACGAAAGACAGCCTTAACAAAATTACTTCTGTTACAAATTTTATCCAAATAAACAGAACGAAAGACCCGTTGATTTTAACCTTTCTACTATGCTTATCCCGTCCACCTTTTGGAATTAAAAGGGTTTTACTCCCTTTTTTGGCGCTTAGCTCCTGTTTGATCGGCTTTTTACTTTTTTCTGGTTATCTACTATACTTCAAATTACATAGTACAGTGTTTTCTTTCTACGTGAAAGGGGATTAGAGAAGCAAGACGAGAGATGCGATGACGGATTTTATCACATAAAGAAAGATGATGATCTCTTATGGGCAAACAATATTTGCATGAAATTTCTTTTTTACGAAGCATCGCCTGTTTAAGCATAGTCCTTCTCCACTCGATTGACTGGGGCATGGACTATATTAGCTTCCTTGCGGCCTTGCCGAACTACAGTAAGCTGGTGCTTGATTCAGTCAATATGTTCCTATATTATGGTACGCCGACGTTCATCTTTATCACGGCGCTCATTCTCGGATTCAGCTACAAAGGACAAAAGGAGATCCCGGAAAATTTTTTAGCAAAACGGGTCAAATTTATTTTGATTCCTTACGTCTGTATGGGATTTCTTTATGCTTTCCCTTATTTGCTCGTTTCTTCAGGAGAGTTCGCCAAAAAAGCGTTTTTAAACATTTTTATCGGCGATTTCCATGCCTACTTCGTCCTGATTATTTTTCAATTTTATTTATTGTTCGTCTGGGGCCGCAGCTGGCTTGACCGCCATCCGCCTTTAAAGGTGATCGGCTTATCTCTCATTCTCAATGTCATTTATTTGTCAGTGTTCAATTTTACCGACCCGGTCGCGCTGCCGTTTGCCGATTACATTTGGGAGCGCTATTATTGGATTCCATTTCCAGGCTGGATCTTTTACTTTACTTTAGCCTATTACATCGGTTCTCACTATGAGACTTTTTCAGCGATGATTAAAAAGTATAAAGTTTGGGTCTTGATCGCCCCGTTTGTCAGCGGCGCTGTTTTGCTTCTTTCCTACCATAATGGCTTTACCATTGACAGCTCAAAGCGGGTTGATATACTGTTTCATACATGCAGCGTAATCGTTTTTGTCCTTTATTTTGCGATGAAGATGAAAACCGTTCCGCAGTTATTTATTAAAATCAGCCAATATTCGTACGGCATCTATTTGCTTCATACGATGTACATGGCCTTGTTAATTATTCTTTTTGATTACACTCCGCTGAATTTTGGCATTTTTACGATTCTTGTCTTGTTTCTTGTCAGTACCACCTTTTCCATGTTGACGATTTTCGTGTTAAATAAGTGGAAATACGGTCATTACATTGTCGGCAGAATTAATGTTTCAACGGCAAAGACGAAACGGCGGGAGATCAAGACGAGTCAAGCGGCAAGTATTCCTTCATGTAATCGAACGAGTTAGGAATGGGTCATTTATGAGTAAACGCGAAAAAAGAACGATCATTATACTAGCAGGGATGATAAATATGATTGCTCTTCTCATAATCGGGCATCAAGACACACCGCTTCTTAAAACGGAGTCGACCTGGCCGAAGCATGAAAACCTCGAAGAGATCGGCTGGTCGGAAGAAAAGCTTGAAGAAGCCCGCAAATTTTACCGATCGCTTGGCTCAACGGCGGCGATGGCGATTTATGACGGAAAAGTGTTATTCTCCTGGGGGAACACAAGTCAGAAAAGCAACGTCCATTCCATTCGCAAAAGCTATTTAAGCGCGCTGTACGGAATTCATGTTCAGGAAGGGACGATCGCTTTATCGAAAACGCTGCGTGAGCTTGGGATTGAAGATCGCGTCGCGTTGACGGAGATGGAAAAAGAGGCGCAAATTGAAGACTTATTAACGTCACGTTCCGGTATCTTTTTAAGAGCCGGAGAGGAATCTTTAATGATGAGATGGCGGCGGCCTGAACGGGAGCTTCACCTCCCTGGTTCGTATTTCTACTATAATAATTGGGACTTCAATGTGTTAGGAACGATCTTCAACAATCTGACCGGCAAAGATTTATTTGATGAGTTTTATCACAAAATTGCCCTGCCGCTTGGAATGGAAGATTTTGAGCCTGAGGATGGAAGCTATAAGTATGAACTGCGCCGCTCGTTGCATCCATCCTACCTTTTCCGGATGTCAGCCCGTGACATGGCGCGTTTCGGACAACTTTATTTGCAAAACGGACAATGGGAAGGAAAACAAATTATCCCCGAGGAATGGGTCGAGGTGAGCACGCAGGCTCATGCACATGCGCCTTCCTCCAATGAATATGGCTACGGCTATATGTGGTGGGTCGCAGAAAAAGAGTTTGCCGATGTCGGCCTTTATTCTGCTGTCGGCCGCTACGGGCAATCGATCGATATTGTGCCGGAAAAAAACCTTGTTTTCGTTCACCGGGTCAATTCGGACCGCTTCTTTAACCGGACTGTCCGCTACGTCAGCTCCAGTCAGCGATTGCAGCTTTTATCGATGATCCTCGATGCAAAAATCGAGCCGGAGTGAGAATTTCCAGAGAAAGCTGGCGTTGAAAAGAGGTAGACAAAGGGCGCGCTTCGCCTTTTGTCTACCTCTTGATTTTAATAGGATGTGAGCCGCGTCTTCTTTACTCAAACCTCGGCTCTCTTTTTTCAAAGAACGCTTTAACGCCTTCCTCACAATCGCGCGTTTGAAAAACCCGATCACTCAGTTCCAGCGTCAGCTCCGTATTCTCGGCAACGGTCAATCTCGCTGATCGCTTAACTCCTTGTTTAATCGCTTTTAATGATGCCTTTGGCTTTTGTGCAAGTCTTTCTGCAAGACGAAGCGCGTAATCAAAAACGTCGTCGTCAGGAACCACTTCATTGACTAGTCCGATGCGGTAAGCCTCCTTAGCGTCGATTAAATCGCCGAAATACATCAGCTCGAGAGCCTTCGCTTCGCCGACGACTTGCGGAAGACGGAATAACCCGCCGCTTCCCGGAAAGACACCTAAATTAACCTCTGGAAAGCCAATGCGGCTCGTTTCAGCGATAATCCGGATGTCACACGCTAACGCTATTTCTCCGCCGCCGCCGCAGGCGACACCATTGATCGCGGCGATAACCGGTTTTGGCAGCGCCTCGATCGCGTTGAAAGCTTCGTTTTCCTTTCTTAGCTTTTTTCCGATAACATCATCCCGCACGCTTGGAAATTCGTTAATATCCGAGCCGGCGCAAAATGCTTTTTCACCGGCACCGGTTAAAATGACGACCCGCACTTCATCATCCGCTTCAATTTCTTGCAAAATGGAACGCAACTGCTTCGTCGCTTCGAGCGTCGTCACATTCAAGGGCGGATTGTTAAGCGTCAGCACCGCCACTTTATTTGTTCGTTTTTCAAATTGAATCAGTTCACTTGCTACGGTCATTTCTTTTCCCCTTTCCTGAACGTAATTTATAGCATAAAGGCCCCGCCGCTAATATGGAGGCACTCTCCTGTTACATAGTCCGCTTCACGGGAAGCGAGGAAGGCAATCGCCCCGGCGACATCGTCGGGCGTACCGGCGCGTGCCAGCGGCACTTCGCCAATCCGCTGCCGCTTTGGTTCCCCGACCTTCATTCCTTTCAGCTCCGCCCACTCCCGGTCGCATCTCTCCCATAATGCCGTATCAACAATCCCGGGTGCAACCGCATTAACCCGAATGCCCGTATCAGCAAGGGCAAGAGCGAACGATTTCGTTAAACTGATGATCGCCGCTTTCGAGGCCGCATAATGGGCGTAGAGCGGATGACCGTTCCTGCCCATCACCGACGCGACGTTGATAATAACTCCGCCAGTGCGGTTCTGTTTCATCGCCGCCGCTGCCACCTGCATCCCGAAGAAGCTCCCTCGCGCATTGATGTCAAGCATCCGGTCCCAATCATCTGCCGTAATAGTTAAAATATCCTTCACTTGCTGGATGCCGGCATTATTAACCATAACAGTTAACGGGGCGGCAAACTGCTCCTGGGCAATTGCCGGAATTTCGCTGACAGCCTCCTTGTCGCGCACATCCACAGCTAACGGAAATGCCTTCCCCTGCTGCTCTTCAATCAGCCTCACCGTCTTTTCGGCATCAGCGGCATATTGATCGGTAACGAGCACGGCCGCGCCCTCCGAGGCAAATTTGAGCGCCGCCGCGCGCCCGATGCCTTTTCCTGCTCCTGTAATCGCCACGACTTGCTTTGCCAATCTGTTCATCGTCTTCACCTGCTTTAGCGGAGATTTTCCGAGCCTGGCAAACGCGCTTCAATCAGCGCCTTTCTGATCTGTTCCCTTTCTTCAGCGGAGATGCGTTGAAGCGGCGGACGGACATGTGCTTCGTCAATCCGGCCGAGCATCGCGATCGCTTCCTTCATCCGGTTATGCATATCGATAAACGGCTCGGCATAGAAAACCTGTACGAGCGGATAGAGGCGGGCGGCATGCTCTCTTGCCAATGCCAGGTCACCCTTTTGCACGGCGTCGAACAAAGCGGCCTGAATTTCGGCAATCATACTGCCGTGTCCGGATAAAATGCCGTCCGCCCCGATGCAAAGTGAAGGAAGCAACGCCTTGCTGAAGCTCGTCAAAACAGATATATGCTTCGGCAGGGCCTTCAGCTCGCGATAGTTGCGCTCATAGACGCTAATGTCATTGGACCATTCTTTGATCGCCACCACTTGATCAATGTCACGGCAAATCCGGACAACGGTTTCGGTCGGCAAATGCAGTCCCGACGTGACCGGATACACAAAGGCGATCATTGGCAACGATGTCGCTTCGGCGATTGCTTCATAATGACGATAAGCCATTTCAGGTCTGAGCTGCGCGCCCAGATCAAGCACAGCGGACGGAAAGATTAATAAGCAATCTGCCCCTTCCCGTTCAGCCATTTTCGCCAGCTCGGCGGCCTGCTTCGTCCCATCGGCATAAATTCCGCAAATGACCGGAATTTCCTTGTCTGCTTCTTCGACGGTGATCGCCAGGCTGCGTTGCTGCTCCTCCCGGGTTAATGTCGCGATTTCAGCGGCATGACCATTTGTTGTGATCGCGCTAACTCCGGGCGTCTCAATCAATGCACGGAGATGGCGGCGGTAATTTCTTTCATCAATGTCCAAATCGCTTGTAAACGGCAATAAATTAGCGGGGATGACTCCTGACAGCTTTAGATCTTTTTTCATCTTACATACCTCCTTGATTGTTTCCCTGCAAATCGCTCCGCTTCATCTAGTCCGATTTTTTCCGGGGAAAAAATGCGTTTATCCATATAAGTAAGTTCCTCTGCAATATGCGGCCGGTACTCCATTTGCTGCAAAATATCGCGCTCCAGCTCAACTCCCGGCGCAATCTCGATTAACGTTACCCCTTTATCTGTCAAAGTGAAGACGGCGCGCTCTGTCACATAATAAACTTCCTGCCCTTTTTTCAGCGCTTCACGGCCATTAAAGGTGAGATGCGCGAGTTCCCTGACAAATTTTTTATGCCGGCCCTCGTGGATGATGCGGATCGCCTGATTCTCAATCGCGACATGTAATTGCCCTGCTGTAAACGAGCCGCAGAAGACAATTTTTTTCGTCGCATGGACGATATCAATAAAGCCGCCGAGATTATATTTGCCATTAACCTTGCTGACATTAATGCTGCCATCCGAGGCTATCTGGGCCATTCCGAGGCAGGTCATATCGAGCCGTCCGGCATCATAAAAATCAAAAATTGCATGAGCATCCATAACCGCCATCATATTAACGCCGGCGCCAAACGCTTCTTTATTGTTCGGAATTCCGCCGACCGGGCCGTGCTCGACGTTGAAAATCACCTGCTCGGCAATGCCTTCTTCAGCAGCGATTTGCGGCACGCCGGCACTAACACCGAAACCGAAGTTGACAAGCGCCCCAGGCTCAAGCTCCATTGCTGCCCGGCGCGCAATCACTTTTTTGTAATCGAGCGGTGCCGGAGCAAGCTGTTTGACAGGGAGGCGAATATCGCCGGTCCAGGCCGGATTGTATGGCATATTCTTCATTTGCTCAGGAACGAGAACAACATAATCGACAAAGATTGCCGGGACCGTCACTGTCTTCGGATGAATGCTGCCGCGTTCGGCGAGCTGAGAGACCTGGGCAATCACGATGCCGCCATTGTTTTTTGCCGCCATTGCCTGGTGGAGGATTCCGATGGAATTAGGCTCATGCTCCAGCGACAGATTGCCATCTTCATCGGCCGTTGTCGCCCGGATGATCGCGACATCGGAAGGCAGCGCTTTGTAAAATAAAAATTCCTGGCCGTCGATCACCTGAACGGTCGCCAGCTCCTCCGTCGTTCGTGGCGTTAATTTGTTTTGCGCCATGCGCGGATCCACCATCGTATGCAGGCCAACCGCTGTCAGAATGCCGGGCTGATGGGCGGCGGCGGACCGGACCATATTGTAAAGCGCCCCGTATGGCACTAAATAAGCTTCTACCTCGTTTTCAGCAATTAATGTGTTTAATCGATCTACCTTCAGCGTATAATAGCTTCCGGCATAAATTCGTTTCACCATTCCTTTGTGGGCAAAGCGGTCAATTCCCGTGCCGCTGCGCTGTGCTCCGGGAATGACATTGTACACGAGCGTCAACTGATCAGGCTGCTCTGTTTCCAAATAACGTTGCTCAAGCTGTTGCAAAACCTCATCCGGCAGCAGCATTTCTCCATTTCCGGAGACGCTTATCGTCTGTCCGGACTGAATCAAAGCCGCTGCTTCTTTGGCAGACAGGACTTCCATTCTCTCATCCCCTTTTTTTGCCAGTTAATAGAAAAGCGCCAATCGCTCGTGATCGTTTTTATGAATTAAGCGGTATAACGCCTCAACGAAATAATAATCACCGTACATCGTCGACTCGCCGATCCCGGAGCGGCGCGGCTGATCAACGGTCGCTCTTTCAATCAAGCCATAGCAATCAGACCGGGGCGAAAAGCAATGGTCAACCAGCGCCTGAACAAGAAGCTCGCCGCGCTTATGCCAGCGCGCCTCCTGCTCCGCCGGTGATTGGTCGGCAAGCAGGAGCATCCCGGCTGCGGCAATGCTCGCCGCCGAAGAATCAATCGGCGCATCCGGCTCATTTCTAAAATAAAAATCCCAGCGCGGCAAAGTCGTTCCGTCGTCAAGATGGTCCCAGAAGTAGTCAGCGAGCCTGGCGGAGCAGTCAAGATAGCGCTTCTCCCCCGTATAGCGATACATATTGGCAAATCCATACAGTGCCCAGGCCTGCCCGCGGGACCAGCAAGTTTCGGCGGAAAAGCCTTGATGCGTCCCCCGTTCAACAACAGCAAAGGACTCGGTGTCCCAGCGCACTGTATGATAGGTGGAAGCATCCGCACGCACATGATAGCGGATGATGTTGTCGGCAACCTGTATGGCGGTTTGCGCCAGTTTTTCGTTCCCTGTTTCTTGACTTGCCCAGACCATGAGCGGTAAATTCATGATCGTATCAACGATGGCGACACCTTCATAGCCCGGCTCATCCCAAGCCAAAATCAATCCTGCTCGCTCCTCGTAAAGATCGCTCATATTATAGGCGCCGGCAATCGCCAGCTCTTTCAGCTGGCCGTCACTTGTCAGACGCTCGCCCATTACGCAGCTCGGGCCGAAAAGAAAGCCCATATCATGCGTCTTGTTGTCATCCGTCCGGGCTTTCAACCTTCGCGCCCAAGCTGCCGCCTGCTGAAGCGCCTTCTGCTGATCGGTCTCATAGAGTGATTTGATCCATTGCAATCCCGTCCAAAAACCGCCGGTCCAATGACCGTAGCGGAATGTCAGCCATTTTCCGTCCTTCGTAATATGAGGAAAATCGCTCACTTTCTTTTCGATCTCCGTCACTTTCTCCAGGCTTTTCATTAAGACATCTGCTAGATTATTCGTCATCCCTCATCCGCCCTTAGTCCATTAAGGTGCCGCCATTGACTTCGATCATTTCGCCAGTCATGTAATCGGCTGCCTCAGAAGCGAGAAACAGCACCGCACCGACACATTCCTCCGGTGTCCCCTCACGGCCGAGCGGGATTTGCATCTGCATCTTCGCCCGCATCTCCTCTGGCGTGTAGCGATCATGGAACGGCGTCGCGATAATTCCCGGAGCAATCCCGTTTACGAGAATATTTGCGGAAGCGAGTTCCTTCGCCAGCCCCTTTGTAAACGTGCTTACCGCCCCTTTTGAAGAGGCGTAAGCGATCGAACCGCCACCGCCGCCATTTCTCGCAGCCTGTGAGGAGAGATTAATAATCTTGCCCCCTCCCTGCTGTTTCAAAAGTGGAATCGCCTGCTTCGAGCATAAAAAGACCGATTTCGCATTAACTTCAAAGACGCGGTCCCACAGCTCTTCCTCCATTTCCTCAATCGCGGTTCGCTTTAACAGACCGCCGGCATTATTGATTAAAAGATTCAGCTTGCCATAGGTGTCAACCGTTTGCGCAAATAAGGCTTCCACTTCTTCCTTGCGTGATACATCGGCCTGGACCGCGATGGCGCGTCCTCCTTTTCTTTCAATCTCGGAAACAACCTCTTCCGCCTTCTCTTTGCTGTTGTTATAATTGACGACAACTTGGGCGCCAGCTTCGGCAAGCCCTTTCGCAACCGCCGCCCCAATTCCTGTGCTCGCTCCGGTTACGATCGCGACCTGCCCGTTCAATTCAATCTTCATACTTTAGTCCTCCCTGTCGATGAATTTTAAAATATGTGTTGCGACGGTACAAAGCTCGTCATCCTGATTGCGGACTTCAATCGACGCCTTTGTCTTTTGCCCGCCTTCGTCCACTTCGGTAATCGTATATGACACGGTTATCGTATCGCCGATAAAAATCGGCTGAATAAAGCGGATCCGGTCATAGCCGTATGAGACGGCAGGCAAGCCGGTTTTTTCAACCATTAATGTTGAAGTCGTCGAGGCAAAGCCGACCGAAAGCACGCCATGAGCGATTCTTTTCTTATAAGCTGTTTTACTCATGTACTGCTCATTGACGTGATTCGGACTTAAATCCCCGGTAATCCCGGCGAACAAATACACATCGGTCTCGCCGATCGTTTTGCTGAATTGAACCGAATCGCCCACTTTAATTGGCAGCTGCTTCATTGCTTCACCCCCTCTCCTTTTTCTGCAAGTGAAATCACCCGCTTTTGATCTAGCGACTGCTTGACAGCATCAAGCACTCTCATCAGCGTAACGATTTCTCTTCCGGAAGCAATCGGCTCACGCCCATCAATGATCGCTTCGCAAAACTCCGCCATTTGCCGCTCGAAATTGACGCCGCCATCAAGATAGGAGCCGTACGGCTCTGTCACCATTAGCTCATCAGCGATCCATAAATCTTTTTCATCCTTAATCCGCATCGTCCCATTTGTGCCGACGATAATTCGCTCATTATAAGGTGGCGCGCAATGAAAGGAGAGATGAACCGTTGCTGTTTTTCCTGAAGGAAATGTCAACACAATCGTCGCCTGACTTGTGCCGGCCAGCTGGTCGCTGAAGCTTCCGCCAACCGCATAGACCGTTTCCGGTGCTTCCTCAAGAAGATACAATGTCGTATCGAGCGGATGAGGGGCGTTTAACTCAACAATGAGATGCTTCATTTCGTTCCACCATTCCGTCAGTACCCGGTCAAACGACACACCTAAATAATGAGTTGTGTCGATCACTTCACCGATTTGTTTCTGTTTCAGCGAAGCTTTGGCGGCGCGTGCCGCCTTAAAAAAGCGCCGGCATTGCGCGATCATCAGCGTAACATGGTGCTTGTCGGCCGCTTCAACCATTTTTTCAGCCTCTTCAACGCTCATCGCCATCGGCTTCTCGACAAGGATGTGCTTGCCGGCCTGCGCCGCGGCGATCGCCTGCTCCGCATGCACTTCATTTGGTGTGCAAAGAATAACACCGTCAATTTCAGGATTATTTAATAGCTCCTCATATTCGGTATAGATGGACGGAATGCCGTACTCTTTCGCTGCTTTTTCAGCCCGGCTGCGGTTTCTGCTCATGACAGCGACAAGCTCAGCCTTTTCCTTCGCCTGCAAGATGCTGCGAATATGAGCCGTTGATATTCTGCCGATTCCGACTACGGCAAGCTTTACTTTCTTCGTCAATCGAATCATCTCCTTCGCCTCAATTTGGCATTATTCCATTAAAATCCCGCCATCGACATTCAGGCTTTCGCCGTACACATAGCTCGCTTTATCCGAACAGAGAAACAGAACGGCATTCGCAATCTCTTCCGGCTTCGCAAACCGCCCAAGCGGAATAGCGGCTGCGACACTTTCCCGTAATTCCTCGTTCAGCTGATGATGCATCGACGTATCAGCCGGGCCCGGACAAATGCTGTTTATCCGGATTCCCGACCCGGCCATCTCTCTTGCGATTGATTTCACCATCGCCAGCACGCCGCCTTTTGACGCACCGTAGGCGGCGGTGCCGATTCTTCCACCGCCGCGCTTCGCCGTGTCCGAAGCAATCGCGACGATGCTGCCGGTCTTTTGCGGCAGCATCAGCTCATATGATTTCTGCACGCAAAGAAATGTGCCGCTTAAATTGATCCGTATAACCTCCTCCCATTCAGCCAACGTCAGCTCAAGCAGCTTCGTTTTATTAATCACGCCGGCACACGTCACGCAATGATCAAGCCTGCCGAACTGCTGGCCGATAGCGTCAAATAGCGCTCCAACGCTCTCCTCATTCCTGACATCAACCTGATAGGCGCTTGCCCGCCCGCCGTATTCCCTGAACACCGCAGCGACAGCTTCCGCCTGTTGCAAATCGCGATCAGCAAGGCAGACGGTCACTCCTTCCTTGAAAAAAGCTTCCGAAACAGCACGGCCTATCCCGCTTGCTGCCCCGGTGACTAAAGCAACTCGTTGATTCATCTCGATCAGCTCTTTTCGCTCATATTTTTTTGTTTTCCGTTATGGACAAATATAGCCGCCTTCCGGTCCGACAAAGCAGCCGACTGATTCCGGCATAAAGACCTTCGGCAAATACAGCACCGTATCAGGGAAAAAGACGACGATCGTCAAGGTGATAATAAACACTCCATACATCGGCAAGCATTGCAGCAAAGCGTCTTTAAAGCGGACCTTTGACAACCCGGACGCCAAAAGCAAAGCGAGGCCGTACGGTGGTGTAATTAAACCGAAGGCAAGCGTGATAATGACGATAACCCCCATATGAACCGGGTTGATATTGCCAAGTTCGACAAGGGAAATGACAATCGGCATAAAAATAATGATCGCCGGAACCGCATCGACAAATTGGCCGACAACAATAAACATCAGGATGACAAGAAACATAATCAAAATCGGATTGGTGCCGGCAAAGCGCTCGATATAGCCGGAAACGACTTCGGGCGCTTTTAAGTAAGCAATCATCCAGCCGAACGCCGAGGCTGCCGCGACGCAGATTAACGGCACCGAATAGAGGACGCCGGCATTCATAAAATCTTTATGAAGATGGCGCAAATGGCTCTTTTTTAGGACGGGAATCGCGACGCAGATCGTGTAGACGACGGCAATCATCCCGGCTTCTGTCGGCGTAAACCAGCCGCTCAAAATTCCGCCCATAATAATAAACGGAATCATCAGCGGAAGCGCCGCCCTCTTTGCTGCCTGGCTGATTTCCACAAAGGTCGAGCGCTGTTTGCGAATCGGCGGCGCCTGAAAGAAGAAACAATACACCATAAAGCCGCCGGCGATTAAGATGCCGGGAATAATTCCTCCAAGAAAAATGCCGATAATCGAAACTCCGCCGCTCGCCCCGTAAATGATCGCCATAATGCTCGGCGGCACGATATTGGCCAATGTCGCCGTTGCGGCGATCAACGCCGCGGTAAAGGCCGGATGATAGCCTTCATTTTTCATCTGCGGAGCGAGGATTCTCGTCGCCGCAGCCACATCAGCGGTTGAGGAACCAGACATCCCCGCGAAAAACAGACTGAAAACGGTGTTTACTTGGGCCAGCCCGCTGCGAATATGACCGACCAGGCTGTTGGCCAGGCGGATAATCCGCTCGGTAATATTCGTTGAGGCCATCAGCTCGCCGGCAAGCAGGAAAAATGGAACCGCCATCAGCGGGACGGAGTTAATCCCGTTAAACAGCTGACCGACCATTGAAGGAAGGCTGATCTCTGTGAACAAGGTGGCAACGAGCACGCTGGCAATAATCGCAAAGGCAACAGGCACGCCAATTACACCAAAAAAGAGAAACAGAAAGCTCATTAATCCGATTATCATTCCAGCTGACATTATCCGGTCATCTCCTCTTCATCCGACTTGTTTTCCTCAAACATCGAGTGCGTATGAAATCCTTTTTTCCACCCATTAATGAGCTGCTCAATCGTAAAGAGGGAGATCAGCACCCCGGAAATGGGAAGAATAACGGTCAAGACAGCGATCGGGGTCATTGAAGGCATCAAATAGCTTTGAAAGCCGTGCAGGAAATTGATGTAGCCGAAATACAATAACGACAGAGCAACACCGAGTACGACAAGACGGTTAAATGTTTCCAGCAGTACGCGGCTTGCTCCTCGCAAATTTTCAGTTGTATTGGCAAGTATGACATGCTCATTACGGCGTACGGCAACCGAAGCGCCTAGAAAGATCCCGTAGACGAAGAAGCCCAATGTTACCTCTTGGAGCCAGAGCCACGGATGACCTATCGAGCGGGTAACGACGTCTAGAAAGACACCTAATGTAAAGCCCGCTATCGCCACTCCGCAAAGAATCATCAAAATCCGCTCCAGCACATCAAATGCTTTCCATTTCAAGTTGCGGTCTTGTTGAGAAACAATCGTTTCCTTTTGACTCATTCCAGACACCTCACTTTTGTAGAACGGGTCTGCTCCAAAGACGGAATGGCTGTTGAAGCAGACCTTGCTCAAATTGCTGGCGATCCGTTACCGAAAACGAGTTTGCTTAGCGCAACGCACGAACGAGCTGTAAAATTTTCTCGGCATGCGGTCCCATTTCCGCCGCTAATTGATCCTGAATCGGTTCGGCCGCTTCCATAAAGCCCGACTTGTCTACCTCCTTCACCACTTTCACTCCAAGCTCTTCCAGTTCGGCCAACGACTCCGCTTCCAGCTCCAATGCCTTCTTCGGCTGGTTTTTGCCGACTTCATCAGCGGCAGCCTGAACCCATTCCCTTTCTTCTTCCGTTAAGCTTTCCATCACTTTGTCGCTCGCCCAGACGACGGAATTGTTGGCGGCATGCTGAGTAATCGAGAGGATCGGGGCAACCTCATAATGCTTGTTTTCCAAATAAACATTAATGCCGTTTTCAGCGATATCCATTACTCCGGTCTGGAGTGACGTGTAGACTTCGCCAAATGCCATATGAACGGTTTGCGCTCCATAGGCCGGCATATGCACGTCCTCGGTTCTTGTGGCTTGTACGCGAATTTTTTTGCCATTGAGATCGTCGACGCTCTGAATTTCATCCTTGGAATACATATTGCGCAAACCTAGCGTCATCGGCGACAATACTTGTGCTCCGGTTACCGACTCACTGAACATATCCTTCAATGCCTGCGTGACTTCCGGATCAGCCAAGGCGCGGGCGAGGTGGTCTTCATCCTCAAAAATATAATGCAAGGAAAAAACGGCTGACTGCTCCGCTACAGTTGTCGCATTCGCAGTAGAACTGATAATAAAGTCAATATCTCCGGAACGAACCTTTTGCAGCATTTCAGGCTCTGAGCCAAGCTGAGCTCCCGGATAATGGGCAATCGTCATCTTGCCGCCGCTTAATTCTTCAAGCTTCTCACGAAAAATTTCTCCGGCGATTCCGTAACCGGTGGACTGCGGCTGGTCGTAGCCGAATGAAAATGTTCGCACTTCTCCATTATTTGCGGCCTCCCCGCCGGCATCAGGCGCCGGTGCATCCGGAGTTTGTGCAGGATCGCTTGACGTTCCGCCACCGCAGGCAGCAAGCATCATGATAACGCTTACAAATAAAATCACCGTAAGACCTCTTTTTTTTCCCATATTATCTCCTCCTTACCTGTTATCGTCTTGCGAAGTCAGTCGTTTTCCCCACCTCCTTTCAGTGATAAAGGGCGATCTTAAGAAAACGTTTACATTTTTTTCGACAAATTCTTTGAATTAAAAGCGGTTAAATTGGAGAAATCAGCTAAATTACGCATAATATAAGAAAACGTTTACAATTAAATCCTCGCTTATTCACGTTTATTCTAGCGGCTCAGAATCGATCAGTCAATATAATTCTGAATATTTTTATTATTTAAAATCTCTTTTCCGTATGAAAATCAGCAATTTTGCTTATGATTAATCTTGAAAGGAGGCATTATGAGACAAGCTGTTTTTTTAGACCGGGATGGGGTAATAAATGAAGTGTTATCGAAACGAGTGAGATTCGTCAATCGTCCATCGCATTTTTTCTTGTTAGATGGTGTCGGTGAAGCGATACATCTTCTCAACCGGGCGAACTGGCCGGTATTTGTCGTAACAAACCAGGGCGGCGTCGGCCTTGGCTACATGAGTGAAGCTTCCCTCCAGGAGGTTCATCAGGAGATGATCAGGCAGCTGGCTGCTTACGAGGCCAGAATCACGGCGATTGCCTATTGTGCCCACGCTCCCCATGCAGGCTGCGCCTGCCGCAAACCAGGCTCGAAAATGCTTGAAGATTTAGCCGTGAGATATGATGTTGATCTTGCAGCAAGCGTGATGGTCGGCGACCGGCAGGCTGATATTGAAGCGGGCAAAAAAGCGGGATGTACGACGATTGGCATTGGACAAAACGTGACCGGCGCCGATGCTCATTTCCCAAGCCTGCGTGCCGCCGTACCATGGATTCTCTCCAATACTTGAGGCGGCGGCTCAGCCCTTTGCCAGACGCTTCTGCTCCCTCCGTAACTCCTCCAGTTTATGTTTTATTTCCTGCACACTCATTTGATTGTTAGTCGTCAGCTCTTCATGAAGGACCATTAAATAATAGTCGATCTCCTGATAAATCTCCCGGGCTGTCCGTTTTCTTTTTTGCTCCAGCCTCTTCCTCGTTTTCAACGTAAATTGAATCGAGAAATCAAGTACTTGCAGCACAGGGAAACTAATGATTTGGGCCCGCAGAAGCTCAAGGTAATGTTTATGACGACGGAATGTTAATAAATTCCGCTCCTCTGAATTATAAATGTGCAAAATCATCGTCCCTTTATGAAACCCCCAAAATATTTGAAATTGCTGGTTCAAACAAGCCTGGACAATTCCTTTTAACTCCTTACGCGTTATAGCGAGTGATAAGTCTTCATGAACAAGTTTTTTCATACAGTTCACCAACTTTCACAAGTGATCGCCTACCAGAAAGCGTTTTCACCTCTTTATTTTATCCTATTCATTGATTTTCGTCATTATGTCAGTTTTATTGTTTACATAATAAAATTACAGGAAATAAGAAAACACGTAGCGTCCTTTCTTAGAAGCCGACGCCCTTCCTCGAATCAACCCGAAAACTTTTCTACTTTCTTATCTTTAAAAAAATCGAAGCAACTTCCCCTCTTTCCATTTCTAATTTGCTTACCATAATTTTATTGGACTATCCTTCCGATGATTCCCTACTAAATTCGCAAATAGAAGCAATACATTTATTTTTCTGAAATATCTTTTAGGTCATTTTTACTATTTTTTGTTTTTTCGTACACGCTCCGTTAATAATACGGTAGAATCAAAATCGTGTTTCCTTTTAAACAGATCGCACACTCTCTATATTTTATGATGAAAGGAGTTTATCTTGATGGATGATTCAATAAAGAAGCAAGGTATTTTCGGAAAATTTCTAAGCTTCATTGAGCGCGTTGGTAATAAATTGCCTCATCCGATTACGCTTTTTGCTATATTAGCCGTCGTTGTTGTGTTTCTGTCCGCTCTACTATCTTCCTTTGACATCAGCGTCGAGAATCCGACCGAGCCCGGTGAAACGTTGGCCATCACCAATCTGTTAAGCGGAGAGGGAATCGCTTATATTGTCACAAGCATGGTCAGCAATTTTATCAACTTTGCTCCGCTCGGTGTCGTCCTCGCGACGATGATCGGGATTGGCGTCGCCGAAAGAAGTCAGCTTATTAGCGCTGCGCTGCGCGGCCTTGTCACTTCTGTCCCGAGCCGCTTAATTACCGCTGCCCTGGTTTTCGCCGGGATTATGTCAAGCGTCGCTTCCGACGCCGGCTATGTTGTTCTTCCTCCATTAGGAGCGCTGCTCTTTGTTGCGTTAGGCCGCCATCCTCTCGCCGGGCTTGCTGCTGCTTTTGCGGGCGTCTCCGCCGGTTTCAGCGCGAATTTATTTCTCTCTGCCACAGATCCGATGCTTGGCGAACTGACAAGACAGGCGGCGGCGACGTTTGATCCGGCCTATGCTGAGACAATCAATATTGCGATGAACTACTACTTTATCGCGGTCTCTGTATTCGTCTTGACCATTGCCGGAACGTTCGTCACTGAAAAAATCGTCGAACCGAGACTTGGCACGTACAAAAACAAGCTGGAGGCAAGCCCTACGGGAATTGACTACTTACAAAAAGACGAAAAGCGCGCCCTCACATGGGCAGGTATTTCAATGGTTATTGTCGCTGTCATTATGTCTCTGCTTGTGTTACCTGAATGGGGACCTCTGCGCGGGGAAGGGCCGAACCCGATCGCCAATTCTCCGTTTATGCGCTCGTTGGGCCCTGTTATTTTAGTGCTGTTCCTCGTCCCGGGGATTGTGTACGGCGTCTTAATGAAGACGATTCGTAATGACAAAGATGTCGCGAACCAAATGTCCGATACGATGGCTTCGATGGGGATGTTTGTTGTTCTCGCCTTTACGGCCGGTCAATTTGTTGCCTATTTCAATGAAACGAATATGGGGATTGTTCTTGGTGTATATGGGGCTGAGTTTTTGCAGAGTGTGAATTTCACGGGAATTCCGTTAGTTCTTGCCTTCATCGCTGTGACTGGATTGATTAATTTATTTATCGGCAGCGCCTCGGCGAAATGGGCGATTATGGCTCCGGTATTCATTCCGATTATGATGCAGCTCGGCTATTCTCCGGAACTGACACAAATGGCGTACCGGATCGCTGATTCGACGACCAACATTATTTCACCATTAATGACCTACTTCGCGATTATCATCGCCTTTGCGCAAAAGTATGATAAGAAGATGGGGATTGGGACACTTATTTCCGTCATGGTCCCATACTCGATTGTTTTCTCAATCGTTTGGACAGCTATGTTAATCATCTGGATGCTGCTCGGAATTGATCTGGGACCGGCATCACCAATTCACTATCCTTCATAGATTGAACAAGGTTAAAGCAGATGTACTTTAAAAAAGCATACTAAAAAGGGTGCCCCCATTGGGGGCACCCTTTTTATATAAGCAAATTAAAGTTTTACAACGTTAGCTGCTTGTGGTCCACGGTCGCCTTCAACGATTTCAAATTCAACAGATTGACCTTCGTCAAGTGTTTTGAAACCTTCGCCAGTGATAGCACTGAAGTGTACGAATACGTCGTTTCCGCCTTCTACTTCAATGAAACCGAATCCTTTTTCTGCATTGAACCATTTAACTGTTCCAGTTTGTGCCATGCTAAAAACCCCAATCTTAATATTATTTACTTAATATGCTAATCATATTTACAAACCAAGGTAAATAAAAAATTCACATATTATAAGGAACATCAATCACAAATCGAGTGAATATCCCTTATAACATGTGAATACCAAACTCTTATGAATCTGTGTTTCTTATTTGATGAGCAAAACTAAATATAAATTGGTTATCAAGGATCTAGTATCAATCTTCAATCGATGAAAGCCCTACCTCTCATTCATCTTTACGGTTCCTTGACCGCGCCAGTGGAATGAAAAGAGCTATCTTGGGAATGAAGTCGACAACCATTGACTTTACTATAACTTATTATTGACAAAAATGCAAGCGCAATAATTTACTTTTCACCATTCCTGCCGCCTCCTGCTGTTTCATAACAGAAAGCAGAAAAGCTTGAGACTCAACTAGCTTACAGGCTGGACAAAAGGTAAAACACAACCTTTTGTCCAGCTTCTTCCTTTACTCAAGATCAAGTACGGCTGTAGTAATCATTAATCGATTCAAGGATCGTCGGCTCTTCTTTCACTTCAACCGGCTTGCGGTCAGTTTCCTTGCTCTGTTTTCTCACGATGATCTCCCTCCCGTTTTTTGTTATTCATCAATTGTGCTCTTCTCTTTCTCTTACCGCTAGTATATTCTTCTGTTCTATAATAGTCAACCTTTTTCGGGAAATTGTATTATTACATAATGTATTTTGTTTCAAAAAAAAGTGTGGCAAGGTTCTCTCCCCTTCACCACAACGGTTTTAATTCTTTTTCAGCTGTTGCTCAATTTGCAGTAATTGTTCATCGGCTCGTTTGTTGACGATCGTTTCGATAATATGAGACAGATGATTTCCGAACATCATCACCCCAAAAAACAAAGCAAAAAAGCAAATACTAAACACGGTCACCATCACGCTCCGCTCCCCCTTCATGCCTTTCTACCATGTATACGGTTTACCGGAGGCAGTCATGCATAAAAAAAGCGTCAGCTTCCATACTAAAGAAAAATTGGTTATGAAAGAGAGTTGAAGATACGTGTTTAGTCGAGCCTTCCTCACCTTTATGCTTCCTTTATTTTTGCTGCTTTTTGGCTGTGCAATGAATCCGCAGGACGACCTGATGAAAAATCTCGATGCAGAGCAGCATAAACGAGCAGACAGCTTAGCTCTTCATTCCAACAATACAGATCAAAATAAAGTTCGCGGCTTGCAGACGAACGACCTCCAGTCTTTTGCCAGTGAAGTTGGCTACTATCTTTCACAATCCGGCGAGCTGTTGCAGCAAATTTCTCCCTATTTTGATACTCCGAACTTGGGCGAGGGAGAGCTCGATCACATTTATGCCGCCTTAACGGCCTTTGAAGCGCAGAGTGAGCAGCTGCAAACGTTGTCGCCCCCGCCTGAATTTAATGGCTTTTTCCAGGTTCAGATGAGTACGCTGATTGAAGCACGGGCTCTCGCTGACCTGATTACAGCAGTGGCCGAAACCGGTGATATGTCACAGCTGGCGAACGGAAGAATTTATTATGAAAATGTCGTCATGGCTCATAAGCTGATGGAACGGGAATATTTAAATGTCTCCGAGGAGCACGGCCTTTACTAACAAGTGCACCAAACTGAAAAAAAGTTGTTCCAATCATAAGATGGCACAACTTTTTTTCAGGAAAATAAGCGGACGGCGCATGCCGTTACCTGCGTCCTTGAATCGTATCATCAATCAGATCGGCGAGCTCGCCGACGGTGCCGCCCACTCCTTCAAAAGGATGTGGCCAGGAGACATGATGCTCAATCGCATTCATTTGGTTAATCAAACGTCGGTTCGTTGTAATATAAACAGTTGATCCGCCAATCTCATCACGGATTTCATTTTCGACTGATTTGATTAGTTTCTTTCGATCCTGTTCATATGATTCAATGCCGATAATGATTTGATCGTCTTCGGCCAGCACATGAGCATCTTCAATATGTTCAAGGGCTTCTATCCGTTGTTCAATGCGGCGGAGTCTTTCTCCTTGCGCTGTTTGTTCGGTTTGAGCCTGATAAGATTTCCTCTGCAAGTACGGCTTATCACGATGAGCGTATTTATCCCGCAGAACATTCGGTCGGTTATTCAGCACCCTTTCCCCGCGTTTCGTACTTAAAATTCGTTTATTCGTCGTATATTGGCCTTCATGCCGAAGGGAATGTACAGGATCCGTCAACCCTTTCGGCGCGCGATCAGGCACGACCAAGTCCATTAAGGGGCCTTCCAAGCCACGGACACGCGCTACTCCATAGCCGCTGAATCCTTCCTCACGATTAGAATTCGCTCCCATTACAGACTTTTGTTCTACTTGACATCCTCCACAAAAAAGAATGCCCATTATAAGGATGATCGAAATGATTTTTTTCATTGGTACCTCCCTTCTTTTTGTTTAGTTTACGACATTCTTTTTATTTCACTCTTGCAATATTCAACAGGAATGGTGCAACACTCCACAGAGAAAAGTGTCGAACTTTCGGGGATTTTCATTTTTTCTGACTACTTTCGTGGAATTGCTTTTTTATTTACAAAAACCGGGTATAATGTAGCATTGTGATAGATAAAAACAATGTGCATTTTGCAAAATATAAGATGGAGTGAAGCAATGTATTATTTAAAAATCGAACAGAAAAGGGAACAAATGTTGACACTTGCCAAAACATACGGATTGACCGCCGACGTCACCGTACAGTGCAGCCAGGAGCTTGACAAGCTGCTCAACCAATTGCAGGCGAAAATGGTGCCTTTCTTAATGAAATAATCGGACAGATGGGTGATTCGAGCAACCTGTGTTTTCCTGTGAATCACCTTCATCTTGACCAGAAGCGGCGCAACGGCTTTGATCAATCTTTTTACGAAATAATTGAAATTCGCCCTAAAGTATTGCAATTATTAGCAGCATCTGTTAAGGTAGACACAAATTCATGTAAGAACTTACTTCATACGCTGAAGTGAGGGTAGAGGCGCAAATGCCATAAGTAAGCTTGTCGAGGAGTATGAGCTCTGAAGAAGCAAGTCGAAAGGGGAATTTGCCGAAGTTAACGGAAGCTCATAGTCCGTTGGCTGGGACTGTATTGAATAAATACAGGACTGTCATATAGCGTTTGCTATATGGAGGGCTATCTCACACATTGATTTGGTCTAGCGTCGTTTATGTACTGACGTACAGCTAGCCTGCAACAATGAGTCGAGAGCTCGTTGTTGTTTTTTTGTGCCTCCCAAAGTAGCCCAAACAACGTATGTAAACTTTTTAGAATTGAGGGTGAATAAGGATGAATTTCGGACGTATTCTAACAGCGATGGTGACACCGTTTAATCAGCATGGACAAGTTGATGTTGAAGCAACAAAGGAGCTTGTCGCCCATTTAATCTCAAATGGCTCAGACGCATTGGTCGTTGGTGGAACAACTGGTGAATCGCCAACTTTATCAACAGAAGAAAAATGCTTATTGTTTGAAACGGTTGTAAAAGCAGCAGACGGTAAGGTTCCGGTTATTGCCGGTACAGGTTCGAATAATACACAGGCTTCCATCGAGCTGACGCAAAAAGCTGAAAAGCTCGGTGTAGATGGCATTATGCTTGTCGTTCCTTATTATAATAAGCCTTCACAGGAAGGGATCTTTGCCCATTTCAGCACGATCGCCCGGTCTACAAAGCTTCCGGTGATGTTATATAACATCCCTGGCCGCAGTGCAGTGACGATGTCGGTTGAAACAACGTTGCGTCTTGCCCAGATTCCGAACATCGTGGCGACGAAAGAAGCAAGCGCTGATTTAGAAGCAATGGCGGCGATTATTGAAGGTGCGCCAGACGGCTTCTCTCTATATAGTGGAGATGACAGCCTGACATTGCCGATTCTTTCCATCGGCGGCATTGGCGTCGTTTCAGTCGCCTCGCACATTATCGGTAACGAAATGCAGCAAATGGTCCGCAATTTTCAGGCAGGACAGGTTCAAGCAGCTGCCCTGCAGCATCGCCAGCTTCTGCCTATAATGAAATCGCTGTTTATGGCGCCGAACCCGACTCCGGTAAAGGCTGCCCTCGAAATGCAGGGGATTAAAGCCGGCCCTGTCCGCTTACCGCTTGTGCCGCTCTCCGCAGAGCAGCAACAGCAGCTGAAAAGCGTGATCACACCGACGATGAATTTCTTTGTAAGTTAACAGCTTACGTAAAAAGGGTCTTCCCAAAAAGCTAACGCTTTTGGGAAGACCCTTTTTCGTATAACGTTTTACACAGCCTTTTTAGCTACAGGATGATGCTTTGCCCAAGCCCGTTCAATATAACCAGTGCCAAACAGAACACCGAGCACAATAAAGACAAAGCCAAATGTTTGATACCAGTAGATTTTTTCCCCTAAAAAAATCGCCGAGCTGACCAGACCAAAGAATGGAACGAAATTATTGAAAAGCGCGGTTTGGCCTGCCCCGATTTGCTGAATCGCCGCGTTAAATAAAAAGTGCCCTAAAGCCGTGGCAACGACAGCTGACAGGAAAAACAGAACATATAGATAAAACGGCGCACCGACTAAGGCTGACGGCCCTGTTGGTTCCAACATTAAGCTTAAACCAAGCAATCCGATTGAGCCAAATAACAGCATAAACGACGTCATCTGTTTTGAATCAAGCGTAGCGGTCGCTTTTTTAATATAAATAAAGCTGATCGCCTGCATCACCATCGCGATAAACACATACAGCTCGCCCGTTTGTACCGCCCAGTTACCGCCGCCGAGTCCCTGAATGAACATGACGCCGATAAAGGCCATCACAATGCCAAAGAAGCGCCATTTTGTTAAACGGTCTCCTAAAAAGATCACAGCGAACAAAAAGGTCGTCAACGGCAACAATGCGAGGATCAGCACCGTATTTGAAGCATTCGTTAACGTTAACCCTTGCGATAAAAAGAAATGATGGCCGACGACGCCGAAAGCTGTTGCTAAAAGCGTCAGCTGCCATTCCTTTTTCGTCATTTTTCTCATTTGCTTACTGAAAAGGACAATGGCAATCGCCACTACACCCGCAAGCATGATACGGAAGCTCGTCATCGTTGCCGGCGGGAAGGCATCCACGAGCAGCTTCAACAAAACGATGTTCAGCCCCCAGATGATCATCACGACAAAAATGACACAGTACGTAAAAATTAATGATTTCTCTTTCATTTTCTCCACTCCAGTTTTTCTCTCTCCCTTTTGTCTACCTCCCATCTTACCACTGTCAAATCGCCTTCGCTACGACTTTTTTTCCAAAATTTGTAGAAAGCGCTTTCTTGAAAAGGCCGGAAATCAGGAGGTCATTGAAAAACGTCCTATTTCGTACCTCGAAGAAAAAAGCTGCTGAAAAAGTGTAAATCGTCCTTTTTCAGCAGCTTCGTCGACCCGAAAGCCTGTGCGTTCTACGATGTGTGTTCGTCCGGAATGATGGAGATGACCGGTTTTTCGTACAAATCCCGTGGGAAAGCTGTCATCGTTTCTACGCCACGGTTGGTAATGCGAATTGTTTCCGTAATCTCCACACCATAGTCGTCGTACCATAAGCCTGGCATTAAGTGAAACGTCATATTCGGTTGCAGGACGGTTTGATCTCCCGGCCGAAAACTGACTGTATGCTCGCCCCAGTCTGGCGGGAAGCTTAACCCGACTGAATAGCCGAGACGCGAGCTTTTATGAAAGCCGTACTTTCCGATCGTTTGCCGCCACACCTGCTCCACTTCCTCGGCGAGCATCCCCGGCTTAATCGCTGCCAGCGTTGTCGCGATTCCTTCCTGGACGACAGCAGCCATTTCCTTGACATGCTGCGGGGCGCGGCCGACCGCCATCGTTCTCGCCATCGGCGTATGGTAGCGCTGATAGACGCCGGCAATTTCAATTGTCAAAAAATCCCCTTCTACATAGCGCCGTTCTGTCCAGGTCAAATGCGGGCAGGCCGTCTTCTCATTCGTCGGCAGCATCGGCACGATGGATGGATAATCACCACCGAACTCAGCCGTCCCCTGAACTTGCGCATGCGAGATCGCAGCGGCGACATCACACTCCCTCACTCCTGGGGCGACGGCCTCGTAAGCAGCCTTCATCGCTTTCTCCACAATCTTCGCCGCTTTCTTCATGTAGACAATTTCCTGCTCTGATTTGATCAAACGAACGCCGTTTACAAGACTTGACGTGTCCTTTAGCTTCGCGTTTGGCAAGCCGTGCTTCAGCCGCTCATAGCTTAAAGCGGTAAAGTAATGGGCGTCCATCTCGACCCCGATGACGCGGCTTCCTTGACCGATTTCCGTTAAAATATTGGCGATAAAATCAATCGGGTGTCTTTCTGTAGACTGGACATAATAATCCGGATAGGCAATAATATGCTGTTCATCAAGCCACGTTGTTTTGGCGACGCCCCCTGCATCCATCTGTCTGCCGATCCATAGCGGCTGGTCATCGTCCAGCGTCACGATCATCATCTGATGAACGTAAAAGCTCCAGGCCGCATAATGACTGACATAGTACATATTCGAAGGATTGGAAATGAGGAGCACATCAATGCCGACATCAACCATTCTGCTTTTTACCTTTTCCAGCCTTTGCTTATATTCTGATAACGGGAACAAATGCTCCACCCTCCTTTTTTCTTGTTGATTCTCCATTATGCCATCCTATCGGATCCAATCGCTGTCATTCTCATTGGATGGTGGATAGCGCTTTACCGGATAACAGGCGGAGGCCTGCTTCGACGAGAATGTTCGTACCAAGCTCAAGTGCCGCCTCATTAAAATCAAATGTTGGCTGGTGAAGCGCCGTCTGCTGCGGAAGGCCCGCCCCGAGAAAAAGCATGGCTCCCGGCCACTGAGCTGCCAGATGACTAAAATCCTCGCTGCCCATTCCGTACGGCTGCTCGTGAATCGCTATTTCCGGCTCAACCGAACGTACTGTTTCTTCGAGCAGCTTCACTATTTCCGGCGCATTTTTTAGAGCTGGTTCTCCGTGTTCCATCGTCAGCTCATAGCTCCCTCCATATGCTTTTACACTCTCAAGAACATGACGCAGCGCTATTTCCATTTGCCCTCTCGCCGCGATTGAATAGGTTCGAATCGTCCCATTGAGCCTGACCTGTGACGGAATGACATTTGCCGAGCTGCCAGCCTCAAGCCTGCCGATACTTAACACCGCCGGCTCCAGCGCCGCGATTTTCCGCGCCGGGATCCCATACAATCCGGGGAGAATCAGCGAAGTCAGCCAGATCGGATCAACAGCCTGCTCCGGATAGGCTCCATGCCCACCCGTCCCGCTAATGACGATCGAAAACGTATCGACATTCGCCATCACAATTCCCGAACAAAGCTTAATCTGCTTATATGGAAGCTCCGGGTCAAGATGAAGGGCGATCATCGCCATGACATCATCAAGAATTCCAGAAGCCAGTATATGCTGGGCGCCCGTCAAGCCTTGTTCATCACTCGTTTCTTCCGCCGGCTGAAACAGACATTTGACCGTGCCTTTCAGCTTGCCGCTTTCATGCAATTCGCTTAAGCGATGGACCGCGCCAAGCAGCATCGCTGTATGACCGTCATGCCCACAGGCATGCATGATGCCGCGGTGGACAGACTGATAATCGGCTCCGGTTTTCTCTTCAATCGGCAGGGCGTCAATATCGGCTCGCAAGCCAATGACTGGCGCTTCCCCGTTTCCGACCGTGGCCAGGACGCCGGTATCAAGCCCGATTGTTTCCTTGCCGGTATGAAGCGTTACGCCAGGCAGACCGGCTAATTGCTCAACGATATAGGCAGTCGTTTTATGCTCGGCAAAGCTAAGCTCAGGATAGCGATGGAGATGACGGCGCCAGATGATTAACTGTTCGGCTGCTGTCATCCTTCGTTCACGGCTTCAAGAGCCTGCTTCAAATCCGCCAGCAAATCACCTTGATCTTCAATTCCGGCTGAATAACGGACAAGGCCTTCCGGAATGCCAAGCGCCGCCCGCTCCTCCGGCGTGTTCTCGACATGACTTGTCGTCCGCGCCGGCCCAACCGTTGTTTCCACCGCGCCGAGATTTGCGGCACGATGTGCGATCTCAAGCTGTGGCAAAAATTGTCTGACCGCTTCCAGCCCTCCTTTTAAGGCAAAGCTCAGCATTCCGCCGAAGCCGCTCATCTGCTCCCGGGCAATCTGATGGTTCGGATGAGTCGGAAGCCCGGGATAATAAACGCTTGCGACTTTTTCATGCTCGCTTAAATAACGTGCTACCGCGAGGGCGTTCTCCTGCTGCTTTTCAACGCGCAGCTTTAATGTTTTCATTCCTCGCAGCAACAGATAGGCTGCCATCGGATCAAGTGAGGCGCCATTTATTTCGCGGTAATGGTAAATCGCTTCAACGAGCTGACGATCACCGCAAACGACACCGCCAAGCGCATCGGCATGCCCGCCGAGAAATTTAGTCGCACTGTGAATGACAAGATCCGCTCCGAGCGCCAGTGGATTTTGATTAATCGGTGTCGCGAACGTATTATCGACGAAAACGAGTGCTCCCGACTGTTTTGCCGCTTGCACAATCCGGCGGATGTCCGTTATTTTCACCGTTGGATTCGTTGGTGTTTCCAAATAGACGAGCCTGCAGCCTTTTTCGATTTCTGCTTCCATCTGCTCATGATTGCCCGTTTCGACAAGCTCGACCTCGATTTGCAGCTGAGGCAGAAATTCGGAAAAGATTTTATTCGTCCCGCCGTACGTGTCCTTGATTGAGACGAGGCGGTCGCCCGGTCTCAATACGGTCATGAGCGCATTAGAGATCGCCGCCATTCCGGTTGAACAGCTCGTTGCCGCTTCTGCTCCTTCCAGCTCTTTCACTTTTTCCTCAAAGGCCTGGACGGTTGGATTCGTATTGCGGCCGTAAATATGCCCGTCCCGTTTTCCAATCGCCACTTCATACCATTCATCAATGTCGTCGTATCCGTATGCTACACTATGAACAACCGGAACCTGCGTTGCTCCATGGGCCAAATAGTTCTTCTCCCCCGACCAGACGACCTGCGTTGCCTTGTTCATTCCTTCATATGCTCCCATGAAACCACCCCTTTACCAGTATGTAGTTCCATCTTACTCAGAATAATCAGAAAAAACATTGACCAAATTGTATGAAGATTATCGATGATTTTCATCTATTTTTAGCAATAGGCTATAGATGAGGAGAAAAGAAAGATTGTCCGGCGTTCCTTTCTTCTTATACAATAGGAAAAAACAAAAGCTGTTCAGGTGATGGAAGGAGTGAAGTGAATGGGGATAACGATGCAAGAGGTGTACAGTCTGCCATTATTCGAACATTCCATTCTCTGCTCCGGTACAGAGAAAATGGAAACAACCGTTGTAAAAGGCGTATCCGTGATCGAAACGCCTGTCGAGTCATTTGTCCGGCAGGATGAATTCGTGCTTACTTCCGGCGTCTCGTGCCGCGATGAAGACAGCTTCCATCAATTTGTAGACGAAGTGATCGCGGCAAAAGCAGCCGGACTCGCTGTCGCTTTAGGACCTTATGTCAAGCAAATTCCCGCTTCTGTTATCGAGCTGGCCCAGGCAAAGCAGTTCATTCTGCTGACAGTGGACTGGGAGGTTCGTTTTTCCGACATTCTCGAAGCTGTCTTTGCCCGAATTCATCAACGAAAGCGGGAAAATTTGGAGAAGATCGAGGCGTTGCGCAAATCGTTGCTGCATTATATTCTCTCCGGTCAATCGCTCCATACCGTAGCCGACCATGTCGCCAGTACGCTGACTTGTGACATCCTGATTGCGGATAAAAGAGGCGTGATTCTCGGTAAATCGAAAGCCGTCCATCCGGACCTTCAGGAGAAATGGCTCGTCTTTCTTCACAAACAATTAGTGGATGACGGAATTTATCAGCATGTGAACAGTGGCTTTGATTGGCTCGCCTATAAGGATGGCTATGCGCTGCAGCTGACGATTCATTCCGGTGCAGCGATTCAGGGCTACATCGTCGTTGGCGGCTTTGGAGAGGAGCCATTCAGTGAAGAGGAGCATCAGGAGTGGGTCAGCCTGCTTGAGCATGTTGCCACCGCCGTGGCGATTCACTTCTTTCATCAACAAGCAGCAAAAGAAACCGAGTGGCGCCTACGTGATGATTTTGTGTGGGAGCTGTCGCGCGGGGCGATTGCGACAAAGGAAGCGATGCTCTCACGGGCGAAATCACTCAGCTATCAAATCAACCTGCCCTATCTCGCTCTTGTTGCCAAAGCAGAGCAGGTCGAACAGGCATTCCAGGCAGCGAGTCATGTGACGATTTCCTTCGATCACTGGCTTCATGAATGCATCCGCTATATGGAAGAGGAGGCTGAAAGCATTGCCAAATCGATGGCGCTCAAATCGATGGTCACCTATCAGCAGCAGGAATTAATTATTTTTCTTGAAATCACCCATGAACCGGCCAGCTCCCAGGCGATGATCTATATTAAAAAATTTACAGAGCGGCTGCAACTGCTTTACCCTTCTCTCACGCTGTCGTGGGGGATCGCCAAGCAGTATGGCTATTCCTGCTTCCATACGAGCTATTTGGAGGCGAAGCGGGCGCTGGAGATCGGCCGCAAGCGGAAAGGTATCCCGTCCATTTCGACGTTCTCGGATACAAAGGTCGACCGCATCCTGGAAAGCATTTATCAAAACAACGAGCTGCTGGAGATTACCGGCTCGATCTTGACGGCCTTGCTGCGTTATAGCGAGGAAAGGCAAATTGATCTGCTTCACACGTTTACCACGTATCACCGCAACCGGCAAAACGTCAGTCAGACAGCGCGCGAGCTTAATCTTCATCGGCAATCGCTCCTCTATCGCCTCCGGAAAATCGAAAGCTTAACAGGCTGTTCGCTCGATGATGCCGACGATTTATTTTTGCTCGACTTAAGCACCCGCTTATGGCTTTATGACGGTGAATAATCCGACGATACGCAAAAAGAGTATGGGAGCTTTCACCACCCATACTCTTTTTCACATTCTTTCAGCTTTTCTTCGCATTTTCTCGCCCACTCACTATCAAGCTGCTGACAATTGGCAAGCTCCTTTTGAAACGCTTCTTTCAGTGATTCTTGATACGAAGGAATTTCACCTTCATACGGCTTCATCGACGAGAGCGGGACCCACGTTTTTTCGAATTCAGCCAGTGCTTTCCGCTGATGAAAAAGCGGGACATCCGCTTCCTTCGGATGATGCAGATCACCCTGCATCGGGTGCTTTAAAACCGCCGCCACTTTTACGAGAGCGCGCTGATTGGCAGGCTGCTCTTCAAGCAGTTCGGCGATATAAACCCCTGTTTTGTAAACAGCCCGGACATACTGGCGTTCCACTGCTGATCTCCCCCTTATCTTGTGACAAATCCACTGCCGAACATCAGCAGTAAATAGGCCGCAATCATCACAAATCCAATTCCAAAGCTCCACATCGCCCGCTTCTTTTTCTGTTGAAAGATGCTATAAATCCCGATCATACCAAAAATGCCAGTCAACAGAAAGAAACCAAATACGGCTAAAATGATAACTAAGTCCTGTTCCATCATAGGCCCGGAATGAGCCATGTAAAGGCCCGCCACATAAATTCTGACACAGGTACTAAATACTTTGTCGAAAACTCTTCCAATGATGTAGAGTGAGTGAAGGCATCAATGACAATGAAGCCAAAGGTAACTAAAATGACAATGATCGTTATGGATAAAATAATGGCAAGTAAAGCGATGTAGCTCAGAACGATCCGCAAGATCCACTTCAGCCACGGCGGTCTTGCTTTTCTATCTACTTGTGCATCCACGCAAATCCCCCTCATAGTTCAGACATGATACTCCCCTCTTATCCTACCAAATATCATCCTCAAGTTAGAGCTTGATTTGCGAAAAAATGATGAACAAGTCAATCAAGGTGAAGCTTTGATAATATTCCATCAATCGGCACCCCGGCCGGAGTAGAGATGTCATTAAAGTCAAACTCGGTTAAATTGATTGTGTCCGCTTCTGACGAGTCCTCCCCTTTCCCTTCTCCTGCGTCGGCAACTGTACTTCCTTCTTCCTCACCATCATCCGTTCGTTGTTGCTCAGTGAATGGATCAGCTGCTTCAGCTGTTTCCTCCAGCGAGACATCATCTGTTGAGCCTGTCTGCAGAAACTGAACAATCACAAGTGTCCAAATCGTCACAAAAAGCAACGCTGCCGGCAATAACAGCCATCTTTGTTTAGCCATATGCTCCACTCCATATCATACATACTTCTTTTTGTTTACGTTACTCTGCTCCTGCTAAATAGTACCTTTATTCTATCATGGCCGGCCAGCTTTTGTCATCGTTCTCCATTTTCCTTGTTCATGATCACGATGGAAAGGAGAGTCAGCGTTTCCTCGGGCTGAGCAGCCCGCCTCCATAGAAAAAACCGCATCCATTTAGACGCGGTCTTCTCCGTTCCATTGGGGAGGCATGTCCTTTCCCCAGTAAATCGTCCCCAATTCATGGTGACGTTCATATTGATCGAGGTATGTGTGATAATGAAAATTAAAGAAGTAGCCTTGCTTCGGCGGCTGGTCACGCCGAACATGAAAGCGAAAATAGTCCGTTCCGCTTTCATCATTGTACAAGTGAACAATCTTCTCTCCCAACCCCGAGGCAGGCTGAACCGAAAGCTTGACGTGCTTCCAGTCCTCTTCTGTAAACGTCCGGGCGGTATCGATCAGCCCAGTTGTCAGACGCGGCAATATTTCCTCCGCAAAGGGCTTATTGATCCGTTGAGAAATTGCCGTTCCGAACTTATTCAAGCTTTGCTCATAAGCCTGCTTCACGAAATATTGCTGCAGCACCTCAGCCGATGTAATATCGCGGTGAATATAGTGCTCCGTCTTCGCCGGAAGCACTTCATGAAATAGATCATAATTATCCTGATCAACTTTATAAATTAGTGGGTTGTCGTTATTTTCATCCAGTGCCCTCTGCGGCTCGTCTGCATGGACCTCCCGAACAAAGTCGAAAGGAACAAACATTCCAAGTGTCAACAAGGCCGATGATATGACGATACCACGCTTCATCCATGGAAACATCATGAGTCGCCCTTTCATTGTTACAATTTTCTCTCTATTTTCATTTTCTCATGAAACAATGAAAAAGGCTATTACAAAATCGTTACAAGCTTATAACATCTTATGGTAAATTAGAGCTTCCCATCAAATAACGATCACATTCTCTTGCTGCTTCTCTTCCTTCATGAATCGCCCAGACGACCAGGCTTTGGCCGCGGCGATTATCGCCGGCAGCAAAAACACCGTCTACACTCGTCGCATACTTGCCGTATGCCGCCTCAATCGTTTGACGCGCCGTTGTAGCAAGTGACAGCTCTTCGATGATACGCTCTTCCGGACCGGTAAAACCGACAGCAAGCAATACCAGGTCAGCCGGCCATACTTTTTCCGTCCCTGGAATCGGCGTCCGCGTCTTCCGTCCGTTTTCATCAAATTTCGTTTCAACGTCAATCGTGTGCAATTCTTTTACGTTGCCGTGTTCGTCACCGACAAACTTTGTCGTACTAACCTGATAGCTGCGCGGATCACTGCCGTAAACCGCCTGTGCTTCCTTTTGGCCATCCTCAACTTGATGCACAATTGGAAACAGCGGCCAAGGGTTTTTCTCCTCATCACGGACACCAGGCTTCTGCTTATTAATATCAAATTGCGTAATGGATTTTGCCCCATGACGGACAGATGTCGTAATACAATCGACCCCGGTATCTCCGCCGCCAATCACGATAACATTTTTCCCTTCCGCGGAAATGTAGTTGTTATCCTGATGGTTGGAGTTAAGCAGGCTCTTCGTATTTGCCGTGAGAAAATCCATCGCAAAATGAATCCCTTTTAGCTCGCGGCCTTCTACTTCCACATCACGCGGCTTCGTCGCCCCCGTGCAGAGCAAAACAGCATCAAAATCGTTTTTCAGCTGGGCAGCCGGTATATCCTTGCCAATTTCGACGTTCGCCTTGAACATAACGCCTTCCTCTTCAAGAATTTTGACGCGGCGCTCGACGACATGGTAGGCAAGCTTCACATCCGGAATGCCGTATGTTAGCAAGCCGCCAATCCGGTCCTCACGTTCAAAGACCGTCACCGTATGGCCCGCTTTATTTAATTGAGCCGCAGCAGCTAAGCCGGCCGGCCCTGAACCAACGACAGCAACCGTTTTTCCAGTGCGCTTCGCCGGTGGCTGAGGCACGATCCAGCCTTCCTGAAATCCGCGTTCAACGATATGAAACTCAATGCTTTTAATCGAAACGGCCTCATCGGAAATCGCGACGGTACAGGAACCCTCACAAGGCGCCGGACAGACCCGTCCTGTAAATTCAGGGAAATTATTCGTCTTGTGCAGACGCTCCAATGCTTCCTTCCACTTTCCGTGATAAACCAAATCATTCCATTCCGGAATTAAATTATATACCGGACAGCCGATCTCACCTGAACCGTCCATCGTCGTGCCTGTCTGACAAAAAGGCACCCCGCAATCCATACAACGAGCACCTTGCTGACGTAAAACTGGTTCAGGCATTAAAATATGAAACTCCTGCCAGCTTTTCGTCCGCTCGAACGGATCACGCTTTTTTGTTGTTTCTCTCTTATACTCCATAAATCCAGTTGGCTTCCCCATCGCATTCACTCCAATCCTTGTCTGTCTACTTCCAGCCTTCCATCCTAAAAGGGGAAGCGGGCATGCAAAGATGAGCCAGCCTGTAGTCTGCTTTCCGTGCTTTCTACTTAAGGCTTTACTCATCCTGCAACTACCTTTTTATTTTCCGCCTACACGTGATTTATCGCTTTTGTTTTCATCAAAGGCGACCATGACGGCATCGACGCCGCTCAAGCCTTCCTGCTTGACGCGCTCAATCGCCGCCAGCATCCGCTTGTAATCTTTCGGAATCACCTTCGTGAACTTCGGTAAATACGAATTCCAGTCTTTAAGAATCGCCGCTGCGCGCTCACTGTTCGTATAGGCGACATGGTTTTCAAGCAATTGTCTAAGCTGTTCAATATCCTTCTGCTCGACTACATCTTCAAGCAGCACCATTTCTTTGTTGCACTTAGAGGCGAAACGATTGTCCTCATCAAGGACGAATGCTAACCCGCCTGACATTCCTGCGGCGAAGTTTTTGCCGACTGTTCCAAGGTTAACTACGACACCACCGGTCATGTATTCAAGACCATGGTCACCGACCCCTTCCACGACAACCTTCGCGCCGGAATTCCGTACAGCAAACCGTTCCCCGGCAATCCCGCGAATATACGCTTCACCGCTTGTAGCTCCATAGAAGGACGTATTTCCAATTAAAATATTCTCTTCAGCCTTGAAGGTTGACTCCTGTGGCGGGAACACGACAATTTTTCCGCCGGAAAGTCCCTTACCTGTATAGTCATTTGCATCTCCTTCAAGACGCAATGTCATTCCCTTCGGAATAAAGGCACCGAAGCTTTGTCCGGCAGAGCCTTTGAAATCAAACGTAATCGTATCATCCGGCAGACCCGCTGCCCCGTATCGTTTACTAATCTCACTGCCGACCATCGTACCGACAACCCGATCAACATTGAAAATCTTAAATGAGCCATTCACTTTTTCGCCGCGTTCAAGCGCAGGAAGGCTGGCGGCCATCAGCTCACGGCTATCAAGCGAGAGCTCAAGCTGGTGATCCTGAGATTTCGTGCAATAGTTGCGTTCCTGTTCTTCCGGCTTCGGCTGATAAAGAAGGCTCGACAAATCAATCTGTTTTGCCTTTTCATTCTCAATGTCGCGGTTCATTTCAAGAAGGTCAGTCCGTCCGATCAGCTCATCAATTTTGCGGAATCCTAACTCTGCCATCAGCTCGCGAATTTCTTGCGCGATAAAACGCATGAAGTTGACGACATGGTCAGCCTCGCCCATGTACTTTTTGCGAAGCTCCGGATTTTGCGTCGCAATGCCGACTGGGCATGTATCTAAATGACAAACGCGCATGATGATACAGCCTAAGACGACAAGCGGCGCAGTTGAGAATGCAAATTCTTCAGCGCCGAGCAGCGCGGCAACTACGACATCTCGTCCTGTCATCAGCTTACCGTCGGTTTCCACCGTAATCCGGTCGCGCAAGTTATTAAGCACAAGCGTCTGATGCGTTTCAGCCAAGCCGATTTCCCACGGAAGACCGGTATGCTTAATACTCGTTCTCGCCGCCGCTCCTGTTCCTCCGTCGTACCCGCTAATAATGACGCCGTCGGCTCGGCCTTTGGCGACGCCGGCAGCAATCGTCCCGACACCGGTACCGGCAACGAGCTTCACGCTGACTTTCGCCGTTGGGTTGGCATTTTTCAAGTCATGAATCAACTCCGCCAAATCCTCAATCGAATAAATATCATGATGAGGAGGTGGTGAAATGAGGCCGACGCCCGGAGTTGAACCGCGAACTTCTGCAACCCACGGATACACTTTGTTTCCAGGCAGCTGTCCACCTTCACCCGGCTTCGCACCTTGGGCGACCTTGATTTGAATTTCATCGGCATTGACTAAATAATGACTCGTTACACCGAAACGACCGGATGCCACCTGTTTAATTGCACTGCGGCGCAGATCGCCATTTTCATCCGGGATAAACCGCTTAGGATCTTCCCCGCCTTCACCTGTGTTACTCTTTGCACCAAGCCGGTTCATGGCGATCGCCAGCGTTTCATGCGCTTCCTGAGAAATTGATCCGAACGACATCGCCCCTGTGCGGAAGCGTTTCACGATCTCTTCGACCGACTCAACCTCATCAACCGGAATCGGCGTGCGACCTTCCTTGAACTTCAGCAAACCGCGAAGCGTTGTTTGCTCCTTCGTCTGTTCATTGATCGCCTGTGAATATTTTTTAAATAAATCATAATTGTTTTGACGGCAGGCATGCTGCAGCATATGGATCGTATGAGGATTGTACTGATGTGGATCCCCATTGCGACGCCATTGCAAATCATCGCCTGGATCTAAGGCGCGATCTACACCTTCTTGTTCAGAGTAAGCGCGCTTATGACGGGCTAACACTTCTTTTTCGATCATCGCCAGGTCGACGCCGCCGATGCGGGTTGTCGTCCATGTGAAATAACGATCAACAACCGATTCATGAATGCCGACAGCTTCAAAAATTTGCGCGCCGCGGTAACTTTGAATCGTTGAAATCCCCATCTTCGAAAGAACCTTCATGATCCCTTTTGCGGCAGCTTTAATATACTTATTCACCGCTTCGACATAGGAAATATCATCAAGCAGCCCTTCATGAATCAAGTGATCGACCGAATCAAACACAAGGTACGGATTAATCGCTTCCGCTCCGTATCCAAGCAGAACCGCGAAATGATGCACCTCTCTCGGTTCACCTGATTCTACTAGAATACTAACCTTTGTCCGCGTTCCTTGCCGGATCAAATGATGATGCAGGCCGGAAACAGCGAGCAACGCAGGCATGGCCGCCTGCTTCTCGTTAAGGCCGCGATCGCTTAAAATAAGCAGGGTATGACCGTCTTCAATCGCTTGATCCGCTTGAGCAAACAAGGAATCGAGTGCCTTTTCCAGCTGGTTCTCCCCTTCTTTAACGTCAAACAAAATCGGCAGCGTCATCGATGTAAAGCCATCCATTTTGTTATGGCGCAGCTTAGCCAGCTCTTCATTATCAAGAATCGGATATGGCAGGTGAATATGACGGCAGCTGATCGGCTCAGGCGCAAGCAGGTTGCGCTCCGCCCCGATCGTTGTTCCCATCGCTGTGACAACCTCTTCACGAATCGCGTCAATCGGCGGGTTCGTGACTTGCGCGAATAACTGTTTGAAATAGTTATACAACAGCTGAGGCTTCTTCGACAGAACCGCTAATGGCGAGTCATATCCCATTGAGCCAATCGGATCAACACCTTCCACAACCATCGGCTTGATCACCTTGGAAATCTCTTCATATGTGTAGCCAAACGCCAGCTGACGTGAGCTGAGCGCTTTAAAGTCTGTATTTTCAACATGAGCCGTCTCCAGCACATCCTCAAGCTGAATCAGATGCTCAGCGACCCATTCACCGTATGGCTGCTCCGTCGCGATTTGGTGCTTGATTTCTTCATCTGGGATAATTCTTCCCTCTTCTGTATCGACAAGCAGCATATGACCAGGATGAAGTCTTTCCTTATAAAGGACGTTTGCCGGATCAATATCAAGCACACCGACCTCGGACGACATCACGATGTAGTCGTCTTTTGTTACATAATAGCGCGATGGTCTCAGTCCGTTCCGATCAAGACAGGCGCCGATTTGCTTGCCGTCAGTAAAGACGATCGCCGTCGGTCCGTCCCACGGCTCCATTAAACAGCTGTGGAATTGATAGAACGCCTTCTTCTCCGCGCTCATATGCGCGTCATTTTGCCACGGCTCCGGAATCATCATCATCGCAGAGTGAGCCATCGATCGGCCGGCAAGCGACAAAAATTCAAGCGTATTATCAAACATCGCCGAATCAGATCCATCCTGATCGACGATCGGATGAATTTTCGCAATATTGTCTCCAAATACGTCGGATTTAAAAACGGCCTCTCTGGCGTGCATCCAGTTGACATTTCCTTTTACTGTATTGATTTCCCCGTTATGAATCATGTAGCGGTTCGGATGAGCCCGTTCCCAGCTTGGAAACGTATTCGTACTGAAACGCGAATGAACAAGCGCGATCGCTGTTTCAAAATCCGGATCTGTCATATCGAGATAGAACTGAGCAACCTGCTCCGTTGTCAGCATTCCCTTATAAACAATCGTCCGGCTTGAAAGGCTGGCAAAATAAAAGGATTCCTGCTCAGGAACAAGCGAGGAAAGCTCATGCTCCGCCCGTTTGCGCAGCACATAAAGCTTGCGCTCAAAATCAAGCTCACTCATGCCAGCTTCATTGTGTTTGACAAAAAGCTGCCGGATAAATGGCATAGCTGCTTTTGCCGCATTACCAAGCATAGAATCATCAACAGGTACTGTGCGCCAGCCAAGAAGTTCCATCTTCTCTTCTTTTATAAGAGCTTCCAGGCCCTGTTCACACTTCTCCCGTGCTTCTTCATCCTGTGGCAAAAACAGCATCCCAACTCCATACTCACCTATATTAGGAAGAGTAATCCCTTCTACCAAACAAACTTTTTCAAAGAAACGGTGTGGCAGCTGCAAAAGCATCCCTGCTCCATCACCAGTATTCACTTCATCACCTTGTCCGCCACGATGTTCTAAATTCCGAAGAATCTGAAGCGCATCCTGAACAACTTGATGCGATTTTTGCCCCTTCATATGTGCTAAAAAGCCAATACCGCAATTGTCATGCTCAAATTGCGGGTCATAAAGGCCTTGTTTCTTCGGGTATTGTGCGTTCCGCATTGGCATCAACCTTCCTTCAAAAAAGTAAAAATTCATCAACTCTCCCCAAAAACTACTGAGCTAATATACAGGATCATATCATTTTTCTGACATTTCGGCAAATTAAACTTTTTACGATTATAATTTGAAAGCGGTTACTTCGCTGTGATGTAGCGATATTTAAAAAAATATCGCCTTAAAATTGTCATATTTGCGTATCTGTATATAACCATCATTGACATGTATAAAAATTCATACTTTTTTCTCACCAATCACTTTTTTATAAAAGTGTATTCGGTATGGACATTTGTTTATTAACGAATATTTGTTACTATTAGTGCCATTATCTCTCTGGATTCCGGCGGAAAATCTGCTTATCCGTCCGAGTCTTTTTTTGTCCAAATGGTCCATACGTCTGCTCCAGAAAACGAAACTTTCGCGACCTGTTCATGAGGACAATTGTTGAAGCCCTTGTCCCGTACTTTTCTCCTTTAATGAAGATCGGAGACAGCCTCCGCTCCCACTCCAGATCGACGCCGGTTTCAGGCAGTATTTCGTCCGGATAAGGGCGGTCATCCCGAAGGCTGTCGAATATCGCTTCAAGCCAGCGGTCAACCGGCTGTCTGTTATCTTTAAGCAAAGCAGTGATCGACGTCTTTAATTGTTCTGTTTTCGGCCAAGGTGTATTCAACGACGCATTGCTCAGCACATGGATGCCATCCGGTAATTTTCCACTTTCATTCGCTCGATTAGAGGCGTAATAAAGCTCGTTTTCCACACCGAAGACCGCATTGTAGCCCTGATAGAGTGCGTTTTTTTTCAGCAGCTGGCGCGAATAATCTGCTCCGCTGACCGTCGAACACAAAAAACCAGTGACGATCTTCCCCCTTGATTCGGTGGCGGAGGCTGTCCCCGCAGCCGCTTCCCGCACATTCGTCACGGCGGCGAACCGCCCAGAACGAGTCAGACCGAGCCACGTCCCGCCTTTTTCTAAATCTCTCCCGCCAAACAATTGTCCGTCCTCCCCCCAATAATGAGCATCGGCGGCAGGACGGTCGTAAAATTCATCTCTATTGCCGCAGAAAATCAGCGGATAATCCGGATGTTGGTTAATCGCAAGTAGCAGCAGACACATCTTCTCATCTCTCCTTTTCGCTTTTTATATCGTTTCCTTACCTATTAAATTAGCAGGATTTTCTCGCCTGACCTGCCTAAGTTGAATTTTTTCCATACATCCGCCTCCAGGATGATTGTGTTCCTTTTTAAAATCCATCATAATAGAAATGACAGCTTTCTACAAAAATTGAAACGGATTCAGCTTTTTTCCGTAAATATAAATAACGACATCTTTTATTTTGCGACGTCAGAGGAGGATTTTCATGGAGGAAAATAAGAATCAATTACATGATAAAAACGAACAATCATTGCCGGAGGAAAAAGACCTCTCCAAAATTTTAGAAGGATTAGATAAATTGGGCGAGGAGGAACAGCGCCAGGCCGGTGAGTCGCTCGAAGCGTTAAAGCGGCCGGTTAAAACGATGATGCAGGACCAGTCGAACCAGCTGCCTAGTCAGCTGCTGCAGCTGAAGGAAACGGTCAGTCAGCTTGAGCCTACTCATCTGCAGGAGAGCCAGGCGAAAAAATGGCTCAATAAAGTACTGCGCCGCAATCCAATCGAACAATACGCCCGCAAATATAAAACGGTTGAAGCCCAAGTGGAAAATATTATCGACGGCCTGCTGAGCGGCAAGGACAAGCTGCAGGAAGATACGCTGATGCTTCACCAGTTAAAGGACGTGGCGAAAGAACGCATTGCCAACTTAAACAAGCAAATTGAGTACGGCCAGCAGCTTCACGACATGCTCGAAGCAGAAATGACATCTGAGCGCTGGGCGGACAATCCAAATGAAATCAAAAAAGGCCAGCTGAAAATCGTGACGAGAATGAAAAATATGTCTCAGGCGGTCATGGTACTGCAGCAGTCCCTTGCCTCTGTTGATTTGATTGTCGAAAATAACGACAAGCTGGAGGAAGCGATTTTTAATGCGATTACGATGACGAAAAATGTCATTACCGTTTCGGCTTCGATTCAGCTTGCCCTCTCCAACCAGCAAAAAGTAATCAAGGCGGTAAAAAATGTTAATGAAGCAACAGAATCGATGCTGCTGTCCAATGCCGAGCTGTTAAAGCAAAATACAGCCGACACATTGAAAACATTGGAAGAGCCGGCGATTGCGATCGAGTCCTTCCGCAAAGCCTATCAAAATGTGTTTGAAGCAATCGAGATGACCGAGCAGTCGAATGAGCGAATTGTTGAATCAGGCAAAGCCTTTATCCAAGAGCTTGATACACTCAACAAGGAAATGCAAACAAAACTGCTACAATAACAACCATGGAGGGAGGCTTGACATGCAGGCTTCATGGATGACGAAAATCCAGGATTTTTTTACTCCATCACATAAGAAACCTGTCGATGAACACATTCTGCGTGATCGGACAACGAGAAAACTAATTGAAGATACGGAAGAATTGCTGATGCGGATGACGCAAAATGCCCCGCCTTCCAATAAAAAGAGAACGATTCGCCGCAAGACAAAAGAATGGACGATTAAAGTCAAAGTCAATCACACATTTATTACAGTGATGATGTTCGACCAAAAGCATTCTCCGGCCCCCATCAAAAAAAGAATCGTCATTACCTGTTTTCGTAAATATATGAAAGCAAAGGATGGGGTCGGCGTGTGCAAGGAAGCGTCGATCCGCTACATGAAGGACGGACGGGTTCAGACCCGCTCGGTGCGTGAATCGCCGGTGCTGCACACGTTATTTTACCGGATTCATCACCTTGATTTAGCCTTTGCCAACGAGCAGGTGACAACCGGGACGACCTCCCAGGCGATCCTTGCCAATCAGCAGCAGCTTTTGAAAACCGCGACCGGTACAGATGTTGCCCTGCTTGTCGAGGAAGCAAAGCGCTATATTGACACCGTCAAGCAATTCACCGTTGATCCGACGATTGAGAATCGTCTCGAACGGCTCATCCATCAAGCTCATAAAATTCAGGATGACTTCGAATTGCTTGATTTCGAGGAGCGCCATACGGTACGTCGTATGTTTCGCGAAGATATCCCTTCGCTGCTGCATACCTTCCTTTCTTTATCGGTGAAGCACCAGCTTGAACAGAAGGAGAAGGTTTTTGTCGCGCTCTCGAAGATGGAATTAACATTGATTGATTACGCCGATCGCCTGGAGCGCCTGCGGGTCGAGCGGATGGATTATTTGCTCAAGCTCCAGTCTCTCCGCTACGAAAGACCATCGCAAGGATAAGAAGGAAATGTGACGAAAGCAGACAAATTCCCTCTTTACTTGCGAAATGTCACTACTCTTGTCTATAATATGTATAGCAAACGGCTGCACGGTGTAAAAGAAGACAGCGATACAGCTGTGAAACTGAGATGTAGAAGTGAGGGTTTTCATGGATCGTAAACAAGCACAGAACCATATAGGGAAAGCAGTAATCATTGATGAAGGTCAAGGCGGAAGCTACCTCGGCATGCTGGAGGATGTCATTGCCCCGCCCCGGAAAACATGGCGTGGAACGGTTCAGATTCAAGCCGTTGTCGAACTCCCTTCCTTCTTGCCTGAGAAGGACGAGATCACCCTGCTTCCGTTAAAATATAAGGATCGTGATGTCGTGGAATGCATCGGCTCGAAGCTGAGCCTTGCTCCGGAAGAGATCTCCACCTCCTTTCAGCAAAGCATGGAGAACGCCGCTATCCGGCGCCTGCAAGAGCTTATGGAGCAAAAGGAAAGCCTCGCCCATAAGCAGAAAGCTTTAGAGCAATTTGTTGATGCTCACGGCCTTTCCTTACCTGAGGAAGCGCAAATGGATGAAACGGAAGACGAAGAGGACGAAGCAATCGCCTATACCTTCCACTATGAAAATGGCATGTACCTCCTGCTCGACGAACGAAAAGAGGCACTTGCGCTTGAGGAATGTCCATTTGAGTTGCAATGGGTAAACGAAAACAACGAAACCTGTACTGGTCATTATGAAGAGAACGGAACATTTATGTCCAACGACGGCGTCCGCTTTTCACCAAAGGAAGGGACCGTCTTCACGATCGACAAAAAGCAATTTGATCCATATGTGATTTTTCAGAAGGAGCTTGAGCCTGGCGCTCTCCAGTCGCTTGAAAAAAGCCTGCAATCTTTTGGGGTTTCTCACGATCATTTAGTCGACTGTCACAACGCGCTTCTCACGCAATTTCTGCTGTCAGAAGGCCGTACATCCTTCCAGGGTGTTAACTTCCTGACTTATCGTGGAAGCCAGGGAATCATTATGGTCCAGCACCATTTTGACCGCAAGCTGCACAATCAGAAAAACGATGAAATTTATGACCGCTTTGAATTTACGACCGAGCAGGGCAAACGCTCGATTGTAACGTACACGAACGAATTTTCACGCTGAAAATAGAGGCTGGGAAAAAGGTTGTTTTTTGACCTTTTTCCCAGCCTCTCTATTTGCCCAACCCCAAAGCTCGGTTTGTCTCAGGCTCTCTGTTCAACTGAAAACCATTGCAATAGCCGCTCAGCGTGCTGCTCATCCAAATGCGACACGGTAAACGATTTTCCGACCACACTTGATAACACAGAGAAACGAAAGCTGCGTAGCTGCTTTCTTCGCTGAAACGGCGATACTCTTGTTTCTGCCGCCTGGATTTTCGGCTTGAACGAAATGACTTGCACCTGACTCAGCTGGCGATAGCGCACCGCTACAAACTCGCCGTCCACTCCTGCCCCCGCGTCTTTGTATTGCAAACAGCCAAGTCCGATTCCGAACAGGACAACCAGCAATCCGTAATAGCCATACGGACTCCAAAAATAGCCGATTCCAAGCGCGATCAGCAAAGGAATGACCACAAGCGGGAAACAAAACCGCAGGATCGCCCGCCGCGGTGCCCCTTTGATTTCGACAGAACGAGCATAGCGCGGCAGCACGTCGCCCAGCAGCGCTTCGATTTCTTTATTCGCCGCAAGCGGGATAAGCACGGTCGAAAGCTGCTCATCCTTTGTCCCTCCGCCCGCACTTTCAACATAGACGGAGGCAAAGCCGAACGGCTGGCGAAAAATATTGCGGACGATGCGCACCGCAGTCACGCGATCAGGATGAATCGTCAATTGCCGTTTTTCAAGCAGCCCGCGGGAAATGACGATCTCATTTTCATACGTTTCAATCGTAAAATGTCCATACTTCAGCACGGTACCTAAAAAGGATAATAGCCAAGAGAGCAATAAGATGATCACAATCCATGCCGCAAATGCCGAAAGTTGAGTCCGGCTGACGAGACCCATGAGTTGTTGATAATAGGCATCTGGAATAAATTGCTCGACCTGACTGAATAAAGCGATCACAGCGGAGAGGGTCAAGCCTATGCCGCTTGACGTCAGGGCGGCGATGACGAGACGGTTCGGCTTCAGCTTCCACGTTACATCAGGCTTAGCTTCCTGTTCGCTGCTTTCCGGCTCGGCGGTACTCACTTTGTTTAATAATTTACTTCTAATCTCTTCAGCCTCTTCCCTGCTAATCGCAATAAGCTGAATTTCAGGCTCCAGTCCGCCCCCGGCTGTTTCGATTTTCAGCTTTACGAGACCAAAGATCCGTTGCAGCAGCCCTGCGGTAATATCAATGCTTTGAACGCGCTGCTGCTGGATGTAGCGCTTTTTGCGGACAAACATCCCTTTTTGAATATAAAGCTCGCCATCCTCAAAACGATAGCGAAAGAAAATCCAATGAACGATTCCAGCAATAAAACTCAAGACGATGATCGCGATCCATATATATTCCATCCGGAAAAAGCCGCCGGAAGATTGGGAGCCGCCGATAAAGAGTGAAACAAGTAAAGGAATCAGAAAACTTCTTAACGCTTGGAAAAAGGAGACAAAAATCGCCGCTACGTGCAAACGCCTTAAACTATTCATCTTCGGCCACCGCCGCCAGCTGGGCGATCCGGTCACGTAGCTCATCGGCAACCTCAATCGTTAAAGACGGAATCCGATGAACTGTCGCCGCCGTAGAGATCGAAACAGCAGCAAGCTGGTAGCGGCGTAAGAGCGGCCCTTGCTCCGTATCAACATGCTGGACACGACTCATCGGAATTAAGGTTCGCTTAACGATAAATACGCCGTGCATCAAATCAATCTCTTCTGCGAGCACATCATAGCGCCACCTTTTCCAGCGCAATGGAGGAATCAAATAGACGAAAATAAAAAGATAGAGCAAATAACAGCCGATCAGCGCCCATAGAATCCAAAGCGGGAACTGAAAAAAATAGAGCAGTACGCCATAGGCAATTGGTACAAGCGCTACAAATAAGCTTTCAACAAAAGCTTGCAGGCGCCAGGCTGGAAGAGCTTTTCTTGATAAGGACTTCGATGGTTCAGGACGCAAGCGGCTTCCCTCTTCCCATATCAGCCGTTTTCCTCTTCATCTTTCACATAGATCATCGTCACGCCAAGCTCTTCCAATACGCGAATGAGCGCCTCATTTAACTGGCGGTCATAAACGAGTCCGATTGATTCAACGAGCTCCAGCTCCTGTAAATCACCGCTTTCAGCATCTTCGACCAATTCCAGCATTTCCTCCATCTGTCTGCTCTTTAACGTTTCAATCACTTCTTCCTTAGTCACATCCGTCTCCCCCTTCTACTGCTCCGCTTTACGTGACTCTGTCATCTGCTTCCATACAGAGCCCTTCGCTTCTTCTCCGCCTTCGATCCGGGCCAATGCCATTCTGGCCTGCAGAGCGACCTCAAATTCCGGATCATTCTCCGCCTGTCGTAACGCGTCAATCGCCCGCTCATCGCCTACTTCATATAAAAACATCGCCGCGCGCCAGCGCACTAATTTGTTTTTATCCTGCAATGCTTCAATCATAGCGGGAATCGCCGCCGGGTTGCCCAGATCGGACAAACAGTCCCCCGCTGTCCGTCTCACCGTGACAGACGAATCCTTCAAGGCTTGATAAAGATACGGGAGTACTTTTTCTGTTTCAATCATTCCGAAATAAACCGTCGCCAGCCGGCGGATGGAAGCCTTTTCGTCGTGTAACGCCTTTTCTAACACCGGGATATCTTTTTCCTTCGGATCGAGGCGCTCCAGCACAGCATAGCGTTCGCGCCAGTCCTCATGATCCAGCATCTCCTCGGTCACCTCAATAAAGCGCTGCGCCTGGGCAGCCTGAACCTCTGACTCATTGCCATTGGCCAGTGCAATCAGCGCACGCAGCCGTTCAGCGGGATAGGCAGCGGCGATTTCCTCGGCCACTTCTTTGGCGACGTCCTCTAAATCACCGTAGCGAACCCCTTTTTCGACCCATTTCCGTTCCATCACGACGTTATCGTCAGGATTTTGCGCTTCTGCGACAGCCTCACGAAAGCGCTCCGGCAGTCCTTCCCGCTTCTCCTGCTCCCCGTCGCTCACCTTAATCTGCATCGGGATTCCTTTAAACGTTTGCACGAAAACATTGACTTCGCCAAAATGCTCATCGATTGCAGTCTCTTTTTCCGCCTGCTCTGCGCTGTCCTCTCCAAAGACAGCTCGCACCTCTGGTAAAATCACCTTCCAATCGACTTTCGGGTGACGGTCAATCGCGATGAAATCAGCTACATGGTAGACGCTCTTCACACCCTCTATTTCAAACAGCGCTTGTATGTAAGGAGGTGCTTGATCCTTATTTTTTTCAGAGTAGCTGTTTCGCGTGCTGCCTTCAAGGCTTTCACTTAACGTCAGCTTCATCGTATTCGGACTTGGTGTTGGTTCAATCGATGTAATATACATAAAAACAGACCTCCTATCACTTTCTTCCTCTTTCCTTGATCTTATCATATGATTTTCTTCCGTGCCAATGAGTAGGCATTTCCCTTGCCTTTTCAGCCTTTCGCTTGATGTTTTTACATCGTTCCACGTCTTCTCTCCTACTTTTTAATCAAATTGAAATAACGCTAAAAAGAGGTTGTCTGGTATAATGGAGAAAAAAGGGAGGTTTTTAAATGAGAATAGCTTTTTTATCCGATATTCATGGAAATGCAACAGCTCTCGAAGCGGTATTCAGAGATATAAACCAGCATCAGGTTGACCGAATATGCGTTCTTGGCGACCTTTGCTTTCGCGGACCGGAGCCGAAGCGGGTTCTGGATATGATTCGCAGCCTCGATGCCGATGTCATTAAAGGAAATGCAGATGAATGGTTGGTGCGCGGCATTCAGCAGGGCGAGGTACCGGATGAAGCGCTGGAAATTATGGGAAAAGAGCGGGATTGGACGTTAAATCGTTTAAATGAGGATGATTTAGCTTATTTACGTGATTTACCGACCGATCTTGTCGTAGATGACCTCGATTTAATCGTTCATGCGTTTCATGCGACACCGACAAGTCTGTTTGAGCCGGTACTGCCGGATGAAACAGAGCGTATTGAAGAGACCATCATGAGCCGGGATGAAGCTGATCTCTATGTGTATGGCCACATTCACCAGCCGTTTATCCGCTCAATGCACGGGAAAAACATTGCCAATACAGGCAGTGTCGGCATGCCGTTTGACGGGCATCCGCTCGCTTCCTATTTACTCGTCGAAATCGAGGAGGGCAGACACCGCCTTCACCTTAATCGCGTACCGTATAATCGCGAACATGTGGTAGAGCTTTATAAACAGAGCGGGTATCCGAACATTGAAACGATGGGCAGAGTCATTTTCTATGGGGTGAAGCCTTAACTTGCCCCCTTTCTTATGCGGAAGCAGACTGAAAGCCGTTTCACCTTTCGCTATAATAATCTCACAAAAGAAGCCGTCCGCCAGGTTACTCATCCCTGGAGCGGACGGCTTCTTTATGAGCGATACTCAGCTTTGGCAATGCTCGTTGTATGCCAACGCCAAATTACGGATAATGCTTTCCGGGGTCGCCCCTTCAATCTGCTCGCGCGGAATAAAGTGGACAACCTCTTTCCCTTTCAGTAAAGCCATTGAGGGCGAAGACGGCGGATACTGTTCAAAATAAGAGCGCATTTTCGCTGTTGCTTCTTTGTCCTGACCGGCAAATACCGTCACAAGATGATCAGGCGTATGGTCATGCTGAAGCGACGTAACAACTGATGGACGGGCCAAACCTGCGGCACAGCCACAGACGGAGTTAATCATGACAAGAGTCGTCCCTTCCGCTTGCTCCATATAGTTTTCGACATCTTCTGCTGTTGTTAGTTCCTGAAACCCTGCCTCCGTTAATTCCGCACGCATCGGCAGCACGACTTGACGCATATATTCTTCATAAGCTGTTGACATTGATTCGATCCCCTTTCCTACTGAAATGAGTTTGTATAGGATACATATTTTTTCAAGAGATTGTGAAGATAAGGCAGTGACCGGAAAGCGTAGATCCGCTCCACGCCCAAGCCCTTTTGAAAAACGAGCAGGCACGGGACACTTTCAATCTTCCATTCTTGGGCAAACCACGGCGCCTCATTAATATTGATCGAAACAATCTGCAGCCCGTGAAAGGACTCCTCCACCAGCTCAAGCATCGTTCGCGCCAGCTTGCACGTGCCACAGAGAGGAGTATGAACAAAGACAATTGTCAGTTCTTCTCGCCCGGCGATGCTTTGCTTCAGCTGCTCACCAGAAATCTCCTTCACTTCATCGCCTCCCTTACTTCCTCCCCATTGTACCAGAAACCCCCAACCAATGGGAAGAGGTGTGCCTAAAGGATGAATTTCCCCTTTGGGCACACCTCTCAAAAAAGCGTGTAGAGTCTGGGCAATGGTTTAAAGCCAAAACGGACCCGCGGCATGATTTAACGTCAGCCATGAGCCGTACTGCCGTCTCTGTTTCGTTATTTCCTCTATTATCGTCGTAAAATAAAATGATTTTGCAGCTGCCTTACCTGCTGTTGGGTGCGGCTGACTTGATCACGTTGTTCAGGCGTTGCGGCACGGCTTAAGGCATCAAGCTCTTCGCTGATTTCTTCCAATTGCAGCTGCGCCTGTCTGTATTGATCCGGATCTGTTCCCTCAAGGCGCTGGGCGTGCTCAAATACCTGCTCAGCCTCTGCAAGTGTCTTTTCCGCTTTCTGAAGTGACTGCTCAAGCGAGCTGTGCTCTGCCATACTCATTCCTCCTTTAAGATGAAGCAATGATCTTACTTTGTACAGCTTTTAGCACGAATATGCGCTACAGCTTAAAAATCATCCCGTCATAAGCGATTTTCGCAGCAGGAAAGACACGTTTCGCCTCAAGCTCAAGCTCCTTCTCTTCTTCCGCATAGCGGGAGCTGATATGGGTAATGATTAGATGCTCAACGTCGGCTTCTCTTGCCAAAGAGGCAGCTTCTGTTATCGTTGAATGGCCAAACCGCTGGGCATGCTCCTGCTTATCCCCGCGGAACGTTCCTTCATGAATGAGCAAATTAGCGGCGCCGGCAAAGGCTTTCACTTTCTCGCTCAATCTCGTATCGCCGGCGATGATCACAACTCGTCCTTTTTTCGCCGGACCAAGATAATCGTCGCCGTTCACAACCGTTCCATCCGCGAGCTCCACGACGTCTCCGCGCTGAATCCGTTGATAGATCGGTCCCGGCTCGATGCCGATTTCCCGCAGCCGTTCAACCTGGAGTGTCCCCGGCCGGTCGGCCTCCGTCAGACGAAAGGCGTAGCTTGGAATCACATGGTCAATCTCCAGCGCTTCGACTGACATCATTTCATCCGCAAATATAATCCCTTCCTGGACGATGGCATACTCCACCTCGAAAGACAGATAGGAGGAGGAGACAGATAAAGCCGTTTCGACAAAAGCCTGGATGCCATACGGGCCGTAAATCGTCAGCGGCGTCGTCGCTCCCTGGGCCGAACGCGAGCAAAGCAGGCCGGGCAGGCCAAAAATATGATCCCCATGCAAATGACTAATAAAGATTTTATCAATTTTTGTCAGCGTAATCGGGCTTTCAAGAAGCTGGTGCTGTGTCGCCTCTCCACAATCAAACAGCCATTGCGAGCTTTTCCGCTGTAAAAAACGAAGAGCCAGTCCACTGACGTTCCGCTGTTTGGAGGGCAGGCCCGCTCCCGTTCCTAAAAAATGAAATTCCATAGCAGTCACCTAGGCAAGTGCATCAGCAAACGCTTTTGCATATGGCGGCAAGTCCGGCGGCCTGCGGCTTGAAATCACATGGCCATCCACGACAACCGCTTCATCAAGCCACGTCGCTCCCGCGTTTTCCATATCGTCGCGAATCCCCGGTGTGCTCGTCACGTTTCGCCCGCGAAGAATGTTGGCTGAAATCAATACCCAGCCAGCATGACAAATCTGCCCGATCGGCTTCTGCTGCTGATCCATTTCCTTAATGAAATCAAGCACTTGCGGATAGCGTCTAAGCTTATCCGGCGCCCAGCCGCCAGGCACGAGAATCCCGTCATAATCACTGGCAGCGATATCATCGAAGGCGAAATCAGAAATAGCCGGCACGCCGTATTTTCCGGTATATTTTTTTCCTTTTTCCTGTCCGACCAGATGAACCGTGGCGCCTTCCTCCCGCAAACGCATTACCGGATACCAAAGTTCCAAATCTTCAAATTCCTCATCGACGAGGGCGATAATTTTTTTATGCTGCAATCGCATATGCTCACTCCTTCTCTCTCATGTCATTGTGTATTAGTATAGCATGGATTTTTCATTGCAAAAAGGAAATCCGGTTCTAGTACCAGCCGGGCGTCATAAACTATGTGGTGAATCATTGCGACAACAGGAGGGGACAGATGAAGACGAAAACGAAGGGAACGCTGCTGCTGTCTGCCGCTATGCTTGGTACCGTGATGTATATGCCATTGAACCAGGAAAAAGCGCTTGCCGCACCGAAAAAAGGCGCACCGCTCGACCATTCATGGTTACTCCAGTTTGGCCGGACTGACGCCCAGGTCATGCAGCTGCAAAGCTACTTGAAAGCATTCCATTATTATGACGGGGCAATCGACGGATTTTTCGGCCTGATGACGAGACAGGCGGTCTCTATCTATCAGCGCAATCACGCCTTAAAAATCGATGGTGTTGCCGGTCCGGAAACGAGCCGTCATTTGCGGCTGTCGAGCGAAATTCGTTTTGCGAATCAAGAAAACAGAGCAGCGACGATCCAGCAAGGAGAAAACAATCCGGAGCAGGCGTTAATCGCCGCTGCTCAGTCGCCGACCTTAAAAGGGAGCTCGATTCAGCTGCTGAAAGAAGGGGCAAAAGGGGCCTCCGTCAAAAAGGCCCAGCAAGTGCTGGAAGAGTACGGATATTATCAAGGAGTCGATGGCATATTCGGTCCGAGAACGACCGCAGCTGTCAAGCAATTCCAGCAGGCGCATGGGCTTCAGGTCGATGGTATTATCGGACCTGAAACAAAAAAAGCACTGAAGGCACCGCAAGTTAAAGCGGCGGCAATCAGCGCTGAACCGGAGGAACAACAAGTCGAACAGCAGGTCGAGCAGCCCGTTCAGAATTCGCTTATTCAAACCGCGCTTTCCCTGCAGGGGATTCCCTATGCGTGGGGCGGCACCTCAACGGCCGGCTTCGATTGCAGCGGGTTTATTCAATATGTGTTCCGCCAGCATAACAAGCAGCTTCCGCGGACGACAAGAGAGCTTTTTCGCAGTGGACAATCGGTTTCCCAGCTAAAGACTGGTGATCTCGTCTTTTTCTCCACAGCTCAAAGCGGCCCTTCTCACGCCGGCATTTACCTAGGAAACCGGCAATTTATTCATGCCGGCTCATCAACCGGCGTCACGGTTTCTTCATTAGACCAGCCTTATTGGTCACATCGCTATCTTGGCGGCAAACGCTTTTAGGCGGTGTAGTCGATTATTTCGCCGGAGTCTTCAGGTCAGAGCCTGGCGAGACAGCCGCTTGATATGTGGACGCAGCGTCCGCCTTAATCGGCGACTTCTTGTAGCGGCCAATAATCGCGCTGGCGAGAAAAATCGTGACGACTGACAGCAACGCCAAATTCCAGCCGACGAGAAAAGCGGCACTGAGCACGATCAGCAGATCGCTAACGAAGATCGTCCAGCCGCGGTTCACGCCCCAGCGGTGATCGATATACAAGGCCAGAATATGAATCCCGCCAAGCGAGGAGCCGTTATTCAGTACAAAGGTTACGCCGACTCCGATCAAAATACCGGCAACGATTGCCGCAAGCCATGGCAGCATTTCAACCGTCGGCAATAGCGTAAGCCCATCGCGAATGACTGAAATGGCCGTAATCGACATAAAGCTCGAAATTGTAAACCATTTTCCAAGCTCTTTCACCGACATTAAAAAGAAGGGCAGATTGACAAAGAAAAACAGCACAGCCCACGACCAGGGGGTCAAAAAAGTCAGTACAGTCGCAAGTCCTGCTGTTCCTCCAAATGTTAACTGATGAATGTCAAGAAGATGCAGCCCGACAGACGTTAACACGAGACCTAGCAAAACGAAGATCAGTTGTTTTACGCGTTCTTTCATCCGATCACCTCCCTTTTACTCTACGGGATAAACGGTGACCGGTCAATGAATATCAATGTATTTTTATTCATTTGAATTTTCTGACAAATGTTGACAGGAACGGGTGTAAACAGGATACTGTCTCCTTTTTTCGCGAAGTGCTTTGAACCAATAAAAAATATCCTGTATGAGTGTTATACAGGATATCATACATCGATTAAATCAGTTGGTCGATTTGCCCGATTAATTTGACAATCTCCGGCTTGCTCACTTGCCCGTCAGCTCCGACCCGTTCGCCCTTATGGTAGAGGTCATCTGTAATCAGTGAGGAAAAAATGATGACAGGAATGTCCTTTAGGCTTTCATCCTCTTTTATTTTTCGAGTAAGATGATGACCGTCCATTTTCGGCATTTCCAAGTCGGTAATGATCAGCTGCACTTCATTGTGGACATCACCCGTCGATTTCAAGTATTCAAGGTACTCCCATGCTTCCTTACCATTTTGAAAAAATGTCACTTGGTCGTAGCCAGCTTCTGCAAGTGTGTCGTGCAACAGCTTCTGCAGCATCGCTGAATCTTCAGCGGCGACAATTTTTTTATGACGTCTTTCGCGCTTGCCTAATGTTTTCACCTGGGAAACATTAATTCCCTTGTCCGGATTAATGTCGACGACGACCTTTTCAAAATCAAGCAGTAAAATCATCTGGTCGTCCAGCTTGACCACCCCTGTGGCTGCACTTTCAAGATTTTGCGATAAATCGGTCGGCTTTTCAATCTGCTCCCATGACAGGCGATGGATACGTGAGACGCTCTGTACTCTGAAGGCCACCTTTAATTGATTTAGTTCGGAGATGATCAGCTTGTCTTCCTCGGGATGCTCCGACGGGGGAAACCCGAGCACTGTCGTCAGATTCACAACGGTCAGCACTTCATCACGCAAACGCACAATTCCTTCAATATGCGGATGACTGTTTGGCATCGAAGTGACCGGTGGCGCTTTAATAATTTCGCGCACCTTCATCACATTAATCCCAAATACTCCTGTGCCGACTTGAAAGACGATTACCTCCAGTTCATTTGTTCCACTTTCTAATAAAATCTCTTTATTCTGTTGAATCACCGCAAATCCTCCCCTTGTTTTTACGTCGCGACAGCTAGATTAACAAATTAAACAGGCTGGCATCCTTATTGATTTCCTGATAATCAAAGCCTTTTTTCTGTAAACGTTTGATCAGCGGCTCATAGTCCTTATGGCATTTCAATTCAATTCCGATCAGGACGGGTCCATTTGATTTATTGTTTTTCTTCGTATACTCAAATCTTGTAATATCGTCATCCGGTCCGAGCACATCGGTGATAAACTCCCTTAATGCTCCGGCCCGCTGTGGAAATTGAACGATGAAATAGTATTGAAGTCCTTCGTAAATTAAGGAACGTTCTCTCATTTCCTGCATTCTCCCAATGTCGTTATTCCCCCCGCTTACTACACATACGACAGTCTTGCCTTTTATTTCTTCCTTATAAAAGTCGAGCGCCGTAATCGACATCGCGCCGGCCGGCTCGGCGACAATCGCGTTTTGATTATACAGCTCTAAAATCGTCGTGCAAATTTTGCCTTCTGGTACGAGCACAATATCGTCCAGGATGTTTTTGCAAATTTCGAACGGCAGCTCCCCTACTTTTTTGACCGCCGCCCCATCGACAAATTTGTCGATCTTCTCAAGCTCGACTACCTTTCCCTGTTTCAGCGATTCCTTCATTGACGGTGCCCCGCTCGGCTCACAGCCAATCACCTTCGTCCGCGGGCTGATGCTTTTGATATATGTACCGACTCCACTAATTAAGCCGCCGCCGCCAATTGAAGAAAATAAATAGTCGATATTCTCATCAATATCGTTCATAATTTCCATTCCGACCGTCCCTTGTCCGGCGACGATTTTCTCCTGGTCAAATGGATGGATGAACGCCATCTGATGCTCCGTGCAGTATGCCATTGCTTCGTTAAAGGAATCATCAAACGTATCTCCGGTTAAAATAACCTCAACGTACTCTTTTCCGAAAAACTTCACTTGATCGACTTTTTGGCGCGGAGTCGTTGATGGCATAAAAATCTTTCCGTTAATGCGGAGCGTCTGGCAGGAATACGCGACACCCTGTGCATGATTTCCCGCACTGGCGCAGACGACGCCATTATTCAGTTCTTCAACGGATAAGCTCGAAATTTGGTAAAAGGCTCCACGAATCTTAAAGGAGCGTACGACCTGGAGGTCCTCTCTTTTCAAATAAACCTGACAATCATAACGTTCTGACAGCACTTGATTCTTTTGAAGTGGCGTATGCGTTACGACGTCTTTTAAGCGTTGATTCGCAATAATGATATCTTCAATATGTACAGTTCCCATCGTCTTGTCCTTTCATTTCAAACTGAATCTTACAATAACTTCGACTACTTGCATAGTACATTCATCTTATCATAACGCCTATCGTTTGCGAACCCCCAGAGCTTCGAGAGATGATCTAGCATTCGAGCTTGAGACAACGCGCAAAGGTTTGCGAAACAGTCTGCATACCGCCTGTGACTAGAATATCGAACAAAGCACTAACGTAGCGGATGAAAGAAACTGTATTCTTTTTGATTCGCTCACAGATTAGCCATATTTTATCGCGCTGATTTAGGTTGATTATTTGTTTTTCGCTCCCTATAATAAAAGGGATAGTCAATGGGATCATCTGACAGTCATTGAGGTTTTAAAGGAAAAGATACATATGTGAAAAGAGGAGGGTTGATCTTGGGTAAAGTGATTTCATTTTTCGGAGCTTGTCTCGTTGCTTTCCTAGTTCCGCTTCAGGTTCTGGCTGCGGCCGCCGAAGAAAGCGGTGCTGAGGAAGTGGCCCACGCAGAGCCGTCCGGGATGCTCGTAACAATTTTAGCTGTTCTGTCCTTTGCGACGATTATTTTTATGACGTTTTTAGCTTTTCGCGATAATGGATAAGTAAAAAAGCAGCGCTTCCGCTGCTTTTTTGCTGCCTTTTCCTATTCGTTCATTTGCCTGCTGCTGTTGAAATCGCGTCGAGCAGCTGATTGAGGACGTACTCGACAGATTTAAAGGTTTCCATTTGTCTTTTTAAGCTTGTCTGTTTGTAAAACGATTTGATCGCGACGATTTCGAGATTTTCCGCTGTCTGCTGAAGCTGACTCGGATGCAGATGCAGCGGTCTTTCCTTCTGGACAAAGGCGGTTGCCGCGGGCAGCCACTGCTCCCTGACCGCCGCCACGCGATCGGCAAATGGCTTCACCTTGCCGAAAAAGTCCGGTTCATAGCTGTCATGCCGGCGAACGACGTCGAGGTAGTAATCTTCTGCTTCTTTATTAAGAGCGAGTAAATCGCTTGTATATTGCTGTAATTGAGAACGTATTTCCCTGCTCATAGCCAGCACCTCCGTTCTCAATCTTACCAAATGGCTGTCATGCTTCAAAGTCCTTTGTCCTCTTCATCAGAGAATTAGAAAGAAAACAGCTGCATCAACGTCCGCCGTTTCTTTTTGATTTCGTCACCGGCAACTAACGGCAGCTCTCTCTCATGGCCGTGCTGCGGATAGTCAATTTTCTGTTCCATTTGCGCCAGCCGTTTCTCCAATCCTTTAATGAGCTTCATCATTTCCTCCAGCTCCGACCGATGCTTCAACAGTTGATAGCTGACAACTTCATCGGCTTTTTTACTAAGCCGATATTCGAGCTCCTGGACTTTTTTCATCACTTCTTGCAGCTTTTTTTCATATAGCTCTGTATCAATCGTCTGCTGCAGCTTTGCCGGTCTTTCGCCTTTCATTCCCGGGAATTGCTCCAATGTAATCTCTCTCATCCGTTTTCCGAGAGCGAGCTCCTGTTGAATATGCTGCAAAATCTCTACATGTTCCGCCGTGAACAGATAATGCCCATGTTCGTTCGTTTCGCATTCTAAGCCGAAATATTTTACCCAGCGCTGGACCGTCGTCGGGTTCACACCTAATTGATCCGATACTTCCTTCGTTTTAAATGTTCTCATTGTCGGTCCCTCCTTTTAAATAATAAGCTTGAGGGTAGTTTCTCGCCGCCTCCTGCGAATTCCTTTGCGCCTGACAAAAGTAGAATGGATTCGGCAAACAAAGTGCTCATTCCGTAAGAAACGGAACAGAAGGCGGAATTTTGACTGAACATGCATGGAAATGCAATGATCCGACAAACTATTCATAAGGAGGGACGTATGATGACAAATAAACGCACAAAAAGCGACAAGCAAAAGAATGAACGGGAACAAACAGCCAAAGGGCTCAATTCGTATACCGGCGATAAAAAGCTCGGTGGACCAAACCGCCCTGCTGAATGACTTGGACCAAAAGGCTGTTTTTACCCTTTGGTCCAGTCTCTAAGCAATGAGCGGAACCGCCACGATCTTTTAAAGAGGCTGTGGCAAAAGGTTGTTTTTTTACCTTTTTGTCACAGCCTTTAAGCAATGAGTGGAACCGCCACGATCTTTTTAAAGCCCGTTGTGAGTGGGTTTCTCACAACGGGCTTGTGGCGTGTGAAGCCATTGCCATGTCTCAAGCTCTTGTGGCGAATGAAGCCATTGCTACTCCATGCTAACTAGTTTTGCCTCAACCCCGAAGCAGCTGTTTCACCTTCATCAGAAGATAAAGCTCACCCATCTTCATTTGCAGCCAGTTGGTTCGTTCAACTGGCTCTATTTTTTCTTCCTCGGCAAAGAGCGCCATGACATTCTCGTCTGTCCGTAAATACCAGTCCTTTCGATTCGACCAGTGATGGGCGACGAGAGGTACCGTCCCACGGAGCGCCGGACTGGTGTTGGAAAACGACCAATCCATATATTGACTATAATCGTGGCGCGAGCCGGTCGGCGGTGTATCGCGCAAAAACTGAATAATCTCAGCATGAATTTGCTGATGAAATAACAGCTTTGCCAGCTGCTTTCCAAGCCAGATACGCTTGTGGACATCGCGAAAATCGCGCGTATATAAGCCGTAGAGATTGCCGCTCTTCGTTGGAAAGAGGACGTAGCTGAAATGAGCATGCTCTTCAGCAGCATATAGCGCGGTGGCAAATACCCGGTTTTGATAAGGCGGCTTCCGCAGCACCGGCTCTTCAATGACAAATTGTTCATTAATAATCAGCGCCGTGCAAAGCCGTTGCTCATCGCGCTTCTCCCAAAATCGTCTCCACTCGTTCTGCATGAATTGGCTCGCCCCTAACGCCGCAAGCAAGGAATAATCAGGGCGCCTTTTTTTCTTTGCCCGCTCATACCAGAGCAGCTGCGGATAGGCATCGGCAAAAATCGTCCAATTCGCCCGCTCATACGTTGAAAATAGTAGATTCCTCTCCTCTGTGCTAATGAGAACGTGAAACCATTTGCTCCAAAGATCCGTCATATTCCAGCCGGCGTTACGGGAAACGAGTCCGGCGAGCAGCGCCCACTTTATTTCCGGGTGCTTCATGTAAAACTGCTCATATAGTACGGTACGTGAAATATTATCGAGATTACCTCGTGCTGCGCGCTTTTTTATCGTATGTATTACATGTTTTTTCATGATTTTCAGCCTTTCTTTCATCGTATCCCCAAAAAATGACCTACCTTTTCCGGGGCCATTTATGGTAAGATTATGTGATGGAATCTACCTTATTTTGATCTCTATCTTTGATTCCATGCATTGTTTTAGAAAGGTTTGTGAGCGGTTATGGCGATTCATTACCCAAACGGCAGGCGCTTTGAAGCAAATACGCCCCCTGCAAAAAAAGCGGGCTCAAGCGCAACGAATATGTACAGCAATCGTGGAATGACGCTGGAAGAAGACTTAAACGTAACGAACCAGTACTATTTAGAGCATCAGCTCGCCGTCATTCATAAGAAGCCGACTCCTGTGCAAATAGTCGACGTCGACTATCCGCGGCGCAGCGCTGCCGTCATTAAAGAAGCCTATTTCAAACAGGCCTCCACGACGGACTATAACGGTGTTTTTAAAGGGCGCTATATTGATTTCGAAGCGAAGGAAACGAAGAATAAAACCTCCTTTCCGCTAAAGAATTTTCATCAGCATCAAATTGAACATATGCGCCAGGTCATCGGCCAGGGCGGGATTGCGTTTGTTATTCTTCGCTTTACGGTAACAGATGAAATCTATTTACTGGATGCCAGCCACCTCCTTTCTTTTTACGACAGACAGGAGCAAACCCGAAAATCCATCCGAAAGTCGGATATTGAACAGTTAGGGTATTCGATTAAAATAGGATATCATCCACGAATTGATTACTTGAAAGTAGTCGAATCGGTCTACTTCAAAAAGTAGTGGATGCAGAAAGGGAGAGACACACGATGTCAAAAGAAATAAAAACAAGACAAGGGCGTCGTCAAGCACGTCAATCAATGAAAAAGGGGAAAAAGACGTCAACGAAAGGCCTTTGGAAAAAAATATTCTTATTCATTGTCACGCTTGGTATCATCACAGCCATCGCCGGCGGAATTACCGTTTTCGCGATGATTCAAGGAGCACCGGCGCTCGATGAAGACAAGCTGACTTTATCGCAGGCAGCGCAAATGTTTGACCAGAATGATGAGCTTGTCTCACAGCTCGACTCAAGTGAACGGCGGGTCAATGTCAGCATTCAGGATATCCCGCAAATCGTCGAGGATGCGTTTCTTTCCGTCGAGGACATTCGCTTCCGCGAGCACTTCGGGGTCGACATCCGCCGCTTGTTTGGTGCAGTCGCCGCCAATATAACCGAGGGATTTGGAGCTGAAGGAGCGAGTACGATTACCCAGCAGCTCGTCAAAAACCTTTTTCTGAACGAGGAGAAACGTTTAACGAGAAAGATTCAGGAGCAATATTTAGCGATCAAACTGGAGCAGCGCTATTCAAAGGACCAGATTCTTGAAATGTACTTGAATCAAATTTATTTAGGCTCCGGCGTGTACGGCGTGGAACTCGCCTCGCAAACGTACTTTAATAAATCAGTCGGCGAATTGTCGCTCGCTGATGCCGCGTTGCTCGCCGGGATTCCGCGGCGCCCGAGCTTTTATGATCCGACGAAAAATCCGGAAGCCGCCGAGAGCAGACGTAACCTCGTCCTCTCTTTAATGGAGCAGCACGGAAAAATTACGAGTGAAGAGGCCGAAGCGGCCAAAGCGATTCCATTGGAGGATCAGCTTCACTTAACAGAGCGCGAATCTTACCCGTATGAAGCCTTTTATAATCAAGTGCTAGCAGAGCTTGAAGAGATGGAAGGCATTACTGTTAATGATTTGTACAATGCCGGACTAAAGGTGTATACAACGCTTGATGTTCATGCACAGGAGCATGTGGAAACCGTCCTGCAAACGGATCAGTACATTACGAGCTTTCCTGATAATGAAGACTTTCAGGCCGGTATTACGCTGCTTGATACAAAAACCGGTCAGATCAAGGCGATCGGAAGCGGCTTGCAGGATACTGATGTCCAGCGTGGGTTTAACTATGCGACCGATATTCGTAAACAACCTGGTTCAACGATCAAACCGATTTTGGATTACGGACCGGCAATTGAGTATTTGCAATGGTCAACCGGCCACGTCTTAGTCGACGAACCTCATGAATACAGTGTCGGTGTACCGATTCGCAACTTTGACCGTTCCTACGACGGCGCCCTTTCCATGCGGCGGGCCTTAGCCCGCTCGCGAAATGTTCCGGCAATTAAAGCATTGCAGGAAGTTGGCGTTGACCGTGCCGAAGAATTCGCCAAAGGTCTCGGTGTTCCGATTGAATACGATGATGGTGAGATGCCCGAAGCATTTGGACTTGGAGGTTTCCGCGATGGGATTTCCACCCTCCATCTCGCCGGCGCTTACGCCGCTTTTGGCAATAACGGAACGTACACAAAACCATATACAGTCCGGAAAATCGTCTTTCCTGACGGACGGGAAATCAATATGGCGCCTGAATCACAAAAAGCAATGAGCGACTACACCGCCTATATGATTACCGATATGCTAAAAACAGCCGTAACGGACGGAACCGGAACGACAGCAAACATTCCGGGCTTACCGATGGCTGGAAAAACGGGGACAACGAATTTTGATGAAGATACCCGTCGGACCCACGGGATCCCGGAAAATGAAGTGCCGGACATTTGGTTTGCCGGCTATACAACGAATTATACGGCTGCCGTCTGGACCGGCTTCAGCCGCAATGGCCCGAACAATTACCTTAGACGCGGGGAAGAGCGCCTGCTTGCGCAACGGATTTTTAAAGCGGTCATGCAGGAAGTTTCGGCTAATAAACAAACAGAGGATTTCACGATGCCGAATTCCGTTGTCCGCGTCGGTGTCGAGCGTTCAACCGGCTTACTGCCTAGTCCGTATACACCGCAAAGTGAAATTGTTTATGAATTGTTTGTCCGTGGTAACGAGCCGACCCGTGTCTCCGAAGAGTTCATGGAGCTTGCTGCCCCGTCGGGTATGATGGCCAGCTATGAAGCGGACGCCGATCAAATTATCGTCAGCTGGGATTATCCAAGTGATCTCGCAGATGAAGTGACGTTCGAGCTTCAAGTGTCCATTGATGGCAATAGCCCGCAATTACTCGATCGAATGAAAGACATGCAATTTATTTTTAACTCACCTGAGCACGGCTCGACGTATGAATTTACGGTTCGCGCGATTTCAGATGAAAATCCAAATGTCCAAAGTGATTCCGCTTCAGCCCGTGTCGTCATTGAAGATGCCATTGATGAGGATGAAGAAGAGATTCCGGACCCGCTTGACGAACTGGATCCCGATGGCAATCAGCCGGGAGAGGATGAAGAAACCCCTCCAGAAGAAAACGGCAATAATGGCAACAACGGGAATGGGAACGGCGGTCCCGGAAACGGCAATAACAACGGGAATGGCAACAATCCGGATGACAACAACAACGGAGATGCAGAACAGCCTCCTGGTCCAGAAACCGATGAAGGAGCTGACGAAGGAAGCGAAACGTAGAGAGACGCTGGGCCAAACGGCTTAGCGTAGATGCGTAAAGGCTTGGAGAAAAGGTAAAGAACACCCTTTTCTTCAAGCCTTCTTTATTTTGTTTACAGGAAGCTGAAAATCAATTACAGTTATTAAAGAGTGATTATATCTATAATTAATCAGAAAGGAGTTAGTCGTAAAATGGAATTCTGGGAGTCCAGTTTTATCGAAAAACAAATGATGTGGGGCTTCGCGCCCACTGACTCGGCCATTTTGGCAAAGGACTTATTCCTTGAAAGAAATGCGAACGATATCCTACTGCCTGGAATTGGCTATGGAAGAAACGCAAAAGTGTTTATTGAAAATGGAATCGCTGTTACAGGAATTGAGATTTCACAAACGGCGATTGATTTGGCGAGGAAAAACGGGATTAATTGTAAAATATACCATGGTTCAGTAACCGAGATGCCTTTCGATTCTAAACAATATGACGGCATTTTCTCCCATGCCCTGCTCCATCTATTGAATAAGGAAGAAAGAGCGACGTTTATTAAAGATTGCTACCATCAGCTAAAGCCTGGTGCCACGATGATGTTTACAACCGTTTCAAAAAAAGCACCGATGTTTGGAAAAGGCAAGCAGTTGGATCAGGACTATTTTGAGACAAAGGACGGTGTAAAGCTGTTTTTTTATGACGCCGACTCGATTAAGCAGGAATTTAGCGAATACGGGCTGGAGGCGTTTTCGGAAATTGATGAACCGAATAAGGATAGCGACAATAAACCGCCAATAACTTTCTTAATGATAAGATGCAAAAAGTCGACAGGCGTTTTGTAGTTTAAGAAAATACTGGAAGCTGCTGAAAAAGTACGATTTTCATTTTTTTCAGCAGCTTTTTCGTAATGAGCGTAGCCGTTGCCTGATTTTGAAAGCCTTGCTTCGAATAGGTTTCTCGAAGCAAGGCACGCAGCGCGCGGAGCCATTACTCTTCTTCGACTGACGAAAAAGGAAGTTTTTTTTCAGTGGCCTCTTTTCCTGCCAGCTTTACGTTCGGGTGCAAACTTCGCTCGCTGCTTCGTCGCTAATTCAATAGGGTAAGTCGCCCTATTGAATTAGCGACTGAAACCGGTCATATTCTTGTTGGAGGCCTTGTTGGTGTTTTGGATCGGTCAGGGCGTCGAACCGTTCTACTTCGCGGTTAAGTCCTTCGACAAAGGCGGACTTAGCCGCGGCTAATGATTGGGCGAACGCCGATTCAAGCTGGACGAGTGTTTCTTCTTCGATGTTTCGCAGCGCATCACTTGCGACGACGGTTCCGTCTTCAACAAGCTTATCCTTCAACGCGCGTACTTGCTGGCCTTCAAAGAAAGCCTTTAGCGACTGAAAGCTGGCGCTGTAGTCTTCAAGACGCAAATCGAGTAAGCGGTTCGAAAGCTCAAGCTGCAGCTCCTGCTTCTTCTGCTCTGCCGGAAGAGCAAAGGATGGAAAGTCCTTTCTCAGCCGCTCTACTGTTTCAGAAAGCCACTGGTCAACCGCCCGGTACAGCGCTAATTCGAGGCGGACGAATGTCGCCCGGAGCTCCTGCTGGAGAAAATGCTCTCCCTCGCCCCTCCACTCCTTTAACGCCTGAAGCAGCGCCTGCTGCTGGGCCCGCTTGCTTGCGCCGACGACCGTCGTCACATTGACCGCCGCCTGAAACTCATCCCCTAACACAAAGCGAATCCGCTCACGAAGGTAAAGGAAAAGCTGGCTCGTTTCCATTTTTATCGCCTGCTCGACCTGTAAAGGCTGGGATTGCTGAATGTCGTCCTTCCACTGCTCGACGCGGTCATCAAGCTCTTGCCGTCTCGCTGTCTTTGTCGCTTCCTCACTCGTCGCATACTCAAGCCCTTTCGCCAGCGTCATCGTATAGCGTTTTGTTTCTTCGCGCAGCAATTCAAAGCTCAACCGTTTCAACTCGGAGATGGTTTGCTCGTAAAACGCTGTTTCAAAAGCGGCGAACAACGGATCCTGCTCTTGATTCCCCTGTTTGGCCTGCAAGCCTTTTTTACTTGATAACGGATAAAGCCGCGGCTCATCAATGCCATTATGAACGAGCTGATCATAGACATGCTTCCGCACCCCGTTTAATTCCTGTTCGCTGCTGGCCAGATCAGCCGCGTTTAAAATAAAGTAGAGCTTATCATTTTGGAAGTCGCCGTTGACCTTGGCCATTTGCTGTAAAAATGCCTGATCGGCCTTTGAGAAAGCGTGATTATAGTAGCTGACGTAAAAAATCGCATCGGAATCACGCAATTGCTTAAAGGCGACATTTGTATGGCGGCCGTGAATCGAATTCACCCCCGGCGTATCGACAAGCACAATCCCTTGCTTTGTGATCGGACTGTCGAAGTAAAGCGTGACTTGCTCGATTAAGCAGGCATCGTTTTCATTGGCGACAAATGGCTGCAGTTCATCAAGCGTTACTTCAAATGACGAGCCGAGCTCCCATTTTTCCGCCGCAATGCTTTTATGCAGCGTCGTTAAGTAAGCCTGGTATGTTTTCTGCCAGCTTGTTTGGGCCTCTTTTGGATTTGCCTTCCAGCCTGCCAATGAATCAAATGACAGCTGCTGATCGAGCTGTTCGGCAACGGCTTTAATTTCAGCGTCAAGCTGTTCCCTTGTTTTCACATGGACGACCGCTGTTTCTGACGGATGGCCCTCCTCCGCCTGTTTGACAAGATTGACCGTGGCGGTTGTCGGATGTGGCGATACGGGAAGCACCGACTTGCCTAATAAAGCATTGGCAAAGCTCGACTTTCCGGCACTGAACGCCCCAAACAACGAGATCGTAAACGTCTGCTGCTGAAATTTAGCCGTCCGTTCGGCAAGTTCCTCACGCTCTATCTCCATTCTCTCTTCTCCGCGTGACTCATTCAGTGCTTCCATCAGCTTCGCCGTCCACTGCTCAGCGAGCTGTTGGTCGAACAGCGGGCGGCTTGATGTACCGCCTTGCTCCCAGTCGGTGGCAATCACCGTTTCTTCGGGCAAACGAATATCGGAAAACGTCGTTTGTTCAAATGCGGGCACTTCTTTTTCCATCGCTTCCTTCAACGAACGCTCGTAGCCCCCGGCATCCTGAAATTGGTCAGCCTGCTGGCGGTAATGCACCATCCCACTTTGATACGCTGCACTTGTCTGCTTCAGCTCATCAGCATATTTTTTTACTTCGTTCAACTGCTCCAGCTTTTCTTTCAGCTCTTTTCGCTCGACCTGCCAATGTGTTTCCATCCCCTTGACGAGTAAAGCGATTACCGTCGCCGCTTTTTGCCGCAGCTCTCTCGTGACCGCAGCCGTCCGTTCCTTCGTGAAGGTGTAGACATATTCACGGTTTTTCGGTCCAGCCTGCACTGCTTTTGTAAAGAAATCAGCATCGAGCGAGAGGGTAAGATTATCGAGCGCCCGCTCAACCTCCTCGCGGTTGCTCAGCAACGTGAAATCATAGCGCTTAAATAGTTGATGAAGATGAAATTCAAGCTGGCTTTTCACTTTATCCTGCACTTCATCAAGCAGCCGCTTCAAACGCCGCTCCTGTTCTTCTTCGGTTTTTTTCTTTGCGAACAACAGTCCAACCTTAAAGTTCGGCTGAATGCTCTCAAGCCACTGGCGCGCAAGCTCTGTCGTCGTATAAGGAAAAATCGTCACATCCTTCATCAGCTTCTGAATGTCAGCCTCGATTTCTTCCTCCAACAGCTGCTTCGCCTGCTGCGCGCGTTCATAAGCGACAGCGGTCTTTTCCCGCTCTTCCAGCCACTCCAGCGCGAAGCCTTCTTCCTTTACCCGCTCTTTGATTTCATCCATTTCCGCTTCCATTTCTTCTTGAAGCCGGGCAGCAATGCTTAAATAAAAACCTTGCAAAAGCCGCTGCTTCGCGTATGGCAACAGCTCATTGCCGTGATAGAGCATCGCCTTCATATCACGGTCAAACCGGTCAAGCTGATTTAGATGATGGGAGCGGTTTTTCATGCTCGTGTAACTCAATTTCAAAATGTTAATGCCCCATTCTGAAAATGTCTGTCGCACAGATTGGTCAAAATGAGAAAACGACAGCTCCGCTTCATCATGCTTGTCAATTTGATTGATCACTAAGTAAAGCGGCTTCTTCTCATCGGAAAGCTGCTTCAAAAACGTTAAATTCGTTTCCGATTGAACATGGTTATAATCCAACACATACACGATGAAATCGGTCGTATAAAGCGCTTCGAGCGTAACAGCCTGATGGGTCGGGTCGGTTGAATCAACCCCCGGCGTATCATAAATAATGCTCTCCTGTCCTAAAAACGGAAGCGGTGCCGAAATCGTCAGCGAAGCAATCTCGCCGCCATTCATCCCCCATTCACGCACCCGCTGCCAAGGTATTTCCCCTTCCCAGCTTTCCTCTTCTCCGTTCGTGCCAACAACGGTTAAGCCAAGCTCACCATTTTGAATTCCAATAATATTCGCACTTGTTGGAATCGGACTCGTCGGCAGCATCTCCGCTCCAAGCAAATGGTTCAAAATCGTTGACTTTCCCGCGGAAAAGTGACCGCAAAAGGCGACCTGAAAGGCGGTATTTTTCCGCTTTTCTTCGACAATCGTTAACCGTTCTTTTTCCTTTTCTGTCATTTCTAAAAGATTTGCTTTCTTTTCAAGATCTCGCACTACGATGATAATCACCTACTCATAAATTTGACATCCGTTTGTTTTCGTCCCGCTTTTCAAGCATGAGCATTTTCGCAAATATTTTCTGCTGCTCGTCAAACAGCGCCTTCAATTGCAGAAAAGCATGAAAACGGGGAAGGTCGCTCAGGACATAATGGAGCCGTTCCCCGATGTTTACCGGTTTATAAAGCAATGCTTCGCTTGTTTCTTCAAGCTGGTGTAAAGAGGTCACTGGGCGTCCGTGGCTCCACCAAAGGCAGTTCATATACAACGCACTCATCGCGATCATCCGCTGTTTTGCGGCCTGCGGCTTTCGTTCACTGTAGCACGCTGCCAGCTGAGGCTCGATCTGCCGCCAAAGCGCGAACAAGAGCGGAACCGTCTCCCTTTTATGAAGCCAAGGCCGCTCTTCCTGCGTCAAGTCATAATAAAAAGGCGTCTTTAGCAACGTTTCCGGAAATGACTGAGCTTGCGCCGGCGTAAGCTCGGTTTCTTTCTGAAAAAAAGGTGGGCGGCGAAATGAAGCGGGAATCTTCATTTGCCTTCCCGCGCTTTCATCCGCTTCTGCCCCTCCCGACAGCGATCAAGCAGCGGACAGGTATCACATTGCGGCGATTGGGCCTTGCAATGATACCTGCCGAAAAAAATAAATTGATGATGGGCATCGGACCAGCGTTCTTTTGGAATTTTTTTCATCAATGTTTCTTCTACTTCCTTGACGCTGTCCTTCCAGCGGCAAATGCCGAGCCGTTTTGAAACGCGCTCGACATGCGTATCAACAGCAATTGCCGGCACGCCGAAAGCAACCGATGTTACGACGTTCGCCGTCTTTCTGCCGACACCGGCCAGCTTCACAAGCTCTTCGCGGGTTTTTGGTACTTCACCGTTATGCTGCTCAAGTAAGGCTTGTGACAGCTTCTTAATATTTTTTGCTTTGCTGCGGAACAAGCCGATCGAACGGATATCCTGCTCCAGCTCTTCAAGTGGAACAGCTATGTAATCCTCCGGTTTTTTGTATTTCGCAAACAGACCAGGTGTGACTTTATTAACGAGCGCATCGGTGCACTGTGCGGAAAGCACAACAGCAATTAGCAGCTCGAACGGATTGGAATGGGTCAATTCACATTCCGCATCCGGAAACATTTCGGCGATCAGATCCAGTGCTTCAATGGTTTGTTTCTTTGACATCATACTCATTCTCTCCTTACTCAGCGCTGTTCAAGCCAGCTGAAGCCCGGATAAGAATCAGCGCCCGCCCGCGGCTTCTCCTGCTTCTTTACTTGGTTGTATTTACGAAATTTTTCCCCGTGGAGCTTTGCTTGCTCGAGACTTGTCACGCCATTTCGCTTCCATTCAAATAAAATCCGGTCGATATAGCGGAAGTTGACTTTGCCCGAGACGACAGCTTCTCTTAAAGCGGCGACGATTAACGTCGGGGAATGGCGATCTTCATCAAGCCACATCGAAAGGGTTTCCGCTTCAATCGGCGAAAGCGGACGGCCAAACTCTTCTTCAAAGCGCTTGAACAGCTGGCCCTCCTGCTCGTGCCGGTCTTCTTCTCTCGCCCGCAGCGTTTCGCCTTTTAGCAGCTCAATCAGCTTTATCCAAAGCGGCTCAAGCGAATAGCATTCGTAAACGATACCCTGTTCGTCCGATTTCCGCTCCAACGCAAGAAACCCCCGCCGTACTAAGCGCCCTAATAACTCAGCACATTCAGAAGCCGTCAGCGTCATCCGCTCACTGATTAAGTCGGGCGTCGGAAATTGATTGCCCGCTTCAATGTATGTTTGCACCTGTAAAAGGGCGATCAGCTCATTTTCTTTTAGCCCCATTTCAGCGTAATGTTGCAGTAATAATGTCGGTACAGTGAGCTGCTTTTGTGTAGCCCATTTTAATAAGATTTTCTCTTGCATCGTGGAAACACCTCACTTCTTAGTATAACACGGCTTTGCCATTCCGTCGTTTGTCATATAAAAAAGGAGCTATCCGAAACATGGCTGGACAGCTCCTTTCGCCGTTAAGTGAAGCGTGACAGGCTCATACCGTTATGGATACAGGCGATTCAGCAAGCGCGGAAACGGAATGGTCTCGCGGACATGCTCGACGCCGGCAAGCCATGCAACGGTTCGCTCAAGACCGAGGCCGAAGCCAGAGTGCGGGACAGAGCCGTAATGCCGCAGTTCCATATACCATTTATACGCATCCTCGGACAGCTGATGCTCTTTAATTCGCTGCTTCAATAAATCAGCATCGTCAATCCGCTGCGAACCGCCGATGATTTCTCCGTAGCCTTCCGGTGCGATCAAATCGGCGCATAGGACAACATCGTCGCGCTCGGGATCCGGCTGCATATAAAATGGCTTCAATGATGTCGGGTAATGGGTGATGAACACCGGCTTGTCGTAATGCTCGGCAATTGCCGTCTCATGCGGCGCCCCGAAATCATCGCCCCATGTAATATCGTCAAATCCTTTTTCCTGGAGGAAGGTGATCGCTTGATCGTAATGAATCCGCGGAAATGGTGCCGTAATCTGTTCGAGCTTGCTCGTATCGCGCCCAAGCACGTTAAGCTCAAGTTGGCAGGCATCGAGCACGGCCTTAACGATATAGGCAACATACTGCTCCTGAATTTCTAAATTCTCCTCAAATTCAACGAAAGCCATTTCAGGTTCAATCATCCAAAACTCGATCAAATGCCGTCTCGTTTTTGATTTTTCCGCGCGGAATGTCGGGCCAAAGGAAAAAACACGACCTAATGCCATCGCCGCCGCTTCCATATAGAGCTGACCACTTTGTGAAAGATAGGCGTCCTCATCAAAATATTTCGTCGCAAACAGCTCAGATGTCCCTTCCGGAGCACTGCCGGTCAAAATCGGCGGATCAACTTTCACAAAGCCATTTTCATTAAAAAATTGATACGTCGCCCGGATGATTTCATTTCTGATCTTCATTACGGCGTGCTGCCGTTTCGAGCGAAGCCATAAATGACGATGATCCATCAAAAATTCGGTTCCGTGCTCCTTCGGTGTAATTGGATAGTCCGTTGCCGCATGCAGCAGATCGATATGAGAAACGACCAGCTCGTACCCTGAAGGAGAACGTTCATCAGCCTTCACCGTGCCGGTTACATAGAGTGAGCTTTCCTGAGTTAGGTTTTTCGCTTGTTGAAACTGTTCTTCCCCCGCCTCAGCTTTGACGACCACACCTTGGATAAAGCCGGTTCCGTCACGCAGCTGGAGGAAGGCAATTTTACCACTGGATCGTTTGCCGGCAAGCCAGGCGCCAATGGTCACTTCCTGTCCTTCATATTGACCAATCTTTGCTATTGTCGTTTTCATGTAATACCTCCTCGATAACACCCTACATTATACCGTTGTATTTTTTTTGAAGTCAACAAGTGGGCGTGCCAAAAGGTGTTTTTCCTTTTAACACGCCCACTCTGTCCTGCCTGCTTGCACGTTTTTTCTATTGACTCTTGAGCATCCCTCTTACGCTCTTGCTTTCGCTTTCACAAACCGCTCGATCCGCGTCAATGCTTCTTCCAGTGCTTCAAAGGAGGTCGCATAGGACAAGCGCACATTGTTCGGCGCCCCGAAGCCGGAGCCTGGAACGAGCGCGACCTTCTCTTCCTCCAACAATGCTTCAACCCAGCTGTCCACATCGGCGAACCCATTTAATTCTGCCGCTTCCCTGACATTCGGGAATAAATAAAAAGCGCCCTGCGGTTTGACACATGTGATCCCTGGAATGGTGATAAGCCGTTCGTAAATCCCGTTTAAACGTTGCTCAAAAGCTTGACGCATCGTCTCGACCGAACCGTCGTCCTCCGTATAAGCGGCAATCGTTCCGTATTGAGCGTTCGTTGTCGGGTTGGACGTGCTGTGGCTGGCGAGGTTGGTCATCGCTTTAATAATCGTTGCATTACCGGCCGCATAGCCGATTCTCCAGCCCGTCATCGAATGCGATTTCGATACGCCATTTACGACAATTGTCTGCTCTTTCAACTCGGGAGACAGCTGGGCAACCGACGTATGAGTCGCCCCATCGTAAACAAGCTTTTCATAAATTTCATCAGAAATGATTAACACATCGTGCTTGAGGCAGACGTCTCCAAGCTGGCGGAGCTCTTCTTCTGCATACATCGCCCCAGTCGGATTGCTTGGCGAATTCAAAATAAATGCCTTCGTCTGAGGTGTAATCGCCTTTTCCAGCTGGTCCGTTGTTACTTTAAAGCCGTTTTCCTCTTTTCCTTCAATAAACAAAGGCGTGCCGTTTGCCAGTTTAACCTGTTCCGGATAGCTCACCCAGTAAGGAGAAGGTATGATCACTTCATCGCCTTCGTCAAGGATTGCCTGAAATAACGTATACAAAATATGCTTCGCTCCAGAACCGACGATAATTTCAGCCGCTGAATAGCTTAGCTGTTGATCGCGCTGGAATTTGCCGATAATCGCTTCCTTTAGCTTCGGCAGCCCGCCGGAAGGTGTATATTTCGTATGACCTTCTTCCATCGAACGAATCGCTGCCTGAATAATATAAGCCGGTGTATTAAAATCCGGCTCGCCGGCTCCAAGTCCAATCACATCATGGCCCTGCTCCCGCAACTCCTTCGCTTTCGCGGTAATCGCAAAAGTGGAAGACGGGGTTAACGTCGATACTCGCTTTGCTAATTTCATGACAATTGTCCCTCCAGTTTATGTACTATATCCACTATAGAGTGTCCGCTGTCAACAATCAAGTGTCAATTCAGAATAGACAGAACTATTTTCCAACTGACTATCCGACTCTGAGCTGATAGCGTTTCATAAAGGTCCCGTCAGCAAATGTCATGTAATAATAAGCTTGATTTCCTTCCGAATTAATGTAGGTTACTTCATACACCGGCAGCTGCCGCTCAAAGCCTAAGCGTATCGCCTGCACGTGATCGATATCGACTTGACTGGCCGCTATTTCGAGCGCTTGCTGTTTTGTGATGCCATCAGCCGCTGCTTCCATGTGATGAGACTGAAAGTCATCGGCAATCCAGATAATCTGCTCCTGCTCTGTATCACTCCCGGTCACAACATAATACGTATTTGTCCCATGATAATAAGTAATATCTGTAATCGTATGTAGTCCAGCTTCATTGATCGCATAAGCCTCTGCCCGCGCATATTGCTCGTCTAAAGGAGTGCGAATGCTGTTATAGCTGTATGCCACAGCACCGCACACAACAAGAAACAACACGATAATCCCGCTAACAATCCATTTTTTCATTCTTATGTTCTGTAAATGGTAAAAACCATTTTCTCCTCATCTTTCTCATCAAGCGCCAGACCAAACATCAGGTCTTTCTCTTTCAATGTGCGATTAAGCGAATCAACAATTTTATAGAGGTCAGCAGCCTTTTGCACTCTAACTGTTGATAACACTTCCATTTTCTGTCCCACTTTTATTCCTCCGTTCCTCTGCCAAATGTGCGGCAAGTTTTTCTAAACATAGCCGGCGGCCAGCTGGTGATACTATACATAAGCCGGAAAGGGGGCTTATGTCGTGTCAAAAACGACAATCGCTGAGGCTTTTCAGCGCGATAAAGAGACGGTCGCATTAGTAAGCCGGGAGGGAGCGACCTGGTATCGGGCCATTCCCGTCACGCTCCATCAGACGCTATTCCCTTCTTTTTTTCAACCAGATCGTCAACAGCATGATGAAACGTAACTATAATTTCCTACTCACACCTCTTTTGTCGCTCTGTACATGCCCACCGTACAGAGCACTTACATAAGCGAGCAAACTTTCTTATATTGGCGGTTCGCCTGATAACGGATTTTTTCCTCATCTAACGTCAGGAGCGAGCGATTTCTCATCAGCGCCTTTCCTTGAACAAAAACATCGGTGACATCAGCTGCCTTTACGGCGTAAACGAGATGGGAAAGTACATGCGCAGCCGGCTGGACATGCAGCTGCTCTCCATCAAGTAAAATAAAATCGGCCTGATAGCCTGCTTTCAGCTTGCCGAGCTCCGGAAATTGCAAGGCTTCAGCCCCGTTTATCGTCGCCAGTTCAAGCGTCGTCCCAGCTGAAAGTGCCGTTGCGTCCTGATAACTTCCTTTTTGCAGCAAATTCCCGATTCTCAACTCCTCAAACAGATCAAGTGTATTATTCGCCGCGACGCTGTCGGTGCCAAACGAGACGCGAATCCCGCGCTCAAGCATCTCCTTAACCGGGGCGATGCCGGAGCCGAGCTTTAAATTGCTTTTCGGATTGTAGCTGATCGTGGCCTCTGTCCGGGCGAGTCGTTCCAGCTGCGCCTCAGCAAGATGGACACCGTGCGCGAAGAGCCATGGGACAGCGTCAAGCACGCCAAGCTGATCCAAATGGTCGAGCGGATGGCAGCCATATTGCTCCAAATGGTCAGCCACTTCTTTTTTTGTTTCAGCAAGATGCATATGAACCGGCAACTGCAACTGGACCGCTTCTTCGACAATTCGTTCAATAAAAGCCGGCGGACATGTATATGGAGCATGAGGGGCAAGCATCGTCCGAATTCGGCCGTCAGCCCTCTCATGCCACTGCTTGGCAAAGCGAACCGCTTCCCCCAGCTTCGCCTCCTGTTCTTCCTTAGAGCAGAGCCCGATCATCGAGCGCATTAACGTCGCTCTCATCCCCGCCTCTTCTACGGCTTCGGCACACTGATCCATATATAAATGATACATTTCCAAAAAAGTCGTCGTTCCGGATTTGACCATTTCGGCAAGCGCCAGCGCCCGACCGGCATGGACCGCCTCCTCGTCCTGCTTTCCTTCAAACGGCCACATTTTCTCTTCCAGCCAGCGGTGCAGCGGCAAATCATCTGAATGACCGCGAAGCAAGGTCATGCCGATATGGCCGTGAGTGTTGATCAAACCAGGCATCAGCCATTTTCCCTTGACTGAAATCACCTCTGCGGCATCCGCCTCCTGCTTTTCTGATGGCGAACCGCTACCGACCTCAATCAGCTTCCCATCCGCGATGACGAGAAAGCCGTTGTCGATAAAAGGATTCTCCTTATCCATCGTGACGATCGCCGCATCCTTTAGTAATAGCATGCTTTCATCCTTCCTTTTTCGGCCCTTCTTTTTCCGTAGCCAGCTTATTTAAAAATGGGCCGTCACTAGCTGATAATCATCTTCATTTAATTTTATTATAACAGATCCATTTTGTCTCGTTTGGTACGTATCGATCCACGTTTCCTGCAGGCGTTCAAGCAGCTGGCCGTTCGGAATCGTGTTCTTTTTTGAAAAAACAATCGCCACCTGGGGATCAATCGCATCTAAAAACGGTTCAGTCGTTTCCACCCCGACGCCGAACTCAGCCACCTTCAGCCCGGTCATCGCCGGCAGGCTTCTTTCAAGCCAGGCTTCTTCAATGCTTTCGCTCGATTCCGCGGCAAACAAAAAATGATGCCGGTCGAAAAAAGACACGACAAAGGAGAGCGACGGAAGGAGAGCGTGGTCGGTCGGCAACGTTTGAATCTGAACCTGGTCTTCGATCATGTACGCAGCCTCATGATCCCAGCCGATCAGTTCCGGCTTAGCACCTTCAGCAAATTGCGCTTCCGCCAGTGTCAGACCGGCCTGTGGAACGACGAGCTTTTTCACCTCAAACTGCTCGAAAAGCCGCTCAGCATTGGCGCTGTACTCTTTATCAAAACGCGGCAAAATGAGAACATCTATTGTCTGAATTTGCAGCCTCTTCAGCCTGCGCTTTAACTCGGGCCACGAATCTTCCGCTCCCGTGCCAATTAAATAGGAGGTTTGTGAGGGCAGCCTGAGATAAGTCGCCTCCCCGTTCGGCAGGTCAAAAAACACGAGTCCGGCCTGATCCGCCTCCGTTCCGTCTTCTGTAAGCGCCAAGCCTTGTTCTCCGCCAAAGAAAGCAAGAACAAAGGCGAAGAGCAGACCGCCAAGTATCCGTTTCATGTCCATGAATATCGTCCTCCCGCTAAAGCTGCGAGTGGGTTTCTCGAAGCAAGGCGCGAGCCATTACTCTTCTTCGAGTTACTACTCGTCTCTCCCTTAGTGTGGTCCGTTGTCTCCCGTTGGATACTCCGTCCGTTCAGAGAAAATCAGCAAATTGCTCTAATAAATGCTCAAGCTTTCCTTCATGAACAGGGACCTCTGGCAATGAGCGGATAAATTGTTTTCCGTAGCGCGTTGTGGAAATCCGCCGGTCGAGGACGAACACACAGCCGCGGTCAGACTGCGTCCGGATTAAGCGGCCGAAGCCTTGCTTAAAGCGGATGATCGCCTGCGGGAGCGAAATGTCCATAAACGGATTCAAGCCTTCCTCTTTTGCCTTTTCAAATTGGGCCTGCTGCAGCGGCTGATCCGGTGGTGAAAACGGCAGGCGGACAATCACGAGCGTATGAAGCTGCTCACCCGGCAAGTCGATCCCTTCCCAGAAACTGCTCGTCCCAAATAAGATCGCCTGGCTACTCTGTTTAAACATTTTCATTAGCTTTGCCCGGCTGCCGCTCGTCACTCCCTGGCCGATCAGTTGCAAATGACCAAACTGATTGAAATCCTTCACATGCTGATAAACGCGCTTCAGCATCTCATAAGAGGTGAAGAGGACGAGCATTTTCCCGCTTGAAACTTCAGCGATCCGCCAAAGCTTCACCGCCACCTCTTCCGCGAATTCCTCTTCGGATACGTCCTTTATCGAAGGCAAATCGGACGGTAGCAGCAAGCGGGCCTGCTCTTCATAGGAAAACGGCGACGGTATGACACATTGTCTTACGCCGAAATCAGTTAGGCCGAGCCGTTTCTCCTGATAGGAAAAAACACCATTGACCGATAATGTCGCCGAGGTTAAAATGACGCTTTTCTTTTTGGCGAAAAAATGATCGGCTAACAGCTCAGCGACATCGACGGGCTTGCTGTATAAAAAGGTCGCATTACGCGCTCCTCTTGGCTCAACCTCAATCCAGTAAACGACATTCGGATCATATTCGAGCAGCAGCTCATACAAATTTTGCTCCTGCTCGTACAACGCTTCAACGATCCGCTCAAAATCAGCGATCAAGCCTCGCTCCGGATAGGAAAGCGCCTCCTGCTTTTCCTGAAAAAGCTGAGACAGATTGCGGCAAAAGTTGATTCCATCCTTCATCATCATATGAACGCGCATCATACATTCGAGAATCGCCTGCCACGTCGCCCCTTCCTCTTCGTAGCTTGAGTAGCGGTAACGAATCCGGCCGATATCGGTCGAGCTTTTCTGCCGGGTGTGCATCACAAATTGATGAATCATCCGAAACAGGTCATCGACCTCTTCTTTGGCGGTAAGCAGGACGTCCTCGGCTTCCTTTCTCGTCTGGCGAAGCGGGAGCTGATGCTTGCCAATCAGCTCAAAAAGCGTTTCCAGCATCCCTGTCTCCTGCTGTACGCCGAGGCGCTGAAACAAATAGGAAAAGGTGACATAATCAGCGCTGTTTCCTAAATAGTCGCTCGCTGTTTCTTCAAAATGATGGGCCTCATCAATGACAGCATGACTATAGGACGGTAAAATCCGTTGCTCATTCGTTAAATCGGTGCAGAGCAGGGCGTGATTCGTAATGATAAGATCGGCCTCCTGCGCCCGTCTCCGCGCCCGGTGGTAAAAGCAGCGCGAAAACCACGGACTGAATCTTCCTAAATCAGAGGCAGCATCACTTTGCACTTCATACCAGAATCCTTTTCCGCCGGATGGCAGATTTAATTCCTCGACATCGCCATTCTCTGTTTCCGTCAGCCAGATCAACAGCAGCGCCTTCGTTAAAATGACATCATAGCTGTCCGTTTCAATCGACTGTAATGATTGCTCAAACTTGCGCAAGCATAAATAATGGCTTCTTCCTTTGAGCAAAGCCGCTTTTACCGGAAAAGGTAGAAGCTGGCGGATGAGCGGCAAGTCGCGCTCAAGCAGCTGCTCCTGCAACGGAATCGTTTGCGTGCTTATGACGACAGGGTTTCCTGTTGAATGAGCGTAATAAGCAGCGGGCAGAAGATAAGCGAGCGACTTACCCGTTCCGGTCCCCGCTTCAACGAGCAGATGCTGGCATTGTTCAAATGCCTCGTCAACCTCCTGCATCATCTGACGCTGGCCCGGACGCAGTTCGTAATGAAGAAAGGCTTCCTTCATTTTCCCGTCCATGAAAGTCGAGAAAAAATCAGGAAACGACAGCGCGTCAGTTGCCGCCGGCTGTACCGGCTCCGTTTCTTCCTCTGGCATCCTTTTTAAAGCAAGCTGGCGGTAGCAATCATAGTGTTGCTGATCATCGGCCCCCTGTCGAAGTTTTTCGTTTATATAATGGGCGAGCAGCGGTCCTAAATCACTCTTCAGCCGTTTGGCAAACGGCTGAAGCTGCTGCAATGTCAGGAGCGGGAGTTGCTTTAGTTTATGTACTAACGTTAAAAATAAGGTCGCCGTCACTTCGGCATCGCTGTCCGCTTGATGCGGCCGGTCATGATCGAAGCCGAGCTGATCGGCAAGCTGGTTCAGCTTATAGCCCTCCTGTTTCGGCAACAGCATCCGGGCCAGCTCCACCGTGTCAAACAGCGGAACCGGAGGAAACATATAGCCCTCCAGCTCAAGCTGCTCAGCTAAAAAGGAACGGTCAAAATCAACATTATGAGCGACAAACGCACTGTTTTTCAGCAAGCGTAAAATCTCAGGGACAAGCGAGTGAAAAGAAGGTGCCTGTTCGACCAGCTCATCGGAAATCCCTGTTAAGTCTTCAATAAATGGCGGAACCGGAAGACCTGGATTAACAAACGAAGAAAACGTCTCAACGATCTCTCCCTGCTCAATCACAACCGCCCCGATTTGGATGATCCGGTCTCCTTTTTTAGCAGAGTGGCCGGTTGTTTCTATATCGACGACCACATATCTTTCTTGTTCTATCATGGGTTGCACCTCAATTAATCAAGCCGTTCTTTCCCGCCCCAAGCAGCGAACGCCATTCTTCCTCGGGCCAATGCTCGTCAAGCCAGCTGATCGAGGAACGAATATGTGAATTGAATGGGTCGAATTGCAATGCTTTTCGGAACGTCACCATCGCTTTTTTTCCTTCTCCCGCCAAGGCATAATTCCAGGCCAGTCCATGGAGCACCTTCTGCTCCAGCCCTTCGCTTTCCTGAATCCGCTTATAGCAGTGGACAGCTGTTTGATGGTAGCCATGCCATTCGCACACATGGGCCAAAGCGAGCAGGGAAGTCGTTGATTCAGCGACGTGAATGCTCGTCAGCCAGGAAACCCAGGCCGCCTCCTTATCCCCTTTCAGCCATTGGCAGCAGCCAAGAAAGAAGTAAGCTTCTTCATCCTCACTCACCTGCTCGATATAATCGAGAAAATAGGATTCAGCTAGGTGGAACGCTTCTTGAACGTAATAACACACGCCTAAATTATACACGACATCCGCCGTCGTGATAAGCTGATTTGCCCGCTCAAAACAGACGGTCGCTTCCTCAAAGCATTGGCGGCGGGCGTGAATACAGCCTAAACCGACATAGGCAAAATGATGAAAAACTTTTTTCCGGGCAGCCTGAACGAGATAAAGAAACAACTCCAGCGCTTTTTGTTCATTGTTGGCAAACAGGAAAGCAAAGCCGGTGTAGAGCAGGCGTAAATCATCCTCATCCCCGCTTGCCTGCTCTGATTGCAAAGTATCGGCCGCTTTCGCAAACATCTCAAGCTGATAATACACCGTGCCGGTCGAGCGGTATTGCAGGAGGTCGCTTTGCTCTGTCCCTTCCGCACGAAGCTTCTGGACGAGTTCATCCATTTGCGTCCATTCATCGAGCAAGGTCCCGGCCGTCTCCTCCAAGTATGTCAGCTGTTTCTTTTGCTCATTCGGGCTTAAGAATGCCCATTTCTTTTCTGTTTGTTGATAGAGAGAATGCCACGACGTGAACCAATCCATCAAAAAACCCCTCCTCTCGATGGCTTTTTACTCAAAGTGTTCATCGAAACAGAGGGGAATATGCGGATTAGAGCACGGTAGAAGCTGGCTCCGAACGTAACATTTCGACAATCTGATTGTTTTCATCCATAATGGCTACCCGCGGCGTGTGCGATTTCACTTTTTCTTCAGGTACAAGCGCATAGGAGATCACGATCACGACATCGCCTTCCTGAACGAGACGGGCAGCCGCGCCGTTCAGACAGAGAACACCGCTTCCTCTTTCTCCCTTAATAACATACGTTTCAAAGCGCGCGCCATTGTTGTTATTGACAATTTGCACCTTTTCATTTTCCAGTATATCAACCGCATCCATTATATCTTCATCAATCGTAATGCTGCCAACGTAGTTAAGATTTGACTCCGTCACGCGGGCGCGGTGAATTTTTGCCTTCATCATGGTCCGAAACATGCTAAGCCTCCTCTCCCTCAATCTCGATGATAATATTATCAATTAATCGAGCATGTGTATAGTGATACGCAACAGCGAAAATGATTCGTCCTGCAAGCTTTTCCTGCTGTTCAAGCGCAGGGTAGGTTAACACGTCGACATAATCAATTGCCCCGCTTCCACCCTCAAGCTGTCCGGTTAAAAACTGAAGCAGCTGTTCACGGCTGCGTTCACCCGCTTGGGCCCGTTCAGCCGTTTTCTGCAGCGCTTGATACAAAAATGGCGCTTCCTGCCGCTCTTCTTCTGTTAGGTAGACATTGCGCGAGCTTTTGGCGAGGCCATCCTCTTCGCGCACGGTCGGGCAGCTGATAATCTCAACAGGTACATTAAACGTCTCGACCATATTCATGATAACAGCGACCTGCTGCGCATCCTTCTGGCCAAAAAAGGCTTCATCCGGCGCAGTCAGCTGAAACAGCTTCATCACGACAGTCGCGACGCCGTCAAAGTGGCCCGGGCGGCTGGCTCCGCATAAGACGTCGATCCCCTTTGTCACATGGATCGTCATCGCCGTTTCGCCGGGGTACATTTCTTCCACTCCCGGGCAGAACAAAATATCCACACCGCCGTTTCGCGCCAGCCGTTCATCTCGATCCAGGTCGCGCGGATAACGTTCAAAATCTTCATTCGGCCCAAATTGCAATGGATTGACAAAAATGCTCACCATTACAACATCGTGCTTCGCCCGCGCCGCTTCAATCAAGCTGAGATGACCTTCGTGTAAAAAGCCCATCGTCGGGACTAAGCCGATCGAGCGGCCTTCTGCTTTTATTTTCCGTACTTCCTCACGGATAGCAGAAACCGTTTTGACAATTTTCATCACTTGCTTCCTCCATAAAGAGCAGCAAGCTCTTCTTCTTTCATCGTAAACCGGTGTTCTTCCCCCGGGAAAATTCCTTCCTTCACTTCATGGACATACATTTTCAACGCATCTTCAATCACTGGTGAAAGCGTCGCATAACGTTTGACGAATTTAGGAACGTGAACATCGCCATAGCCGAGCACATCATGATAGACGAGCACCTGGCCGTCCGTGTGCACACCGGCGCCAATGCCAATGATCGGCACTTGACACGTTTCACTAAGCAGGGCGCCGACCGGCTCCGGTACACATTCGACAACAAGGGCGAACGCGCCGGCCGCTTCAAGCGCTTTGGCGTCGGCCAGTAATTGTTCCGCGGCTTCCCGGCTCTTTCCCTGGACGCGGTAGCCACCGAGCACCTCAACCGATTGCGGCGTCAAGCCTAAGTGACCCATCACCGGCACGCCAGCTGCGGTAAGCTGTTCGACGAGCTGAATCACAACTTCCCCTGCCCCTTCAAGCTTGACGGCATTGGCGCCTGTTTCCTGCATCACTCTTTGCGCATAGCGAAATGCTTCCGTCCGATCCGTTTGGTACGATAAAAAAGGAAAGTCAACGACGATAAATGTATCCCTTGCCCCCCGTCTCACCGCTCTGGCATGCAGCAGCATGTCTTCGGTTGTGACCGGAATCGTCGAATCGTAGCCGAGCACGACCATGCCAAGCGAATCGCCGACAAGAATCATATCCATTCCAGCCTGTTCGACGAGCTTTGCCGATGGCGCATCATAAGCGGTCATCATCGTAATTTTTTCCTTGTTTTCCTTCATTTTTCTCAACCCAGCAGTTGTCTTCATTCGTTTTCCTCCTTTTTTTAAAAGGAGAGCTTCAGCCAGACCGCACAAAAAAATCCCGCTTCACAATACGGAAGAAGGATGCTCATGTGAAAGAAGCCATTCCGCCACGGCGAAATTGCAATCTGAAGCTAGCTGAATCCCTCTGTCCTAGTCCAACATGGATCAAGGCAGATCATCTATCCGATTAGCCTTTATGTGTTGGTGCAGTTCGTAACGATACTGCCCATTTCATCAAAAGTATAACAGAAAGTTACGTCGGGTGGGAAGCAATTTCAATATCAGCTGAATAGATCTGATGCGTTTTGCCTGCTTCATCTTTTAATAAGAGGGCTCCTTCGTCGGTAATCCCTTGCGCATAGCCATAAATGACTTCCTTCGTCGTCCGTGCATAAAGATGCGTTCCGATGCTGATCGAATGCGCCTCCCAAAGAGAACGGATCGCCGAAAAGCCCGAGCTGATATAGAGCTCGTACAGCACTTCAAATTGATTAAGAATTGCCGCGATTAACGGTGCCCGCTTGATGCTCGCTCCTTTTTCGATTGCCAGTGACGTTGCCACCGTTTCAATTTCATCGGCAAATTCATCGGGCGTTTGGTTGACATTGATGCCGATGCCAATAATGACGGAATGGACAACGTCCGGTTCGGATTGCATTTCCGTCAATATGCCAACAAGCTTTTTGCCATTGATCAAAATATCATTCGGCCATTTGATCGAACAGTCGATTCCGGTTTCCTGCTTGATCGCCCGGACGACAGCCACAGCGGCCAGCAAGGTCAGCTGCGGCGTGCGCTGCGGTGGAAGCTCGGGGCGCAGGATCAGGCTCATTGAAATCGTTGAACCGGCGCGGGAATACCACTTCCGTCCGAGCCGGCCTTTTCCGGCGGTCTGCTCATTGGCAACAACGAGGTGGCCTTCCACTGCACCTTCCTGGGCAAGGCGGTGGGCGACTGATTGCGTCGACGATACGGCTTCATAGTACGTTTGCTCGTGACCGAGCCACTTCGTTTGCAAGCTGACCTTCACTTCATGCGGCTGAATCTCATCCGGCTTGGAAACAAGCCGGTAGCCTTTGCGCGGCGCTGATTCAAGCTGATAGCCGTTTTTCCGCAGTTCATCAATATGCTTCCAAATCGCCGTACGCGAGCAGCCGAGCTGCTGACTGATCTTTTCGCCTGATAAAAATTGGCCTTCATGCTCGGCAAACATCTTCAGCAATGCTTCTTTCATTCGGTCTCCCTCCTTTCCTCAAGCGCTGCGATAATCTGCCGGTGGTCATTTGGCAAACGGCCGGAAAGGACAGCCCGTTCGGCCCATTCCAGTTCCTTCTTAAGCCATGGTCCCGGCTTTCTTCCTTTCTGTAACAAATCATGCCCGCTGATCGCCAGGTCGCTCTTCTGCTTCAAGACGAGCCCGTCCCAGATCGCCTGCAGCGTCTCGTCTGTTTCATGCGAATAGCCGAACCAGCTCCGCAATCGTTCCACATCGCGCGCCACTTCGAGCGAGGCGCGGTACAGCTCATACGCCGACCAGGCTGCCTCCCGACGCAGCTGAAAATAAGACAGCCGCTTCCGAATCGCCCGCGCGGATGCTTTAGAGAGCGCCAGGCTGCCAAGATTGACCTCGGTCTCTCCCCGACAGAGAAAAAAAGCGGTCCAGACGAGCTCCTCGCTCGCCTCTTCTTCAAAGCCCGGCAGCTTAGCGAGCGCCTCAAGCTGATCGTCTGTTACCGCCAGGCCGGCCAGCGCGTGGTGAAGCCCGGATTGCCGAAGCTCGGCCAGCGCGGCCGTACGCGCTGGCCCCTTTAACAGCTTGAGCCATTCTTTCGTGATCCGTTCAACAGCCGTCTCGCGGATTCGTTCCTTATTGCAATGAATAACCTTCTGCAGCTCCTCGTCAATCGCGAAGCCGAGCTGACTCGCAAACCGATAAACGCGCAGCATCCGCAATGGATCCTCCGTCATCCGGCTTTCCGGATCGATCGAGCGCAGCCGGCCAAGCTTGAGGTCCTCGCGCCCGCCAGCCGGGTCAAGCACCGTTTCATCGGCCGTCAGCGCGATGCTGTTAATCGTCAGATCTCGGCAACAGAGGTCATCTTCAATCGTCGCGCCGCGCAGCGTCGTCACTTCAAACAAGTGACCATTCGAACGGACGATGACCGTCTGATGAGCGGTGTTCATCTGAAAGGTTTTCGAAAAAACCCGCCCAAGCTCTTCGGGTCTGGCAGAGGTCACAATGTCGATATCGGCACTATTCTTGGCAAGCAGCCAATCACGAACCGCCCCGCCGACAATGTAAGCCTGATAGCCATGCCGTTCTACTATTTGAATGAGATGTAAGGCTTCCTTCCACGCGCTTTGCATCTTATTTCCTCTTTTCCTTCATGCCGTATTCTAAAGCATTTGCTGATAAAGCTGCTCATAACGGGACACAATAAGCTGTGAATGGAATGTCGCGGCGACGCGTTCCATTGCTTTTTTTGAAAACGCCTGATAGCGTTCCTCGTCCTCGAGCAAAGTCAGAGCGCGGTGGGCCACACATTCAATATCGCCGACCTCGCATAAATAGCCGGTTTCCCCGTCAACCACCACTTCAGGAATGCCTCCTGTATTCGTCCCGATGACAGGCACGCCACAGGCCATCGCCTCAAGTGCGACCAAGCCGAAGCTTTCCTTTTCACTAAGCAGCAGCATTAAGTCACTCATCGATAGCAGTTCTGCAATATGCTTTTGATTCCCGAGCAGCAGCACGTGATCTTCAAGCTGAAGCGATTTAACAAGATCTCTTGCCACCTGCAAATCAGGCCCATTGCCGATCAATAATAATTTCGATTTCACGTGCCTGGCGATTTCAGCAAAGCTGCGGACAACATCCGGAACACGCTTAACCGGCCGGAAATTCGAAATATGAATCAGCACCCGTTCTTCTGCGGCGATATCGTAATGTCGTTTTAGCTCCTCGACCTCCAGCTTTGTATAAACCCGTTCATCAATGAAATTATAGACCGTTTCAATCGGTTTATCCGTCTGAATCAGTTCGCACGTCTGTTTCACTAAATCATGTGAAACAGCTGTTACCATATCAGACTGCTCAATGCCAAAGCGAATAATATCCTTCAGTGACGGGTCATAGCCGAGCACGGTAATATCCGTCCCGTGGAGCGTCGTCATAATTTTCAAATCATAGCCGGCCATTTGCTTTGCCAATATCGCGCATATCGCGTGGGGCACGGCATAATGAACGTGGATTAAATCAAGCTTCTGACGCTTGGCGACTTCAGCCATTTTACTGGCCAGCGTCAAATCATAAGGCGGGTATTGAAAAACAGAATACTGATTGACTTCCACCTCATGATAGAAAATGTTCGGATAGACGCGGTCAAGACGAAACGGCATGCTCGACGTAATAAAATGCACCTCATGTCCACGCTCCGCCAAAAGCTTTCCAAGCTCAGTTGCAATCACGCCTGAGCCGCCTACCGTCGGATAACAGCTAATCCCGATTTTCAGCTTCATGCCTCTGTTCCTTTCCAGCCAACAAATCCCCAAGCAGCAGCGGCCGCTCACTCATGAACCCTTCGGCAAAAGGGACGCCCGCTTCCTTGCCGAAAAGACGGTCACGCGCCTCAACCGCTGTGATGTAGCCGTCTGTAAGCGGGGTCGCTACCGTTTCCCCGCTGTATGTAAACTGGCTTTTATAGGCGGACAGTGCCTGTATTTTTGTCTCGATAAACGGAGTCGTGTCCTGAACAAAATCAGGATGCTCATAGCCGTTAATAAAATAATAATAATGAGCCTCTGGACGAAAGGCCGGCAAGTTCTCCTTGCAGCGATAGCGGCGAATCCCGGCATTAAAAGCCGCTTCTTTCACCAGCTCGGTACAGGCGCCGTGGTCAGGGTGGCGATCAACCGCATACGGCGAAAAGATCAGTCTTGGCCGCAAGCGGCGAATGACGGAAACAAGCTCCTGAAGCTGCTCATAGCCGGCCGCCTTCAAGCCACGATCCGCAAAGCTTAATTGAATGCGCTCGCTCACCCCGAGAATGTCGGCGGCATGCTCCGCCTCGCGCTGCCGCAGCTCGACCGTTCCATTTGAGGAAAGCTCGGCCTTCGTCAAATTACATATGCCGACGCGGTAGCCGGCGGCGGCGTATTTCGCCAAGGTCGCTCCCATGCCAATTTCAACATCGTCGGGATGAGCACCGAAGGCGAGAAGATCAAGCGTTGCCTGACTCATCATCGCTATCCTGTTCACGCCAGGCGAAATCGCCCCGCTCCAGTCCTTTAATCAAAATTTCAGCCGTTCCAAGATTTGTCGCCAAAGGTACCTGTCTCACGTCACAAAGCCGGATTAAAGCCGAGACATCAGGCTCATGCGGCTGGGCAGTAAGCGGGTCGCGAAAAAATAAAATCAAGTCGAATTTGTTTTCCGCCACAAGCGCTCCAATTTGCTGATCTCCTCCAAGCGGGCCTGATTTAAAGCGGATCACTTTCAGGTCGGTCGCTTCCATAATCCGCGTCCCCGTCGTTCCGGTTCCATATAACTCATGCTTTGCCAGTACAGCCTGGTAAGCAGTGGCAAACTGGACCATTTCCTCTTTCTTTTTATCATGAGCAATGAGCGCGATTCTCATAAGCATCTCTCTCCCTCTATTCAATAATATGTTCTAATCCGTAGACAAGCGTATCAAGCTGGAGCACGGTCTCAACCGCCAGCTTTACTCCCGGCATAAAGGAGGCCCGGTTCAGTGAATCGTGGCGGATCGTCAACGTCTGGCCTTCGCCTCCGAAAATAACCTCCTGATGGGCGACAAGACCCGGTAGTCGCACGCTGTGTATTTTCATGCCGTCATAATCGGCGCCGCGCGCGCCGGCGAGATCCTCATGCTCTTCAGGATGCCCCTGCTGCTTCTGCCGGCGAACTTCCTTGATCAGCTCAGCCGTTTTGACAGCCGTTCCGGAAGGCGCATCAAGCTTGCGATCATGATGACGCTCAATAATCTCGACATCCGGTAAATAATAGGCAGCCATTTTGGCGAACTTCATCATTAAAATCGCCCCGATCGCAAAATTCGGCGCAATAATCGCCCCAAGCTGTTTTTCTTCGGCAATCGCCCGCAAGCTCGTAATATCGCTTTCCGTGAAGCCGGTCGTCCCGACGACCGGGCGTACGCCATGGGCGAATGCGAGCTCCATATGCTTGCGCCCGAAAGCCGGCGCGGTTAAATCAATCAGCACATCCGGTTCGTGTTCACTAAAGCACTGCTCCATATCGGTATAAACAGGCACATCTACTCCCGCGAATTCACCAATTTCCGATAGCCGCATTTGATCATGCTTCGAATCAACGACAGCGACCAGCTCAAAGCTGTCTGTCGCCTCAACCATTTTCACCGCTTCTTTTCCCATATTCCCGCGTGGGCCGGCAATGACAATCTTTACATTACTCATCTTTGACACCTTCTTCTTCTATTCTTGTCCAACGGTCATGATCACGAGTCTCAAACTTATTCATGACGCGGTCAAATGCCTCTTCTAAATCAATATGTAATGAATTTGCAAAACAGATTAGAACAAATAAGACGTCCCCCATTTCCTCTTCCATGGAACGCTTTTCTTCTGTTGATTTTTTTGGTTTTTCCCCATAAACATGATTCACTTCTCGCGCCAGTTCGCCAACCTCTTCACTCATTCTTGCTAGTAAAGCGAGCGGGCTGAAATAGCCTTCTTTAAATTGGCCAATATAATCATCAACTTGTTTTTGCATGTCCTCCATCGTTTTTTGCTTCAATGCTGTCGTCACCTCACATTCCTACTCATTCATGTTAGCGAATCAGGACGATTTTGACAAATCTTAATGTTTCATTTGCAAAAAAAATGTGATACTGACTATAATAGAAGCTGCTGAAAAAGTACGATTTTCACTTTTTCAACGGCTTTTTCGTAATGAGCGTAGCCGTTGCTTGAATTTGAAAGCCTTGCTACGAATGGGTTTCTCGAAGCAAGGCGCGCAACGCGCGGAGCCATTACTCTTCTTCGTGTTACGAAAAAGGAAGTTTTCAGTGGCCCCTATAATAGGGGATATTTTCCTTTTGGCATGATTTCATTCCTCAAAGGGGGCACGCTTCATTCTATGCGCAAAAAAGTGAAAAACAGTCTATTTATTATTCTCGGTTCGGCGATTTTATCCTTTGGGCTCGTTTATTTTAACATGGAAAATAATTTGGCCGACGGTGGATTTACCGGAATCACGCTCATTCTTTATTTTGTCTTTCAATTTAATCCGGCGATTTCAAATTTGCTATTGAATATTCCTCTCTTTTTTATCGGCTGGAAAATACTCGGGAGAACGACGTTTATTTACACCTTGATCGGCACCTTCAGCGTTTCGCTTTTTCTCGAACTATTTCAGCGCGTTCAGCTGATTCACATTCCGCTGCGCGATGATATGACACTTGCCGCGCTTTTTGCCGGCGTCTTTATCGGCGTTGGCCTCGGGATTGTCTTTCGGTACGGGGGAACGACTGGCGGGGTCGATATTATCGCCAAGCTTGGCTTTCGCTATCTCGGCTGGAGCATGGGAAAAACGATGTTCATGTTTGATGCGGCCGTTATTACATCCTCGCTCATTTATTTGAATTACCGCGAGGCGATGTATACGCTCGTCGCCGTCTTTATTGCGGCGAAAGTAATTGACTTTATTCAGCAGGGCGCTTATTCCGCCAAGGCTTCTTTCATCATTTCCGACCACAGCAAGGCGATTGCCGAGGCGATCGCCAAGGAAATGGATCGCGGCGCCACACTGTTGAAAGGAAAGGGAAGCTTCACAAACAGTGAACGGGAGGTGCTGTATTGCGTCGTCGGCCGCAACGAATTAATCCGCCTGAAAACACTCGTTGAAAAAATCGACCCACACGCCTTCGTTACGGTCAACGACGTCCAGGATGTCATCGGCGAAGGGTTCACTCTCGACGAAAACAAGCAGCCGCTCGAGCATTGAAAAGGGAGGTGCAAAAAGGTTGTTTCCTTTTTGCACCTCCCCTGAATGGCAAGCGCTGTTTACGCTTTGTGCAAGGCGGAACGATTACTATCCTTTAAAGCCCGTAGCACGTGCCTTACCCTAAAAAAAAGCCTGGAGGGGAATCAACTTCTCCTCTCCAGGCCAGTCGCAAACAAACTGCTTATTTTCTTCCTGCTTATTCGTCATTGCCCATCCCAACATACATCAGGATAAAGCGGACAAGCTCCATCAAGGCAACGAGCGCACCGGCTACATAGGTGAGCGCAGCCGCATTCAGCACCTTCCGTGTTTCACGCTCTTCATCATTGCGAATCACGCCGACTGAGACGATTTGCTCCATCGCGCGGTTGCTCGCGTTAAACTCGACAGGAAGGGTAACGACTTGAAAGAGCACCGCTGCTGCCATCGCAACAATCCCAAGCAGAAGCAGGCCGGAAGCCTGGAATAAAATCCCTGCGAGAATTAAAAAGAACGAAACATTGGAACCAAAACCGGCTACAGGGACAAGCGCGTGACGGAAGCGTAGAAAGGCGTAGTCTTCCGCGTCCTGAATCGCATGGCCGACCTCATGCGCCGCGACAGCTGCTCCGGCGACGGAGGTGCCATGGTAATTGTCGCTTGATAAACGAACAACCTTTGAGCGCGGATCATAGTGATCGGTCAATTGCCCGCGAACTTCCTCGATTCTCACATTAAACAGGCCATTGTCATCGAGAATTCTTCGAGCAACCTGTGCTCCGGTCATTCCAGAAGATGCCGGGACTTGCGAATATTTGCGATAGGCGCTCTTCACTTTCATTTGTGCCCAGATTGGAATGATCAGAAGCAGAATGAAGTAAATCAAAAACCCCATATTTTGCAGTCACCTCTGTAGTCTTTTATTTAATTATTATTCTAAAGTCAGCCATGTCGAAAGTCAAACAAAACACCTCTCAATTCCTTGCCGCACAAGCGTTTTCACAATTCCGACACATTATTCCTTCATTCTCACTTTGCTTTTTTCCGCCCGGTACTTTTTCCAGCCGACATAGGAAAGCGAAAGCACGATCATCCCGCCAATGGTAAACATCACCCACCATAAGGACGGATCGGCGCTGTCTTCCTTCACCTGCTGATAGAGCTTCTGCCATTCTTCCTCCATCATCGTCAAATGCGCAGTCAATGTGCCGGACTCAAGCGACTCTGCCCTCCGTTTTTCGAGAAAGGTGATTTGCGATTCAATCCGTTGCAAAAGCGGCGGCTCTAAATGAATGAACAACGCCGGCCGGATCATTTGATAATGGCGGAGAAATTCATTGAGGCGATGCTGATAAGCCTGTTGATCCCGCGCCACCACCGTTTCCCGCATTTTCGCCAACGCCTGCATCACCGATTGTTCCGTTTGCAGCCAGAGCGGGTGGTGCTCACTCGTTAGCGCATCAACTGCCAGGCGAAACGAGGTGATGGCATAAATCCGTTCTTCCACCGGCAAATCAGCCGCCGTCACCGCTTCCTCCGCTTTCTCGAACGTCAGCGTTACCGTCCGTAGCGCGCTCATCGTGATCCCTTCTGCCTGAAAATCAACCTCTAAAAAGTTGCGTGAAAAATAGTCCAGCAATTGCTTTGCTTCCTCATACTTTTCCGCTTTGACCAGCTGAAGGATCTGGTCCGAGGTATGGTTTAATTCTTTCCATCTATGTAGAGATGACTCTTCATCCGTCTCGGCATACACTGGACTCATCAGCAAACAAACGGCTAAAAAAATAAGCACTAGTTGACGCATCATCCGTCCCCCCTTTTTCTACTCTCATCCTATGTACAGTGGGACAAGAGTAGACCAAGAAAAGGCGAAAATGCGACCTAGCGCTCAATTTCGAGACGAAGAGCTTGTTTGCGAACCGTTAAACCGTAAACGGTCACAAGCGAGAAAATGCTGAGCCAGAACGTAAAGTAACCGATTTGCGTCACATACGGCATCAGTCCGTACGAAACGGTCGGGTGCATCATAAATACATAATCAATGATGTCATTATGTACGGTCCAGACAGCGACGACAGCGAGGTGCCAAGGTTTGATCCGATAATAAGGCGCATATAAAACAGCCTGCAACGCCATCCCGGCATGAGAGAAAATCAGCATGTAGTGGCGCCAATTTAACGGGTCGCCAACATAACCGGCAGCGACATTCATCACGACAGCCCAAATGCCATATTTAATCAACGTAACAGCTGCAAGCGCTTCAATCAGCGGCCAATTGCGTCCGAGCAAAAAAGCGATCAGCACGAACACAAAAAAGAGACTTGCTGTCGGACTGTCCGGCACGAACGGGAGAAAAATGTCCGGCGTCCGGGCCAGCTGGGAGCTGTACCACATATAGCCATAAATCGTTCCGGGAATATTGATCAAGAGCAGCATGATCAGCATCGGTTTCTTTCCAAATAAGCGCAAAAGAGCATGTAGCATTGTTTAATCCTACCTTTTTTCTTTGTAGAGTAATCCGCTATCGACCACAGAAAAGGGGATGTCTCAAAAGGTATATGACAAACCTTTCAAAACATCCCGTTTTTCAGAAGCTGTTATTCTTCAGGATGACCGTGGGCGGCAATGTATTCAGCAAGGATTTGAAGCTCCTCTTCAGAACCTTCAAACATACCTCCTGGCATTGCACCTTGACCGTTAACGATCGTCTCGATAACCTCTTCAGGCGTTTTTTCCGTCTCTAGTAAGTTCGGACCGCCTGATCCACCAGCCATTGTGTCCCCGTGACAGCCCATACATGACTGTTGTGAAGAGTAAATTTCGTACCCTTGGGCTTCCATATCAATATCAGCTTCCTCCTGGATCGCCCCCTGTTCAGCGGCAGCTTCCCAGTCATGCTGATCGACAGATTCCCATGTTAAGTAAATCGTCGCAATTAACGCAAGCATCATCATTCCAGATGCAATCGGACGCTTTAATGGACGACGCTCTTTCCCGGTATCGAGCCATGGCGCAAGCAATAATGCACCAAATGCAAGCCCCGGGATAACAACTGTTCCGACGACATTATAGTCACCAGAAGCATATGAATATTTAAGTAGCTGATACAAAAATAAAAAGTACCAGTCCGGTAATGGAATATATCCAGAGTCTGTTGGATCAGCCATACGCTCAAGCGGCGCTGGATGCGCAACGGTTAAAAGAAGGTATCCCATTAGGAATACAGCTCCAACCATCCACTCTTTCAAGAGGAAGTTCGGCCAGAACGCTTCTGTTTTTCCTGGATATTCGGAGTAGTCTTTTGGAATATTCGCTTTGCGATTGTTTGCCTTGACACGAGAGTCACCGACAAACTTCATCCCTTTACCACGTTCCATCTCGTTCCCTCCTTTTCAACTTTTCTATTAGTCAACAGGCTTATCTCTTCAATCCGAGCGTCTTCCGGCTCTTACAACGGTCCGGAAATACCTTGCTTACGGATCATGTAGAAGTGAGCTGCTAAAAGACCTAACAATGCAGCCGGCAGGAAGAATACGTGAATCGCAAAGAAACGTGCAAGCGTCGATGCTCCAATGACTTCTCCCCCAGCAAGTAATGTTTTGGCGAAGCCACCGATAATCGGTACACTTTCCGCAATTTGAAGCCCTACTACTGTCGCAAAATAAGCTTTCATATCCCATGGTAGCAAGTAACCTGTAAATCCTAAACCGAGCATAACGAAGAAAATAAGGACACCGACTACCCAGTTTAATTCACGTGGCTTCTTATACGATCCCGTAAAGAATACACGCAATGTGTGTAAAAACATCATGACAATAACTAAACTAGCTCCCCAGTGGTGCATCCCACGAACGATGACCCCATAGGCAACTTCCTGTTGTAAGTATGCTACTGATTGATAAGCGTTAATAATATCTGGCACATAGTACATCGTCAAAAACATCCCAGATAGAATTTGAATGACTGTGACAAAGAAGGTTAATCCCCCGAAACAGTAAACAAACGCAGAAAAATGATGAGCAGGGTTAACGTGCTCAGGAACTTCATGGTCAGCAATATCGCGCCACATAGGCGTAATATCTAGACGCTCATCAACATAGTCGTAAATTTTTTGAAGCATCGATTACGCCCCTCCTTATGTTCGCTGATTGATTTGACCTAAGAATACTTTTCCGTCTTCCACCGTCACTTCAAACACATCCAGCGGACGCTGCGGCGGTGTGCCGGGTACGTTAATCCCGTCTTTCGAAAACAAACCAAAGTGGCATGGACAGCGGAATCCATCCGGATGCTCTTCATGACCGTAAGTCACCGTACAGCCTAAATGAGTACATGTTGGTGAAAGTGCTACCACTTCATCCCCACTTAAATAAATGTACGCATCGTGCGTAACATCAGATTCGTACCAAGCATCAACTTGATTAAATGTAAAAGAGAATTTTTGCGGCTCTTCTGTTAACTCCGCTACGTCACACACCTCTATCAGGTCTGATTCCGCTCCGGCTTTTAATGCAGGATCAAGTGCAAATCGAGCCATTGGCATAATCATTCCCGCAGCCATAAAACCGCCAACACCCGTTAGTGTGTACGTTAAAAATTGACGTCTTGATACTTTGTGATCTTTTTCGCTCACTCATTTTCCCCCCTTACACAATAAGGTAAACCCATTTTCGGGCACATAATAAACACATATTATACTAGGACATACCCATGATAATACATCCGAACTTAATGTGCAAGATAATACATGAATTGGCACAAATTCGGCATATTTTCATCAAAGCTTCAATCAACCCTAGCTCTTTCTATCCTTCCTCATTTTTCACTTTTTTAACAAATCTTCTTTCACAGTCTGAGACAAAACCGGTTGAGAAAAACTTCATGCGGACCTCGCCTGCCTGACGACTCCCTTCCCCATTTGGTCAAACTCTGCTATAGTAGCGCTTGAGGAGGGATCGGATTGAAGTCGCAAAAAATTCCGTTCATTAGCTTTGTCTATTTTATTATGGCAATGCTTTGGCTGATTGGAGCAGTCGTCGCCTACGGAGAAATGTTCTTTCTCTTATTTATACTTCTGGCTTGCCTGAATGTTTTTATCGGGCTACGAATCATCAAGCAGAACAAAAAGCAGGAAAGCTAGCTTTCCTGCCATTTTTTCGTCAAAATCGGAATGAGCTGCTTCAGCTGATCCGCGATGATTTCCCTTTTGTAGCTTTCCTCAAGATGCTCTAACGGAATCGTCGGCAGCCACGTTAGCAGTCCTTCAATCTCGCTTTCACTCGTCTTCCATTCCCCGTCCGAGGTTAAGAAAATAAAATGGGTAACGCCCCCCGCTTTTAATTCCGTGATCCAGCTTTCGAGCCGCTCAAGGCGAGCTGTCATCTCCTCTGCCTTCAAATACGTAAAGGAAGGAAAATGCACCACTCTTCCGTGAAACTGACGCTCGACTTCATGGGTAATCATCGAAATAAATTCCCCCATCGCGACAGTTGATTTCACGTCATCCTTCCAGGAAATCGGCACAAGCGGAATAAGGGCAGTATCCACATATTCCTTCGCCTGCAAGTATGTATCCATTTCTTTTGTCTGCCATTTCATCACAATCGTTCCTTCCTTGCATCTCCTGTTGTAAGCGTAAAGGAGGACAGCCGGACAGTCTATCGCTCCTTTACTTTTGATATTGCTCCAGCTCTTGCACAAGGTGACGAAACTCCGTCTCATCCCCTTTATCAAGCGCTTCGTCGATCGCCTGTAATAATTGCTTGCGCTTGAAGCTCCATATCGAGCGTTCAAGCAGCTTTTCCGCTTCATGCTGAAACGCTTCTGCCAGCTCCAGGTTCTCCGGCACATAGGGATTATCCTCTAACACGGATAAAAAAGGAGGGTATTGCTTCGCTCCGCTAAAATGCAGTTCGATGTAAATATCCTCTGTCTGGTTTAGGCGAATATCGTGAAAGGCTTTTTCCGCGTCTGTCGTTATATGCTTCTGCTTATGAAAAGAAAAAGGGATCGTGTCCACTCCTTTTGTAGAAATAATCAGGGCCTTTGGCGTATGGGCAGCTTTTTCCACAAAATGTACGCGTTCCATAATCTGGTCGTCGCTCATTAAATAGTTAAGCAACCACGCACACTCTCGACGTTTCAATTCAAATTGCTGAAGGAATCCCCGTAAAAACTCCTTTTTTTCCACAACGGAAACGATACTGTCCATCCTTTATCCCTCCTTATTCTTCAAGCAAATGCCTGTCGAAGACATGTATACTGTTCCTATTCGCCAACAGTAGGTGAAATCCTTTCCGTTTTTACGAAAAGGATTCTAAATCTGCCAGCAGCTCTTCAATGTCGCTTCTTTCAGGCTGTAGTTGCAGCAGCTTCTTATAATAGGCTTTCGCCTCAGGACGCTTTCCATCCTCAAGCAAAAAACCGGCGTACTCCTCAAGAAAGTCGGGATCGTCCTGATGAAATCCTTCAATCTCCGCATAGCGCACAGCAGCCTCCTCGTACTGATCAAGCTCCCGCAGCGCTGTTGCTTCATACCAGGTAAACATCGTATCTTCTTCGCCAAATGAGCGAATATGCGTCACCAGCTCAAGCAGTTCATCAAATTGCTCATTATGCTTTAAATAAGCAGCCAACGTCTGAACCGCTTCGATGTTTCCGGGGTTTAAGGCGATCGCCTGCCGCAAAAATTGCTCGCCGTCATCGGGCTGCTGCCGTTTAAAGCAGAGCTTGCCGGCATGAAGATACAACTGATCATTATGTTCATCTATTTTGAAGCCGGCTTCAAGCGTCTCCTGCGCCTCATCAAGCCGGCCCTCCGCTTCATAAGCCTTTGCGAGCAATGGATAAACGCTCGAAAAATCAGGGTCGAGCGTTTTCAGCGCTTCCAGCTGCTCGATAGCGACGATCATATCACCGAGCTGAAAGGCGGTAAAGCCATAGCCGAACAAGCCGTTTGGATCGAGCCGTTTTTTCACGCCGATCTGATAATAGGCAAGCGCGTCTTCAAATTGACCGCTTGCGCTGTAGGCTTCGGCGAGCTTCAGCTCAATATTGGCATCAGGAATCGGGTCGGCAGAGTGGACGGCCTTTTTTAAGTAAGGAATACTTTTCTGATAATCGCCACGCTCTATATACAATTCCCCAAGAGCATAGGAGATAATCGGTTCCTCAGGCGCCTTTTTTGCCGCCGTCAAAAGCTTTTGTTCAGCGACTTCGTCGAGCGCCTGCATTTGGTACAAATCAGCGAGCAGCAGCTGCGCCTGCAAAAAGGCTTCATCGTCTTCCTCAATTTCAAGCAGCATTTCAATCGCTTCATCTTCTTCATCGAGATCAATCAACAATTCAGCTGCCAGCGCATACAAACTGCCTTCATCGGGATAAAGCTGGAGCAGCTCTTCAATTAAAGTCTTCGCTTTTTCGATATGACCAAGCTCATGGTATACTTCAGCAATTTCATATTTTGTCTGATGGTCGGCTTTCCGCTCAAGCTCAGCAAGCTGGCGTAAGCCCTGCTCAATTTCCCCTGCTTCAATCAGCTTCCAAACCTCTTTCATCGCTTCCATCTTATCTGCTCCTATTCTCGTACTCTCCTCTGTCAGATGGGTTCGCCATCTTTCGCTGTTTTCCTGTTATCTTGCTGAAAATGGGTCATCCCTACTATCTTGATTGATTATGTTGCATCCTCTATCGCTAAAAAACGTCCCGGTCGTTTGATTTGCAAATAACGGCCGTATCCCGGCTTGCCGACAATCATCTGATTCTCTTTAATAATCTGTCCTCTGATGACGACGACGCTAGGATTGTTATCATGATAAACAAATCCGCCTTTGCTTGCAACCGTTCCGCCTCGATCTTTCGGTGAAAAAAGCAAATAGTCGGCATCGCTGCCATGTAAGAGAACACCCTTTTCCGGATAGAGGCCTGATTTTTGCAGCAGCGATTTCGACCACGGCGCTTCCTCGATTAAAGGCGGCGCGGTATGAATGTGATAGGAGTCGCAGCACTGCTCCCATACTTCCAACAGCATTTGCTGATCCGCTGCGCCTTCACTAACCGATGGAATGAGCAAGATCGGGTAGCTCATTAACGTTTGGGCAATATGACTCCACGGAAGCTGCTGAATGTCACGGCATGAAGTCAGTTTAATTTGAAGAAGGGGAATTTTCATTTTTTGACAGCGGCGCACTACAGAGCAACGGAGAAGAGACAGAGGAATCGAAAGTCCGATCACATAATCAAGCGTACTGCTTGCGAGTGAATGTTTGGCACGCTTCATCACCGCTTCTAACTGACGTTCATAATCAGCCTTGGGCAAAACGATGACAGTCGTACAGCCTTTTTCAATGAAAGTGGCCTGCTGCTCACGGAAGCTTGTAAAATTGGCAGCGTCAAGCAGCCGATTCGCCACCATTACCCTTCCAGGCTCAAGAGCGATGCCTTCCAGCACGCTTCTTTTCTGCTTCCACTTCTTAAAATTTCCCGTTACATAGCGAACTTGTCCGTTTTCGATTAAATAAGAACGAGATTGCAAAGAATCCTCATGAAGATGCACCGCACGATCCAATAAATACATAATGCTCACTCCCTTTCAACCTTGTTATAAACAAGCTATGAAAGGAGGAGACAATTTAGCATGTCTTTTTCTTTAGAAACATCCTGCGCGGATTCTTTTTTAAAATTATTTATTTTCCCTATTGACTTCTTTATGTAAGCGTTTATAATAAAGTTAAGCGTATGGTTTCTCTCCACTCCTATCCATACAACTTTTAGCTTTTGCTAACCCTTGATTTGAAAACGCTTACGTTTCCAGGTCAAGGGCTTTTTTTATTAAAATCATCCGTATGCAGAACTGGAATGTGTTATTTCTCACTTTCGTTCTTCATACGCATGACAAAAGGAACGAGATTCCGTTACTAAGCAAAAATAAGCTCTTCAGCTCACTTCCAGCTAGCAATTGCGGAATGCCGTTCCTTTTTTATCCGTCAAAAAGTCATAATGGGCGGAATAGCGGAATGAGGTTCCCAATAGCGCCATTCTCCCCACGCACGGTTTACTTACCGCCAAGCAGCTCGTCGATATGCTCGAAGAAAGTCGGATACGAAACGGCAATCGCCTCGCTGCGCTCAATTGTCATTCTGCCTTCCGCGATTAACCCCGCTACCCCCATCGCCATTCCGATGCGATGATCGCCATAGCTGCTCACAGTCGCTGCTTTAAGCGCGGTACGCCCTTCAATAATCATTCCATCTTCCGTTGCTTCGATTGTGGCCCCAAGCTTTTTCAGCTCGCTGACAACCGTGTCAATCCGGTTCGTTTCCTTGACCTTTAATTCCTCGGCATCGCGGATGACGGTTTTGCCCTCGGCCTGTGTCGCGAGAACAGCGATGACCGGGATCTCATCAATCAAGCGCGGGATCAGGTCACCGCCGATTTCGATTCCCTTTAACGTCGATGTCTTAATGTCAAGATCGGCAATCGGCTCGCCGCCAACGACCTGCTCGTTGTGAACCGAGATCGAGGCGCCCATTTCCTGAAGCACGTCAATAATGCCCGAACGGGTCGGATTGATCCCTACTCCCTTGAGCGTAATATGACTATTCGGAACAATCACCGCCGCAACTAAGAAAAACGCCGCCGAGGAAATATCACCAGGCACGGTAATATCCTGAGCCGTCAACGTTTGTCCCCCTTTTACTGAAACGGTTAATCCGTCGCGCTTCACTTCGACTCCATACGCCGTCAGCATTCGTTCTGTATGATCTCGTGAGAGCGCAGGCTCAGTGACGGACGTTACACCCTCACTTTGCAAACCAGCTAAAAGAATCGCCGACTTCACCTGAGCGCTTGCCACCTTCGATTGAAACTGAATCCCTTTTGTCTGTCCACCGCGGATTGACAATGGCGTAAAGCGTCCGTTGCCGCGACCATCGATAATCGAGCCCATTTCCCGCAGCGGTTCCGTCACGCGGCCCATCGGTCGCTTCGCAATCGAGTCATCCCCAATAATAACCGAATGAAACGGTCTCGTCGCCAGGATGCCGAGCATCAGCCGCGTTGTCGTACCCGAATTGCCTACGTCTAAAATCTCTTCCGGCTCCTGTAAGCCGTCCCAGCCCTTCCCTTCAATCGTCACCTTTTCGCCTTCCTGCTCAATTGTTACCCCTAATTTCCGAAAGCAATCAATCGTGCTTAAGCAATCTTCTCCGGCCAGAAAGCCGTCGACTGTCGTCTTCCCTTCAGCGATCGCACCAAACATGACCGCCCTGTGGGAAATTGATTTATCACCAGGCACCTGAATGGAGCCTGTCAATCCATTCCTTGCCTGCTCAACATGTGCTGTACTCATTCGCCCTTCCTCCTTACATCATATACGTGTCGTACATTGCCTGCTGTAAATGAACCTGGGCCCGCTGCCGATCCTCTTCCGAACGAAAGCTTAAGCGCAGCACTCCCATAATATCTTCACGCGTCTCTAAAATTCGGATGTTCGTAATGCTGATTTCATGCTGGGCGAGAATGCTCGTCACATCCGAAATGACCCCCGGGTGGTCCGGTACGTCGACAAATAAATCATAAAAGGACGGAATCGCACCTTTTTCACGTGCCGGCAAGCCATCGCGAAATGCTTTTGCCTGTTCAAAATAAGCAAAAATATCATCGGCATTCTCTGTTTCAATCATCGCTCGCACCTCATTCATCTCCGTTGTCCAAGAAGAGAGCAGCTCAAGCAGGCTTTCCTTATTATGTAGTAAAATATCGCGCCACATCGCCGGACTCGCCGAGGCAATTCTCGTAATGTCGCGGAATCCACCGGCAGCAAGGCGCGAAACAAGCGGTTCATCCCCGTCCATTTTCGCGACTTGATGAACGAGACTTGCCGCAACAATATGAGGAAAATGACTGATCGCGCCGGCGAGACGGTCGTGTTGCTCCGCGGTCAGCTCGATAAACGTCGCCTTCGTCCCTTTCAGCCAGTTTTGCAGCTGGATAATCTGCCTAAGATCCGTGCCTTCAGCCGGGGTTAAAATATAAAAGGCATTTTCAAACAAATGAGCTCTCGCCGCTTCAACACCACTTTTATGTGAACCGGCCATCGGGTGACCGCCGATAAACGTCACGCCTTTTTCCGTCAGGCAGTCAGCCTGCGTCACGATTCGCTTCTTCGTGCTGCCGACATCGGTAATGATCGCCCCCGCCTTCAATGAATAGCCAGCCAGCTCCTGAATCAGCTCCTCTGTTTTCATAACTGGAGTCGCGAAAATAATCAGATCCGCATTCTTGACCCCCTCTTCCAATGAAGGCGCCACTTCATCAATCACCTGCAGCGATAAAGCCATTTTTACTTGTTGTTGTGAAATATCAAAGCCTCGAATATGCACGTCGTGTTCTTTGCGAATGGCGAGCGCAATCGAGCCGCCAATCAAACCGAGGCCGACGATGAAAACCGTTCTTTTCATTCTTTTCTCCTTCCACCCACACAGCGTTGAAAAAGGCTGTTTCAAAAAGTCAAATGCCGACCTTTCAAAACTGCCTCTCCACCAAACAGGAACATGTTATTTTTGTCCAATAGGCTGTGTTTGCAACATTTCCTTCAAGATCGAAAGTATTTCCTCATTCTCTTCCTGGCTGCCTACCGTAATCCGGGCACATGTCGGAAAGCCTAACGCTTCACCGGAGCGAATAATAAAGCCGCGCTTTAATAAATAATCAAAAACCTCATCTCCTGAACGTTCAAAATCAATTAAGATGAAGTTCGCCTGCGATGAGTAGTACGTAAGCCCTTGCTCCTCACAGAATGCTTCATACAGCTTCATGCCTTCTCTGTTTTTTTGTACGCATTCGGCAATAAATGGATCATCATCAAGTGCAGCCGCAGCGGCAGCATGAGCAAAGGTCGTATTGTTAAACGGCGGGCGTACCGGATCAAGCTTGGCAATGAAATCAGCATCCCCGACGCCGTAACCGACGCGAAGCGCTGCTAATCCGTATGCCTTTGAAAACGTTCGGAGTACAATCAAATTTTTGTATGTCTTCAGAAGAGGAATCGATTGCGGAAAATCGTCCGCTATCGCGTATTCATAGTAGGCTTCATCTGAAACGACGAGCACATCCGCAGGTACGCTCTTCATAAATTGCTCAAAGCTCGCCTTGTCGATATATGTACCGGAAGGATTGTTCGGGTTACATACCCAAACGATGCGCGTATTTTCGTCAATCGCCGCAAGCATCGCCTCTAAATCATGGGTGCCGTCCTCCTTGCAGGCGATCTCGCGGACTTCCGCCCCTTCAATCGTCGCATTCAGCTTATATTGCGAAAAGGTTGGATCAGCCGTAACGGTATTCGTATTCTCATCGAGCAACGCCCGGCAAAGAAACTGAATAATCTCATCTGAACCATTTCCGAAGATTAACTGCTCCTGGGCGACGCCGATTTTTTGGGCGACCTTTTCCCGCAAGACAGCCGCATATCCATCCGGATAAATCGCCGTATTTGCCGCAAGCTCCCGAATCGCTTCCGCTGCTTTCGGCGAAGCACCGAACGGATTTTCATTGGAGGCAAGCTTGATTACTTTCGTCAGCCCGAGCTCTTTTTTTACTTCGTCAATCGGTTTCCCCGGTTTATAGGAAGGAAGACCGAGTAATTGTCGTTTTACCTGCATCGTCAGCACCTCATCTATGTCTTAGTCGTATATCTCTATGTTACGACGAAATAAGCGAAGAAACAAACGTTTTTATTTCCGCGAGCGCCTCTGCTCTTGTCGCCGGCTGTTTTAACGCTTCCGCGCGCGCTCCGATTTCGGCAACGAGCGCGCTTCCAACGACGACACCGTCAGCATGCTCATTCATCACTTTCACCTGTTCTGCCGTTGAAATGCCGAAGCCAACCGCTGTCGGAATCCGGCTTGCTTCGCGAACGGTTGTCAAAAAGTCATAGACACGCGGGTCAAGCTTAGACCGCGCACCAGTCACGCCGAGCGAGGAAACACAGTACAAGAACCCTTCGGCCCGTTCAGCAATTTTCACCATTCGTTCACGCGAGGTCGGCGCAACGAGAGAAATGAGCACCAGCTCTTTTTCGTGACATAGACCGCTCAGTTCTTCGCTCTCCTCATAAGGCAGGTCGGGAACGAGAACGCCGTCGATGCCGAGCTCTGCCGCTTCCTCAGTAAAACGGCGCTCACCATATTGCAAAAGCGGATTAAAATAAGTAAAGATCACGACAGGAATCGTCAGCCCTTTTTCCCGCATGAGCGGCACGAGCTTCAACGCCTGCTCCAAGCTCATCCCCTCGGCAAGAGCCCGCTTCGAAGCAGCCTGGATCGTCGGACCGTCCGCGAGTGGATCTGAATACGGAATGCCGAGTTCAAGCAGACTCGCCCCGGCTTCCTCCAGCATCAGCGCCAGCTCGACCGTTGCGTCAGCCGAAGGATCACCGGCTGTAATAAAAGGAATAAATAAAGGCTTGTGCGAATTCATCGCAGCTTCCATACGCTTACTCGCCATCGGATTCACCTCGAAAATGTTTCATTAATGTGTGCACATCTTTATCGCCCCGTCCCGATAAGCAGACGAGAATCGTATCTTCATTCGTCAGCTGCTGCGCGCGTTCACACGCCTTTGCCAACGCATGGGCACTTTCCACCGCCGGAATGATCCCTTCCGTTTCAGAAAGCAGCTTCAGCGCATCCAATGCCTGCTGATCAGTGACCGCATCGTATCTCACGCGTCCATTTGCCGCAAGATACGCGTGCTCAGGCCCAATGCCAGGATAATCGAGGCCCGCGGAAATCGAATACGGCTCCGTAATCTGTCCTGCTTCATCCTGCAATAAATACGTCAAAGAACCGTGAATGACGCCCTTCGTTCCCTTTGTAATCGTCGCCGCATGCTTGTCGGTTTCCACGCCAAGCCCGGCCGCTTCGACACCAATCAAGCGGACATCATCGTCGAGAAACGGATAAAATGTCCCGATTGCATTGCTTCCCCCGCCGACGCAAGCGATCACTTCGGTCGGAAGCTTTCCTTCCCGCTCGAGCATTTGTTTGCGCGCCTCGTCGCCGATAATGCGCTGAAAATCACGAACCATCTTAGGATACGGATGCGGACCGACAACAGAGCCGATTAAATAAAACGTATCCTCGGCATTCGCCACCCAGTAGCGGATTGCTTCGTTCGTCGCATCCTTCAGCGTTTTGCTGCCGGATGTCGCCGGAATGACTTCAGCTCCGAGCAGCTCCATCCGGAAGACGTTGAGCGCCTGCCGCTCCATATCCTCTTCCCCCATAAATACTTTACACTCCAGGCCAAAGCGGGCGGCGATCGTCGCGGACGCCACTCCGTGCTGGCCGGCCCCCGTTTCGGCGACAATTTTTGTTTTGCCCATTCGTTTCGCCAGCAACGCCTGACCCATTGCATTATTAAGCTTGTGCGCTCCCGTATGAAGCAGATCTTCCCGCTTCAAATAAATTTTAGCGCCTCCCAAATTCTCACTCAGCTGTCTGGCATACGATAACGCAGTCGGTCTGCCCGCATACTCACGCAGCTGATAATGATACTCCTCAACAAAAGTTTCATCAGCCATCGCTTCATCCAATGCCTGCTCTAGCTCTTCAATTACGCTCATTAACGTCTCCGGCACGTATTTCCCGCCAAAATCGCCGAAGCGTCCTCGTTTATCTGGATAGATCACTGCCATGATTGTTCATCCTTTCCTCTAGCTGCTCCACTAGTGCCCTTGATTTGCGGCCGCCCTGCTCGATTCCGCTTGAGACGTCAATTCCGTCAGGCTGATAGCGCATCAGCTCACCTACGTTCTCTGGACGAATGCCGCCGGCAATCAAGACAGGCACCTTTTGCCGGCGTCCTTCTGTTATATAACGAGGGACATAGTTCCAATCGAAGGAAACTCCTGTCCCGCCCCATTGCTTCCCGACTTTGCAATCAACAACATAACCAGAGACAATGCCTTCATAAGCTTCCATCTCCTGCAACGCATTCTCGTTGTGATGGATCACTTTCCAAACTGGCAGCCCTGTTTGTTTTTTAATCTCTTTCACCTGCTCCGGTGTTTCCGCTCCGTGGCATTGAATAATGTCTATCGGCAGCCCGTCCACCGTTGCCGCAATTTGCTCCGCTGACGCATTGACAAACAAAGCAACGATTTTCGCCCGACTTTTGCCGTGATGACGGGAAAGCCACTCTTTTACCTGTTCGCGCGTGACCTGGCGTTTGCTTTCGGCGAAGACAAAGCCGACATAATCGGCTCGGCTCAGTAGCGCAATTTCTGTATCCTCATAAGAATGATTTCCGCATAGCTTAAGAAGGGGAGACACGTGCTTCGCCTCCAAATAATTCACTAATTCCCTGCTCCGGTGAGTCGGCCCGCATTAAGGATTCCCCGACGAGCACCCCGGCCGCTCCGGCTTTTTGGACGCGATCAATATCGGCTTTTGTAAAGATGCCACTCTCACTGACAAACAGGCTCGACTCCGGGATGAGCACAGCCATCTCCTCTGTTTGGGAAAGCGACGTCTCGAATGTTTTCAGGTTGCGATTGTTGACGCCGATGATCTTCGGTGTAAAAGCGGACAAAAGCTCTTCCAGCTCTTCTTTCGCATGGACTTCGACTAAGCATTCAAGCCCTTTCGCATAGGCAAGATCATACAACTGTTTCAGCTTATTAATCGGTACTGCGCCGACAATTAACAGCATCGCATCAGCGCCGATCCGGACCGTTTCCTCGACCTGTGCCTCATCGATAATGAAATCCTTGCGCATAACCGGCAGCTGAACCGCGCGCTTGACCGCTGACAAATAAGTCGGGTCTCCCTGAAAATAATCCCGGTCGGTTAAAACCGAAATCGCATCGGCTCCGCCCGCCTGATAGCCTTTGGCAATCTCCACCGGATTGAAATCAGCGCGGATCAGCCCCTTTGACGGCGAGGCTTTTTTCACTTCGGCAATGAGAGCGGTTTGTCGCGTCGGCGCGCGCAACGCTTCAAACAAGGAATAGTGCGTCACGTCTTCCTGAGGGGGAAGAACGAGCTCGCTTACTTCCTTCTGCTTTGATTGCAAAATTTTCTCAAGCATGTTGTTCAGTCTCCTTCTGCTCAGTTGTCAGCTTTTCAAAATGGCGATAGACATGGCCGGAGGAAATCGCCTTCTGCACAAGCGATACGCCTTCTTTTATCGAAGCAACCCGTTCTGACGCATAAAGTGCCGCCGCGGCATTAAGCGCGACGATACCCTCTGCCGACGCATTCGCTTTTCCGGCTAGCACCTTTCGAATTAATGCCGCACTTTCCTTCGGCGTCTCAACCTGAATCTCATCCAGCGTCCCGCGCGTCAAGCCGACCTCTTCCGGTGTGAGCGAATACTGCTTCTGTTCTGTGCCGTTCACTTCAATAATATGCGATTCTGTCGTAATGGAAAGCTCATCAAGTCCCTCTCCTCCGGTAACGAGCAGCGAGCGCGTCGTCCCAAGCCGGCTCAGTGTTTCAGCCATTTTCCGAGCAAATGCCTCGTCATAGACGCCGATCAGCTGATGTTTCGCATTGGCCGGATTCGTCAATGGACCAAGCAAATTAAAAATCGTCCGGAAGCCGATTTCCTTCCGCGGAGCAACCGCATGCTTCATCGACTGATGGTAAAGCGGCGCAAATAAAAAGCACAGGTTTGTCTGCTGCAGCGCCTGCTGCGCTTCTTCTGGGGAATACTGGATCGACATTTGAAGCTCCTCCAGCACATCAGCACTGCCGCTTTTTGAGGAAACCGCGCGATTGCCATGCTTGGCAACCGGTACACCGAGCGCCGACAGGACGATCGCCGTCGTTGTTGAAATATTGAACGTGCCAAGATCATCGCCGCCTGTTCCGCATGTGTCGACAACATCGAGCTTTGTCTCGGGAATCGTTACCGAATGCGCCCGCATCGAACGAGCAAAGCCGGTCATTTCGTCGACCGTTTCCCCGCGAAACCGCATAACCGTCACGAGGCTCGCAATCTGGCTCGGCGTCGCTTCGCCGCGCATAATTTCATCCATCGCCGCCTGCGCTTCCTTCTCTGTCAACGTCTCTCCGTTCATACATTTCCGCAGCAATAATTTAAGCATGCTTGACGACCTCCCCTTTTTCACTTTGCTTTGCTTCTGAGCCAAACATTTTTTCCGCGACCTGTACAGCACGGATCAACGCCTTCGCTTTATTCTCCGTTTCTTCAAATTCCTTTTCCGGAACAGAATCTGCGACGATTCCGGCACCGGCCTGAATATAGGCTTTCCCGTGCTGAATGATCATCGTTCTAATGGCGATACAGGAATCAATATTTCCATCAAAACCTAAATAGCCGATCGCTCCGGCGTATAAGCCTCTCTTCGTCGGTTCAAGCTCCTGCAGAATCTCCATTGCCCGAATCTTCGGCGCACCGGACACCGTTCCGGCCGGGAAGGAAGCCATTAAAGCCTCCAAAGGCTCCGTATCACGGCGCAGCCGTCCTGTCACCTTGGAAATGATGTGCATCACATGGGAAAAGCGACCGATCTCAAGTAAAGTCGGGGTTTCGACAGAGCCGTATTCGGCAATGCGGCCGACGTCATTTCGCGCTAAATCAACAAGCATATAATGCTCGGCCCGCTCCTTTTCATCAGCGAGCAGATCCGCTTCCAGGCGGGCATCCTCGGCCTCGTCCCTGCCCCGCTTTCTCGTGCCGGCAATCGGGTGGATTTCCACATGACCATCCTGAACCTGAACGAGCCTTTCCGGCGAGCTGCCGACAACTTCCAGCTGATCAAATTTCAGATAAAACAAATAAGGGGACGGGTTGATCATCCGCAATACCCGGTATACTTCAAGCGCCGTCGCTGAAACATTCATTTCAAATCGCTGTGACAGCACCGTTTGAAACACATCACCCGCGCGGATGTATTCCTGGATTTTCTCCACATCTTTAAGGAACGCTTCCTTTTTATAATTCGAGATGACATGCTCAAATGATACGTCTTCATCGGTTTGCGGCAGCTGCTTCAGCATTAAGCCGCTTACCGGCTGTTCAAGCAGGGAGGAGACACGTTCGATTTCCGCAAGAGCTTCACCGTAAGCCCGTTCTTCCTCGCCTGCCTCCGGACGGGAATGAACCAAAATCGTCAATTCCTTTTTCGTATGGTCGTAAGCGATCAGCGTCTGACAAAATAAAAACTGATAATGCGGAACACGCTCCGCCGTCTCCGTTTGAAGGGTCGGTTCGATCGTTTCAATCGCATCATAGCTCATATAGCCGACCGCCCCGCCGCGAAACGGGATCGGCACGTCAACCGGTTCGACGTTCAAATACAACATCGTCGCTTGAAACGCCGCCTGAAACGACTCTTTTTCGACGACAAGCTCGCGCTGATCCGTATATGTCCGATACGCGCCTTGCTCCTCTACCAATTCAAGCATCGGATTCAAGCCGATAAAGGAATAACGTGACCAAGGCGACTGCTCATCTTTGCTTTCAAGTAAAAAGCTGACCTGGGATTCAAGCTGGTGAACAATTTGTACAGGGGTAAGACCGTCGGCGAAAAAACGCTGCACAACGGGAATCGTTTTGTAATTCTGGCAAGATGTCTGAAAATCGTGTAATGATGGGGTAATCATCGCAATCCTCCTTAAAATAGAAGGAATGAAAAAGAGGGGAGGCAAACGAAACGGGTGGCACGGACACCGCCTGAGCGCGGCAACGGCCAATGCATCTCATATAAAAAATCCTCCCGGACCATAAGAGGTAGGAGGATTGAATGTTCCTTTATTCCTCAACTAAACTCTGCTCTCCTCAGCTCATTCTCATTCTCAACTCATACTCTTGTGATCTAACAAGTAAACTCATACTTTCACTCAACTCTGCTGCATACAGTTTATCACTTTTCTGAATCATTCGTCAATAAAAAAAACGCCACAGGCGTCTTTTCTTTGAAGCTCTATGCGGAGCCGTTACAACGGTCTTTGTTCTCCATGAAAGTGAGGTTCTTTCATGGAGAACGTAACGCGTGGGAGGCCAGTGCCCTTCCTCAAATCCACCTGAACATGTTAGATTTTTTTCCTTACTCCTTAAAACTATCAAGATTCGCTCGTCGATAAATCCGGACGAAGCTTGGTCGCTTCACGCTGATACACATGAACAATCTGATCCTGCTTGACATCCGTATTGACCGTCATTAAAATCCGGATGCATTTCGGCAGACTCCCAGGTACCGGAATTTCCTGTGCGCAAACGACAGGGACATAGGACCATCCCGGAAACTGCCGGACGATCTTGGCCGGAAAGGCGGCTGTCACATCCTCGGTTACCGTAATGAGAACGTGAGCGACACTTTCAGGCACAATCTGATTTGCTTCAATCATCTTCGTCACAAGCTCGCTTGTCGCTTCACTGATTGCTTGTTCAGTATTAACATCAATCGTCGTTGCTCCTCTGATACCGCGCACCATGCGTCAGTCCACCTCCACCTGCTCCACTAGTAATTGTTTAATTTCGTCAGACGAAACTGTCATTGTCGTTGCTTCGCCAATGCTGCGCAGCAGCACCATCCGAATCGTTCCGCCCTCGGTTTTCTTATCCTTCATCATCGTCTCAATTAATTCATCGGCCTGCAAATGAGCCGGAATCTTTGTGTCGTAGCCAAGTCTTTGAAACCACTTTTCATAGTCATCCACATTCGCAGACAGCCCGCAAAGCTTCCCGCTCAGCCGCATCGCAAAGACGATACCGATCACGACGGCCTCGCCGTGAGTCAGCTTGCCGTAGCCGAGCTTCGTTTCAAGCGCGTGCCCTAACGTATGACCTAAATTCAAATAGGCCCGCACGCCGGCTTCCTTTTCATCTTCGGCAACAATCTCGGCCTTCACGGCAATCGATTGCTCAAGCAGCTCATCAAGCACCTCAACCGGAATGCTTTCAAGCGACGAAATCGTCGTTTGCAGCCATGTCAGAAAAGACGGCTTGCGAATCAGGCCGTGCTTCATCACTTCCGCGAAGCCTGAACGCCATTCCCGCTCTGACAAGGAATAGAGAACCTCCGTGTCATAAAAGACAGCCTCAGGCTGATGAAAGCTGCCGACCATGTTTTTCCCGAGCGGATGGTTGATCGCTACCTTGCCACCGACGCTGCTATCATGCGCCAGTAAGGTCGTCGGCACTTGAATGAAGCGAATGCCCCGCATGAAGGTCGCGGCGACAAACCCGGCGATATCGCCGACAACGCCTCCTCCAAGGGCGACGATGACCGACTTTCGGTCAAGGCCGGCCTCAAGCGCCTTTGTCAGCAGCTGTTCAAACACAGTAAACGACTTCGACGCTTCGCCAGCTTCAATGACGGCTGTATGAACAGCCAGATCGGAAAAGCTGTTTTTCACTTCATCCAAATAAAGCGGGGCGACGACAGAGTCGCTAATAATCAGCACGGACGAAGCCGGCTGCGCCAGCACATCGTCCATCCGCCGACCGATTTCCCGGCGCAGTCCCGCTTCAATAAAAACCTCATACGACTTTGACGGCGTTTTAATTGCGACCTTCCGCATTAAAATTCCCTCGCTTGTTCCTGGTGACGCTTGACATTCTCCTGAATAACCGGAATTTGGTCATGGCCGAAGGTTTCAAGCAGCGCATTGGCGACCTCCCATGCGACGACCGCTTCAGCGACGACGGAAGCCGCCGGAACGGCACAGCTGTCGGAACGTTCAATGCTCGCCGCAAAAGGCTCCTTCGTATCGATATCGACACTTTGCAACGGCTTATATAAAGTCGGAATCGGCTTCATCACACCACGGACGACTATCGGCATTCCCGTCGTCATTCCGCCTTCAAACCCACCGAGCCGGTTTGTTTTGCGGCGATAGCCGTGCTCCTCATCCCAAATAATCTCATCATGAACCTGACTGCCCGGCAAATGAGCCGCTTCAAAGCCGATGCCGATTTCAACTCCCTTAAACGCGTTGATGCTCATGACCGCAGCGGCGATTTTCGCATCTAGCTTGCGATCATAATGAACATGGCTGCCAAGGCCGACCGGTACATTCTCGATAACGACCTCGACGATTCCGCCAATGGAATCCCCATCGCTTTTCGCTTGATCAATCGCTTCCATCATTTTCTGACTCGCCTGCTCATCAAGACAGCGGACTTGAGAAGCCTCCGAGCGCTCGCGCAGGTCGGCGACAGACGAATACTCAACCTGTTCCGCCTTAACTCCGCCAATTTCGAGCACATGGCCTCCAACCTCGATGTCAAAGGCAGCGAGAATCTTCTTGGCGACAGCCCCTGCTGCGACCCGAACGGTTGTTTCTCTGGCGGAAGAGCGCTCCAGCACATTTCTCATATCGCGATGACCGTATTTAATCGCTCCGTTCAAATCGGCATGCCCGGGACGCGGCCGGGTGATCTTGCGTTTGACTTCCTTCTCTTCTTCACCGCTTAACGGCTCGGCGCCCATAATTTTCGTCCAGTGCGTCCAATCTTTATTCTCGACGACAAGGGCGATCGGTGCTCCGGTCGTACGCCCATGTCTGACACCGCTCAAAAGCTGTACCCGGTCCTTTTCAATTTGCATTCTTCTGCCACGGCCATAGCCGCCTTGGCGACGGGCAAGATCAACATTAATATCTTCTGCCACCAGCTCCAATTGGGCCGGAACCCCTTCAATAATCGTCGTCAGCTGGGGACCATGTGATTCACCAGCGGTTAAGTATCTCATCTAAATTCCTCCTATGCCTACACGTTCAGCTGTTATCTTTCATCGCCTTAGGGGTGGCTCCGCGTCTCTTTTTGAAGCCGCTGTTTATGTATCCCCTCTTTTTCACAGCTTTCTTTATCGCTTTTATGCGTTAAATTATAACATGCTTTCAGATTGCTGTCTCGAAAAAAATACGAACATTTCGATATTAATTACCTATTGTATCGTCTACTCCCTCTTTCCTGCTTATGATGTGCCCTTCTTGCATTTTTGATAAAAAAAAGTATCCTCCGAGCAAAACTGATAAACCGCCGGATTGAAAATCTGCTCGGTACTGCCGACAAACAGCACGCCACCGGGCCGCAGCGCACGGCTGAATTTATGATAAAGCTCATGCTTCGCTTCCTCGGTAAAGTAAATCATCACATTGCGGCAAATGATTAAGTCATATTGATCATCGAACCGGTCGGCCAGTAAATTTTGCTGCTTAAACGAAACCGTATCTTTAATTTCCTGCTTCACCCGGTAGCCGATCGGTTCTTTATGAAAGAAGCTGCGAATCGCCTCAGTCGGTGCTTCCTTTAATGATCGTTCCGGATACAGGCCTACTTTCGCCCGCTCAAGAATTGCCTGATCAATATCCGTCGCCAAAATCGAGACGTCTTTTAATGGCTTAAACTTGCTCATGATCATCGCCAGTGTATAAGGTTCCTCCCCAGTGGAACACGCCGCGCTCCACAATTTAAGCCGTGGATTCTCCCGCAATAGCCGCGGCAGGATTTTCTGCTCGAGCACCTCCCACCGCTTTGCATTGCGGTAAAATTCTGACACATTAATCGTCATTCGTTCTAAAAATTCATTAAACAGCTTCTCGTCCTGACAAATGGCCTCATAAAAGGAACGGAAGGTGCGAAAGCCTTTTTTATCGCGCAATGACGTAAGCCTCCGCTTCATTTGCGCCTCTTTATAAAGCGACAAATCAATCCCGGTCTTTTCTTTAATCAGAAGCACGAATTGCTGATAGTCGTCGTTCATTTGCATTCCCCTCATTACTCATTTATCCGCTGGACAAAACTGGAGCCCCCCACTTATTTTAAAAAGGGGATGCTTCAACAGATCGCATCCGACCGGTTGAAACATCCCCGAAGCAAGGTGTGAAGCCTCTCTGCAAGACGATATCTCTAGCAGACGGTGCTTATCCGCTTACACCCATTTGCTAATCGTTTTATCATAGCTGTTCAGCTCTTCTTCTGTGAAGAAAATGCTGATTTCACGCGCCGCGCTTTCAGGTGAATCAGAACCGTGAATGACGTTCATCGCCACTTGGACACCATAGTCGCCGCGGATCGTTCCCGGCGCCGCATCAGCAGGGTTCGTTGCGCCCATCATTGTCCGCGCTGTAGAAATGACATTTTCGCCTTCCCAAACCATGGCGAATACCGGGCCGGACGTAATAAAATCAACAAGCTCACCGAAGAACGGGCGCTCCTTGTGCTCGGCATAGTGAGTTTCCGCTGTTTCCTTTGAAACCGTCATCAGCTTGGCACCGACAAGTGTAAAGCCTTTCTTTTCAAATCGAGAAACAACTTCACCAATTAAATTACGCTGTACGCCATCAGGCTTAATCATTAAATATGTACGTTCCATTCGTCATTCGCTCCCTTTTCCATTCTTCTATGTGTTCAAAACCTCTCTCAGTATAGCAAAGTTTTACATCGACGACAATGGGGTTCTCTCCCGCGCGAAGCATAGAGCTTTATCTCCGATTTATCACGAAAGAAAGCCATTGATTTCCCTCTGCTCCCACTGCTGTTAAAACTTCCGTTTGCCGATGTAAGCCGCGATTTCACTGAGATAGGTTTTTGCTTCCGTCTCTGGAAGAGATTCAAGGGCATGGTACGCCCGTTCCAAATAACGGTCGCTGATTTCAAGCGAATACTCAATTCCACCCGACTTCTTAATTGCCTCGAGAATCGGCTCCATGTCAGCCTGATCCGGGTAGTCCGTCGAGAGCGCCTGCTCAATCATCGCTCTTACCTCTTCGTTATGCTGCATCGCATACAAAGCCGGAAGCGTCACATTTCCTTGGCGTAAATCACCGCCAGCCGGCTTTCCCAATTGTTCTTCCGTGCCGACAAAATCGAGAATATCATCGGTGATCTGGAACGACATTCCGACATTGTAGCCGAACTTGAACAACTGACGCTGAACATCGCGATCAGCTCCAGCCGCCAGCGCTCCTAATTTACAGCTTACGGCAATCAGCAAAGCGGTTTTTCGCTTAATTCTCCGTAAATAAATACGGAAGTTCTGCTGCCAATTATATTGATCACGGATTTGCTCAACCTCGCCAATGCACATTTCAACGATCGCATACGATAAAATTTGATGGATTTCCGGGTGATCAAAAAAGGTTGAGGTCTCAACGGCTTTGGCGAAGATGTAATCGCCTGTATACATCGCCACACGGTTATCCCATTGGGACTTGATCGTTTTCTTTCCACGACGCAGCTCGGCATCGTCAATGACATCATCATGAACGAGAGAGGCCATATGAATCAGTTCAAGCGGAACGGCAATATGCTTCAATACATCAATATCGTATGTGCCGAATTTGGCTGAAAGCAGCACAAAAACAGGGCGGATTCGTTTTCCGCCTGCTTTTAATAAGTGGGTCGAGGCTTGTCGTAATACATGGTGCCGTGCCTGAACGGTCGCCTCCAGCTCCCGTTCAATCACGACAATATCAGATTGAAATTTCATATAGATATCGGTTAGTTTCATATCATCCACCTTACTCCATTACAGCGGCTTTCTGCCTATAGAAAAAATTCGTCTCGTTTTGATTGAAACATTACATTTCATTATTGGCAAGCATTTTCTTTATCAAAACGGAATCCCAGATCACCAGCTTGTCAACCGGATGCTTTAAATAGCCAAGCTGATAGGCTAAGCGGTAGAAATAAAGCAAGCCGCGCTGCTCTGTTTCGCCAAAGTCATTGCACAGCTGCTGAAAATAAAGATTCCAAAAATCCTCACTGCCTCCGTGTGTTTTCACAATATCGGCGATCATCGGCTGATAGTTCAGTTCTTCACTAAGTTGCTTACTCGCCAAAAAGGATTGATAGACTGTTCCTACCAACTCAGCCTGCTTGCTAATCGCTTCATTTCTGACTGCAAATACAGCGTATACCATCGGCAGTCCTGTCTGCTTGTACCAAATTTCCCCGAGATCATAGCTGTACAGATTGTCCGGCAGCTCGCGCTTCGCCCGGATCGCATCATCTCCAATTAACAGACAGCCATCATGCTCGCGCAGCATCTCCGTAAAATCCGGCTTCATCGTCGTATACTGAACGTCCAGTGAATAAAAATGCTCAAGAATAATTTTCAGCAAATGAACAGACGTGGCAGAACTCGAAGTTAGGGCAATCTTTTTTGCGGCCAGCTGCTCAATCGGATGCTTCGAAAACAAAAAGATTGAATTGACATTGCCGTAAGACGTCACAGAAAGATTCGGCAGTAACGTGTAAGCACCGGCATTGGCCGCATAAGCAAATGAAGAGATCCCGCCGATATCGACTTGATCGGCAGCCATGGCTTTGTTCAGCTGGGCCGGTACCTGCGGTGTAAAATGACAATTGGCTTCCTTGAGCTTCTCCCGGTCAAGATGATAAAAGAAAGGTAAAATGTTCGTGTAGGAAATTTCTCCGATAACAAGACTCATTTCCCTTCACCTTCTCTTTTTTCCAAGTGAGACACGCCTTCAGCTATTTTGCGCTGAATGTCGTTCTCTAATCCATTCATAGCCATACATCTCCAATCGTAAAAATAAACATAACGATACTTAAAATTCCATTCATCGTGAAAAACGCGACATTGACTTTTGTCAGATTGTCAACGGAAACAATCGCATGCTCATAGAGCATAATGCCTCCGGCGATGATCACCCCGATCAAGTACAACCAGCCGAGCGGCGTGATAAAAAACAAGGTCAAAAAAGCGGCAAAGCTTGTGACATGGAATAGACGCGCAAGCAATAATGCCCGCTTAATGCCAAAGCGGCTCGGAATCGAATGCAGCTTGTGTTCACGATCATAATCTGCATCCTGCGTCGCATAAATCACATCAAATCCGGCCGTCCATAAGGCGACCGCAATAAAGAGAATAAAGGCATCCCAGGTCAGTGTGCCGGTCGCTCCGACCCAGCCACCTAACGGCGCAATTCCGATCGTCATTCCTAAGATTAAATGACAAGCCCAGGTGAAGCGCTTCGTATAGGAGTAAATCACAAGAAAAAAGACGGCGAGCGGCAGCAAATAAACCGCCAGGAGATTCAACTGAAAAGCTGCCGTAAAGAGCAGCACAAAGGAAATGACAATAAAAAAGAGCACCTCCACCTTTGAAATCAGGCCTGCAGGAATCGCCCTGCCAGCCGTCCGTGGATTATGCTTATCAATTTGTTCGTCGATAACACGATTTAACGACATCGCCGCACTTCTTGCTCCGACCATCGCCACCGTAATCCAAATCCATTGGGCCAGGCTCGGCCACACTCCATTCACAATATAAGCACCGAGAACAGCGCCAAAATAGGCGAACGGCAATGCAAAAACAGTATGTTCAAATTTAATCATTTCAAGGATGATTCTTAACTTTCTAATCACAACTATCTGCTCCAATTCTTCCCCAAATTAAAAGGCTGGTTTTCTCCCTACATGCATCGCGGCTACGCCTCCTGAATAAGGCTTCACCTCAATGCCCGTCAACCCGGCCTCTTTAAACATCTCCGCAAGCTTGTCCCGATCAGGAAACGACATCGTCGACTCCTGCAGCCAGGAATATTCCTGATAGCTTTTGGCGAAGAGTTTGCCAAACAGCGGCATGATTCGGCGGAAATAAAAAAAATACAACTGCTTAAACACAGGAATCGTCGGCTGGGACGTTTCCAGGCAAACGACAAGACCTCCTGGTTTGACGACACGCTGCATTTCCCGCAACACCTGCATATAGTCCGGGACATTCCGGAGTCCAAAGCCGATCGTGACATAATCAAATTGATTATCGTCATAAGGCAATTCCATCGCGTTCCCATGTCGGAGCGTCACTTGGCTGAGGTTGCGCTCCTGTCTCTTCTCTTCGCCGATTTTCAACATATTTTCGCTAAAATCAAGCCCTTCGACCTTCCCGCTCTTGCCGACCGCCTCAGCGAGGGCAATCGTCCAGTCCGCCGTCCCGCAGCACACATCAAGCGCGGACTGCCCTTCTTTTACATTCATCCGTTTCATCGTATCCTTGCGCCACGCTTTATGACGCTGAAAGCTGATCACGGAATTCATCACATCATACTTTTTGTAAATCGATTCAAATACTTGATGAACGCGTTCTTCCTTTGACTGTCCCATCAGGCTCACCCTTCTTCTGCTACCTTTTCTTGCCACGCCACCTGCTCAAACAGCGCGTCGACGTGCTCAATTACAAAGCCGGCGCATGTTTGTAGCAATCGGCTGTTCTTCAATAAACGATCCTTGACATCCTCCACTTTTCTTTCAATCAGCTCAAGCATTTCCTTCGGTCCGTCAGCCTCTTGAAAAATCGCCTGGATCACCGGATACGTCTTTCCTTCCAGCCACTCTACTTTTTCAAACAGAAGCCGCTTCAAATAGAAATAATCTTTCATGACAGCCGCCCATTTATCCTCACCGAAGTGCTTTACGATGTTTTGCATTAATAATGATTCAATCAGCGCCATATTTTCCATCGCTTCGTGATAGCTGAGTTGATCAGAGCCGTACAGGTTCATCTTGCTTTCATTGATTTCCTGAATCGAATGGCTGAAAACGCGAACCATCGGAAGATGCTTATTCTCGGCCAGAAGATAATAATACAAACTGCTATAATAATCCCCGGCAAGAATCGTCAGCTGACGGTTCTTTCTGCCGGCATCTGTCGTTACTTTATGGAGGGTAACCGCTTCGTGAACATCAAGCGCAGCCTGAACAAGCAAAGATGAAATCGTAAACATTTTCGCTTCCTCAGCCGGCAGGTGCCGATAAAGGCCAGCGTACAAAAAGCGAACCTTATCTTCATCTACAACCGGTTCATGTATGTACTTTTGTAAATAAGGATGCCTGATTAAGCTGTAGAAGCTTTCGTTGATCTCTTTTACGACCTCATTAAACTGACTGATTGTTGCCATTTTTACGTCCCCCAAGTTCCGACAATCGTTGTTGTAAATCATTAACGCGCATCTATTATATCATATGTTCCACAAAACAAGGTACCAAAACTCCCTCTCCTGTGTATAAATGCTATTCCTCTGTGTCAATCGTCCCATGACTCGTCTGAATAATCGCCTTGCCACGGACTTTTACTGCTGACGTATGCTCGGTAAACTGGGCAATCATCACTTCGCCCTTGTCCAGCTTTTCTGAATGGTGAAAGCGCGTATCCGAGCCTCTCGTCAGACCGATGACATTTACCCCGTTTTCCTTCGCTTTTATCACAAAAAATTCATTTTGATTGTTCATTGACTCACGCTCCTGTTTGTTTGTCTTCCCCATCCCTGATGGAAGACAGGCACTAAATTCGACTTTCTCTTTAGTTTATCATGATTTGGCTGTTTTTGCTTTGTTCAGCCTTGAAAAATTAACGAAGCCCGGGCAAAGGTTGAAAACAACCTTTCAGACCGTAGACAAAACGAGGGAAGCTCAAACGTATTTTCTATCTAACTATCCGAACAAATGAAAAGGCGGAATCCGCCTCTTCTGAACTATAACTCCGCTTTCCGCGGGAAGCTGGTGAGCCGGTAGCATGCCCCGATCCCGGGAGCGGGTTCGAAGCTCTGGATCGTGATAAATCCTTATACCGAAAAAGCTGCTGAAAAAGTGAAAATCGTACTTTTTCGGCAGCTTCTTTTTTCCCCGGGCTTCTGTCTATCAAAGGATAATGGCGATCAGTCCGCCTGAACCTTCATTAATGATTCTTTCCAACGTCTCTTTCAGCTTATAACGGGCGTTTTCTGGCATAAGCGACAGCTTCGCGGAAATTCCCTCTCTGACGATCGAATTGAGCGACCGGCCGAAAATATCAGAATTCCAAATCGAGAGCGGATTTTCTTCAAAATCCTGCATCAAATAGCGGACAAGCTCTTCGCTCTGCTTTTCCGTTCCGATAATTGGCGCAAATTCTGACTCGACGTCAACTTTAATCATATGGATTGAAGGAGCAACCGCCTTCAACCTGACTCCAAAGCGCGCCCCCTGGCGGATGATTTCCGGCTCATCGAGGCTCATATCAGACAGGGCAGGCGCGGCAATGCCGTATCCGGTCTGCTTCACCATCCGCAATGCCTCTGCCACCTGATCATATTCAGATTTAGCATGGGAGAATTCCTGCATCAGCTGCAGCAGATGGTCTTTCCCGCGGATTTCAACGCCGACGACTTCCTTCAGCACCTGATCATACAGATCGTCCGGAGCGTATAAATCAATTTCAGCAATGCCCTGGCCCATTTCAATTCCGGCAAGGCGCGCATCATCGATAAATTCATATTCGGTGAACTGACCGACAACCCGATCAACATCGCGCAGCCGCTTAATATCCTTCACCGTTTCCCGCACGGACTCTTCATAGCTTTGGCGCAGCCAATGCTCTTCCTTTAAGACCATTACCCAGCTCGGAAGATTGACATTGACTTCATGCACAGGAAATTCAAATAGCACTTCACGAAGGACATTGTTAATATCCTGATCGGTCATGCTTTCAATGCTCATCGCCAGCACCGGAATGTCATGCTCTTCTGAAAGCTGGCGCCGCAAATTCTCTGTATCTGGATGATGAGGACGAACGCTGTTCACGATCATGATGAACGGCTTGCCGACCTCTTTTAATTCCTCGACAACCCTCGCTTCTGACTCGATATAATCATAGCGCGGGATTTCACCAATCGAACCATCTGTCGTAATGACGACTCCAAGCGTTGAATGCTCCTGGATTACTTTTCTCGTCCCGATTTCAGCAGCTTCCTGGAAAGGAATCGGCTCTTCATACCACGGCGTATTGATCATCCGCGGCCCATGCTCATCCTCGTAGCCTTTCGCCCCCGGAACCGCATAGCCGACACAATCGACGAGACGGATGTTGACATCAAGCCCTTCGTCAACATGAATCGAAACAGCCTGGTTCGGCACAAATTTCGGTTCTGTCGTCATAATTGTTTTTCCGGCTGCACTTTGCGGCAGTTCATCCTGTGCCCTCGCCTTATCCGACTCATTTTCGATATTTGGCAAGACAACAAGCTCCATAAATTTCTTTATGAAGGTTGATTTTCCCGTCCGGACAGCACCCACAACCCCAAGATAAATATCGCCGCCGGTTCGCTCGGCAATATCTTTAAAAATATCTACCTTTTCCACTTGATCCCCTCCCGATTAAGTAAAGATGTGAAACCCATCTTCGTTTCCGTAAACCTTGGACACTATCATGTTTATGATGTTGTCCAACGTTTATGACAATCGTCAGCAAGAAACAGCTGAAAAGTAAGATGAATTTCTTTTCGGTCACCGAGAAGGGGTCGTTCAGAAAACAATTGCCCCTTCCTTTGATATATATATCAAATAAAAAGGGGCAATAGACCAATTTTTCCTCTTAATTTTTATCAAGTGTGATCGCGTATGCCGGCTCGCCATTTTCATCAAGCACATATGGGATGCTGCGGTTCGGCACAAACGGACTGTGTTCATAGAGCAAAGGACGAATATCTTCCCCTTCGGCAAAGGAATGACCATGCTCCTGAAGCATCATATTTAAGTCAATCCGGTAGTCAATGATGATCTCCCCGTCATTTGTAAACAAAAGCGGAAGCTGCGTTTCATGATACGGACTTCTCACATGGGGTGCTTCGTCGTAGCCGAGCGCCTGATGATCAAGCTGAAACAAGCCGACATCAAGGATCTCCGCAACCGGGGCGTATGTATGCTGACGCATATAATCATTGATGCGCTGCTGCATCTGCTGGATCGCCCGCTGGGTAGTTAAATCAATCACTTTCACCTCAGGCGCCTCTTCAACATTGACCAGCACATACTGAAAGACACCGCCATTTTCAAATGCCGATCCCGGCGGCTCCTGCATATAGCGCGGGACCAATTGATTAAAATCAACGACATAGCGCTGATACTGAGACGTCGTTTCATCAAAGGTTCGTATCGGCAGCACGCCTGTATCGGTCTGAAACCGCTCAATCGCCTGCTGAACAGCCTGAAGCTGATCCGGGTACGGAATCTGATTTTCAGCGCGCTGCTCACTCGGGTACATGCAGCCGGAAAGCAGCAAGCCGAGCAACATAATAAGGCTTGTACAACTGATTTGTTTCATTTTATTTTGTCTCCTCTCCCTACATCGTAGCTGTTGGACCGCCGATGACAATCAGGAAGACGATGATTCCGGAAATAAGCAGGCAAACAAACGAAAAAGCAAGCACCGTTTTTTGCAGCCAGCCTTTTAACTTTTCACGGCTGAAAATCGCCGTCCCTGCTGAAATAAACATTAAGGCCAACGCAAAAAAAGAAATCCACATATTCATTAATGCTTGTGACAATTCTATCACTCCTTCTGACGATCACTCGTATTATAGCATATCAGGAAAAAAGAATGGAATCCTCACCACAATCAGTCACAAAAACGTCGTTGCTTGAAAATAGCAAAAACCGGAGAAGCGGGGGCACACTTCTCCGGTTTTGACGAAACCCTTCAAATGAACAGCCCTATTGTAATGTTCGTTCGTTACTACTATATGCACTAACCGCTAGTGTGCTTCGTCAGCAGCCTATCCAGCCGTTATTTTTTATTGAACATCTTCGCAAGAGAAGCAAAGTCAGTTGGCATGTTGTTGTTAATAATCGCATTCACAATCTGGTCTTCTTTTTCCTTTGAAACAGGTTTATTTGCAAGCTTTGCGACTTGGGCAATTAACTGCCTTACAGTTGCTTCGTCCTGAAGATTGGCCTGGCTGACCGAGTTGGCAAGCTTGAGGAGTTCATCTGGCTTAACACTCGTCTTTTTTTGAATTTGATCCATAATAGATGGGTCATTTTTCTGAAACATGCGGCACCCTCCCTCATTCGTAATCACCATATCGTATGCAGGCTGAAGGGAGGTGGTGCCTTAATCGCCCAGGAAGGGGGAAATCTGGTTATTTAGCTCTGACGATACGCCGCATCGACGATGTCAGTGTGCAGCTGTTCAACCTCATGCTTTTTCACCCGACCCATCAACCCTTCGGCCGCATCCTTTGGCTGTACACCATCGAATAAGACCGCATGGAGCGAAGCGGTAATCGGCATATCGACACCGCATTCTACGGCGAGCTCATGAGTAGCCTTCGTCGTCTGAATTCCCTCGACGACCATTCCCATCGAATCGAGCACCTCATCGAGTGTTTTTCCTTCGCCAATCAGCTTACCGGCGCGAAAATTACGCGAATGAATGCTCGTGCATGTCACGATTAAGTCGCCTAAACCGGACAGCCCGGCAAAGGTTAATGGATTGGCCCCAAGCTTCACGCCAAGACGGGCGATTTCCGCCAGCCCGCGTGTCATAATCGCCGCTTTTGGATTATCTCCCATTCCGAGACCTTGCGTTAAGCCGCAAACAAGGGCGATAATGTTTTTCAGCGCCCCGCCAATTTCAACGCCAATTAAATCAGGGTTCGTATAAACGCGAAAACGCTGATTCATAAACAAATCCTGGGCGAACTCGGCTGCCTGATGACATTTGGACGAAACGGTTACCGTCGTCGGCTGTCTCTGACTCACCTCTTCGGCATGACTCGGTCCCGACAGCACAACGACTGCTTCAAGCAGCTCGGTGCCTCCCATTTCCTCTTCAATCATCTCCGAAATCCGCTTATGCGTGCCTGGTTCGATCCCCTTGCTCGCATGGATCATCACAACCTTTTTTTTCAGTACCTTTCGCAGCTCGGCAACCGTCTCCCGCATCGCCTTTGTCGGCACGACGAGCAGAATTGCATCTGTATCCTCCACAGCCTGTTCCATCGAGGCGCAGCCAACAATCGTCTCAGAAAGCGTCACACCTGGCAAGTAGGATTCGTTCGTGTGACGCTGATTGATTTCCTCAATTTGTTCTTTCCGCCTCGCCCACAGACGCACCGCGTGTCCGTTGTCAGCCAGGACCATCGCCAGTGCGGTGCCCCAGCTTCCTGCTCCCAGTACGGAAATCGTTCCCATTATAACCCCTCCTCTATTCTTATGCTTTCTTGCCCAGCTTACTCTCTGTTCCATTGATAAGGCGTGCCAGATTTGTCCGGTGACGCCAAAGCGATAAAATGGCGACAATCACTGTTAAATAGACATATAGAATAGGATAATCATAAGTATGAATAAGGACGTATGTCAGCACTGGTGTTAATACTGTAAATAATAAAGAACCGAGCGAGACAAACCGAGTGATGAAAATACTGGCGATCGCCAGCAAGCCGGCAAACAAAGCCGGGAAGAAGACAAGTGTAGCCAGGACACCAATTGTCGTCGCTACTCCTTTACCTCCCCTGAACCCGTAATAAACAGGCCAGTTATGGCCAAGAATCGCCGCCAGTCCAGCCAAAGCCGGAAATAGACCGGACTGATCAGGAGCGAGCAAAATGCCGAGCCAGACCGCCGCGATTCCCTTTACAATATCCAAAGCGAGGACGGCAACCGCCGGGCCGACCCCAAGCACGCGCAACGTATTCGTCGCTCCGGCATTGCCGCTGCCGTGCTGGCGAATATCGACTTTCTTTATTTTTTTGGCGATGATGTAACTGAAACTGATCGAGCCTAATAAATAACCACTTACAATAATAAAAATAAGAGCAATAACGATAAATCCGTCTCCCACGCCATTCTCTCCCTTTCATTTATATCGGGCCAATGGTTTTGTACGCTGCCGTGATCGTCCGAGTGGAGCAGATCGAGCAGCGGACATCTCCACTGCTGCTTCCCCTAATTGTCTGCTTAGAGATTTTTCTTTCGTGCAAAAATTTTAATCGGCGTTCCTTCAAATTCAAATGTATCTCGCAAACGGTTTTCCAAATAACGCTGATACGAAAAGTGCATCAATTCCGGCTCGTTGACAAAAAAGACGAACGTCGGCGGTTCAACAGCGACCTGCGTCACATAGTTAATCCGCAGCCGTTTCCCTTTATCTGTCGGCGTCGGGTTCATCGCCACCGCATCCATAATCAAATCGTTAAGCACATTTGTCGGCACGCGCAGATGATGATTCTCCGAAACCTTCTTCACCATTGGCAGTACGTGCTGCAGACGCTGCTTCGTTTTCGCCGAAACGAATAAAATCGGCGCATAGCTCAAAAACAGGAATTCGTCCCGCAGCTTTTGCTCAAAATTCCGCATCGTTTTATCGTCTTTTTCAACCGCGTCCCATTTATTGACGACTAAAATAACAGCCCGTCCCGCCTCATGGGCATAGCCGGCAATTTTTTTATCCTGCTCAATCAAACCCTCTTCGGCATTGATCACAACAAGGACGACATTGGAACGTTCAATCGCTTTCAATGAACGGAGGACGCTGTATTTTTCTGTATTTTCATAGACTTTGCCGCGCTTCCTCATCCCGGCCGTATCAATTAACACATATTCCTGCCCGTCTTTTGTAAAAGGCGTGTCAATCGCGTCGCGCGTCGTTCCTGGAATATTGCTGACAATGACCCGCTCTTCTCCGAGCATCGCATTGACGAGCGAGGATTTGCCGACATTCGGACGGCCGATTAAAGCGATTCTGATCGTATTCTCATTGTACGGATCGCCTTCTTCCTCAGGAAAATGCTTGATCACTTCATCGAGCAAATCACCAAGCCCGAGACCATGTGAGCCCGAAATCGGGAAAGGATCGCCGATGCCCAACGAATAAAATTCATACAGCTCCTGCTGCATCTCCGGGTTGTCAACCTTATTGACGCCAAGCACGACCGGCTTGTCTGAGCGGAATAACAGCTTCGCCACTTCCTGATCCGCAGCTGTAATGCCTTCGCGCCCGTTCACGATAAAAATAATGACGTCCGCTTCCTGGATCGCGACTTCCGCCTGCTCGCGCATCTGAATCAGCAGCGGCTCGTCACCAAGCTCGATTCCTCCTGTGTCAATAATATTAAATTCCCGGTTCAACCATTCTCCTTTGCCGTATAAGCGATCTCTCGTCACTCCAGGCATATCTTCAACAATCGCCACCCGCTCACCAACGATCCGGTTAAAAATCGTTGATTTCCCCACATTTGGACGGCCGACGATTGCAACTACCGGCTTTGTCATCGTGTTACACCCTTTCTGCTTTCCGATACTACAGGAGACGCTACTCCCTAGAAAAAATCCCCTTCAGTCCAGATTTTCTCCATCATAACCTTTTTATATTACTTGATTTACTGGAACTTGTCGACCTCTCTACGATGTTTTTTCAAGTGAAGAAAAAGGCCGTCTGATCGTCATCTCCTGCACAAGACGCATGACTCCTTTTACGGTCAGCAGAATGCCATAAAAAAAGACAGTGATGGCGACAATGTCAAAAAAGTAAAGACTTCCCGTCACTTCCTGCAAGTGAAAAAACTGCTGTAACACGAAATGAAAAACAAACTCCCCTTGCAGCAGGCCGGACACCGCCAGCAGACAGCTGCGCGGAATATGACGGACGAACAAACAAGCCAATAAAAACGCAATACCGGCACTCATCCAGCGCGTATCGAGCAGCTCGATCACCGGATCAAAAATCAGCATCAGACGGAACGCTCCGTAGGCTGCTGCAATTGTCCAGGAAACGACGAGAAAGAAGAAAATCGTCCGCCAGGAAAAGCTTCTCATTTGCCAACATACATAAGCAATCATCGCCGCAAAGACCACGGATACCGACATCCCCGCAACCGAAAATGTCAACGGCAGGCAAGCAAGCACCAGCAAAAGCAACGCCGCATTTACGAGCCGTTTCGTTGTTTTTTTCTGAAAAAACGTAATCACAATCCACAATAGCCAGCCAAACCAATAAATAAAAACTCCGTCCACTGCTCTCACCTCCTCCCCCATTATCGCCGGATTCAGCTTGTTTTAACCCTTTCTGCATAATTCACCCGCCGCGTTGGGCAAGCTAATCAAAAAAGGAGGCGAGCCAATGGGAAAAGACCGGCAGGAGAAGAAAAACAGGCAGGCGAAACGAGTGGAATCCGACCGCGATCAAAGCCTGGATTACCCTGGTGCAGCAAAGCTTGAATCACCGGAAGACGCCAGACAGAACCAGCGCCGATAAAAAAAGCTTGAGGAAAGGGCTGGTTTTCCCCTTCCTCAAGCTCTATGCGAAGTCTAAAAGGTTGGTTTTCTCTTTTGCCTCCCTTTGCGCGAATAAAAGGATGGCTCTTGGCCGTCAGCTGGAACAAAATCACCTCCAGCTGGCTTTTTTAACGTTGCAGCCGCTACGGATTAAATCGTTAAACTACGCTGCACCGCCCAATGAAAGGTTTTCCCGCTGATTACTAACGGGGTATCCCGCAGCTGCAGCGGACTTTCTGCATCAAGGGCTGCCAGCAAAAAGCGCAAGTCCTCCTGCAATGTACGAATTTCTGCAATCAGAGCATCCTGTCCTGACTCGGTTAACACGCGGAGGAAGTGACCGGCAAAGCCGCATGCCGCAGCACCGAGCGCCAGTGACTTCGCCATCTCAAGGGCGGTCTGGATCCCGCCTGAAGCAATCACGGCGATGTCGCCCTTTGCCTCCCTCGCTTCAAGCAGGGAACAAGTAGTGGAAATGCCCCATTCATCAAAATACGCTAATCTGCGCTCACGTCGCTCATTTTCGATTTTCGAAAAGTTCGTCCCGCCAAAGCCGCCGATATCGACGGCCGCCACCCCGCAATCGGCGAGACGGGCGACGGTTTCCTTACTCATGCCAAAGCCGACTTCTTTGACAATCACAGGAATATCAAGAGCCTCGACAATCGCCGTAATTCGTTGCCACGTACCGCGGAAATCACGATCTCCCTCCGGCATGACAAGCTCCTGAATCACGTTGACATGAATTTGCAGAGCATCCGCCTCAATCATTTCAACCGCTTTTTTCGCCTGGTCAACCGTAGCCTCGCTGCCGAGGTTGGCAAAGACTAGGCCATGCGGGTGAGCTTGACGAACAATTCGATAGCTTTGCTGCTGTCCCGCTTCTCGTAACGCCGCCATTTGCGAGCCGACAGCCATGCCGACTCCTGTTTCCGCGGCGACTTCCGCCAATTGACGGTTGATCTCTTCCGTCCGCAGTCCTCCGCCCCCTGTCATCGCATTGATAAAAATCGGTGAACTTAACGTAAGTTCACCGATTTGCGATGTGAGAGAAATGGCATCGACATGCTGCTCAGGAATGCTGTTATGGACAAACCGAATATCCTCAAATCCATGAGTGCGGGCCTGCCCGGTTACAAGCGCATGGTTTAAATGATCAAGTTTCCTGCTCGCTCTGCTGCTCATCTCATCACCTGTAATTAATTTTTATATTTCTTTAACTGGTCGCCAATCATATCTCCCAATGAGAATCCGCTTGGCTCATCATCCTTCGCTTCATAAGACTGATAGTCGTTTTCGCCTTCATCCTCAAGCAGTTCACGGATGCTGAGCGAAATCCGCTTATCTTCAAGATTAATATCAAGCACCTTCACCTGAACCGTCTCGCCTTCTGTCAGCACCTCGGAAGGAGAACCGATGTGACGGTTGGCAATTTGCGAAATGTGAACAAGTCCTTCGACACCAGGGGCCACTTCAACAAACGCGCCGAATGTAACGAGGCGGCGGACCGTTCCTTCAATCACATCGCCAGGTTTGATCTGACCCGCAATCTGCTCCCACGGCCCCGGAAGCGTTTCTTTAATTGAAAGCGAAATCCGTTCGCTATCCGGATCGACGGAGAGAATTTTTACATTGACTTTATCGCCTTCCTGAACAACATCAGACGGCTTTTCCACACGATGGTGGGCCAATTGCGAGATATGTACAAGACCATCGACTCCACCGACGTCAACGAACGCACCGAAATCCGTTAGACGCTGAACAGTTCCTTCCACAACATCACCGGCTTTAAGAGATTGAAGAACATCTTTCTTCTTTTCTTCTTCTTCCATATCAAGCACAGCGCGCTGTGATAAAATCAATTTGTTGTTCTCTTGATCCAATTCTGCAATTTGCAGACGAAGCGTACGACCTTTATAATCAGAGAAATCCTCGACAAAATGTCTTTCTACCAGGGAAGCAGGAATAAATCCACGCACTCCTAGGTCAACGACAAGACCGCCTTTTACGACCTCGGCTACTTCCGCTTCAATAATCTTACCAGACTCAAATGCTGCCTGAAGCTCTTCCCATGCTTTCTCAGCCTGCACAGCACGCTTCGAAAGGATCAGCTCGTCATCCTCGACTTTAAGGACTTTTAATTCGAGCTCATCGTCAACTGAAAGAACGTCACTGACCTTCTCGACATGCAAGCTCGATAATTCACTGATTGGAACAATGCCATCCACCTTAAAGCCGACATCGACAAACGCTTGTTTATCCTCGACTTTTGTTACCTTACCAGTTACTACTTCACCTACCTCGAAGGACTTCATTCCTGTCACTTCATTGTTCATTTCTTCGACCATTGGCTTTTGCCTCCTTCAATACCCGCAGTCTAGTCGCGGATCTCGCTAATATATTAAAAATCTTTCACGCTTGCGAAAGAAATTTTACGAACGGTTTCTCTACTTATGCTCTTCCATTAACTGTCCGATATGCTCCATAATATAGGCGGTTGCCTCCTCGGCAGAGCGCTTTTCCTCACGATAAGCGGCAAAATCGATCGGTTTGCCATAGACCAGCTTTAATCGTTTCTTGCGTTCATACGGGCCGATGATCGCGCAAGGAATAACGGTCGCCTCGGTTCGTAACGCAAAGAAGCCGGCGCCTGCCATGCCTTTTCCAAGCACGCCATCCTTACTTCTCGTTCCTTCCGGAAAAAGCCCGATCATTTCGCCGTCTTTCAGCAGGTTCATCGCCCGCCGCAATGCCTGCTTATCACTCATTCCTCTTTTTACAGGAAAGGCGCCAAGCTTCGGCAGCAGCCCCTTTAATACCGGTTTTTCAAACAATTCCTGTTTGGCCATATAATGGATTTGTCTGTCAATATAGGCCCCGAGCAGTGGCGGATCGAAATTGCTGATATGATTGGCGCAAAGCAGAACTCCCCCTTCCGACGGGATATTCTCCTTGCCGACGATTTCAACTTTGTAAGAGCTGGAAAGGAAGCATCTGCTAACAAATTGACCCAACTGATATAAGCCCATCTTATCGTGTTCTCTCCTTTACCAGCTCAATAATCTTTGCGGCCACCTCTTCAATCGAAAGGTTCGTGGAGTCAATCTCTACGGCGTCATCCGCTTTCTTCAGCGGCGCGAACGCTCTTGTCGAATCAAGATTATCGCGCCTGGCAATCTCTTCTTTCAGCTGTTCAAGGCTGGATTCCATCCCTTTCGCCTGCTGCTCTTCAAATCGCCGCCGCGCTCGTTCTTCCACTGAAGCAGTTAAAAAGACTTTTATCTGGGCGTCCGGCAGCACGTATGTCCCGATATCCCGGCCATCCAGAACGGCTCGTCCTTGCTGCGCAAGCTGACGCTGACGCTCGACCATTTCCTTACGCACCAATTCATGACTTGCCACCAGCGAGACATGGGCTGTAACGTCATTCTGCCGTATTTGCTGCGTAACATCAGCTTCATTCAAATATACGTTTAATTTGTTATCCTCATTTGAGAGACGAATCGTCGTTTCATCCAGCAGCTGCCTCAGCCGCTCCCCGTCGTTTAGATCAATTTGTGCTGCGATCGCTGCCCAGGTCAGAGCACGGTACATCGCTCCCGTATCGATATATAAAAAGGATAACTGCTCAGCAACAAGCTTTGCAACCGTACTCTTTCCTGCGCCCGCAGGTCCATCAATTGCTATTTTCAATTTCTCATCCATTGACAATACACCTCATACCATTCAACCAAACACCTTTTTCAAAAGAATAAAGGGAGCTTAGAGCGTTTTCACTACTATCTTATCACAAGAAGCGATGACGGTCTAACGAAAGGTCTGAAAAAAAGCGTGACCACAAGCTTCTATTCTTCTTTTTTCTGACGGCGCATGTTCAATTGCTTTTCAAAGCAATAGCGGATGATTTTCTGTCGTTCGGCGTCGTCCATCTCGGTAAATTGCAAAGAAACTCGTTCAGGCGCTCCGGGCTGGGGCGTAAAAACTCGGACGATCTTCGCCGGCCCCTTTACATAATCGATTTCGCCTGATTGCATCGGCAACACGAACCAGAGACTGACCTCTCCTTCTTCCGGAAGCGACTTGCCCTTTGGAATGTCGATTGCACAGCCGCCGCCGCTAAGATCGGCTGTTACGGAGACAAAGCGCTTCTTGCTGTCCGCCTGAAAGTGCAGCGCCACATTAACCGCCGCTTCGACACGGGCATAATTTCTGCGCTGAATCCGCTTATAACCTGCCTTCCCCGGATCTTTGAGGCAAAACATCGAAATATTCCCTTTTCTTCTGCCAACAAGTTCTGTTTCAAACACATATTTCGCTTCATCCCGCCCGATGAACCAGGCATCAAATGCTGTACCGGTTTTGAAAATACTCGCCGTGTTCGTCAGCTCGCTTAACAGTTCATCAACAATTAACAAATTATCATCGCGATCAATAAGCCGGCAGTGAAATTTTGTCTCCACCTCCTCCTCATTGCAATCTTTTCGTTCCAAAAAGATCGTCGAGCCAATATTAATCAAGCAGCACTCCTCCTTTTTGATATCCTTCTTTCTCCATTATCGCATGAACAAGGAAAAAGAAGAAGCACGATATGCTTCTTCTTTGTTAATAGTCAGGGTTTGGCTCTTCGACCTCGCTGCCGGGAGGGGGGCACGCTTTCCGCAGGCGGGCGTTGATCTGAAAAAACCGCGGCATGGCACTGAACCATACGAAAAATGCAAAAGAGGCTGTGAGTGGAACCGCCACGATCTTTTAAAGCCCGTTGTGAGTGGGTTTCTCACAACGGGCGTGTGAAGCCATTGCCACTAGCTCTTTGTCTCCGGTCTGATTTTATGAAAATTGATACACAGGCTCGGTTCCGTCAAGGCGTTCGACCTTTTCTTCCTGGCCATCCTCGGCATTAATAAAGATCCGGTATGTGTCCTGGTCAATGACACCGAAAAACTCATAGCACAAAACTTCATCTTTCAGCTCATTTTCAATTAACGCTACATGACTTTCCATTACTTCAAGCCTTGGATTAAGACGCTCCTCGGCCTCCGCTTTCGTAATCGCAGGTTCCGGGATATTGCGCTCTTTATGGTTCAGCAAGTAATCCTTGGCTTCATAGCCGAGAATATCGCCGTCATCAAGCGCTACTTCAAGCGTAACCGTATCCGGATAGACGCGGACATTCCCTTCGACGTAGGCGAATTCAAGCATCCCGATCGAATCATATTGCTTGCTGTCGATCAGCTGCATCCCTTCCTTGCCGGTCCGCTTCAGGAAGGCTTTTCCTTTTTCAACCGCTTCATTCAGGCTGAGCCGCTGTTCCTCGATTTGTCTGTCCTGCAAAAACCAGATCGGCTCCCCACCTTTTACACTCATATCCATATAATAATTCGTTTCATGCTCTGGATCGTCGATCACGATCGTATAAGCTGGATATTCAAGCCCATCTCCGGTATCCGATACATGCACGGGCACATCCGGGCTCATTTCAAGATACTGGCGCGCAATTTTTTCTGCTTCCTGCTTCGAGATTTCCTTTCCGGTAAGGGCCTTTTTCAGTTCCCCATTCAGATCGTCAATCGCAGCAAGACCTGCGCCCCATTCTGTTTCACTGAAGCCTTGGACTGATTTATTCATCACTTCAAGATTATTGACAATCGTGTTATCGCCAGGTTCCTGGCTTGCTTCCAGCTCTTTTTCAAGATCGAGCCATTGATGACGGTTGGCAAGCATCTCCGCCTGAGATTTCCGCAATTCCGAACGGATATCCTTCGAGTGCTGATAAAGATGCGTCAATGTATCATACTCTTTGTCAGTCAGCGGCTCCTTTTCAAGGTCACGTATTGATGTTTGATAGCTGAAGCGGCCAAGCTTGTACAGAAATTCCTCCGTCTGCCCGAGATCAATCGAGTTCAGCGGAAGCTGCCCGATTTCTTCCTGCGCCAAACTCGTCACCCGCCACACTTCGGCTAACGCCGGCGTCAGCTGACGTCTCGTATTCATCGCCAATGTTGACCCGAGCTGATCTTCAATTTGATCAAGATGAAAAGCCAGCTCGTGAAATGCACGCTGATAATTGTTTTCCGCTGTGATCATTAAGGTCTGCTTTTGCCCCTGTTCCTGGAAGCCCCAGTACCCAAGGCCGACAACAGCAACACCTAATAGTCCAATGATGATATTTCTCAACATGATCCTTCACCTCCACTAATTTAATGACAGAAAATATGTTTTCCAATTCGCTTAATTTGTGGGCGTGTCCAGATCCAGCCGGATGTTGCGGTATCAGGGTTGAAATAATAAAGCGCATTTCCGGTTGGGTCTTGACCATTTAATGCATCAAGCACTGCTCTTCTTGCCGTTTCATTTGGCGTCAGCCAAATTTGACCGTCAGCGACTGCCGTAAAGGCTCGCGGTTCAAAAATAACTCCGCTGACCGTGTTCGGGAACGTGGGACTGTTCACCCGGTTGATAATGACAGCCGCTACGGCTACCTGGCCGACATACGGCTCACCGCGCGCCTCGCCGTATACGGCATTGGCCATCAATTGAATGTCATTATCGGAATAGCCTGGCGGAACATTTGTCGCTTTCTCAATATTGACATCATTGTCTTGTTGTTCCGGTGCTTCTTCCTCCGGCACTGGTTCCGCTGGCGGCTCCTGCTGTCCACCTTGTTCTGGCGTTCCTCCTGTACCAGGAGTACCACCTGTCTGTCCACCGCCTTGTGGCGCTTCAGCCTGTCCGCCTCCGCCCTGCGGCTGCCGGGGTTGGCCTTTTTTCTCGCTGCCTTTTGCTCCTTTTTGAATATGCTTTGGCGTTTGACCGTAATGGGTAAATTTACGTCCCTCCTGCAGCGCCTTCTGCACAAATGCTTCATCATAATCGGTCGACCGTTCCAGCATATTTTTCATTTCTGGTCCGACAAGCCCATCGATGTCGAGTCCGAATTCATATTGATAATTACGGACAGCCCAATAGGTGCTCCATCCAAATACACCGTCAATTTTTCCATTGTAAAATCCAATATACTGGAGCCGCGCCTGCAGCTCGACCACATCATCACCTGTCGCTCCTTGCTGAATGATCTGGTTTGAAAAAGCAAACCCCGGGCTGGCATGCCCTACTAAACCAATCGCAACGAGTACGACAATACATACCATTCTCCATGTAAACAGATCCCGCTTCATGATGAATCATTCCCTCCTTATGCTTTGTTATCTGTTTCATGACACGCCTTTTTTTGGTCATGATTGATACAAATAGTGTTTGTTCCAGCCTTCTTTTTATACCATTCTTTTGACGAGACAGAAAAAAAGGCCTCAAAAAAGCTTGATCTCCAGCTTCTTTGAGGCTTCATTTCTATACAAGTTGATCCTGCGCCATGCAGCCGTACTTAGTTATAAATAACGTTGCGCCGTTTTGATGATCGCGATCAGCTCGCTTTTCTCCCGGTCGACTTTCATTTGAATCAAAACCGGATAGTCAAAGCTGTTGCGAAAGCGCAAATCGGATGTACCCCAGTTAACCATCGCATCTCTTCCTTCCGGCACATACGAAACAGGCAGCGAATGCGGATTGCGCTCAATGATTTCCATTCCGGCATCCAACGCGACATTATATAATGTCGTTGATGTTTGGCAAATTCCGCCACCGAGTCCATTGACGAAGTCGCCATCAACAATGACATTCGCTTCTTTATAGCCGCGCGCTTTTGTACGTTCCCCGACAATCCGGTTAAACGAAAAGATGTCTCCCGGTCCGAGGACGACGCCGTAAATGCTCTTCGCTGAAAGCTCGATATTATCGACACGTCCGCTAATTGAAGAAGTAAACTTTGTCGCATAACGGCCGATCTCGACTTCATCGAGGCCGGCGACATCTTCTTCCGTGACGTTAATATAGGTTACTTCAATCGGAATTTCGAGCTGCCGGGTAAAATAACTGGCTTGCTTGATTTTTTCCACTAATTCCTCTTCTTTTAATACAACTTGAGGAACACCTGGCACAAACGTTCCATCATCGCGAACCTTGGCCGCTTTCATGCGCTGATCAAAGCCGTTCGGGCCCCGGGCCAATTCCTTCACCCACTCACGCAGAGTCTCTTCAGAATCAGCAAAATCGCTTTTTCTGATCGTCATTAATACCTCCTGTTTGAGCGGGTTAATCAAGTCAATTTCTCTTTCTTCCAGCTCTTTTATATAGAGGTTTACCGCTTTTTTATTTGCCTCAGCAGCGATTTGCTCACTTCCATTGACCGTCGCCCCCGCACATCCGCTCGCCCCGATTAAAATCACACATAATAATAGTACTTTTTTCAACTGTTCATTCTCCCTATCGTGGTGTCATTATAAGTACCATTTTATTACATCCTTATGAAAGAACCAATAGTGATTTAGACCCTGAGTTCATCTTTTTTGCGAACTTTTTTACTATTTTTCATATTTTCACAGCTTGTCTCACATCATTTTCACCGCAAAAAAGAAAAACCCGAGCTGCACTTTGTGCAAATCGAGCTTCTCTGTTTTTCCCTCAATCCAAAATCCGGTTGTTTTCATCAACGTTTAGCACGATGGAAGAGGCAGGATGCTCCTGCTGAACATATCCCTCACCACCGCATACTGTGCATGTATATTGCCATTCTTCATCATCAGCGAGCATTCCTGTTCCTTCACATGCTTTGCAAACATGGTTGCGGTCGACCATTTGTTTCACCCTTTCTTACGTGGTAACCTTTTGCTGCGCTTTCACCCAGTTGATTAATCCACCTTTGATCATCATGTCAATTTGCCTTGCTGACAGCGCATGCCTCACTTTGATGCTTTCTTTTTCGCCATTTAGACTAATGCTAAATTCATTTCCTTGTTGAATCTTATTCTTTACATCTGTAATCGTCAGGATATCGCCCTGCTTCAGCTTATCGTAATCCGCTTCATTAACAAAAGTGAGCGGCAAAATGCCGAAATTGACCAGGTTCTGCCAATGAATCCGCGCAAAATCCTTGACGAGGGCGACCCGCAATCCCAAATACCGCGGCGCAAGCGCCGCGTGCTCACGGCTTGAGCCCTGACCGTAGTTAAAGCCGCCGATAATCGCGTGCCCGCCTTGTTCCACCGTTTTCCGCGCCCGCTCATAATACGTCTCATCGACAATTTCAAACACGAATTTGCTGATTTCAGGCAGGTTGCTGCGAAACGGCAATACGCGAGCACCGCCGGCCAAAATCTCGTCTGTTGAAATATTGTCGCCCATTTTCAGCAAAATCGGCATTTCCAATGTATCAGGGAGCTCGTTCATTTCCGGAATCGAGGCAATATTCGGCCCTTTATATAATTCCACTTCCCGTGCCTGTTCAAGTGGTAATGGAACCGATAACAAGCTCTCATCAACCGTCGGCTTCCTTGGCTCTTTTATTTTCGGATAATCCATCTCCAGCGTGCGCGGATCGGTGATTTTGCCTGTCAGCGCCGAGGCGGCGGCGGTTTCCGGGCTGCATAAAAAGACGCTGTCCTCTCTCGTTCCCGACCGTCCAGGAAAATTGCGCGGCGTTGTTCTTAGACTGTTTCTTCCTGAGGCGGGCGCCTGTCCCATGCCGATACAACCGTTGCACCCAGCCTGGTGCAGCCTCGCCCCTGCCTGAAGCAAGCTGGCGATATGCCCCTCTTCCACTAAATCGGTTAAAATTTGGCGCGAGCTCGGATTGATATCATAGGAAACGCCATTGGCGACCTGTTTTCCTTTTACAATTTCTGCCGCAATCGCAAAATCACGATAGCCCGGATTGGCGGAAGAGCCGATATACGATTGATAAATCGGTTCCCCAGCGATATCCCGGACGGCGACGACATTCCCCGGGCTCGATGGTTTGGCGACCAACGGCTCCAGCTCCGATATATTGATTTCTTCATACCGGTCATAGGAAGCCCCTCTGTCCGCTTTCAATTCGATCCAATCTTCTTCACGGTTTTGTTGCTTCAAGTAACGTTTGATTTCGTCATCCGATGGAAAGACGGTCCCTGTCGCCCCAAGCTCGGCTCCCATATTGGCGATGACATGACGGTCCATCGCGCTTAAATGCTTTAATCCGTCACCGAAATATTCGATGACATAGCCGACTCCGCCTTTTACATCATGACGGCGAAGCAGCTCGAGAATCACATCTTTGGCGCTGACCCAGTCAGGCAGCCTGCCTTTCAGTTCAATGCCCCACACTTGCGGCATTTTGACATAAAACGGTTCTCCGGCAATCGCCATCGCAACGTCAATGCCTCCCGCCCCCATCGCCAGCATCCCCATGCAGCCATTTGCGCATGTATGGCTGTCGGAGCCGAGCAATGTTTTTCCCGGTTTCGCCAGCCTTTGCATATGAACCGGATGGCTGACTCCATTTCCCGGTCGGCTGTAATACAAGCCAAACCGCCGCGTCGCGCTTTCCAAAAACAAGTGGTCGTCCGGATTTTTGCTATCTACTTGAATCAAGTTATGATCGACATACTGCGCCGACGCTTCGGTTTTGGCATAGTCGAGCCCCATCGCTTCCAATTCGAGCATCACCATTGTTCCAGTCGCATCCTGCGTCAACGTTTGATCAATTTTCAAGCCAATTTCTGTGCCCGGCGTCATTTCACCAGACAAAAGATGGCCATCAATCAGCTTTTGCGTCACATTAAACGCCATTACGTTCGTCCCCCTTTGTACAAATCCAGCTTCACTTAGTCTGTTTTGAAAAGGGAAAATGTATGCTCCAGGCGGGAAATTCTTTTTTAAGGAAGCAAAAAGGAGTTTGAGTAACAAGGTTCGTTTACCTTTTTACTCAAACTCCGAAAATAGAAAGCTCTTTTCTTTTTAAGCCAGCACGTTAAAATAACGCCCTTCCGGATGGGAGAAGACCATCGCGGTCACCGATGCTTCGGGTTCCATCATGAAGCCTTCCGTCAGCTGGACGCCGATTTTTTCCGGCTTCAGCAAGGCAAACAGCTTCTCCTGATCCTCAAGATTCGGACAGGCCGGGTAGCCGAAGGAGACGCGCACACCCTGATATTTGGCGGAGAAGCGCTCCTCCATCGTCATGTCCGCCGAATCCGGAAAGCCCCAACGGTCGCGCATTTGCTGATGGAGACGCTCAGCAAAGCCTTCAGCGATTTCCAAAGCCGCGGCCTGCATTAGGTGACTTTCCAAATAGTCGCCCTCTTCCTTTGCTTTCTCCGCTAATTCACGGACACCGTGACCGGCGGTGACAGCGAGGAAGCCGACATAATCCATTTCACCGCTTTCTACCGGGCGTAGAAAATCAGCCAAGCAAAGGTACGGCTTCTGGCGCTGACGCGGGAAGCTGAAGCGCTCAAGCACCGTGGACGTATCTTCCGGATCATAAATCAGAACATCGTTGCCGTCGGCCTGTGCCGGGAAAAAGCGGTACATGCCGTGCGCGGAAATAATCTGTTCTGCCTTGGCCCGCTGTAAAAACTGATCAACCTTTTCCTTCAGCTGAACGGCCCGTTCGTCTTTCTCGGCGAGCAGACGGCTCACTTTGCCTTGTAAGCCGAGATGGCGGCCGAGCAACATTTGCATATTAATATAAGGCTCTAGATGAGAGAGCTTGTAATCGCGTAAAATATGAGTATCGAGGTCCGTCGGCGTAAAAATCGGACCATCCGTTTTCACCTCGGAGCGCACCGGAGCCTTTGCCGGATCATCCGGTTCTCCTCGTGTTCTTTCTTTCCGAACCGCGTCCTTTTTCGCCCGTGCTTCCGCCAGTTCTTCCGCCAGACGGGTCCGCTCGTCCGGATTGGCGAGACGGTTGGCGATTTCCAGCCCGTTCATCGCGTCCTTGGCGTAAAGAACCATTCCATCGTATTCGGCGGCGATCTTCGTATCGGTGAATTTGCGCGTCAATGCTGCTCCCCCGACCAAAATCGGAATCGAGATTTTCTGCTGGCGCAAATCCTGCGCCGTCAGCACCATCTGCTGCGCGGATTTGACGAGCAGCCCGGACAAACCGACCGCATCCGGCTTTTCCTTTTTAATCGCCTCAATCAGTTCAGTCGACGTCACTTTAATGCCGAGGTTGACGATTTTGAAGCCGTTGTTGCTTAAGATGATCTCCACGAGATTTTTTCCGATATCATGGACGTCACCTTTTACGGTCGCCAAAATGATTTTTCCTTTGCCGTTATCATCTTCCTTTTTCTCCATGAACGGTTCCAAATGAGCAACAGACGCTTTCATCACCTCAGCGCTTTGCAGCACTTCGGCGACGATCAGTTCGTTATTGTTGAACAGGCGGCCCACTTCATCCATCCCGGTCATCAGCGGCCCGTTAATAATATCAAGCGGGTCATCGTACTTCGCCAGCGCTTCATCGAGGTCCTTCGTCAGTCCTTCCTTTGTCCCTTCAACGATATAGGAAGCGAGCCGCTCCTCAAGACTAAGCGTGGAAAGCTCGACTTTCTTCTCTGCTTTTTTCCCGCGGTAAAAAGCGGTAAATTCAGCGAGCGTCTCATCTGTTGTTTCAAATAACAGCTTGCGCGACATTTCTTTTTCGTTATCTGAAATCGAGGCATAGCGTTCAAGCTTCTCGGTATTGACGATCGCATAGTCCAGCCCGGCCTGGGTGCATTCATACAAATAAACAGCATTCAGCACTTCGCGGCCGACCGGCGGCAAGCCGAACGAAACGTTGCTCACACCGAGAATCGTCAAACAGTCCGGCAACGCTTCTTTAATCAGGCGGATGCCTTCGACCGTCGCATTGGCGGAGCCGATATACTGCTCATCACCGGTTCCAACCGGGAAGACGAGCGGATCAAAAATGATATCCTCCGGCTTTAAGCCGTATTTGTTTACGAGCAGGTCATGCGAGCGTTTCGCGACCTCGAGCTTGCGTTCCGCGCTGACGGCCATCCCTTTCTCGTCAATCGTCCCGACGACCACCGCCGCCCCGTAGCGTTTGACAATCGGAATTACTTTTTCGAACCGTTCTTCCCCGTCCTCCAGGTTGATCGAATTGATGATCGCTTTCCCCTGAGAATACGTCAACGCTTTTTCAATGACGTTCTCATCCGTTGAATCAATCATCAATGGCACTTTCACTTTATTGATTACATAGCTTAAAAACTGTTCCATATCCTCAAGCTCTTCACGGTCCGGGTCAGCGAGACAGACGTCAATGACGTGGGCGCCGCGCTTCACCTGGGCCCGGGCGATTTCCGACGCTTCTTCAAATTTCCCTTCCGCGATCAGACGCTTGAACTTCCGTGAACCAATGACATTCGTCCGTTCGCCGACGAACAACGGACGCATGCTTTCCTCATAAATTAACGGTTCAATGCCTGAAACAGCATGTGGATGTTTCTCCTTAATCACGCGTGGGGCAAAGTCCTTCGTTGCTTCGACCATTGCCGCAATATGCTCAGGCGTCGTTCCACAGCAGCCGCCGACGATATTGAGCCAGCCCTTTTCCGCAAAAGCCGAAAGCTTTGTCGCAAGCGAGTCGGGCGATTCATGATAATGCCCTTCCTCATCAGGCAGGCCGGCATTTGGGTAGCAGCTGACATAGGTTGTCGCCAACTCCGACAGAGAGCGAATATGGTCGCGCATAAATTCCGGTCCCGTCGCACAGTTTAAGCCGACGACGGTCGGCTTCATATGCTCAAGCGATAAATAAAACGCTTCGATGTTTTGACCGGCAAGCGTCGTGCCCATCGGCTCGATCGTTCCTGAAACGATGATCGGCAGCTTTTTATCAAGCTCGGTGAAAGCTTGCTCAATTCCGATATAAGCCGCCTTGACGTTGCGCATATCCTGACTCGTTTCGAGCAGCATCACATCGACTCCGCCGAGAATTAAGCCACGAGCCTGTTCATAATAGGATTCAATCAGCTGCTCGAACGTAACACCGCCCGTCACCGAAAGTGATTTCGTCGTCGGACCCATCGCCCCGGCGACAAAGCGTGGCCATTCCGGTGTTGAAAACTCGTCAGCGACTCTGCGGGCAATTTCAGCTGAGACGCGGCTCAGCTCTTCTGCCTTATGACCGAGATCGTAATCATCAAGGACGATATTGGTCGAACCGAATGTGTTCGTTTCGATAATATCAGCTCCGGCCTGCAAATAGTCACGGTGAATCTTCTCAATGACTTCGGGCGCTGTTTCGTTCAAGTATTCGTTACAGCCTTCATATTCTTCGCCGCCAAAATCTTCCGCGCTTAAATTAGCCTGCTGGAGCATCGTTCCCATCGCCCCGTCAAGTACTAATATTTTTCGTTCCAATTGTTGTTCAAATAAAGACTTCGTCATACGCTTTAGTCCTTTCTCCTGATCCCTGCTACTGATTTTTAATGGATGCTGCCTTCGTCTTCGCTTGAATATAATCAGTCAGTTCAACGGTCATCTCATACCGTAAAAATGGCGTTATCAAATAAATGCCGTTAAAGAATGTTAGCGCCGTGTCAATTAACGACTTGGCAATCCGTATCCCTTCTTCCGCCGCCCGCTGACGGTCATCACCGCACCGCTCCATCGCGCTCCGGATTTCATCGGTTAATTTTATACCGGGTACTTCATTGTGAAGAAATTCAGCATTCCTTGTTCCGGTTAACGGCATGATCCCGATGTAAAGCGGCTGTTCGATATGCTTTGTCGCCTCGTACACCGCTTCAATTTGCGCTTCACTGTAAATCGGCTGCGTCATAAAATAATCGGCGCCGCTCTCGACTTTTTTCTCCATCCGCTGCACCGCTTTGTCCAAATGCCGGACATTCGGATTAAAGGCTGCCCCGACAGAGAAGGTTGACTTCTGTCCGAGCTCTTTTCCTGAGAAAGAAATTCCTTCGTTCAATTGCTTAATAAAGGAAATTAATTGAAAGGAAGTTACGTCATACACCGAAGTCGCCCCCGGAAAATCTCCTATTTTCGTCGGGTCGCCCGTCACCGCCAGCAGATCATCAATTCCTAAGGCGTGAAGCCCCATTAAGTGTGATTGCAGCCCGATTAAATTGCGGTCGCGGCATGTAACATGAACGAGTGGACGAGCGCCGATCTGCCCTTTCAGCATCGCTCCGAGTGCCAGGTTGTCGACACGCGGGGAAGCGAGTGAATTATCGGCCATCGTCACCGCATCGACGCTGGCCTGATGAAGCTTTTTCGCTCCTTCGATAAATCGGTCCGTATTAAGCTTTTTCGGCGGGTCAAGCTCGACGATCACCGACTTGCGCTGCTTCACAAGCTCAGGCAGCGGCGTATGCTCCGGCGGCAGCTCGATCCGCTTTTCCACACGGATAATCGAACGGACTTTTTTCTCCGTAATCGGTGCGAACCGTTCCTTCACCTCTTTGAATGCTGTGATATGTTCGGGTGTCGTTCCGCAGCAGCCGCCCAATAAGCGGACCCCCTCCTTGACGAACTTCTCCCCCATCGCCTTGAAATAGTCCGCATTCGACTGATAAAAAACGCGCCCGTCGCGATAATCGGGCAGACTCGCATTCGGGTACGCTGACAGATAGCCGTTCTCCGGCAGCGGAATCGATTCAAATGAACGCAGCATATGGAAAGGCCCCATCCGGCAATTTAAGCCGACGACATTCGCTCCGGCTGCAATCAGCTCACGAAAAGCATCCGCGACCGGGATCCCGCCATTCATCACGCCGATTTCTCCTAATGAAAGGTTAACAATGATCGGCAAATTCGTCCACTTTCTCGCCAGGGTTGTAGCCATTTTTGCTTCTTCAAGGTCATAAAATGTTTCAAGTAACAGGCCGTCGACGCCTCCTTGCAGAAGGTACTTCATTTGCTCGTTAAACGACTCTTCGATTTCCTGAAGCGACCATTCCTCCAGCTGAAAGCGGCGCACCCCGCCAATTGTGCCGACGACAAAGGTCCGTCCGTCCGCAGCCTGCTTCGCTAATGCAACAGCTGCCTCGTTGATGAGCTGAACCTGATTTTCCAGGCCGTATTTTTCGAGCTTTAAGGAATTGGCCGCATATGTATTTGTTTGAATCACATCGGCTCCAGCCTCTACATACTGCTTGTGGACCGCGATGATCTTATCGGGATTACTGAGATTGACTTCTTCAAAGCATTGATCAACCCCCTGCTCATACAGGAGGGTGCCCATTGCCCCGTCTCCTACAAGGACCTCATTTGCTAATCGTTCCAACAGCTTCATTACGGGTCCCTCCTTTCTATTCCTTTGATGTCACAAAGTGAAAAGCTTGCTCCAGGTCTTTTATTAAATCCTCGCTGCGCTCAATTCCGACCGAAAAGCGCAACAGCCGGTTACAGACGCCATTGGCAATCCGAATGTCCTCGGGAATATCCATATGCGTCTGCGTCGCCGGATACGTCATCAGACTCTCCACTCCACCAAGGCTCTCCGCAAAGGAAATCAGTTTCAGCTGCTGCAAAAACGGGTTGACCCATGCTTCCTTTTTAATTCGGAAGGAAAGCATACCGCCTTTGCCTGGATACAGAACATCCGTTACCGCTTCATGCTCTTCAAGAAAAGCGACAACGGCCTTCGCATTCTCCTCATGCTTTTCCATCCGCAAAGCGAGTGTCTTCATTCCGCGGATGAGCAGCCAGGAGTCAAACGCCGACAGAGTCGCCCCAATGCCGTTATGGTAATAAGCGATCTTTTCACAGAGCTCCGTGCCTTTAGCTGCCACGAGACCGGCAATCACATCATTATGCCCGCCTAAATATTTCGAGGCGCTATGGATGACAATGTCGGCTCCTTTGACGAGCGGCTGCTGAAGCAGCGGTGTATAAAATGTATTATCGACAATCAGCAGCAATTGATGCTTCTTGGCGATTTCCGCCAAGGCGGCAATATCGGCTTCCTGCATTAACGGATTCGTCGGTGTCTCGATGAAAAGCGCCTTCGTCCGCTCATTGATTAATGACTCGAAATGCTCTAGGTTTCGCGGATCACCGTAAGCAAATGACAGTCCCCAGCGATTCCAGCCCTGTTCAAATAAACGATACGTTCCCCCGTAAAGATCCTGAGAGGCCAAAATCTCATCTCCCTGGGCGAACAGGGAAAATACCGTCTGAATCGCCGCCATCCCTGAACTACAGGCAAATCCGCGATCTCCTTCCTCAAGGGCGGCAATCGCCTTTTCTACGACTTCCCTTGTCGGATTTCCTGTTCTGGCATAATCATAGCCTGTCGACTCTCCGATTCCTGTATGACGATACGCCGTTGAAAAATAAACAGGCGTATTAATCGTTCCTGTCCGGTCTTCTGAGCGGTTTCCGATCTGTACTAGCAATGTCTCAAGCTTGTCTCGATTCATCTGTATACCTCCACCTTTACCAAATTATGAAAAAACACCCACTTCTTAAATTCCATTAAGAAGAAGGTGTTTGGTTATGAATTCGCTTCTTCTTATCTTTCAGATCATCGCGACCTGATGGAATTAGCACCTGACCATGAATGGCTGGTTGCTGAGACATCGTCGGGCCAGTCCCTCCGTCTCTCTTGATAAGAAATCGTATGTAAATGAGTTTTTCGTTTAATCAAAATTACAACAATTCAAACCATTTTGCAAGTGAAATTTTTTTCCTGAAGTATTCATTCCGGTGTTGCGTCAATATGCAAATGCTCCGCATTCCCACATACACAGCGCTTAAAACCGGTTTCATACTCGCCTGACTCGGTTCGTCTTCCTCTGAGAATATATTTTTCTCCACAGACCGGACAGCGAATGACAACGCGATAACGTCCTTCAGACATAATAACCACCTTTCTTACTTTCTATTGGTCCAATTGATGGGCACGTTTCACCTTCGTTAAAGCAAGCCACCATAACAAGAGCATAAATGGAAGCATCCCGATAATAAAATAGGTGTCGAACAACAGCAGAATGCTGTCATAGATACTGTGTAAGAGAATAGGAAAAAACAAGGCCAAAGTCAAATGCTTGGCTTTCGAGGCCCGCTCCAGCTTCGCCCTACCCATATAATACCCCATCAGTACACCAAATAACGCATGACTGGAGACCGGAAGAAGCGCTCTGCCAATCGCTGTTTCCAAGCCGTTTGCCAGCAGGTAGAGGACGTTTTCCAGACTGGCGAATCCGAGCGACAGGGCAACGCCAAAGACAATCCCGTCATATCTCCGCTTAAAATCGGCATGCTGATAGGCAAAGAAATACAATAAAAACCATTTGAAAAATTCCTCGATTACCCCATAGAGCACGACCGACTGGACAAGCAGATTTTCAAAGAACTGTTCCTCAATAAAAGCATATTGCAGCACCATTACGGGGAAAACAAGCAATACACCAATCAGAAACGTCCGAAAAACAAAGGCGCTTGTATAGGAACTGTAGTGGTTTCGTAAATAGAAATAAGACAACAATGCCATGCCAGGTGCCATCGCTGCCGTCACAATCGCAAACACGTTATCCTCCCTTTTCTCTATATCCTTTCGTTATGCCAGCAGGATCTTAGAGGATACTTTTAAGATCGTATGTTATCATAATAGAGGCTGGGGCAAAAGTAGTTCAACTACACGACGATCCGGACAAATTAGAGAGGACGCCACTACTCCTGATACAGAGATCGTTTCCGCGGAAAGCAGAAGTCTGTTTCACGAGCTGCATCATTTCTTTGTTCGGTAGTGCAGGGGCACACTTTCGGCATTTCCCGCCTTCATTCACTTGGAAAGAAATAGAGGTGCTTAAATTGAAAAAAATTCTTGTTTTACATACTGGTGGTACTATTGCGATGAAGGAAGAAGAGCAAGGAACGATTCCAACAGCAATACATCCATTATATTCCACGATTGAATCGCTAGCAAGCATTGCCTCGGTTACGGTCGATGATTTTCTCAATCTGCCTTCGCCTCATATGACTCCCGCTTTAATGGTCGACCTCGCTGAACGGCTGCGGGAAAGAACGGAACGTGACGGCCTTGACGGCATTGTCGTCACACATGGAACGGACACGCTTGAGGAGACGGCCTATATGCTCGATCTATTAGTTAATTGGCAGCTTCCCGTCGTCATTACTGGAGCGATGCGTTCAAGCAATGAATTAGGAGCCGACGGGCCACATAACCTGATCACCGCCGTTCGCGTGGCGACGTGTGACGAAGCGCGTGGCAAAGGCGTCCTCGTCGTCATGAACGATGAGATTCACAGTGCTAAAAATGTCACCAAGACGCACGCCAGCAATATCGCGACCTTTCAAAGTCCGCAATATGGCCCGCTCGGCATCGTCACAAAGCGCGACATCTTTTTTCACCATACTGTCACGAAAAGGGAATCGTACCCCGTTTCCAGGCTGACAAAAAAAGTCATCCTTTTAAAGGTATACACCGGTATGGACCGCGACATCATCGATTTGGCGATGCAATCAGACGCCGACGGCCTTGTCATTGAAGCATTCGGCCAAGGCAATGTTCCCCCGGCGATTGTCCCGGCACTCAAAGAGCTCATCAAACGCAACATCCCGATTGTGCTTGTCTCCCGCTGCTTCAGCGGCGTCGTGCAGGACAACTACGCCTACGAAGGAGGCGGGCGTGAATTGCGCGAGCTCGGCGTTATTTTCACAAACGGGTTAAATGGGCAAAAGGCGCGATTAAAGCTGATGGTCACGCTAGAGAAAACAGATGACCGTGAGCTTCTCCAATCCTATTTTCTCCAATAAAGAAAAGCGCGTAGCGGTCTTCATCGAACCTTCCGGCTATTTTTATCTTTTAAAAAAAGATGGCATACCAGGTCTCTTCCCCTGTGTAAGCCATCTTTTTTGCCTGATTTATGTTCAATCCTTGCTTTTGGGAACGGTCCAGCCTATTGCTGCCGGCGGCTGACAATCGCCTCGGCAATCGCCTCTCCGTGAAAACGGCCGTTTTCAATAAAGATTTCGTTCGCATTATTGCCTGCAGCAATCACCCCAGCGATAAACAACCCAGAGACATTCGTTTCCATCGTCTCTTCGGCAAACAGAGGACGGCCTGTATCCGAATCGACCTCGACCCCCATTTTCCGCAAAAACGAATGGTCGGGATGGTAGCCGGTCATCGCGAAAACAAATTGAGCCCGGACGCGCTTTGTCGTCTGCCCGACCTGGTAGATCACTTCGTCTTTTGTAATCCGTTTTACTTCGGCATTGAATTCCATCTTAATTTTCTCGTGTCTGACAAGCGATTCAAATTCCGGTAAAATCCACGGCTTCACACTTGACGAATAATCGCTGCCACGATACAGATTCGTCACTCGCGCACCGGCCTTTTCCAGCTCCAGCGTCGCATCAACGGCTGAGTTCTTGCCGCCAATGACGACGACATCGTGATCGAAAAACGGATGAGCCTCCTTAAAGTAGTGAAAGACATGATCCTGTTCTTCACCGGGCACTCCCATCATATTCGGCGAGTCATAATAGCCTGTCGCGATAATGACATACGGAGTGCGATAGTTATTTTTAGTCGTTTGCACGATAAATGTACCATCTTCCTGACGCGCAACTGCCTCGACGCGCTCATAGGCATGAATTCGCAGCTCCTTCCGCTTGACGACCTCACGATAATAGACGAGCGCCTGGTTCCGTTTCGGCTTTCTCCCTTCAATCACAAATGGAACCCCGCCAATTTCCAGCTTCTCACTCGTGCTGAAAAAGGTTTGGTGCGTCGGATAGCGATAGATCGCGCTCACGACATGATCCTTCTCGATCACTAACGGATGTAGACCGCGCTCCTTGCAGGCAATCGCTGCCGCCAGGCCGCATGGCCCTCCCCCGACTATGATCACATCTTCATCGTTCATTTTTCCACCTCTTTTTTACACTGCCACGCTTACTTGAGTTCTTTTTTAGTATACCAATTTACAACAACCGACGGAAACGAGATGCTTCTGCCGCTTCATCTCCCTTTTATTCTTTACGAAACGAACGAAAGCATGCTGCCACCGCTGTGTTTCGCGAGCCACGAATGAAAAGACCTGTCCCACTAGGCCGAATTTACCTTTTCGGGACAAGTCCAAGGATGCGCGAAAGACGCTACATCGGTTAAAAAAGCCATTTTATTTTTTCAAGGAAAGCGTAACAAGCTCCTCGATCATCTCTTCATATGACAGCCCGATCGCCTTCGCGGCATCCGGATATAAGCTTGTCGGCGTCATGCCGGGAAGGGTGTTGACCTCCAAAATGACCGGCTCTGTTCCATCCTCGGGCACGATAAAATCAACGCGGGAATAAATATCGCAGCCGAGCGACTGATGGGCAAGCACGGCATGTTTTTTCACATATTCCGTATACTCATCAGTCAATCTCGCTGGAACGATATGCTCACTCATTCCGGCAGCATACTTCGCTTCGTAGTCATAGTATTTATTTTTCGGGACAATTTCAACAACCGGCAGCGCTTTTTCCTGACCGCGATTTCCCATTACCGCCACCGTTACCTCTCGCCCGGAAACAAACTCCTCAATCAATACTGTTTCATCAAGCTTAAACGCTTCATCAATTCCGTCCAGAAGCTGCTCCTTATCTTCCGCAAACGTAATCCCGATTGTCGACCCTTCCTGATTCGGCTTGACAACCAACGGAAATGGCAGTGAAATCTCTACCTGCCCGCGCTCGTACGAATGGCGGTAAAGAACCTGCTCCTTCGCCGTCCGTGTGCCGTTTTGCGCGAAAAACAGCTTCGCCCGCGCTTTATCCATCGCCAGAGCCGATCCCTGGACGCCCGAACCGACATAGCGCAAATTAAGCATATCAAGCAATGCCTGGATCTTGCCATCCTCCCCATAGCGGCCATGCAGGCCAATATATACCATATCCACATCCAGCTTTAGCAGTTCCTCAAGCCGTTCAGGATGAAAATCAATGCCAACGACATCATGTCCCCGCTGCTCCAATGCTTTTATAATTCCTTTACCTGAAGATAAGGACACTTCCCGCTCTGCTGAAATCCCCCCGTATAATACTGCTATCTTCATTCCGTGCTCACCTCTCGCCAACATTATGTATCACTAGTTTATTCGCCCATTTCTCTAAGTGGAACTAGTCTAGGCTATTGTATCATAATCTTTTTTCAAGAAAACGGCAAAAAAAGACTGATTCTATCATTGATCAGTCCTTTTTCCTCCAATGAAATTCATATACAGCTGTAAAATCGCTTCGTGCTCTGCAATCACTTTGCCATATTCGGCTACGCGGAAGGAAGAAACGGTCGCAGGATTTCCGTATTCAGACAAAAGGGCGACAAATGCTTCCTCTTCAATCTCATCGAGGTCGTACTCCTCGAAGCTCAAATAATAGCGGTTCTCAAACGAGTAGAGCGTGCCACCTATCGCGCCAAAGGCGTACAGCCGCGCCGCGAGATCAATCACATCTTCTATATCCTGAAATTCATAAAAGATCTCTTCCGTCTCATCAAGCGTGACCTGCATTTCAATATACCCTTCATCGTAATCAAGTCCATAGTGATCATCAGGCAGGCCCTTTGTCACAATGATCACCATGCCTTGCGCCGGCATAGCATATACTTCAACAGCCACCGGGCCGTCTACTTTAAAACCAAGCTCATCATCTGCTTCAAGCATCATATCGCGAAACAAATCATGAACCTTTGGCACATCCTGCCACAAATCTTCCTTTGATATGCCCCGTTCCTTTAAATCGTCATATGTTAAAAACACCTTGAATTTATTAGATGCCAAGCGTTCAAGACGCATGTTTCCCCCTCCTTTGTCCCTGAACTCCCTACATGCTTAAGCGGATTCATCCGTAGAAAAGTCTTACTATACGATATGAGAAGACAGAAAAGAAGGTTCGTAAACAGGAAGACCATTTTTTTCTATCCCCTGAGCTGTTTTTGCAGCCAGCTTTCCCACTCCGGCCTTGTCGACCCTACCCGGTATTTTTCTGCCGGGCCGTGCTGCTCGATCGCCTTGCCGCCAGCACCAATGATCAGCTGTGGGTACGCTTCACTAAGCCGTCTTATCAAGTCCATCACATCGGGAAGATTTCCATCCTTCATACAGGATGTAAAGAACATCCGTGCCTCCACTTCCTTGATGACCTGTTCGACATCGTCAGCCGGAATTTTCTTGCCTAAGCAGATGACTTCAAACCCTTTCTGCCGCAGAAACAGCTTATAGCTCATCAAGCCCCATTCATCGGCTTCATCAGGTCCGCAGACAGTAACGACCCTTGGTAAAAAGCCATCAACCGGAAAGCTGTGAAGAATCATGCCAATTTTCGTCCGTAAAAAAGTCGTGACAAACTGCTCACCGGCAAGTGAAATCTCCTCATTTTTCCGCAACTCCCCAACCTTTATAAGCAGGGCGCCTAAAATGTCGACCGTTACTTTATCGACACTGAACATACTGAAAGCCTGATTTAACAAATCATGGGCTTCCCTTTCCCGAAAAGCAAGCAGCGCTGTTAACATGTCGTCGCCAAGCCTCGCCGCATAATCTTCATAGCGTGCTTCCTGCTGGGAATTCAGTGAAACAGCGTGATCTTTTTCTAACAGGCCGACAGCTTGTCCAATCGTAAACCCTTTATTTACTTTATCAAGTAACCAGCGCAGAATTGCGACATGTTCATCAGAATACAGGCGATGTCCCGCTGCATTGCGGATTGGCTTAACAATCCGGTAGCGGCGCTCCCAGGCCCGGAGAGTACCCGCTTGAATTCCTAACATCGTCGAAATCGCTTTAATATTATATTTCCCTTCTTTCGAGGTCATATCCTTCTCCTCCTGCTGAGTAACGAAAAAACGTCTCATTTTCGCGCTCATGAAGCCGCAACTCAGGCCCGTCACATTCAAATGTACATAACGCGCCTGATCTTTGGGCTTTACACGTTCATCTACTTACTCCCCAGTATAGCGAATGATACAACTTGTGTAAACTTTGTACAACTCCTTTATACAACGCTATTTTGCCCGCCGAAGCTGGATCAGATGGGTTTCAGCGGGAGCAGCCAATCGAAGCGGGAGGGTCGAGGTGCCAAAGCCATTGCTGATGAGATGCACATAACCGGGCCTGTGCTTCATTTGTCCCTTCTCCTCCAGTCCCCAGCCAAAGATTCTGATTTGTCCCCCATGCGTGTGCCCGCTCAGGATGAGAGAAAAGGGGTGATCGTGCGGCAAAACATCGACGATATCGGGGTAGTGACTGACAAGAACCGCAAAGCCTTCCTCGCTCTGGGCGTTAACTTGACTGAGGTCGTCCCGCTTGTGTCCAATGTCATCCACCCCACCGATAAACAGCTGATCCGCTCCGCGCGTAATGACCTTACATGAATTGACAAGCTCGATCACGTGATGACGCGCAAGCAACCGGCGCAGCTGCTGCGCTCCGACTTCTTCGTCGTTATTGCCCCAGACAAAGACGCACGGTCCGAGTGAGGCGAGCCGGCGCAAATTATCCTCAATCCGGGCAAGCGGCACTCCTTTTTCACATAAATCGCCGCCAATAATCACAAGATCGACGTTTCCCCGGATCGTTTCAATGAGCGGATCAGGCAGGCGACGGCGATGAATATCGCTAATAAAAAACAGCCGGAAGCCGTCAAAGGCTGCCGGCAGTTGCCCGAATGACAGCTGATGATGACGAACCCGCGTCCGAAAAGCCTCCGTAATCATATAAAAAACAAGGACGGCTCCTGCCGCCACCATAAGGTAAATGAAGATGTTCATCCTATGCAGTACTCCTTAGCTTCCTATTTCCAGCGTTTTCTCATAAAACCGACATCCATTATACCATACCAGAGAGCAAGAAAAAGCGCGAAACATGCGAGAAAACGATGACTCAGAAAGAGAGGGACAAACGTTACTAATGCGGCGCAGCCAAACACGAGCGTCGGACGTTTTCCCGGTCTCTTTGTATAATGCGGAACGTAGCTGCTGATCAAGTCGCGAATAAAAAATGAATACGCGAGAAACCCGGCGATAAATAGCAGACAGGCCGCCAGCAGCTTAAATGGAGAAAACAACACTTCTCCGATAAAAGCCGAAAGCTCCCATATCGGCGAACGGGGAAAAAGACTCGCAGCAGCTGCAACTCCGCCATAAGCGGTTACTAACAGCAGTATCCTTATATATACCCAGACTGCCATCCTCACAGCGACATCCCCTTTTTCTATCATACATATGCGCGGAAATGGACAACAGTCCCTTCTTTCCCTTACATTTTCAAGCTAGCCGACAGCCGGCAGCAAAACGAGGCCACTGAAAAACGTCCTTTTTTTGTAACACTGCTAAAAAAGTGGAAATCGTACTTTTTCAGCAGTTTCCAGCAAAACAGGGTGCGCCGCAAAGGTTGGTTTTCCTTTTGGCACACCCCGGGTGACGCGTTTGCTCAAACCGGCTTATTCAAATTCAGCGTATTTCAGCAGGACGCCGATATCACGAAACACTCTTTCCCCGCCGTCACCGCTTATGTTTATCTCCGCAGTGAGGCGGTAATAAACGCCCTCATCCTCAATAATCGCGGTTTCAAGCGTCGCCCCTTCCGTTTCAAAGCTTAGTTCGGCAGCAAATGTCAGCTCTGTCTCATGAGAAGAAAGCGGCCATCCCTCTTCGCTCTCCGTCCAGCCGGCGGCTTCAAAGCGCTCACGCAATGAAGCCTCCAGCTCTTCAGGCGAAGCGGCGTCGATCTGCTCTTCTGTCAGCGTAAAGAAAGGCGTCGTTGCCGGCTCTCCGGCAAAGTTTGTAAAAAACTGCAACGTCTGGCCTTCTTCAGAAGCCATTTGCTCAACGACATACTGTTCATTAACCCTTGTCGTAAAGTTCAGTTCCGGACTTTGCACTTCCTTAAGGAGGATCGTTTCCTCCATCCCTTCCATCATAATTACTTCCTCGAACCGCTCACTCGATTCAATGACCTCAGTCTCGCCCCCGGCATCCGTCGATTCAGCAGCATCCTCATTCTCATTCGGTACTGCTTCCCGGGAATCCATCGCCGGTTCATCCGTTGCGAATTCGTTGATTTCCGGAGCATCGTTGAATATGGTAACCTCTTCCTCACTTTGTCCACTTTCGGCATCCGGCATCACGGCTAGCTCAGCCTCGTCTCCACTTGAGTCACTTGGTGCTTCCGAGCTGAAATTTCCAAGCTGACTGATCGTCAGCACACTGCCGAGACCAAGCGCTAGGACAATCATCGCCACCGCCTGCCAACGATGAAAAAAGCGGCCCCACCGCGGGCGTTTTTCCTTTTCAATTTGCGCCATTATATGGGAAGATGACGATTTTTGCGGCAGCTGATCATACTGCCCCTTCAGTTTATCCATCATCTCTTTTAATTGTTGATCATTCATAGCTGCTCACCTACTTTTTCAAACTTTCCTTTCAACTGCTTCTTTGCTCGCAGCATCCTCGTTTTCACAGCTCCCTCTGTTACATTGAGCACCTCAGCGATTTCCTGATAAGGCAAATCATGAAAATAATGAAGAATGATCGGAATTTTGTATTTCTCATCTAATGATTGAATAAAATCATGCAACACCTTTGATTCTTCGTCAAAAAACGGCTCCACATACGTGCTTTCCGGAGCCATTTGCTTCAGCGCCTGCGTTTTTCTTTTTTGACGCTGTTCGCTACGGTAGAAATCCCTGACGACATTCAGGGTGATTGAATAAAGCCATGTTGTAAACTTTCCACGGTTATGCTTATTTAAAAAACGGTAGACTTTTATAAACACTTCCTGCGTGACGTCTTCAACATGCATATGATGAACACCAAGTTGATAGGCGAATTTTTCCACTGTTTTTAAATGCTGTTCAATCAGCTGGCTAAAGGCTTCATCATCTCCTTGCTTTGCGCGCAAAACTAATTGTTCTTCCATCTTCAAGACCTCCGATTTCGGTGTACACCTGTCTCTCTATCTCTCCAGCAAGCTTGCTTTTATCATGATGCTTATGTAACGCCCGATGTTGATAAAAGGTTTCATTCCGGCTTTTTACCTTCATTTGGCAATAAGACACGCCGCAGAGCCGTCTTTTTTTAAAAATTAAGAAGAGATGTTTCAAAAGGCGATTAGTTTCCTTTTGAAACATCTCTGACATTCGCTCTCGGTCATAAACGGAAACAGAGGGGAGACCAAAACCTTCTACCTGCACGAATATTCGGACAAGTGATAAAAAATGTTCCCTGTATCTCTGCTGCCATTATACCGCATGAGGGAAACAGCTCTGTTAGATCCCGGACCTATCTTTTTTTGAGGACATCCTGCCCGCTAACAGGCTGCTCCGCTTTGGCTTCCTGTAAAAAGTGGAGGGCAGCGCTCACTAAGCCTTTGGCGGCAATGACCATCGCCCTTTCATCAAAATCAAATTTAGGATGATGATGCGGATACGTTAAACCTTTTGCTTCATTTCCCGCTCCGGTAAAAAAGAAACTGCCCGGCACATGCTGCAAATAATAGGCAAAATCTTCTCCACCCATCACCGGTTCAATCTCGACGATGTCCTTTGCTGGATGTACGGCTTGCGCGCTGCTGACAAAGCGCTCTGTTTCCACAGCATCATTAATGACGGCCGGATAGCCTTTTTTATACGAATACGTATAGCTCGCTCCCATTGCTGCGCAAGTGCCCTGAATCACTTCTTCGATTCTTTTGATTAACAGCTCCTGCACGTCTGGATCAAACGTGCGCACCGTTCCGACCAATTCCGCCTGATCGGCGATTACATTAAAGGCGCCGCCCGCTTGAAATGACCCGACGCTGATCACTGCCGACTTGAGCGGATCGACATTGCGGCTGACGATATGCTGAAGCTGCCCGACGACTGCTGAAGCAACAGCGATGGAATCAACCGTTTCATGCGGACTCGCCCCATGACCGCCGCGACCGAGAATCGTCACATCAAAGCGGTCGGCCGCGGCCATGATCGCACCTTCTCTATAGCCGATCTCCCCTACTGGAATCGGCGTCCACAGATGCGTGCCGTAAATCGCGTCAACCCCCTCCAGGCAGCCGTCCTCGATCATCGCAATTGCGCCGCCCGGCGCCAGCTCTTCCGCAAACTGATGAATCAGCACGACTGTCCCGGGCAGCTCGGCGCGTATTTCCATCAAAGCCTTGGCGACGACCAACAGCGTCGCCGTATGACCGTCATGGCCACAGGCGTGCATCACACCGGGGTTTTTCGATGCAAATGGCAGACCGGTTTCTTCCATAATTGGCAAAGCATCAAAATCAGCCCGCAGCGCCACGGTCTTTCCCGGCTTACCACCCTTTATGTAACCGACTACACCTCGTCCGCCGACCCCTCTTTTCACCTCAACACCGAGCCGCTCTAAATAATCGGCGATCATCGTCGGCGTTTTCACTTCCTCAAATGACAATTCAGGTTCAGCATGAAGCAGCCGGCGCAGCTCGATCATCTCCGGGTAAAGCTCTTCCATTCTTGCAAGTAAACGGTTAAGCATCGTTCGTCTCCCCTTCCTCTTTTTTTTATTGTACCTTTCTAACAGAAAATTGAAAACAGGGTAACAAAAAAGACTATTTCATCTGCTTTCGATCAGCATGAAATAGTCTTAGACAACCGGTAAAACATTCTTTTTTTATTCAGCTTCATCTGAAACTTTAAGCATGTAAATAGCCATGCTCACAGCTAAAATCATCGCTAAAAATCCAAAGCCGAGGATCGCAAGTAATTGAACTCCTGTCATGAATATCCACTCCTTACTCCATTATCACATTTTCTTATTTTATCCTAACACAGTTATCACCTTAGCTACCGTAATAATGTGACAAAACAAAGAATTTTAACACGTCAGAAAAACAAACAAATTGATTGAATATTTAGGGAATAGTCAGTATACTGAAAGTAACAGAGAAAAGGAAACGTTTACATTCAAGGGTGATTATGAACAAACATGAAGGAGTGATTCACGTGATTCTGACGAAACTGACGAACAAATCGCTCGTAACCGACCAAGACGTATCATTTAATTACCGTTTAGGGATTCCTGTCGAGGTATTTGACTCCCAGCAAGGAAAAACAGTCGCCTTTGGACAAATTGAAGCATACAATGAGCAACTCATCCATATACACGGTTCCCCGTTTTGTCGATCCAGCTACCTGTTCTTCGGACAGCCGGCACAGCCGGCCCCTGCCTCGTGCTGACAAAGGAGTCTGGGAAAAAAGGTTGTTTTTGTCTCTCTAAGCAATGAAGCGGAACCGCCACGATCTTTTAAAGCCCGTTGTGAGTGGGTTTCTCACAACGGGCTTTGTTGCGTGTGAAGCCATTGCCATGTCTCAAGCTCCTTAAGCATTATCTCACCGGCCTTTCCCCTTTTCGAGGCAAGCCCGTCACTTGTGGTACAAATTGACTCCGTGGACACGTTTCATAAAGGCATATGTTTGCTCGCGCTTTTTCCAGGAGCGATCATCCTCCCACAGCTCAGGGCTGCGGGCGATAATATCAAGCCGCAGTTCTTCGTACTCCTTTTCCGCTTTATCCTCCTTTTTGCTGAAAAAGCGGAGTTGCCAATAGCCGATCGCGCAAAGGCCCGCGGCCCCGATAAAAAAAGGGTCCGTCGTCAGGACAGAGATCAGCCGGGTCGAGGAAGCAGCTCCGCTTTCGATAAATAAGCGGTAGACGGCAAAAACAAGCAGCGCGAGGCAGCCGAGCAAAAACAGCGACCATCTTGATTTTGCCTTTTCAACGCCTTCCCATTTTTGCTTCCGCGCGACGAGTTCATTCATCAATACTTGAATGCCCTCTCTTTCCCCCTCCAGCCTGCTTTTCATCTTTTTTCACCCCCTCTTCATTCTATGAGGGACAAAGCGATCATAGAAGCGGCTATTGCAGCCAGTAAGGGATGGACAGGACGAGGACGACAATGATAAAAAACAAGATCAATAGCAAGCGCACTAATGGGAATGAGAGTTTCAGCTTGATCGGCTTCGGTCTGTTTTTATGGACTTCGGAACGCGGTGGAAGGGAAGCCGTCTCGCTTTCGTGCTTTTTCATTTGCTGACGGAGTCCGTCCGCCTGATCATTTACCTTCCTTGACATCTTATACCTCCTTTACCTCTCTCATGTCCTTTTGAGCACGAGCGCGAATTAACATCCCTACTACGACATCAATCAGAAAATGGGCAAAAATCGTGATGAGAAGATTCCCTGTCCATTCAAAGGTTAGACCAAGTAAAAAGCTAACAGCAATCACCTGGCCAAATAACCATGGCTTCGGCAAATAGCGGACATGGACGACGGCAAACAGCAGGCTGGCGGCAACGAGACCGAACGCTGTTTGCAGCACGCCGCGAAAAAAGATTTCTTCGGCCACGGCGACAGTCGCACAAACGAGCAGGAGCCGCGGCGTCGTTAAGCTTCGGAAAAGCCGTTCATTCAGCCCGCCATCATCGACCCATTCGGCGGGGAGCAGCCTTTCAAGCATAACATCAAGCATGATGACAGCCAGGGCCAAGCCGCCGCCAATGAGTACAATAGGAAACAGCTCATTTTGAAATAACGCCCAAAACGCTTCCCAGTTGTCAAAAACAAAAAATCCGATGACGAAGGACAAACCGAGCAATAGCCCCTGTGTAACATATACCTGGATAAGCAGCTGTTTATCTGTTAATGATGCAAGAATTTCTTTTTGTGATGTCATCGTTTCCCTTTCCCGGGCAGTCCCGAAGCGGCGTGCAGCCCATCAGACCGCCCCTACTGTTCAAAAAAAAGCTGTTCAAGTGCTTCTTCCCATCTTTTTAACGGTACGGACATTCGCTGTGATTCACTAAAGAAAGCTTCGACATTCGCCCCGCACTGATCACAGCATTGCTCAGGCCGTTCGCCTATTTTTTCTGAAAAATAAGCGAGTAATGCTTCACGGCGGCATCCCGTACCCGCAAGCCATGCCTCAAAAGCCGACAGCTTATGCTGTTTCTGCTTCAAATGCTGTTCATGGGCTGTCTGAATCCGTTCATACATCCGTCCGGCGGAAAAAGGCTCAATCCGCTCGCCGTTCAAGGCACCCTCTTCCTGCAAAAAATAGCGCGTCAGCCTCCAGATTGCTTCCTCGCCGCCCGTCCGCGCACGAAACTGCTCTTCCAGCTCTCTTGTCAGCTCAGCACCACCGCTGATCGAGCGTAAGGCGTCCTTTAAGCCGGACTCTTCAAGTGCCAGTCTGTCGGTTAACAGCCTTACTCTTCCTTTATCTTCTTCACTATAGAGTAAAAGCGCAAGACTCGGCTTGCCGTCGCGTGCCGCACGGCCGATTTCCTGAACATAGGACTCCATGTCGGCTGGATAATGAAAGTGCAGCACATAGCGAATATCTTTCTTGTTAATCCCCATTCCGAAGGCGCTTGTGCAGCAGATGACGTCAATTTGTCCGTTCATAAACTGCTCCTGAATTAAAAGTCGGTCCTCTGTCGACAAGCCGCCATGATAAAACGTCACTCGCCCGATTCCTTCCTCCTGCAAAAGACGAGCGCATCTTTCCGTCCAGAGCCGGCTGGAAAAATAAATCATCCCCGGGCCTCTAAGCTTTCTGACAAGCTCTTTCAGTCTGTCGAGCTTTTCCTCCGTCGTGCGGTACGTTTCGACCCGGTAGGAAATCACCGGACGATCGGACGGGTAGCGCAGAAGCACCGGCTCCCTTAGTTGCAGGCTTTTCTCCATATCCTCAATCACCGCTTCTGTCGCCGTCGCTGTCACCGCCAGACACGGCGGACAGCCAAGCTCGTCCTTCAACGTGCCGAGCCGCAAATAATCCGGTCTGAAATCATGTCCCCATTGCGAAATACAATGGGCCTCATCGACGACGAAATAGGCGATTCCCACTTCGCGTAAACGCTGTTGGACATGAGCCATTTGCAGCATTTCCGGTGAAAGATAAACCATCTTATACTCGGACAGCTTTCGCAGGACGCTTTCCCGCTCCTTCCAGTTCATAAAGCTGTTTAACGCCGTAACCGCCCTGATTCCTTCCGTGCGCAGCTGCTGCACTTGATCCTCCATTAACGACAGAAGCGGAGAAATGACCACGGTGATCCCCTCCGCCAATAAAGCTGGCAGCTGGTAACAAACCGATTTCCCGGTACCGGTTGGCAATGTAGCGATCACATCCTGCCCTTGCCTCAATGCTTCGATAACGTCCTTTTGTCCGCTTCGGAAAGTCGAATAGCCGAAAAAAGTTTGTAATGCTCGTTCAAGCTCCATGACTCACCTTCCTTTTGGCCATCACCAGCCGGATCATAAAATAGCTGACCTCCTGCGGCAATCTGTCCTTCAGCTCGCGCAGACGGCTCGTCCCAAGCTGCTCCGCCACCTCAATGATTTGCTGCTCCCATTCCTGACGGACAAAGGGCCGGATCGAAAAGGCGCTATGATGCCAGGCGATTTCGACGATGTGGTCTTCGATCGTATTTTGCTTTAACTTTCTAATACGGCTGATCTCCTCAAGTGAATAGCCTTCAGCAAGCAGCTCCATTGTCTGCTTCGTCGATGCCGTCAGCACGACCTCCTGCTTCAGATCAGCGGCAAACATCGCTAAGCGGCGGTAACGCTCCGGCTGTTTCGCTGTTGTGTTGAACATCTGATGCAAGGTCGCCATATGATAAAGGTGAACCGTGGACGGATGCCAGCCGAGTGCGGATGCGAGCTGCTGCTTTGTCATTCCAGCCCGTTTTTCCCCTGATAATTGATGGACAAAAACAAAGGCCTGCTCCTGCCGGCAGGTTTTTAAAAAGGATACTAACTCCGCATACAGCTCACGGTGAACGGTCTCCCTTTTATCAGACGGCGGCAGCATGTTTTTCACCCAGCGCTGGATGTCAGGCTCGTGCGTCAGCGGATAAAAGGATGGCGTCCTGGCGACGAGATGGGTTAACGATTGAATATACAAGCGCAGCCTGAGCCAGGCCGTCTCCGTCAACGTATGGTACTCCCAGCCGTTTAGCTCCTTCATAACCGGATGAAGCTGTAGAAAAGCGTCAAGTGCCGCCTGACCTTGTCCCGTTAAGACGAAGCGGTCCTCGCCGACTTTTTCCAGCCATTTCAGCTGATGAAGTTCCCGTACAGCCTGCTCCAGTTCAGCCCGTGTTAACGCCGGCAGCAGGCCAAAATAAGGCAACAGGGAAAACAAGGCTGCGTCTTGAATGGTTTGAGAAGATTTCTTGCCTTTTACGATATGGTAAACGCCATAAATCGAACGGTCTGCCTCATAGGCGCTTATAATGATACAAATGAATGCTTGCTGGGCGTTCATTCGCCTCCCACCTTTTCCTGCGAAAAACTAGCTCTTTTGTTTATTTTAGCAAATTCCACGTTTAATGGGGTGGAAAATCGTCTGAGTGGACGTGTAAGAAAGAAGAAAGTTGAAAAAAATAATGGCACTGTTCAGTTGAATTGGTTGAAATGTTTCTCATTCCGTTTTACAATAAATCAGAAGATGCGACATTAAACAATAGAAAAGAGAGTGGAATTGGAGGTTTAACCATGGCTAAATATACAATTGTCGATAAAGACACATGTATTGCATGCGGTGCGTGCGGCGCGGCTGCTCCAGATATTTATGATTATGATGATGAAGGAATTGCCTTCGTTATTCTTGATGATAATCAAGGGACAGCTGAAGTGCCTGAGGAGCTTGAGGAAGATATGATTGATGCTCAAGAGGGCTGCCCGACGGATTCAATTAAAGTTGCCGACGAGTCATTTGACGGCGATGCGCTTAAATTTGAATAGGCCCATTTAATGGAAAGCCGATGATCTTGATTCATCGGCTTTTGCTTTTTGAGACAAAACTGCCACAAGCCCGTTGCGAGAAAAAGATCGTGGCTGGGCAAAATTTTGCCCAGCCACTTGCGTTTAAAGCTGCAGACCCTCAAGTGCGAGCTTGACATTATTTGCCCATATTTCGGCAAAGGCCCCTGGCGGTAATGGATTGATGCCGCTCCCGACCTCCACTGTAAAGCCCGGCCTTCCAGTTTCCTGAATAAACCAGTCCTTAAAACCGCCGTCGCTGTCTGCTGTGTGAACCGGCGTGTAAGAGCTGGCAAGAGAAAGGCGCGTCACCATTTCTTTGCTCTCAGGCGGCTCATAGCCGCGATAGCCCCAATAGATCACCTGACCCTGGGAATGGAAGGCAAGCACATGAGAGAACGACTCACGAAGAGTTAATTCATACACCGCAAGTGCTTCCGGCTCGGTTAATGGAGCCTGCCCGCTGTAATGACGCGGCCAAGGCTCCTGGGGACTTTCACCCGCTTCTCTTTCCCACTCCGCCGGCCATTGATGATTCAAATCGACGCCGCGAATATTGCTCGACCAGTGATCGAACCTGGTCATCCCTTTGTTGATGGCAAGCACGTCCTGATAATAAGGATGCTCAGGGGAAATTCCCTGCAACACAAGCTCAACACCATCCGGGTTGACGAGTGGAACGACGACAAGTGTCACTTGCTGCAATATCGCTTCGATGTCGTACTCAAACCATGCTTCTTTTTTTTGCTTGTATGAGGCAAGCCGGTCGAGGAAACGAGCCAGCAGCTTTGCTGTATGCCACTCGTTCGCATGCCAGCCTCCCGAATAAAAAACGTTCTTCTTCCCGCTGCCGATAAAAAATGCGTAAATCGGTTTTTTCATGACCGAATAGCCAATGATTTCACTGCGAATCCCTTTTTCTTTCCAGACAGGCAGCAATGCCACCAGCTGTTCGTGGCCAAACTCTGTCCTTACGTCATCAATGAACGTGTCTGGGCAATACTTCGCCTCTTGCGGAAGTGTAAGCTCGACTCCGCGAGGAACATAACTGTTTTCCGCGTAAATGATCGGATTGAGCATGATCAGATCAATTGGCCGAATCTGATAGCTGGCCGCAATGATGGCCACTGTCTCTCCCGGTCCTACGACATGTTTCAAAGCCTCCCCTCCTCTAGTCGATATATATGATAACGGACTTCTTTTGATACAAAATTATCGTCAATCACGCTATTCACGAAGAAAAACGAAAAAATCTTTTCTTTTGTTCGTCATTTTCTGATTGACAGAAGCCATTTGATATGATAAATTATCAAACAATTAATACTATTATTCACGAACAATTACACATTAGAAAAACGATGATGAAGATGGGAGCATGAAAAGCCAATTCAGAGAGCTAGTGGGTGCTGTGAACTAGTTTGGCTTCATCCTCCAGAGCCCTTCGGAGTTCATACATTGAAGGTCAGTAGATGTATTCGGATAAATCCGTTATCTTGGAGAGTATCTCTCCCTGAGATGCGCACGCGTTGCGCATGAATGAGGGTGGCACCGCGGTTTGAACCTTCCGCCCCTCACGACTCCCGTCGTGTGGGCAGAAGGTTTTTTTGTTATACCGCTTTCATTTTTACGCATAGTAAAGAAAACAGATTTTTAAAGGAGTGTAGAGAGTATGAACAAGCAAGTTGTCATTGATCATCCTGAAACTGCAGCAAAAGAGGGACAATTTAACATTCTTGTCTCAGACAGCATGAGCAAGGAAGGGCTTCTGCCTTTACTGGAAAGTGACCAGGTCCGCTGTGTCGAGAAAAATGTCAATGATGTTGAAGACTTATCGATCTTCGACGCGCTACTTGTCCGCAGTGCAACAACTGTGACAGGTGAGCTGCTTGATAAGATGCCGAAGCTGAAAATCATTGCCAGAGCGGGGGTCGGCGTCGATAATATCGACCTCGATGCTGCAACGAAACGCGGGGTTGTCGTCGTGAACGCACCGGACGGGAATACGATTTCAACTGCGGAGCACACATTTGCGATGATGATGGCCGTCATGCGAAACATTCCGCAAGCCAATGCTTCCATCAAAGCCGGAGAATGGAACCGCAAAGCGTTCCAGGGCTTCGAGCTTAGAGGAAAAACGCTTGGAATTATCGGTTTTGGCCGGATTGGCACACAGCTCGCTCAACGGGCAAAAGCATTTGAAATGTCCTTGCTCGTCTTCGACCCGTTCTTAACGCAAGAGCGCGCGCAAAAGGTTGGCGTCGAGACAGCTTCGCTTGATGAAGTCCTTGAAAACGCTGATATTATTACGGTTCATACACCGCTGACAAAAGAAACAAAAGGCTTACTCGGGATGAAAAACATCGCCAAAACAAAGCCGGGCGTTTTTCTCATTAACTGTGCCCGCGGAGGAATTATCGATCAGGAAGCGTTAAAACACTACTTAAATAACGGTCATATTGCCGGTGCGGCGCTTGACGTATTTGAAGAAGAGCCGGTTGCCGATCAGGAGCTGCTATCATTTGAAAAAGTGATTGCCACTCCGCATATCGCTGCTTCTACGAAAGAAGCGCAGCTCAATGTCGCTGCCCAAGTGTCCGAAGAAGTGCTCCATTTCCTTCAAGGCGAGCCAGCGAGCAACTCTATTAATTTACCGACACTTTCCAAGGAAGTGTACGAAAAGGTGAAACCATTCTATGAATTAACAAAGAAAATGGGGAACATCCTGTCACAGGTCATGATGACTCCTGTTCAGGAAATCGATGTGTTTTACGGCGGAACGGTAACAGAGCTGGAAACGTCGATTACGACAAGAAGCTTGATGGCCGGCTTTCTCCAGCCGCGTGTTGACGCTGCGGTCAATGATGTCAATGCGAGCCTGATCGCCAAAGAACGCGGCATCAGTTTCGGCGAGAAGCACTTAAACAAAACGTACGGCTATTCCAATATGATTCACGCTGTTGTCCGCGGCGAAAACCGTACGTTTGAAATTAAAGGAACATACGTGAAGGAATACGGTCCAAGAATTGTCAACGTCAACGGATTCACAGTTGATTTCATTCCGGAAGGACACCTCATCTACATCCAGCACAATGACCGTCCAGGCGTCATCGGCCGTATGGGACAATTGCTTGCTGAGCATAATGTCAACATCGCGACGATGCAAGTTGGCCGGAAAGAAGAAGGCGGAGAAGCGATTATGATGGTCGCTGTCGATAAGCTCGTCGATGACACGGTCATCGACGCCCTTCTCAAAATGGAGGACATCCACATCGCCGATAAGATTGAATGTTAAAAAGAGCTTGAGACAAAGCTAGCTTTGGACCTACTGGCAATGGCTTCACACGCCACAAGCCCGTTGTGAGAAACCCACTCACAACGGGCTTTAAAAGATCGTGGCGGTTCCGCTCATTGCTTAAAGGCTGTGACAAAAGGTTTAAAAAACAACCTTTTGTCACAGCCTCATTCCTACCATATATACGAAAACAGCAGGTCGAGCTGCTTGTCCTTGCTCTGACGCAAATAAGCCTCGCCGGCTTCGGTCAGCGTGACGATCGTTCCATCCGTTTTGAGCAGCGCTTCCTCAAAGGCGATGTCGCAATAAAATTGATAGAGGTGGGCCCGTTGCTGCCTGCCTTTCTTCTTCATAAGTTGATAGCCGAACGCCCGGTCATGAGAGCGCCAAAAGCGGGAATGAAACTCTCTGTTTCCGACCATACGAATAGAACCATGCTGCTTGATTTTACGCAGCATGAAAACAAACCCATCGACTAAATCAATTTGGGAGCTATTCAAATCCGTTTGTCGGTTGAGCCATTGAAACAGCTCGATATCTATGTTCATTTCACCATTTCCCCGTTCTACGTACCCGTCGAGCTACCTCCTATTTTACCATATTTCACAGGCGAATTATAGACTGCTCCGCCTCTCATTCTTTAATTGTCAGAAGCTGCCCCGGATAAATAAGATCGGAAGAAAGCTGATTCAGTTCAATGATTTGCTCCGCCGTCAGCTCGTATTTGGCGGCAATCGCCGAGAGCGTCTCTCCCTGCTCAATGACATGAGCACCATCGACCCGTTCAGGGTATACAACGAGCACCGAACCGACAGTAATCAAATCGGTCTCAAGCTCGTTCCACTGCTGCAAATGCTCTACGGTCACCTTAAAATCAGACGCAATTCCCCATAGTGTATCTCCGGACTCCACCTCGACATAGACTGCTGTTTCATCATTCACCTGTTCTCCCCGGGCTGTATGTTCCGACTGGATGCTTAGCGTCGCCACTGTTTTTCTTTCCTCTTCCTCTTCAAAGACGCCGCCAATCGCCGCATACATCGCACCAGTGTCCGTTGAAAGTACATGAAGCGGGTCAATCGAATCTGACTTTTCCGGATTCCAGCTGCCGTGATGAACCTCAAAATGCAAATGGTTGCCGGACGAGCGGCCCGTATTGCCGACGGAACCGATTTTTTCTCCCTCTTCTACCTGCTCTCCTTCATCGACGATGCGTTCGTGTAGATGCGCGTATACCGTTTCCAAGCCATTATCATGCTCGATAAACACGACTTGTCCATATGTATGAGAAACATAGGAGCGGGAAACCGTCCCGCTCGCTACTGACACTACCGGCGTGCCCTCGGGGGCGGCAATATCAATCCCATAATGCTTGCCCTCCCTTGTCCCAAAAGAATCCGTCACTTCGCCAACCGTTGGCCAAATGAGGTCATCGCTGAAACCTGATTCGTATTCTGCCGCAAATGAAGTTGTCGATGTAATAAATAACATGCTAATAAAAGCAGCTAAGGCAAGCGCAATGCAGACTCGTTTTATTAAATCAACCATAACGTCCTCCCATTCCGATATCACAACCAGTCTTTCCCTTTAAAGCGAAGCTGGTCTATTTGATTTATTCACAGATATCAGTATCATATGGAAATCCGTTAAAAAATATTCCTGATTTATTCAATCGCCCCAGACTGGATTACGTTTAACTCAATATCCAATTCGAAGGTCGCCGCTGGATAAATGCTGTTTTCCCATTCTTCCGGACGCCAGTCACGTGTCGTGCTGCGGTAAAGCTCGCCGACGCCGACCGGGTCAATTCCTTCATCGCGAAATTGGTATAGCATATCTGTCAGCCGCCTCGTGATTTCCTCTTCTATTTTTTCCTGCACCTCCTTCACAACCCCAGGTTCATCCAAATTCATCTCTCCTGTATAATCAATGATTTCCCCGTCGATTGTCATATTATAGCGAAAGATAGGCCCCGTCTCCGTTTTCTCTACTTCTTTTTTTAATTCACTATTCAGTTTCTCAATTACGACATGACTAGTTGCTCCTTCTCCATTAAGCGTAAACTGCTGCGTCGCCTGCCGGGCCGGAGTCGTGAGCAGTTTAAGCAAGAAAGAATCATCACCCGATAAAGTCGTATGGACGACATCGGCCTTAAATAATGCCGTTCCTGCGACACGGACAGTATCTCCGGCTTTTTTAATAAGTGGGAGATACGGATCACGCGCATCACTATAAAAGCTGAATAAAAAGTTGTGCAAATTAGTCGAAGGGATCATATTCTGCTCCATATTTTGCCGCAACAAATCGGACAGAAAAACACCGGCCTGCTCCCCTGAGCCCAACTCGGTCTTCAGAACCTCCTCGGCCCGACCATCAACAACCGCCAGCAAAATCCGATTTCCTACCGACGGATCACGGTAGAGGGAATCGACTAAATCCTCAATCCCTTGTTCAGCCAGCTCCCGGCTAAATAAAATGACCCTGATTTGGCCAAGCACCAATGGCCGCTGGGCCCGCTTATTTAACATGACTTTCGTTCCTTTTGCCGTATCCCCACTGGCCTCAATAATCCCCTTTTCAAGCACGTTTTTCCCCCCTTGCTCAATAAAAGTCGGAAAACTGACCGTGATTTTCAGCTGTTGTTCATCATCGAGATCATAGGCGGCTGAGCGGATGAGGGAGACTTCGTCAATCACATTTGTTTGTAAGCAGCCCGTTAGGAAAAGTACTGCCAAACAGACGCTAGACATCCATCGTTTGGCCATGTTTATTCCTCCTTACTTTCAAGACGATCGTTTGAAGAAGTACTAAAAGCGGGATATAAAGAAAGCAAAAATAAAAGCCAACGGTTCCCATCCATTCGTTAAAAAGGTTGATTTCCTGTCTCGTCGGCAAAAAGGCGATCGCAGCTGCAACGATGATAAGCGCCAGCACTAAAGCAAGTCGTTGATTCATATGAAAAACCCGCTTCGCACATCTGCTTGCCGCCCATAAGCTTAGCGCAATATTAGGCGTGATTAAAATCAGCCAAATAGAGATGCCGATATATTCAAATCGTTCAAGAAAGGGAAGCTCAATCACCTTAAATAAGGTCAGCGTTGCCCAAATCGTCCGGTTAAGCTGTTCTTCACTGTAAAAGACCAAACTGACAACCATAATGATCGTATAGGTGACCGTCGTCAAGATCGCTCCCAGTTGAGCCCATTTTTGCGTAAATTCGTTTTGCTTTAAAAATGGATAGTACATGAGCAACAGCTCAAATCCGAGAAAGCTCAGCGTCGTATCACGCGCGCCTAACGCAATTTCCGTGAAAGTATGCTTCCAGATTGGAAGGATATTGAGAAAATGCGCATATTCAAGCGGCAAAAGAAGCAACGGGAATAAAAGAGAAGGAATCACGACTCCTAAAAAGGCCAAACCGACGACGGTTCTGAACCCTCCTGCGACCACATAATAAAAAAACAACATAGCGAAAGAAAGGGCAACCCAGGTCGGCAGATCAGGAAATATCCACACTTGAACGATTTCGATATACGACCTCAAGACAAGGATCGCCAGCGCCATAAAATAAACGCCGACAAGGATGCTGAAGCCATTTCCGATCCACTTTCCGAAAATTTGCCGATGAATCGTAATTATATCCCCATTCGCCCTTTTAAGGAGGATATACATACAACTGATAATGAGCGAGACGACGACACCGGCAAGCAGGACAGAGATCCAGCCGTCATAACCGGCTGACTTTACAACCGAGCGCTGAAAGCTTAGCACACCGACGCCAATTTGCGTGCTGTGAATCAAAAACAGCACTAAAAATCCAGATACTAAATATTGCTCTTTTATCGGTTTATCACCAATTGTCGACCCTTTACTCATCGATATCTTCCTTCCTCGTCGCTCTGCTGAAATTAAAGCGGCCTTTATCACGCGGTCTTAAATAAACCGGTCGCGAGGACATCCAGCTGAAAGGCAGCCGGATAAAAGCATCCTTCCAATCTTTAAACCGTGGCGGAAAGAGCGGAGCCAAATACGGTCTTCCGAGCGATGTAAGATGAAGCAGATGAACAAGTGTATAGAGGCCGCAAACGACGACGCCGACTCCGCCGGCAATGGCTGCGGCAATAATAAACGGAAAGCGGATCAGACGGATCGTATTGCCCATTTGATAGACAGGCGTCGTAAAGGAAGCTAATGCCGCCAGCGCGACGATGATTAATAAAATATTACTTGTCAGCCCCGCTTCCACCGACGCCTGCCCAATCACAATTCCGCCAACGATACCGATCGTTTGTCCGACTTTAGTCGGCAACCGCGCCCCGGCTTCTCGTAACAGCTCAATGGTCAGCTCAAGAAATACCGCTTCAATTATAGGAGGAAACGGCAGATTACTGCGCGAGGCAATAATCGTTGCCAGTAAATCACGTGGAATGAGTTCATAATGATAGGTTAGCACGGCGACATAAATCGGCGTCGCCAAAATCGAAAAAGCTACCGCCACAAAGCGTAGCAGCCGGACGGCGGAAGCAATCTGCCATGGGAGGAAATAGTCCTCCAATGACGAAAAAAACTCAATTAAAGTCGTCGGACCGAAAACAGCCTCCGGCGACCCGTCACACATAAACGCTACTTTCCCTTCCGCCAGAACCGCCGCGACCCTTTCCGGTCTTTCAGTATTGATCAGCTGGGGAAACATCGACATCGTATTATCGGTAATCATTTGCGCAAGGGAACTGCTGTCAATCACCTGATCAAATTCTACTTTTTCGAGCCTTTGCTGCATCGTTTGCAAATTATCCTGGTCGACCAGACCCTGAATATAAAGAAGGCAGACACGCGTTTGGGTGATTTTCCCAATCTTCATTTCTTTTACTTCCAATTGCGGCAAAGGCAGCCTTTTCCGGATTAAATTGATATTCGTGTCCAGTGATTCAATAAAGGACTCTCGTGGACCGGCAACACTAAATTCATTTTCAGGAGGAGAAACCTGCCGATCAGATTCCATCGATACTTCAATGACACCACAAGCGGAGGGATTGTCTTTTTCATAGAGAATGACAAAACCGGCCATCGCCTTATTCCGTAATTCGTTTCCTGAATATACAAGCTGTTTATCAGTAATCGGAACTGCTTCAAGCAGCGCATCCAAGCTTTGTTTTTTCGCTTTTGGCAAATAGGCCAAGATGTCGCGATTCAGGCGATCCGAGTCAACCATCGTCCGGAAATAAGCGATTTTGTAACAGGCTGACTCCAGCTCAAAATCATACTCGACAAAGTCACTCGACTGCCGAAATAACTCGAGAATGCTTGGGATCGTTTCATCTTCCCGATGTTTCACTTTATGCATCAGCCATTTTCCAAGCATTCTCTCACCTCCTGTCATTTCCTGTTATGTAGTATGAAATACAGCTCGTGGAATTATGTATCATCATTCACCTTTGTTTCCAGGAAAAACATAAAGAGGCTCGGGGAAAGGTAAATAACAACCTTTTCCCCGAGCCTCCATTTTTTATTGCTTCTTTCCAATCACCCGGATTCGCTTGTAATCAGCGACCCAGCCTGTTTCCTGATAAAGCGTCGCCCGCAAATTTTGTTCAACTGCTTTTACAATCTCCTGCCTTAGCCCTTCCTCAATTCCTTCAAAAAAGGAAGCGGCAAACATCACAAGCCAGTTGCGTAGTCCCTCCTCTCCTTCGAGCGGAGTAGGCCGGTCAATATGCTCGGCGAACGTAACGAAAAAGCCAGCCTCCTCCATTTTTCCCGTATAATCCCCGATACTTGGAAAATACCACGGATAACGACTAGAAAAATCGGTCATGCCCCGTTTTTCAAATTCGTTCCGCAATTCATTTGTCACCATCGCGACATTATCCTGGCCTCCAAATTCCGCGACGAAGCGCCCACCTGGCTTTAACGCCCGATAAATTCCCGCAAGCACCGGTTCAGGCTTCTTCATCCAGTGTAGGGCTGCATTCGAAAACACGGCATCGAATTGCTCCCGGTATGTCAGCTCGGCCCCGTCCATCACATCAAATTGTAAATGGGGATATTTCTGCTCCGCCTGATCAATCATATTGGTCGATTGATCGACCCCTGTTACGATCGCGCCTCGTTCGCTAAGCTGATTTGTTAAATCTCCCGTTCCACAGCCCAAGTCAAGAATCTTCTCCCCCTCCGCCGGGGCAAGCAGTCCAATCAATGTTTCTCCATATTGTGAGACAAACGCATGCTTATTGTCATAAAGATTCGCATTCCACTTGTCCGCCTTGGCCATCGCCATGTCTCCAACCTCCTCTGCTGTTCTGTTTCATTATATCAATGTTAAATTCAGAATTATATGTTTTTTAGGAAGAAAAAAGCCTGCTATGATTTCATAACAGGTTTTTCTCAAGCGCATTCCTTTTCACAGGAGCTTACTTTGCAGCGGCTCCGTCCGCGCTCAGTCAGAAGGAAAGAAACCCGCTTTCCTTCTGACTTTTACACCCTTGCGCGCACTTCTCTCGCTGCTTCGTCGTCAGCGCAAAAGGGACACTTCACCCTTTTGCGCTGACGACTGCCTGCCGGTTAAGGATGTTGCTTGGATGCTCACCTTGGAGGATGGCGTAAGCGGTTTCTGCTACTCGTAAATGAAGGCGCTGTTTTGCTTCTTCACTATTGAAAGCCGCATGCGGGGTGATGACGACATGCTCAAGCTTCAGAATTTCATCATCGAGCTGAAGCGGCTCATGCTCGAGAACATCGAGACAAGCTCCTCTGATCGTTTTCTCCTTTAACGCTTTCACTAACGCTGTTTGATCAATAATCGGCCCGCGCGCGGTGTTAAGCAGGACAGTGGAGTTCTTCATTTTATTAAACGCTTCCTCATTAATCAGATGATGCGTGTGCTCATTCAACGGAACATGAGCCGAGATATAATCTGCATCGGTAAATAATTGCTCGAGAGTGACCTTTTTCACCCCGTATCTGTCCACTACCTCATCGGAAATAAACGGATCATACGTGATGATCTTCATCTCAAACGACGCGGCATACTTCGCTACTTCCTGAGCGATATTTCCAAAGCCGACCAGGCCGAGCGTCAGTGAAGACAGGCGGCGTGAGTAAAAGCCGGCATTCGGATTCCATTGTCCTTCGCGCACGGAAGCATCGAGCAAACCGATTTTCCGTTCAAATTGTAGCAGCATCGCCATCGTATGGGTAGCGACTTCAGGAATGCAATAGTCAGGAATGTTGCAAGCAGCGATTCCTCTCTTCGAAGCAGCCTCTACGTCAATATTGTCAAAGCCGATACCATAGCGCACCAACGCTTTACAGTTCGGCAAAGCAGCAATCACCTTTTCCGTCATCGGAGCGTAGACGCTAAGTACCGCATCGGCATCCTGACACGCTGCTATCACCTCTTCTTCTGTTGCACAATCTTCTACTCTGAATTCAACTCCGCGCTCGCGAAAGAACTCCTCTTCAATCTGATAGTGATCTCCTTCTAGTGACTTGCCATCCGCTAACACAACGAGCATCATTGCTGCCCCTCTCCACGTTTATTTTGCACTTGCCAACTTCTGTGCAATGGATAGAATCATATCTTCCTGGCCTCCGACCGCTTTTTGCCGGCCGACTTCCATCAAAATATCACGGGCATCAATCCCGTATTCTTCGGCTGTCCGGAACGCAAACAGCAGGAATGAGCTGTACACGCCGGCATAGCCCATCGTTAAGCTCAATCTGTCAATCGAGATCGGACGCTTCATCATCGGCTTCATCACATGCTCAGCCGCATCCATCGCTTTATATAAATCGATGTTGTGGCGGATGTTCGCCTTGTTCATGACGGCAACCAGTTCCTCCGTCGCCGTATTTCCAGCTCCCGCTCCCATTCCGGCAAGGCTTGTGTCGATCCGGTTCGCTCCCTCTTCAATGGCGACGATGGAATTCGCGACGGCGAGCGACAGATTGTTATGGGCATGAAAGCCGATTTCGACGGTAAGCTGCTCCTTCAGCGCGGCAATGCGCCGGCGAGTATCATCCATCAACAGTGCTCCGGCGGAATCTGTGCAATAAACCGTGCCCGCCCCATACGACTCCATCTTTTTGCCCTGCTCGGCCAACTGCTCTGCCGGAATCATATGAGCCATCATCAGAAAGCCGACGACATCCATTCCTAAGTCGCGCGCATATTTAATATGCTGCTCCGAAATGTCGGCTTCTGTACAATGAGTCGCAATCCGGACGACGCTTGCTCCGTATTCATGGGCGCGCTGCAAATGCTCAATTGTGCCGATGCCCGGGATAAGCAGGACGCCGATTTTAGCCGACTTCGCATTTTCGACCGCCGTCCGGATAATCGTCTCTTCCGTTTCCTTTGAGAAACCGTATTGAATCGAGCTGCCCCCAAGACCATCGCCATGCGTCGCTTCGATAATGTCAGCACCTGATTCATCGATGACTCTCGTTAATTCGGCAATTTGCTCCTTTGTATATTGATGCGAAATGGCGTGCATTCCATCGCGCAGCGTTACATCATTAATTGTAATCTTTTCTGTTCCCATCCTTTTCCCCTCCTAGCGATCGTTTCGCTGTCCAAATTCTTCTCCGACTCTTACGGCGGCTGACGTCATAATATCAAGGTTGCCTGCATATTCAGGTAAATAATCACCGAGACCGGTAACTTGCAGGAAGATGGTCACTCGATCTTCGTTAAAATAAGGCTCAGCGCTTAATGTGTATCCTGGAACGTATTGCTGCACTTGCTCGACCATGTTTGTCACTGTCGTTCTAATTTGCTCGTAAATCTCCTCGTTATATTTTTTAATCATGACGTGAATCGTATTGCGCATCATGATTGGCGGCTCTGCCGGGTTCAAAATGATAATCACTTTCCCCTTATCGGCTCCTCCGACTTCTTCTAGAGCCTTCGCAGTTGTTTGCGTGAATTCATCAATGTTTTGCCGTGTGCCGGGCCCGGCGCTTTTACTGGAAATCGTTGACACAATTTCTGCATAGGCGACATCAGCCACCTTATTTAAAGCGCTTACAATTGGAACAGTGGATTGTCCACCGCATGTGACCATGTTGACATTCGACTCCTGAATGTGATCATCGATGTTAATAACCGGAACGACATAAGGACCGATGGCAGCCGGCGTTAAGTCGATGACTGTTTTGCCAAGCTCCTGTAGTACTTTGTTATTTTGAATATGGGCTTTGGCGCTTGTTGCATCGAAAAGAATGTCGGCCAAATCAGGCTGCGCCTTAAAGCCTTCAATGCCATTGTCGATCGTCGTGAGCCCTTTTTGCTTTGCCCGCTGTAAACCGTCTGACTGTGGATCAATGCCGATCATCACCGTCGGCTCCAACACCTTACTCCGTTTGAGCTTTTCCAATAAGTCTGTGCCAATATTCCCCGAGCCGATAATACCGCATGGGACCTTTCTTTTCTCTTCCATAACGTTCCTCCTGTACTTTTAAGATATATGAATTGTTTCGAAAAAGTTTTTCAAAACCTTCCTCGCGTAATGTAAATGCGTCTCCAACGTATGCTTTACCTGTTGTCGATCGCCTGATTGAAGCGCTTTTAAAATTTCTTCGTGCTGCGTTAAGCTCGTTGCCCGTTGCTGGCGGGTATGTTCATTCGTGATTTCCATAATCGCTTTAATGACTCCATTCGTGCTGAGCCACATTTGAATCAATGTTTTGTTTTCTGATAACCGGATTAAGGAATAATGAAATTGCAAATCAAGAAAGTTGACATTGCGGTTCGACAAATCTTCATCTTCCATCGCATCTAGCAATTCTCTCATTTCGGTCAAGTACTGCTCGTCAACCGGCATTTGAATTTGCTCTATCGCCGCCGTTTCTACTACACTCCGTGCATAATAAAGATTGTTGACGTCCTCATTGGAAAAGCCGTTCACTTTCGTCCGCCCATTTTTGCACGTATGGACCAGACCCTCTTTCTCCAGCTGGACGATTGCTTCCCGCACCGGGCCGCGGCTGACGCCAAGCTCCTTTGACAGGACGACTTCCTTCAAATGCTCGCCTTTTTTCATTTCTCCTAAAATGATTCGCTTGCGTAATTTCTCAAGCACTTGTTGCCATATTAATTTTCGTTGCACTTCTTCTGTGAACAGCTCCATTATTATTACCTCTCTATTCGGAATCATCAGAATGTTAACAGTTTAATGTTTTCACTAGTAATATAGTATAAGCTTACTATCATTGTCAAGAAAAGAAAAGGAAGGGCTGAAACAAAAGGTTGTTTTTTTACCTTTTGCCCAGCCCTTAAGCAAGGAGCGGAACCGCCACGATCTGTTAAAGTCCAGTGTCTCAAGCTTTTCATAGTCTCATTGATTAAAGTCTGACCTGACTCGATTCACGAATGTGGAGTTCCGGCTCCAGTATAATCCGTTCGGCAGGCCTGGCAAAATCATCAATTCGCTGATGCAACAGCTTGGCGGCTTCGGTTCCGATCATTCGGGGAAAAGAGGAAACCGTCGTCAGGCGCGGCGTAAAAATCGACGCCTCCTCGACGTTGTCAAAGCCGACGATTGCCATATCCACGCCCGGGGTCAATCCCCTTCCCTTCAATTCCTGCATCGCCCCGATCGCGACAATATCATTAAAGCAAAACGCTGCCGTCGGTCTGCTTTCCCTTGTCAAAATTTCAGCCATCGCCATCCTTCCGCCTTCTCTCGTCGCGACACTTTCGACAATGAGCGAAGGATCGACGTCCAATCCGGCCTGAAGCAATGCCTGCTTATAGCTTGAAATCCGTTCGCGCCACGGTGAAGCCGCTGATGGGCCTCCCAGGTAGGCAATCCGGCGATGTCCTTCCTTTACAAGATAGGAAATCACCAGCTCCGCCCCGGCCCGGTTATCAATCCCGACGTAATCAAACGTCGAGCCGGTTATTTCCCGGCCGACTTGAACGACGGGAAGCTGGCTGTGGATCAGCTGTTTCGTTGTCTCCGCGGTACTGGCGGACACAGGCGTCCACAAAATACCGGCAACGCGGTTTTCCAGCATCGTCGCCAGCAGCCGCTCCTGCTTGTCGTAAGAGTCCGAGGTTGTCCCTAAAATAATCGTGTACCCTTCCTTTTCAAGCTCAGCTGTAATCCCGTCAAGCAGCTCGGAAAAAAAAGGGTTCGCAATTTCGGTAATCAATAAACCGACGGTCGTCGACTGTTTCGATCGCAGATTGGCGGCGACCCGATCATAGACATAGCCTAATTCATTCATTTTTCCCAACACTTTTTCGCGCGTTGCGGCAGAAATTTTCGGGCTGCCACGGACGATTAAAGAAGCGGTTGCCCGTGACACTCCCGCCGCCTTGGCGACATCCTGCAGCGTCACACGCCGCTTTTTCTTGGAATTCACTTGTCAGAAATTCCTCCTTTTCTCGCTCCTATGACGAAGAAACCGAATGGGAGCGGTTTTGCAGGTCTGTTTTTACAGCCGGGTCCTTATGATGGGTGGCGACCCAAATCCCTACACTAATAAATAAAAAGCCGAAAATATGCTGGATCAGCAGCTCTTCCCCTAAGTAGATGACCGCGCCAATTAAAGCCGTGACCGTAATCACATTTAAAAAGATCGACGCCCCGCCGGCTCCAAGGCGCTGAATACAGAGATTGAAGCCAATAAAGCCGAATGCCGTTAACACGACTGAAGCGAGCAGGATTTTAACCCAGATAAACGCCGAAAAGGTGAAAATGCTCGTCATATCCTGAACAAATGGCAAAACGAGAAGCATGCCCGCCCCTACTAAATAACTGTAGGCCGTTACCGGGATAATTTCCATTTGTCCTGAAAGCTTCCGCGTATAGACAAAGCTCAGTGCCTGCGCCAGCATCGAGAAAAACAGCAGGATATCGCCGCTTGAGAAGCTGAATGAGGAAAAGCCGCGGAACACGATAAAGCAAATTCCGATAAAGCTCAGGATTACGCCGATATAGTGGCGGCGAAATAAAGTTTCCTTCAATAATAAAGCACCAAGCAATGTCGTCGCGATCGGGTTTAATCCTAAAATGAGCGCGCCGTTCGTCGCATGCGATGTTTCCAGCCCGATCGCCAGCGTAATTTGATGGACGAACACGCCAAAAAAACCGATCAGCGTCAAAAGCTTCCACTGCTCCATTGTCGGTTTGACGACACCATAAACGAAATAGCAAATGGCTAAAAGAGCCAAGGCCGTCAGCGTCATCCGCACAAATGTCAGCACAAGCGGCTCAACCGTATATAGGAGTGACTTGACTAAAAGCATGTTATGGCCCATCAGGATTGTTATTATTGTAGCATATAAGTATGTATGCTTTTGAAAAGAAAACAAAAGAATGCCTCCTTCTAAGTTGATATAAGAAAACCGCACAGGGCTTTTCATAATGTAGTAGATCGATCTACTAAACTATAAACCATGAGGTAATAATTGTCAAACACTTCGCCATACGAAAAACGAAGCAGCCGGATAACACGCTGCTTCGTTTTTCTATTCTGATCGCGGATGCTATTCTTTCCGTTTGCCGCTGCGAAAGACGATCGCGCTCCGTTCATACTCGACGTCTTTCACGTTAAGGCGATAATTAATCACGCGGGCAATCGCAAAAAAATAGTCGGACAGACGGTTGAGATATTTTAGCACGATTGGATTGACGACATCCGATTCGCGGTGGAGTCTCGTCACATAGCGCTCAGCGCGCCTTGTGACTGTCCGGCAGACATGAATCGTCGCGGCCGCCTCAGAGCCCCCCGGCAAAATAAATCGCTCCAGCTCCGGCGCTTCCTGGATATAAGCATCGATCCGTTCCTCAAGGAAGTCGATCATTTCCTGCTTTGCTTTATAGGGCCGATCTTCCCTTTGCTTGAGCATCGCCAAATCGCCGCCGCAATCAAACAGCTCATGTTGGATTTTGACAAGCTCCGCTTTCATATCAGGAAAGACCTCCTCATCAAGCTGAGCTACCGCCATACCGACAAAGGAATTGACCTCATCCGTCGTTCCGTAAGCGATGACGCGCGTATCGTCTTTCGCCATTCTTCCACCAATGACACTTGTTTGCCCTTCATCCCCTGTTCTTGTATAAAGTCTCATATCCAGCCTCCTATTTTAATTGTGTCGCCAACCCATACCAAATCAGATCGACGCGCTTTGCCTTCCTTGCTACTTCCTGAAAACAGACACCGACATGATCACGAAACAGACGTGCTTCTTTTTCAAGCGGGACAACGCCCTTGCCAACATCTGAACCAATCAAATAAAGAAGACCGCCAGATTGCTCCCAGCAAAGCCAGCTCTCAAGCCATAAATGAAATCGTTCACGCGCTTCCGCTTCCCCCTCCGTTAAAAAGGCCCGCACGATTGCTTCCAGCCCGAAAATAATCACCGTGCCGGTTTGATTCCGGCTTGGATGCGGGCACCGTTCATAGCCATTATACCATTGAATCTCAGCAGGACCGGCTCCGGAAGCGTGCTTCATCGCCCATTTATTCTTTCCGTGAAAGGCTCCTCCAGTAATGAAATGAATCGCAGCCCCCTCCTTACATCTGATTTTTTTCCGCTTAAGGTGAGACGACAGCCAATCGGTACATGCCATTCAAAAAAGTTCCGTTTGAGCGGCGCATACTCCGTCAGCCACTGGCGAATGACTCCGCCGTGAGTAATGACGACCACCTTGTCCGCTCCCTCGTCCTCCGCGAGAGACAGCAGCTCACCAAAGGCCTGCTTCGTCCGCCGTTGAAAATCGCGCAAGCCTTCTCCCTCTGGCGGAGAAACCCCGGTCGGATCATCGAGCCACCGGCGGTAAAGACGATCCTCTTTCAGCTGCTCGTATGTTTTTCCTTCCCATAAGCCGAAGTCTAGCTCGCGCAGGGCCGAAAAAGTGCGGAAGCGTCGACCGGGATAAAGAAGCTGCGCCGTTTCCTGGCATCTGAGGAGATCGCTCGTGACAAGCAAATCGCTTTCGCCAAGGGGAAGCGCGGCCAAAGCCGTCAGCTGTTGTCTTCCCTGCGCTGATAAAGGAAGGTCGGTTGAACCTAGGTAACGGCTCTCTTCGTTATAACGTGTCAAGCCATGCCGAATAAGGCTAACAGCCAAAGCATCGCCCATAATAATGTCTCCCCTCCTTCGCCGCCAGCGCCGACCGTATCCCCTGTAATCCCGCCAATTTGCTGCCTGACCCACTTCAGCCAAATCGCCAAAAAGAGAGCCGCTCCGCCGAACAGAATCAGAAAAGGCGGATAGATGATCACGATAAGCGCCACCGTCAGCAGCGACCACACAATATAGGTGATCATCACCGTCCGGTTTTGCGCTGGACGCAAAGCAGCTGCCATTCCTTCCTGCCGGGCAAACTGCCCGAGCAGCAGCTGCCAGCCAAGCAGCAGCCTCATGATGACAGGAATGAGAAAAAGCCCAAACAGAAACGGTCCGCTTCCCGCTTGCACGAGTTCCCAGATGAAGGCAAAGCGCCAGCCGAGAAGGAAGAGGACGCCAAGCGCCCCAAACGTGCCGAGGCGGGGGTCCTTCATAATCTCCAGCTTCCGCGCCCGCTCTCTCCGCGAAAAAACGGCGTCGCAAAAATCGGCCCAGCCATCAACATGCAGGCCTCCGGAAAAAAGCAGTGAAAAGCTAAGCACATAGAGGGCAATGATCAAGGGAGACATCGGCGAATACTGCAGCAGCAAATAGCCCTGAAGCGCGAGGCAAGCACCGAGAATCAGCCCGACGAGCGGATAAGCAGCCACCGAAGCAGAAGCCCTCCGTTCATCCCATTCCACATTTTTTTTAAGCGGGAGAATTGTTAAAAACTGAATCGCCAGGACGATGCCGTCGAACAAAATGTTAATATGCCGCATCGCTTTTCCTCCATGCCTCGATTTTCTTAAGCAGCTGCCTCACATCAAGCTCTGCTTCAAGCCAATCTGCGGCCTGCTCATAGCCCTTTTGCCGCTCATTTTGCAGGCTTCGGACCGGCTGCTCCGGCAAAGAGCGGATTTTCCGCAAGCGGTTCAACCACCACGTCCGCCACTGATCATTGTAAAACAAATGATGAAAATAACTGCCGATTAACCGGCCTCCCTCGGCGAATATCCCGTCCTCGCGCTCCCCGACCGTTAAAAAGGGAAGGGCGCTTTCCGTCAGCCGCCGCGAGTGGCCGAGGTGAATTTCAAAGCCGGTTAGCGGAGCCAGCGCTGTAAATTCCACCGCAACGAGCCGGCCGACAGACTGACTCGTCCATTTCTCCTGGGCAAAAACCGTTTCAACCGGTAAAATGCCAAGCCCTTCTATTTCCAGCCCGGCCGTTCCCGTATCGGTGCCGGCTTCGTCGATGATCGTCCGGCCGAGCATCTGGTAGCCGCCGCAAATGCCAATGACTGTTCCTCCTTGGCGGACATAAGCCTTCAGCTGCTCGCTCAGCCCGGTTGCCGTCATCGCCTCCAGATCACGAATCGTACTTTTCGTCCCCGGCAGCAGCACCGCGTCGGGAGAGCCAAGCTGATCGTGCATCCCGACGAGACGCAGTGACACATCCGGCTCATGAAGAAAAGGTTCCAGATCCGTGTCATTCGACAAATACGGCAAGTCAATCATCACAATCTCAAGCTGGTCACCCTGCTTTGCCGGCTGACGATAGCGTGTTTGACGCGAGAGCGAATCCTCGGCTTCGATTCGATGATTGTCGAGATACGGCAGGACGGCAAGCACTTCGACGCCGAGGTTTTCTTCAATCCACTTTCGCCCACTGACAAACAGATCCGGATCGCCGCGGAATTTATTGACGATCACGCCGAGGACACGGCTTCTCTCCTGCTCGCTCAGCAGCTGGAGCGTCCCGGCGATACTGGCGAAAATGCCGCCTCTGTCAATATCGGCGACAAGGATCACCGGCACATCAGCTAGCTCTGCCACCTTCATATTAACGAGTTCACGGTCATTAAGATTCATCTCAACCGGACTGCCCGCTCCTTCAATAACGATCGCATCATACTCGGCTTCAAGCGTTGCCAGCGCCTCGCGGATCGTTTCCAAGCCAAGCTCGTAAAACTGCTGGCGGTAATCCTTGCCGGAAAGTGTCTGATGAACACGGCCGAAGCGAATGACCTCCGATGTATGATCGTTTCTCGGCTTGAGCAAAATCGGATTCATCATGACGCTCGCTTCCACTCCCGCCGCTTCGGCCTGAATGCCCTGGGCGCGGCCGATTTCAGCCCCTTCCTTCGTCACATAGGAGTTGTTTGACATGTTTTGTGATTTGAATGGAGCGACGCTCAGGCCGCGGCGGGCGAACGCCCGGCAAAGCGCCGTGCAAATAAAGCTTTTTCCGACATCAGAGGATGTGCCTTGAATCATGACACCTAGCATACCCTTCCTCCTTTCTTCCAGCACGGTACGCCGCATTCAAGCTCAATCGCCTCATCGGCGAGAGCGACAAGCTCACAGTGAAGCTGTCCGAGTATCCGCTGATACACGAAAGTACCTTCATCAGCCACCGGGAGATCTGACGTGACTTCATTCGAGACGATCACTGCCTGATAATCAGCCGCCAGCTGGGTGAACAGCGCAGTCAGCTTGGCGACGACCTTCCGCTGATAGTCTGCGTCACGCCAGCGCTCTTCTCCCCGTTCCCAGCCGTAAAATAATTCATTGCTGACCAATGTGGTCACACAATCCAGCAGAACGACATCCTGTTTATCGATCTGGGCGAGCAGCGTATCGACATTGCGCTCTTGCTCCCATACGTGCCAATTTTGGCCGCTCGCCTGCCGCTGCTGCTGGTGGAAGTTTACGCGCTGTTCCATTTCTCCGTCATAGACAGCGCTTGTCGCCAAATAGTGAAGCCGGCAGTCCTTCTTCTGTGCCAGCTCGATCGCGCGCTGTTCAGCATAACGGCTTTTTCCGCTTCTTACTCCACCTGTCATAAAACAAATCACCGCTCTCTCCACTCCTTGAGCACCGCAATAAGTCGGTCATTTGCCTCAGGCTGCTTGACGGCGAGGCGGATATAACGTCCGTCCAGCCCGTTAAAATTATACGTATGGCGGGCGATGACGCCTTTTTCGGCGAGAAAAAGCAGCAGCGGCTTCATGTCCTGCTTTTTTCGTTCGGACAGTAAATAGAAATTGACGGTTGAAGGAGAAACGACGAAGGATAACCGTTCCAGCTCCGCGCTGACCCGCTCACGCTCCTCTGCGATCATCGCTACTGTTTGCTTTACGAAGCTTTGCTCCTGCAAGGCCTGCATTCCGGCAATTTGCGCAAATCCGTTGACGCTCCATGGCGGCTGACGCCTCGCGATCGCCTGCAACAGCTCCGGCTGAGCTAAAAGGTAGCCAAGCCGCAGACCGGCAATCGCATACATTTTTGTCAATGAGCGCAGCAAAATAAGCCGCGGATGATCGGCAAGCAAATGTTGCAATTGGACGTCTTCCAGACAAAAATCGTAAAACGCCTGATCAACGACGAGATAAACATCGTGATCCTCAGCGGCTTGAAGCAGTTCAACGATCGCGTGACGGCTGTAGCTGATTCCTGTCGGGTTATTCGGACTGCATAAAAAGAGCAGATCGACGACCGGCAGCAGCGGACGAATCAGCTCAAGCCGCAGCTCCCACGGCGCCGGCAACACGATCGATTCAACCTCGCACTCATATGCTTCGCACGCGTCACGGTATTCCGAGAAAGCCGGCTCAATGATCCCGACCCGTTTGCCGCGAAAATGAGCAGCAAGCAGAAAGATCAGCTCCGCCGCCCCATTGCCAAGCAGCACATTTTCCGGCTGAAGATCATTTGCCACGGCGACAGCATGTGTTAAAGCTGTCCCGCGCGGATCGGGGTAAGCAGAAGCTGTTTCCCCGAGCCCGGAAGCGAGCAAGGAGAGAACAGATTCGGGCGGCCCATATGGGTTCGTATTGACACTGAAGTCTTCGGCTTGTTCCGGCAGTTTGATGGCAAGCGCTTCAGCAAACTGCTTTGGATTTGCTCCATGATTAGGTAAGGACAATGATCACACCTCCGCATCCGAGCAGAAGCAGCGTAAACAAAGTCACGGTTCTGCTCATAATTTGCGTTGCCCCTTCAATATGGACAACACGGAGCCGCACGAGCGCGTCTCCGATTTTGGCCCGGTTTGAAACGAGGCCCTGATATGTATTTGTTCCGCCGAGCTGAATGCCGAGTAGCGCGGCGACCGCCGCCTCGCCCCAGCCGCTGTTCGGACTCGGATGCTTGCGCGCATCGCGCCGGACAACCGCCCAGCATTGCCGCGTCGAGCGCTGCAGCTGTGGCCGGTTGGCGATAATCATCACGAGCGCCGTCAGCCGGCTTGGCAGCCAATTGAGCAGATCGTCAAATTTGGCCGAAGCCCAGCCGAAATCGCGGTACCGTTCATTTTGATAGCCGACCATCGAATCACATGTGTTGACCGCGCGGTACAGCAGCGCAAGCGGCGCTCCGCCTATCCAGGCGAAAAAGAGCGGAGCGGTAATCCCATCGCTTGTATTTTCCGCTACCGTTTCGACCGTCGCCCGGGTGATCTCGGCTTCATCCAATTTATCTGTATCGCGGCCGACAATATAGGAAAGCCGAAGACGGGCTTCCTCCAAATGATGAGCCTCGAGCGGCTTCCGCACCTCATCCGCCGCCTGCTTTAGCCCCTTTTCGGCAATCGTCGTTGAAATGAGCCACGCCTCCACAAGAAGTCCGGCGACCGGATGAAGCCAATACGCGCTCCAGACGAGCAGAGCGGATACGAAAACAACAACTGACAGGACAGCGACGAGCATCAGCAAGCCTTTTTGCTTTCGCGCCTTGCCGCGGTTCAGCCGGCGCTCTCCGATTGAAATCAGCTTTCCGAAGCCGACAACCGGATGAGGCAGCTGCCGCGGGTCGCCGACGAGGCGATCAATCAGCACCGCCAGCACAAGCGCTAACAGATGGAACGTCATCGTCTGTCACCGAGGCGGCGCTTGTAGCGCTGGAGTGTCTGCCGCATCCCTTCATAAACGAGCCGGGCGAGCTCTTTTCCTAACGGAGTGATCGTGCCGGCGTACGGAAACATTTCTCCGGCCTGCGAGGAAGCAATCATTACGCTGTCGGTTGAGGTGCCAGTCGCGATCGTGCCGCTGCTCCCGTCACGGATCTCCTCATCATGCAGCGCCTTCGCTTTCGCCTCGGTTGCGGTCATCAGCGCCTGAACATAGGCGGCCTCCGGAAGTTCGCCATCGATAAATACCCATATATTGATCGTTCCGACCGTTTTTGCGTAATCAGGAAGACGATGGGCGCGTGAAGCATCGACCGCATTGGACGTACCGGCACTGATCATCACAAGCAGCGCAGGCCTTTGCTTCTCCGAGCGGAGAATCGAGGCATCCTCTAAGCGCGCCGCGGTCATCATCGCCAGTGTATCCTCGTCATCTAAGCCATGCTCCGTCAAAAATGCGCGGTACTCCTCCTCCGGATCAACAGCGTGATAATCTTTGTCAACATGGCGGTTCACAAATGTATGATGCCAGCGGAAGCCGGCGCCAAGTACAGCGGACGACAATGTTTTCCATTTCGTCACGCTCGTCATTTTGATCCACTTGTCTGTATGTTCTATCGTAAGAGCATCAAGCGCGGAAGAAGGCGCCTGCTCCCCATTGTCGGGAATAAGCGTAATTAACGGCCGCGGGACAGAGGGATGTTCCTTGCGCATGAGCGTTGTTTGATAGACGTTCGCCAGCTGGTCTTCTTTCAACACTTTATGCGGTGAATCGAGCGCGACCATTTCCCCCTCTTCCAAAAGCAATATCCGATCGCAGTAAAGGCTGGCCATATTCAAATCATGGAGCACTGTGACGACGGTTAATTGACGTGTTTCCGTCCACTCATGCAAGGCGTCGAGCAGCTGCATTTGATGGGAAAGGTCAAGATGGTTGGTCGGCTCATCAAGCAGAAGTATATCCGGTTCCTGCGCGAGAGCCCGTGCCAACAGCACCCGCTGCCGTTCGCCGCCGCTCAACTGCTGAAGCGGCGTGTCGCGGAACCTCCACGTATCCGTTTGCTTCATTGCAGCCCTGATCACCTCTTCATCCTGCTTCGTCGTCCGTTGCAACCAGCCTTTTTGATACGGATAGCGCCCTAAAGCGACGACCTCGGAAACAGAATACGAAAAAGCGGTTTCCGCCTGCTGCGGCAAAACGGCCATCTTTTTTGCCAGTTCCTTTGAGCTGTAAGCCGCCAGTGGTTTGCCATCGATCTCAATCCGTCCGTCAGCTGCAGGCAAACCGCCATTGATCGCTTTCAGCAGGCTCGTTTTTCCACTTCCGTTCGGCCCGATAATGCCGAATACTTCACCTTTGTTCACCGTAAACGTAAGCGAGCGGACGACATCCTTCGTCCCATATTGTACAGTGAGATCCTCACAAGTAATCATCGTCGTCTTCCTTTCTATTCACGCTTGTAATCTGCGCTGTCTCAGCAAAATAGCAGCAAATACCGGGGCGCCGACAATCGCGGTAATGACACCGATCGGCAGTTCCGTTGGCGCGATAATCGTCCGCGCGACCAGATCGGTCAGCGCGAGAAAGCCCGCGCCGACAAACATTGACAGTGGCAATAAGTGGCGATGATCAGGTCCCCAAAGCAAGCGTGTCAAATGGGGGATCACTAACCCGACAAAGCCGATCGTGCCAGAAACAGCGACTGCTCCACCCGTCAGCGTCGTCGCCCCAAGGAGTATGATCACTCTTCTGACGGCAATATTCACACCGAGCTGCCGCGCCGTTTCCTCTCCGAAGGCGAGCGCATTCAATTCCTTGCGGCAGAAAAACAGCAACAAAAAGCCGGTTAGAAAAAATGGCAGCATCAGCCAAATATAGCTCCAGCCTCTCATCGCCACGCTGCCCATCAGCCAGCTGATAATATGACGCAGCTCCTCGCCGGTCAAAGCGATCATCAAGGAAATAAACGCACCTAAAAACGAACTGAAAATAATCCCGGCCAAAATAATCGTTTCCGTCGCCATCGAACGCTGAACAAGCCTCGCGAACAGCATGACGAGAAACAGCGTCGCAAAGCCGGCCAGCACGCTAACCAACGGCAACGTAAAACGGCCGATTAACGGAAGCGAAAAGGAAAAAAACAGCACAGCGACCGCACCGACCGCTGATCCTGACGATACGCCGAGCGTATAAGGGTCAGCGAGCGGATTCTTCAAAAAGCCTTGAAAGGCCGAGCCGGCGAGGGCGAGACTGGCGCCAACGAGCATGGCCAGCAAAGCGCGCGGAAAACGGATTTCCATCACGATATTGATAAACATCGGATCAATCGTCTGCTCCACCTGTAGAGAAAACACTTCCTGTAAAATGATTTGGACAACAGTGAGAAAGGGAAGCCGGACGCTTCCCCAACTGATGCTGACGATAAGTGCTCCGATACAAAAGAGCACGACAGAAGCATAAGCTATAACAAGATTATTCGCCAAATACCTCTGGATAAACTGCTTTCGCAAGACCCTCGACTCCTTCTGCCAGACGCGGACCTGAACGTGTCACCTCATCTGAAACTAAATCATAGATGCGATCATTGACAACCGCAGGAACATCCTGCCAGGCCGGGCGCTCTTTAATCTGCTCGGCGGCATTGTCGACATAATAGCCGTACGTCGTGACGATGACATCAGGCTGGAAAGCGACCGCTTCTTCTTCCGTATACGGAATCCAGCCCTCTTGCTCCCCGGCGGCATTGATCGCATTGACGACCGTTAACATCTCATCAAGAAAGGTTCCTTTGCCAGTCGTGTACAACTCAGGCGCGGGCGACACTTCGACCCAGACTTTGCGCCGCTCTTCTTCGGCGATTGCACTCGCTTTTTCTTCCACTTCGGCAAACTTGGCCTGCATATCAGCGATTACTGTTTCGGCTTCTTCTCCGGCGTCAACTGCCTCGCCAATCATCCGGATCGTTTCATAGACCATGTCAATCGAAGCTGCATCATAAACAACGACAACGGGAATACCCGCGTTGCGAAGCTGATTCAGTCCTTCTTCGGAGCTGTGGGCATTTGAAGCGTGGGAAAGCACAAGATCAGGCCCAAGCGCGATCACCTTTTCCACGTCAAAATTCATATCACCGACGCTCTCAACCTCCAACACTTCCTCTGGATAATTGTCCCACTCTGTCCGTCCGACGACCGTTTCCCCTTTTCCTAAGGCAAAAATCGTTTCCGTAATGCTCGGCACAAGGGAAACGATGCGCTCTGGCTGTTCTTCGAGCACCACTTCATTTTCTAACGCATCTATAATGGTTTTAGGATAGCCGGATTCGCTTTCCTGCTCCCCCTCGGCAGTCTGTTCCGTTTCTGTTTCCACCGGTTCGACCGGCTGTTCCTCGGGCTGTCCGCCACACGCCGCCAGGACAACAGTCCACAGCAGCATTACGATCGTGACAGCGATCCATTTCGTTCTGTTCACACTCTTCCACTCCTTTTTTCTCTTCCCTTATCATAGAAAAACACTCCTCTATAAAGAGGAGTGCCGGGACAGTCAATAACGCGACCAGGCTTTTCATTTGAATGATAAACCAGATCATTATTGCTTCCCCTTTTCCTCGAAGGTTTCACACATTCGTAAAGGCAGGTCTCCTGACTTATGCATGACAATTTCTTCCCCTTCCCATCTACAGCTTCAGACAGTGGGCTTCTAAAGAAATCTAGCATTTACAGTGGCGGGACCGTGTTGGACTTTCACCAACTTCCCTATTATCATCCAGGCTGGCCTGGACGACCTTTACGATTGCTATTCAATTTCAGATAAGTAATTCCATTATACATGAAAATGGACAGGCTCGCAGTTTTTTTCGATTCTCTTTTTAAACCACAAATTAAAGATTGACAATTCGTACAGTTCTGCGGTAAAGTGAGTACCAATTTCATATGTTGGAAGCTGGTACTTTGATTTTATCGAAGTTTAAAAGGGAATCCGGTGTTGAATCCGGAGCGGTCCCGCCACTGTAATAGAGGAGTTATCGTGATCACGTCACTGGCCAACGGCCGGGAAGACCACGATGATGATGATACTAGAGCCAGGAGACCTGCCAGCTTTAACAGCACTGTTTTTACCTACGGGAGATAGGGAGGTGTTCACGATATAACGACTGAATTGTGGATATTATTACCTTTTACCTGGTAATAATATCCTTTTTTGTTTGTATGAACGATGAATGTAGGAGGTTTGATTGATGAAAACAAGTAATTTAGGATACCCGCGGATCGGAAAAAGCCGCGAATGGAAGCGTACGCTCGAAGCCTTCTGGGCGAACACAATTACAAAAAAAGAATTTCATGCGCAAATGAAAACCCGACGTCTCGAGCATTTACAGGCGCAAAGCGAGAAAGGAATTGACCTCGTGCCGACAGGCGACTTTTCTTATTATGATCATGTGCTCGATACAGCGGCGATGTTTGGCCTCGTCCCAGAAAGATTCGCCTATGACGGCGGACCCGTGCCGCTGTCGACTTACTTTGCGATGGCGAGAGGCGAAAAAGGAGCACAAGCTTGCGAAATGACGAAATGGTTTGATACGAACTACCATTACATCGTACCGGAATTGGAACAGTGCGCCCCAAAGCTCGTTGATAACAAGCCGCTTCGTGACTTTTTAGAGGCGAAGCGCGAGCTCGGCCTTCATACGAAGCCGGTCATTCTCGGCCCATTCACGTTTGTCACATTGGCTAAGGGCTATCAGCCGGAACAGTTCGCCTCTCTCCTGCAGCGCTTTATCCCTGTTTATCAGCAAATGCTGCAGGAGCTGGCCGCAGCCGGGGCGACAATCGTTCAAATCGATGAGCCGGCTCTCGTCCTCGACATTACAAAAGAAGAGATGGCGCTCTTTACTGCGACTTATAAGGAAATCACGCAACATGTGCCGGAGCTTGCTCTCATTTTGCAATCGTATTTTGAAGCTGTCACTCATTATCAAGAGCTGATCGCGCTTCCGGTCGCCGGATTCGGCCTTGATTTCGTCGACGGCCTCGAAGCCAATTTAGCCGCGATTCAGGCGTACGGCTTTCCGGCGGACAAAATTCTTGCCGCCGGTGTAATTGACGGCCGCAACATTTGGCGCAGCGACCTCGAAAAAAGCGTGGACCTGCTCAAACAGCTGAGCGACATCATCCCATTCGAACGCCAGATGATCCAGCCTTCGTCAAGCTTGCTGCACGTCCCGGTCAGCGTCCGCCAAGAAACAGAGCTTGACCCAACGATTAAGGCCTCCCTCGCCTTTTGCGATGAAAAGCTTGACGAGCTGACCTTGTTAAAGGACGTTATCAGCGGGGCAGCGAGCAAGGAAAAACTCGCAGCTCACCAGCAAAGCTACGACGAGCTCATTCGCTCTGATTGGCGTAAAAAGCAGGAGCCCGATGCCGTCCGCGCGAAACGAACAAGCTCCTTTCAAACGAGATATGAGCTGCAGCAACAGAAATGGCAGCTGCCACTGCTGCCGACAACGACGATTGGCAGTTTCCCGCAGACAAAGGAAATTCGCAACATCCGAGCCCAATGGCGAAAGAATGAATGTTCAACTGCCGACTATCAGGCCCGGATTCAGGCCGAAATCCAAAAATGGATTGCGATTCAAGAAGAGATCGGCCTCGACGTATTCGTTCACGGTGAGTTCGAGCGCAATGATATGGTTGAATTTTTCGGGGAGAAGCTTGCCGGATTTACGTTTTCTAAAAACGGCTGGGTGCAATCGTACGGATCACGCTGCGTCAAGCCGCCGATCATTTATGGCAATGTCGCGTACATGGGACCAATGACTGTCGAGGAAACCGTCTATGCGCAGTCGCTCACCTCTGCTCCGGTGAAAGGAATGCTGACAGGTCCGGTGACGATTTTGAACTGGTCATTTGTTCGAAATGACATCCCGAAGCAGGAGGTCGCTTTTCAAATTGCCGCGGCGCTGCTGCAAGAGGTCCAGGCATTGGAGCAGGCCGGTATTACGATGATTCAGGTCGATGAACCGGCATTGCGCGAAGGGCTTCCGCTCAAAAAAGCGAAGCGGAATGACTACTTGCACTGGGCGGTCGAAGCGTTCCGCCGAAGCACATCGGCGATTGCCGACACGACACAAATTCATACCCATATGTGCTACAGCGATTTCGCCGACATCATCGAGGCGATCGACGCGCTTGATGCTGACGTGATCTCGATTGAGACATCGCGCAGCCATGCGGAATTAATTTCTGCTTTTGAACATAACGTGTATGACAAAGGAATCGGCCTTGGCGTCTACGATATTCACAGCCCGCAAATACCCGAAGTAGGCGAAATGCTGGCGCTGATTGAGCGCGCCCTCACCGTTCTCCCACCATCGCTGTTCTGGGTCAATCCTGACTGCGGCTTAAAAACGCGCACAGAAGCCGAAACGGTCGCCGCTCTGACAAACATGGTGAAGGCCGCAAAAGCAGCCCGTGCCAAAATGCTTTCGACTAGATGAGAAGGAGTTGATTGAAGTGAGGTACGAACTTGTCCACTTCCTGCAGCATACAAATGATGAACAGCTGATGCTGGCCTTCATGAAAAACATGGATGGAAAAAGCTTGTCGACATTGTTTCACTATCTTTCTCTCACAGACGACATTACGAAAAAGCGCTGGCTCACCATTTATGAAAACCTCATCCCATAAGGAGGCCACTGAAAAACTTCCTTTTTCGTAACTCGAAGAAGAGTAATGGCTCCGCGCGTTGCGCGCCTTGCTTCGAGAAACCCACTCGTAGCAAGGCTTTTCAAATCAGGCAACGGCTACGCTCATTACGAAAGAGCTGCTAAAAAAGTATAAATCGTACTTTTTCAGCAGCTTCTCCCATAAGGAGGCCATTAAAACCTTCCTTTTTCGTAACTCGAAGAAGAATAACGGCTTCGCGCGTTGCGCGCCTGAACAAAGAGGGTGCGGCAAAAGGATTATTTTCTCCTTTGCCACACCCCTACTTTCACTTTATTCATTCTGCTCCTTCGTCGGAATAAAGAAAGAGAATGTCGTCCCTTCATTCACCTTGCTGTGAACCGAAATCTGGCCTTGATGGGCCTCGATAATGTTTTTAGCGATCGCCAGACCAAGTCCTGTGCCGCTCCGCCCTCTCGTTCTTGCTTTATCCGCCTTATAGAAACGTTCAAACACGTAAGGAAGATCGGCCTCCGGGATGCCTGAACCATTGTCTTGGACATCGACCTTTAATCCCTCCGCAAACTGACGGACAATCAAGGTGACGTTACCGCCTTTTTCTGTGTGGCGGATCGCATTATGAAGCAGATTGGTCAGCACCTGTTCAATCCGGTCAGGATCGCACATAATCGTCGTCACATCGGCCGTTTCCAACTCCAGCACAACATCCTGCTCCCGGGCCAGTCCCTGGAACTTGCGGACGATCCGTTCGACAAACGGCTGCACCTCGGTCGGCTCAATCTTCAGCTCGACATGTCCCGCTTCCATCCGCGCCAAGTCAAGCAGCTCATTGACAAGCCGGCCCATCCGCAGCGATTCCTCATAAATTATTTTCGCAATTTCTTTCTTTTCCTCATCGGAACCGGCGATATCGTCAATGATCGCTTCACTGTAGCCTTGCAGCATTGAAATCGGCGTGCGCAGCTCATGAGAGACATTGGCAATAAAATCTTTACGCAGCTTATCATGACGGCGCTCCTCTGTCATGTCGCGAAAGACGGCGACCGCCCCGCGAATATCATGATCATCATAGAGCGGCGTCATCAAGATCGTCCAGCTCCGCCCTTGCATCTCATACTCAATAAACTGTTCCTTCTCCAGCGCCACGACGCGCTGGAATAATGATTGCAACGCTTCGGGCAGCGCCTTATCCTGTTCATTCACCATTCCCTGTTCATAATACCAGGATTGGATAAAACGGTCGGCAGGCGGATTTGTCAGCACGACGTCCCCTTTTTTATTTAAGGTGATAACGCCATCCGCCATGCTGACCAAAATGCGCGAAAGCTGTTCTTTTTCCTGATTTAACGCGTGAATATTATTGTTCAATTCACGCCCCATCCGGTTAAAGGCAATCGCCAGCTGGCCAATTTCATCATGAGTTAAAATCGGAACCTTCGTTTTGAATTTCCCTTCGGCGACCTCAAGTGCGACCTGTCTCATTTTCCGAAGCGGCGCGGTAATCCGCGATGACAAGAAGAAAGCAAAGATCGTGGTAAGAATAATGGCAATTCCGGCCGAAAAATAAATGATCTGCTTCGTTTCATTGGATGTCTCTTCAATCGCCGACAGCGACTGATAGAGAAAAACCGCACTGTCTTCCAGCTCCGTTGGCTGAAGCGGCACACCGACAATCATGATTTCCGAATGGCTCTCTTCCCCTTCGCTTAAAAAAGGAAAATCGCCCTCTGTCGTGACGACTTTCTCCCCGGAAAATACTTGGGACAGCGCCTGATCGGTAAACAGGATGTCAAGCGCCTCCCGCTGCAATTGATCACTGCTCCATACGTTTTCTCCTTCAACGAAAATGATAATATCGGATTGAAAAGCAGCGCCGTACTGCGAGATATTTTGCAACGCATCTTCCTTTGATTCATAGCTTTCATACATCGAAGCAATCATATTCGCATGGTTGACGAGCTGCGATTCTGCCTCACTTACATTAAACTGCTCAAACGATTGCAGCAGCAGAACCATCAGAATCGTCAGGACGACCGAAACAAGAAACAAAATCGTCAGCCATAGCTTTCCAACTACACTGCGCCAGAGCATTACTCCTTCACAGCCTCAAATTTATAGCCGATGCCCCAGACCGTCGAAATTAAAGCCGCGGCTTCAGGAGAAATTTTGTTAAGCTTTTCCCGCAATCGCTTAATATGCGTGTCAACCGTTCGTAAATCACCGAAGAAATCATAATTCCAGACATCCTTTAGCAGCTGCTCACGCGAAAACACTTTATCCGGAGATTGAGCAAGATAATGAAGCAGCTCATACTCCTTCGGGGTCAAATTGATTTCTTCACCGGAAACGGTGACGCGGTGCGCATCATTGTCAATCGTTAAATGTTGAAAAACGAGGACATCCTTCGTCTGCGTATCCGTTTGCAAGAACTTTGTCGAAGAAGAACGGCGGAGTAACGCCTTGACCCGCAGCACGACTTCGCGCGGACTGAACGGTTTGACGATATAATCGTCTGTCCCCACTTCAAATCCTTGTACGCGGTTCGTTTCCTCGCCTTTTGCCGTCAGCATCATGACCGGTGTTGCCTTGGACTTTCTCAGCTCCTGACAGACTTCGATCCCGTCCTTGCCCGGCATCATAATATCGAGCAAAATCAAATCATATTCCTCATTTAACGCCATCTCTAACGCTTGTTCGCCATTCTCGGCTTCTTCGATTTCATAATTTTCTCTTTCTAAATACATTTTTAATAAGCGTCTAATGCGATCTTCGTCATCGACAACTAAAATCCGTGCTTCTTTTTCCATTGACCTTTTCCTCCTCGCTATGTTTAACAGTAGTGTACCATTGTCCTCCCGGCGAAAAAAGCGTAACAAAAGCCGGTAAAATGAAAGCTGCTTAGGGGATGTCTCAAAAAGGGAAACCACACCCCCTTTAAGACATCCCCATCTTCACTTTATTCCTTCACCTATTATGCATACGAGTGTAAGCCGGCAATGACAAGGTTGACAAAAACGAGATTGAACATAATAATCCCGAAGCCGATCACACACAACCAAGCCGAACGCTCTCCATGCCAGCCTTTTGATAAGCGCAAGTGCAAATAAGCCGCATAGAACAAGAACGTAATTAACGCCCATACTTCCTTAGGATCCCAGCCCCAGAATCTCGTCCACGCATATTGCGCCCAAATCATCGCAAACACGAGCCCGCCTAATGTAAATACCGGGAAGCCAATCGCAATGGCCCGATAGCTGATCTCGTCAACAGCCTGCAGGCTGACGCGTCTTAACAACGGCTGTAGGATCGCCCCCACCTTTTTGCGGAAAATCAACCGAAGCAGGAAATATAAAACCAAGCCGGTCAGCATCGACCAGATGACCGTGTTCAAATCGTTCGCCCGAATAATCGCCGGGGCGTTAATGGCCGGTGACAAAGCACCTTCCGTCAGTAGCGTCCCTTCATTCGGACCGACAAAAGCCGGCATCGGATAGACCATCGTCGCTTCCTCGGCATTTTCGTTAATATAGCTGAAGGATGCCTCGTACCCTGCTGCATTAAAGATCGAACCGATCAAAATATAGCCGACAAGACTGAGCATCGCATAGAGCGTGATCTCCATCGCGATCGTCTGCTTACTTGTTTTCGTAAAATCAATCGACCGGATTAAGTAAATCAGCCCGGCGGCCATCCCGATTGTAAGAATGCCCTGTCCCAAGGCGACGGTGATAACATGAATCGTCAGCCAATTACTTTGCAATGCCGGAATCAGTGGAGAAATTTCTCCAGGGAACATCGAAGCATACGCAATAATGAGCATCACAATCGGCATCGTAAACATCCCTAAATAATTCGAGCGGTAAATCGCAAACAAAATGACAAAGGCAATTCCGATCGCAATTCCAAAGAATGTCATATACTCGTACATATTACTGACCGGCGCGTGTCCCGCTACTGACCAGCGTGTCAGAAAATAGCCAATCGAAAACAGGGAACCGAGAATCGCAAAAATATAGCCGATCACTCCCCATTTGTTTCCACTCATCTCACCTTGACGATTGCGCCACTTTCGGCCGGTTACGGAAACAGAAAACGTAATCGTGGCGCCTAAATATAAGAAAAAGGCAATTTGTAGTAAATTCCCACTCAATTCTGCCATTTGAAACCCTCCTAAAAGGAAGTGTGAAACGTTTCTTCCACGCTTCCTTTTTTTCATTCCTTATTCATGTTTACTGTTTTGCGATGAATTTTCCGCCTCTTCCAGCTGATCTACCGGTGTTGCGATCCCGCTGTCGGCGATGACATAGTCAATATCCTTCCGCAATCCTAAATAGTTTTTATTCGTGTGACCGGCAATCCAGATTTCACCATTAATCCGTTGCAGCCAAATCCGGCGGTGGGCCCAGTAAGAGCCTTGGACGAGGCCGAACATGAAAATAGCCCCACCGACAATTAAGAACGGTAATGTTTTATCCTTTCTGACGGTCAGTCCCGTTACATGCTTCGTCTCGACATCAACAAATGTCATTTTATATTCGTTTTCCCCGAGAGGCTCCAGATTCTGTCTAATACCGACCAGGCTCGTTTCCCCTTCAGGTGTATCAGGTGTGTACATCGTAAAAATGAACACCGGATTGTTCGGTACACTTGATTGGGTCGCCGGCTCATTGTTCGCATCGAGATGGAAGTCAGGAAAATATTGGCCTACGACGACGCGATACCCGTCACCAAGATCATATTCCGGCTCCGGATCGAGCAGGTTAATATCCATCCGCCCGAACGTTTCCCCCGTTTCCTTGTTCTCAAGGGTAAAGCTCATCGTACTTAATTCATTAAGCCGGTAGCTGACTTGATACAATGAAAAATCATCAAAGCTCAGCGGTTCATTCACGCGGATATAATGCTCGTCCACCTGCACAAGCTCGCCTTCCCCGACAACGCCGGTATCCTCCTGCTCATAAAGAATCGCATCTGTTTGATACGTTTTAACAACAGGGCCGCCGTTACGCTGGATCGCCTCTGAGTACATCTCATCATCTTCATCATAAAGCTCAATGATAAACTGTTCATTTTTCACATGGTAACGTCCTTCTGTTCCCGGGACGACAACCGTGTCACCTTCGCGAATCCACATATTATCGTCAATATACATCCCGGGAAAATAGCGGAGCATACAGCCAATAAGAAAAATAATAAGACCAATATGGTTGACGTAGGGACCCCAGCGGGCAAAACGGTTTTTTTCCGCTACCAGGTTGCCGTTTTCCTCTGACACGCGGTATTTCTTATCCTTCAGCTTTTCTTTCACTTGCGTAAAAGCCGCGTCCGGATCTTCGACCTTCGACGTCCCGAAAACGCGCTGGCGTTTCATAAAGCTTTGATGCCTTGTCACACGCTGTGTTTTCAATGCCCGGTAGAGCGGGACAAAGCGGTCAAGGCTGGCAATCAAAATCGAAATTCCGAGCGCCGCCAAAAGCAGCATATACCACCATGAGCCGTATAAATTGTGAAAGCCGAGCTGATAATAGAGTTGCCCGGTAATGCCATATTCAGCGGCATAGTGTTCGGCCGGATTGACTGTAGGCGGAATGTACATCTCCTGCGGATAAATCGTTCCGAGTGCGGAAGCTACGAGCAGGAGGACAATAATCCAGATCCCTACCTTAACAGACGAAAAAAACATCCATATCTTATCGATAAATGTTGTCGTGTACGTTTGTGAGCGGCGGGCCACCCCTTCATAGCGCATGTTCAGCAGGGTCTTTTGATCCTCGCCCTCCTGCAGCGGCTTGCCACAGGACTCACAGACGAGCGTGCCATGAGGGTTGTCGTGCCCACATTCACATTTTATTTTGTTCACTCTACACACCTCAATTATGTTGCCGGTTTAATTCTCTCCATAAATTCTCTGACCATTTCTTCCGTCATTCCTCCTTGATGGACATGCACGATCGTGCCATGCTCATCAATCAATACCGTTGTTGGTAATGGAGAAATCCCGTACGCATCAATCACATTGCGGCCTTTATCAATTACGATCGGAAATGTGAGCGAATAGCGGTCAACGAAGCGCTGCACTGTCAGCTCCGGTTCGGCAGCGTTGACGGCAAGAATCTCGACGCCTTGCGCGCGATACTCATTATACAGCTCCTCCATCACGGGCATTTCCTTCACACAAGGAGGACAGTATGTACCCCAGAAGTTCAAAAACACACCTTTTCCTTTCCAATCTTCGAGCTCAATCCGTTCCCCATTCAAATCGGTTAGCACAAAATTAACAGAGCCTTCGCCCGCTTTGGCGACACTGCGATCGGCAAAGAAATTCGAATAAAACGTATAAGCAAGGGCGATGGCAATAATGGCCAGAATGCTTGTACGCATCACAAGTCTTTTCCGTTTCAATCCTCAAACCTCCTTACTGCCTCTATTCTCTTTAACCGCTTCCCGCCCGGAATGCAAAGTGGGCTTATACGGTGATATGCAGATTAGATTAATTCCATTATAACGTTGAAAATGTTCGCAATGGATTTTCCTTTATGACGGTTTCGTGACAGCTAGTTCGCGCAGATGCTTGACCTCAATCGGCTTCAGCGGCCTCACATCGCCCGGGTTCATCCCGCGCAGATTAAGAAAGCCGTACTCCTCGCGCTTCAGCTTCATCACCGGATGACCAATCGCCTCAAACATCCGGCGGACCAGACGATTACGCCCTTCATGAATCGTGATCCGGACAATCGCTGTCTGCTTCTTTTTATCAATCGACATCATTTTAACCTTAGCCGGAGCCGTTTTCCCATCATCGAGCCGGATTCCCTGCTGCAGCCGTTTCAACGCCTCCCGCGATGGAATTCCCTTTACTTTTGCCACATAAACCTTATCAATCTTAAATTTCGGATGCATAAGGTAATTGGCAAACTCCCCGTCATTTGTTAAAAGCAAAAGACCGGACGTATCATAATCGAGGCGGCCTACCGGAAAAACCCGTTGCTCGACCTCCAGAAAATCAGTTACGACTTTCCTCCCCTTCTCATCCTTTACGCTTGAAATGACACCACTTGGCTTATATAACAAAAAATAAACAGGCTCCTCCCGGTCGATCGGGATGCCTTCGACTTCAATTTGATCTTTATTCGCTGATGCTTTCACACCAAGCTCACGCACGACCTCTCCATTTACCTTTACTTTTCCTTCCATAATCAGTTGTTCTGCTTTGCGGCGTGACGCAATGCCGGCCTGAGCAATGATCTTCTGTAACCGTTCCATTTCTTTTTCACCTCATGTTCCATCATACTCTTCCGAACATGAATTCTCAAGCGAAGAACAGGAGCCCTGGACAAAAGGCTGTTGTCACCGTTTGTCCAAGGCTCCAAAAATTTTATTCCGGTTGTAATGGCTCCGCACGTTGCGTAAAGGCTGGACAAAAGGTAACTAGCGTATCGCCAAAGTTCAAGGATGGCTCTGCCCAGCTTAGACTCCCTCCTTGGAGAAGCTATCAAGAGGAACGAGATTCCGTTAGTTTTCATTCATAGTAGTGTTTTTTTTGATCCAGCCTCTAGTAAGCAAATACATAGGAGACGATTAAAATGGAGGCGACGACGCCGACAATATCGGCCAGGAGACCAACCTTCAGCGCATCTCCCATCTTTTTGATCCCGACTGCGCCGAAATATACAGTCAGCACATAAAGGGTCGTATCGGTACTGCCCTGCATCGTGGAAGCGAGGCGGCCAATAAAGGAGTCAGGTCCATAGGTGGCGATCAAATCAGTCGTCATTCCTAAAGCCCCTGTCCCTGAAATCGGGCGGATCATCGCCAGCGGGACTATTTCCGGCGGAACACCGACAGCCTGCAGGAAAGGCTTGACCGCTTCAATTAACGCATCCATCGCCCCGGAAGCGCGGAAGACGGAAATCGCGACAAGCATGCCAACGAGATACGGAATGATCGAAATCGCCAAATCGAAGCCTTCTTTCGCGCCTTCCACAAACGTTTCATAAGTCGGCACTTCCTTATAGGTCGCATACATTAAAATAAACGCAATCAGCACAGGAATGAACCAGATGGAGATCGTCGTGATTGATCCGCTCATTTTGCCCGCCTCCTCATCCGTCGATGGTAAAAATAGCGATCAATCAGAATCGCTCCGATCGTTGAGCAAGTTGTCGCCAGCAATGTCGTCCCGACGATTTCAGTCGGCGAGACCGAGCCATAGCTCATTCGGATCGAAATGACCGTCGTCGGAATGAGCGTAATGCTTGCTGTATTGATCGCCAGTAAGGTAATCATCGAGCGGCTTGCTTCTGTCCGGTTTTGGTTCAACAGCTTCAGCTGCTCCATCGCTTTAATTCCCATCGGCGTCGCGGCATTGCCGAGGCCGAATAAATTCGCCGTCATATTTGATAAAATATAGCCCATTGCCGGATGATCGCGTGGCACTTCCGGAAAAAGCCGGCTGGCAATCGGGCTCATGATCCGGCTGAGGGTCCGGAGCAACCCGGCGACCTGGGCGATTTTCATTAACCCGAGCCAAAAAACAAGAATGCTGATTAGCCCTAAACAAATCGTCACCGCATCTTTAGCGCCGGCAAAGATCGCCTCATTCACTTCGGCCATTCTGCCATTGACCGCGGCAAAGCCGATGCCGATGACGAGCATAGCTACCCATATTTTGTTAATCACTCGCTCTCACCCCAATGATGAGCGAGAACAGCTCGAAAAAACTCCGCCAAAATCCTTTCTTCTCTTCGACAGGCGGGGAGTCATAGAAAAGCGGCACCTGCCCGATTCGTTCCTCTCCAAGCGTCAATTCAACTTTCCCGACAGGCTCCGGCGGAACGAACTGCTCCTGACGCTCCTTCGCCGGCGGTCGATAGACGACGATTTCTTTTTTGACTAGTTCTTCCTCCTCTTCGGATAGCGGATAGGAAAATGTATATGGCGCGAGTAGCCGGTCTTTATAAAATTCATCCTTAATTTTCGTTTGAATCCCTTCCTCAACTAACGTTTGGATCGTATAGGTGTCAAAAGCCCAATTAAACAGATTCATATGATCATGCCAATCGCTCGGCGCATCGAGCGTGACAGCGATCAAATCCATTCCATCCTTTTCTGCCGTCGAAACGAGCGTCCGCCTTGCTCGCTTCGTGAAACCTGTCTTTCCACCGGTCGACCGCGAATACAGCTCTGTCAGCAGCCGGTTTTTGTTGCGCCAGAACCGTGTCGTTTCCCCTTCAGAACGGTACGACTTCGTACCCGAAATCGTGCGATACTGCTCGTTTCCCATCGCGTACTGCGTTAAAACTGCCATATCATAGGCGGTGGAATAGTGATCCTCATGATCGTCGAGCCCATGCGGATTTTGAAAGCTCGTATTCGTCATCCCTAATTGACTTGCCTTCTCATTCATTAAATACACAAAGCCTTCAAGACTGCCGGCGACGTGCTCGGCAATCGCCACAGCCGCATCATTTCCGCTGCGCAGCATCAGCCCGTAGACGAGATCCTCGAGTTTAATCTGCTCCCCTGCCTGCAAATAAATCGAAGACCCCTCCGTTCCCTCTGCCCTGGTCGAAACCTTGACCATTTCATCCATTTTTCCGGATTCGATGGCCAGTAAAGCGGTCATAATCTTTGTAATACTGGCAATGCGCATCGGACTATGCTCATTTTTCGCATATAGCACCCGGCCCGACTCTGCTTCCATTAACATCGCCGCTTCGGCGGATACCGAGAAATTCCTTGTCTCAGCCGATCCGTTTATTGGACTTGCTGTGATGATGATCATAAGCGATAACACAATCAGCAGCCATTTTTTCACCATTCCCATCCCCGTCCTATCTATCAATGTCATCAGCACCTGAACGTTCCTGTTTAAAAAGGTCGCCCAGGCGCGATTTCCTCTGCCGGACGACCGCGAAGCACTGGAAGCCACTGCTTTCGTTTACTCGTTTACAGGCGAGCAGCGTGCTGCCTTATTGCTCCTTCGTACGATTTATGAGACAACCCCTTTATTAGCCAAGTCTATGCGAGACAACCCGTGTTATGACAAAGAGGTGTAAATTTATGAAAATGGGAAAGAATAACAATCCAAACACCAATTGTCCGAAACCGGAAAGGAGGCAGATCAGGATGACGCTGCTGACGGAATTAGCTCTCATCTCCGGAAGAATCGTAACCATTCTTCCTTTGCTTTTAGCGACTACGCTTTTGATGGGAAAGCGTTCAATCGGCGAGGTTCCTATTTTTGATTTTCTGATTATTATTACGCTTGCTTCCGTTACCGGAGCTGATATTGCTGATCCGACCGTCAGCCATCTTCATACTGCTTTTGCAATTGTCGCGATCGGATTTTTCCAAAAGATTGTCGCCCGGCTTGTGATCAAAAAACGGAAATTCGGAAAGTGGATCACCTTTGAACCGACCGTTGTGATCAAGGACGGCAAAATCATATTTGGAAACCTTGAATCGATCCGCTATTCAATTGACAATGTTTTACAAATGCTCAGACAAAAGAACATCTTCGCGATCGAAGATGTTGATATTGCTATTATTGAAGCCAATGGGCAAATCAGTGTTAAGCAACGGCCTGAACGGACAAGTCCGACGATGGATGATCTAGGGTTGCAAACGACCAAAAACAGGATCTCTTATCCGGTAATTATTGAAGGCATCATGCAAGGGGAGGTGCTAAAAGATCTCCAGATCACCGAGGAAGAACTACGCCAGGAGCTGCAAAAGAAAGGCGTGTTTCGCCTCGAGTCCGTTTTTCTTTGCACGATGAATCAAGCGAAAGAGCTGCATCTTGCCTATACGGAGCGAGACGAACGAATCGAACGTATCCAGCATTAATTATTTTACAAAAGGAGAAACCCGTTGATGAACCTCATCCATCTGCTGCGCGCACCATGAATAAATTTGTTTCGCCTGGCTGTTATCAGTATCGAGCGCATATAGCGAAAGATCAGCCTGAACCTTTTTCAGACCGGCTTCAAGCAACGGCAGTTCGCTTGGCTTCGGTACTTGAATGACATCATCAAATAAGTCGATGGTTACTTGGCCGTATTCGTCAATTTGCGCCAGGAAGACGTTTTCGACGATCGCGTTCATTTTCTCCAACTCCAGTTCGAGCCATTCACGGCTAAATCCTCTTGTCGCTAACGGTTCATCCAAAATTTTTCCGTCGATAATCACCGTTTCCGGCTCCTTGATCGGAGCGACCTGCTTGTTAACCTCTTTTGCCGTCAACGGCTGTTTGTCTTTCTTCACCAATACATTTAATTCACCGTTTCCTTCGAGTACGGCAAATTCAACATCGGCGACCTGAAAAACCTGCTTGCTGCGCAGCTTTCTTAACAGTTCGTCCGCGGAAATATGCTGCTTCTTCATATTATCCTCGAGGATTTTTCCATCCTTCATTAACGGAATCCCTTTTCCATAGATGATCGAACGAAACGCTTTGCTTTTCATACTGAGCAGGCCGATGAGCAGCGCACCTCCGGCCCAAATAAGCAGAGCGATGAAAAGAAAAGCAGGGGGAATGGCAAGCTGGACTGACCCAAGTGCGAGCACAATCGCGATCGTCGCCACCATCCCGAATTCCAATGGAGATGCCTCCCCAAGCGGCTTGCGGACGAACAGTCGTGATATGCCAACCAACAGAATCAGTCCAATCATGCTTCGCAATGCGACTTCAATCCATCCAGGCATCGTACTCCTCCTTTCTTATGTTTGCTGGTACTGCGGTTCTTCGTTTTCCACCTGATGCACTCGTTTCGCTAGCTCGTGAATAACCGTTCTTGTTTTTAGCGCTCCTTGATGAAACGCTTCTCTCGCCTCTTGTTCCTCTGTTTTTTGTGCCAATGTTGATAATGTCGCTTCGATGGAGCGCAATGATGCTAGCGTGCCGTGAAGCTGGCTTCCGACTGTCATCCTTTCTCCCTCCTATCCTTTCGGTTTAAAGACGAGCGATGCCAAAAAGCCGAAAATAATCGCCGCCGAAATCCCGGCACTCGTCACTTCAAAAATACCGGTAATAATCCCGATCAAACCTGTTTGCTCCGCCTCAGCCATCGCCCCGTGAACGAGCGAATTACCAAAGCTGGTAATCGGCACGGTCGCTCCCGCTCCGGCAAAATCAATCAACGGTTCGTACAAGCCGAAACCGTCCAGTAAAGCACCGGCGACGACGAGCGTGCTCATCGTATGAGCCGGAGTCAGCTTCATGACATCCATCAGAATTTGCCCAACGACGCAAATCAATCCTCCGACAATAAATGCGGTCACGAATATCATCCTTGCTCACCTCCAGCCTCTATCGATACCGCATGGGCAATGCAGGGAATCGTTTCCTGCTGTTGATAGGAAAGGGGCGACAGCAATGCTCCAGTAGCAACGATCAACATTCGTTTTATTTCGCCCCGCTTCATTCGGTTTAGTAAATGACCATAGGTAACGGCAGCAGAGCACCCTGCACCGCTTGCCCCGGCCTGAACCGGCTGGCCGTCCCGATAAATCATCAGCCCGCAGTCTTGAAAGACATCGCTCTTTAACGGAAGTCCTTTCAGTTCCAGCATCTCCAAGGCGATTGAGCGCCCGATCCGGCCGAGATCGCCGGTCGCGACGAGATCGTAATAATCTGCAGGCAGGCCGCGGTCACGAAAATGAGCAATAATTGTATCGACCGCAGCCGGTGCCATCGCCCCTCCCATATTAAAGGGATCAGACAAGCCCATATCGATCACCTTGCCGATTGTTGCCGACGTGATCTGCGGGCCGTTTCCTTGTTTCGCTACAACTGCCGCCCCTGCCGCCGTTACGGTCCATTGGGCAGTCGGCGGCTTTTGCCCGCCATATTCTGTTGGATAACGGAATTGCTTTTCCGTCGCCGCATTATGGCTTGAAGCAGCTGCCACAATATGATGCGCTCCCCCGCCATTGACGATAAAAGCCGCTAACGCCAGCCCTTCCATTGAGGTGGAGCAAGCCCCGAACAAGCCGAAATAAGGGATCGCGAGTGTGCGGCCGGCAAAGCTTGACGGGGTGATTTGATTGATTAAATCGCCGGCAAACATAAATTGAATATCGCCATTTTGCAGTTGCGCTTTTTCAAGCGAGCGCGTAATCGCTTCTTCGAGCAAAACCTTTTGCGCTTTTTCGTACGAATCCTGGCCGAGCCACAAGTCGTCATGCAGCAAATCGAAATCCTGTGCCAGCTGACCGTTCGCTTCAAATGGTCCGCCAACCGTTCCCGTCGAGGTGATGACCGGCTTCTGCTCAAATTGCCATGTTTGATGTCCTGTCAGCATCTTACAGTCCTCCCCATTGGGTGAGAATTGTTTTGATCAGACCGATAATAAAAGCTGCCACCGTTCCATAGACGATGACTGAACCGGCAAGCTTAAACATATTGCCGCCGACGCCAAGCACATACCCTTCCGTCCGGTGCTCAATCGCCGCCGACGCGATCGAATTGGCAAAGCCGGTAACAGGGACGGCCGTGCCGGCACCTGAAAATTGAGCAAAGCGATCATATACACCGAACCCGGTCAGCAGGACAGCGATAAAAATTAACGTCGCCACTGTCGGGTTACCGGCCGTCCGCTCGGTAAAATCGAAAAACGTATAATACATCACTTGAAGCCCCTGGCCAAACAAGCAAATCAACCCGCCTACGAAGAAAGCCCGGATGCAGTTTTTCACAACAGGACGTTTGATCTCATGCTTTTGCGCGAGCTGTTGATAAGAATCCTGAGCCGGTGTGACATTTTTCTTTTTACTTGAAGACATCGTTTTCCTCCTTTCCTACCCCTTCATCTTATCTTCCAGTTTTGTCAGCTCGTCTGTAAGCCGCTTTTCGCTTATCTTTTTCTCCTTTAATTCCTGCTCCAGTCTGCCAAGCTCCAAAAAGATTTTTTTGTCGGTGGAAACATGGACATTTGCTTCTGGATAGCGCTTCTTCACTCTATCATGACTCTGCTTTCGAATTTCCTTTAGCCGAAAGCGGTCGAAATGCTTTACTTCCGGGGCAAGATAAATATTATCTTCTCCATCGTTTACCCCTTTTACTTCGACGATTTCTTCCATCGACAAAAGAATTCGCTTAGCCTCATCGGCCTGCTGCTGCTCAATCACAGCCTGGTCTTCCAAGGAAAGAGGCTGAATATCAGGGGGATTGGCGACAGACTGGCAGCCGGCAAGCAACAGACAGAGAACGAGTCCATTTCGGACATGCTTCATACACATCTCTCCTTTTGTTCTATATGTAAGATCAGCCTCCATACGCTGGCCCGCCAGCGGGAGTCGAGCTGCGCCCGGTTTCTGTATCCAGGCGCAGACAACCACTCGCTATGACGTTATTGCTTGTATTGAGGCTCCTCTTGTTCAATCTCCTGCAGACGAGGTTCAAGCCCATCAACAATCGATTGCGTTTGCGTAGCCATCTGCTGGAAGAGCTGCTTCGCCTGCTGATTTTCTGTTTCCAGCGCGAAGGTTTCCAAACTGGCTTGCGCACTTTTCAACCCGGCCACAGTTTGTTTCATTTTAGCTGCAACTGTCATTTTCTTTCCCCCCTTCGTTCACTCAGTTGAAGATGATTACCTTCCTCTTTAGGATTGAAATATTGGATCAATTTATGAGATACAATTTTTGTAAATTGCCTTTGTGGTACACTTAAGAAAAAACAAGCACGGAGGAAAAACCGATGACCCTCGCTTACAGCATCCTGCTTTTTTGTACTCTCTTGCTGACTGTGATCAGCCTGCTGATTTATGTTCAGCAAAAAAAACTAAAAGCAGCCATTCTCACGCTGACAGACAGCCTGAAGGAAGCGGAGCGCACGGCGGCAACAGATGCCGAAACTGCCCTGAAAGAAGAACGGCGCGCCCACCTCCTTCTGCTCTGCTACCGCTTACGGGAAGCTGTCGCGAAACAGCAGTTTGATATTCACGCCCATTTAATCAGTGATACGCCGACAAGTCACGGCTTGTCTGAAGCCAACCTCGCTGAGCTGTTTTCCGCCGAGGCTGCCCTCGTCATCCAGCGGTACTGGTCAGCCTACAGGCACTACCTTGAAGCCCACTGGCTTGATCAGAACGGAGCGGTCAAAACAGTCTTTCGCGGCAAAGCTGAGCTCGCTGATACGGAGCTTGGCCGGCTTCACCTCGCCTCAAAGGAGCTGGTAAAACAGTTTGACAAGTGGCTTATTCAACTGGAGAAGGCTACATAAAATCCGTTAAGCTGTGCACACTATTCTAAGTAAACCAACTTCACAAAAGGAGCCATATAGTGTGAACACCAATTTTCTCTCCTTAACGGCAGAGCTATTCGTCGGATTTTTTGCCTTGCTCATTATGACGAAAATCCTTGGCAAGAATCAAATCACCCAGTTAACGCCATTTGATTTTATCTCGGCCTTAGTGCTTGGAGAGCTTGTCGGTAATGCGATCTATGATAAAGATATCGGACTCCAGTATGTCCTTTATGCGATTGCGGTATGGGGGGCATTAATTTATTTCATCGAGATGCTGACGCAAAAGTTCCGAGCGTCACGAAGTATTTTGGAAGGCAGTCCCTCCCTGATCATCAGCAATGGAAAAATTCAATATAACGAACTGAAAAAAAACAAGCTTGATTTAAACCAGCTCCATCATCTTCTACGGGAAAAAGGGGTTTTTTCCGTTCGCGAAGTACAATTTGGCATCCTCGAAACGAACGGCTCTGTCAATGTGATGCGAAAAAAGAAATTCGATACGCCGGTAAACGAAGATTTAGGAATACCGGCAAAATCAGTTCACCTGCCGATTTTCCTGATCTTAGACGGGGAAATTGTCGAGGAAAGCCTGACAGTACTTAAAAAAGAACCAGAATGGCTCATCCAGGAGCTGCAACAGCGAGGAATACCAGGCCCCTCATCCGTCCTCTTCGCCGAATGGCTCGAAGGAGACGGCTTCGAAATCCAAACTTATTGAGACCTACCAAAAGGTGGTTTTCCTTTTGGTAGGTCTCTGAAGCTAATGCGGAGCCGCTACCATTCTTTTAAAGCGCAGAGAGGAACGAGGTTTTTCCTCTCTGCGCGCGTAGCGAGCGGAGCTTGGCCAGCATCCTTGAAGCAGCGTGCGGAGTCTGCACATGGGTTTTAAATGGATCAGGAAGCGGGGTTCTTCCTGATCCATTTGGGCAGAACGGAGCGGCTGCCTTTTCCTTTTAGTAGGTCTCTTTAACAGAAAAACGAGCATGGAAGCGATTGCAGTCTTGCTCGCTTCCATGCCCGTTTTTTTAAAAAGGTTCCCATCTTAGTTCCTGCGCTTTCCGGTAGCGCGCCTCGACAGCCGGCCAGTTTACGACGTTCCACCAGTTTTCAATATACGGCTGGCGCTCGTTTTTATACTGGAGATAGTAAGCATGCTCCCACACGTCAAGGACGAGCAGCGGAATCATATCCTGCTGGCTCAAATTTTGATGCTTTTCCGCTTGGAGAATTTCGAGCCGCTGGGCACGTGGGGACCAAACAAGAAAAGCCCATCCGCCGCCTTCGACTTCATTCGCCGCGGCGGAGAAATGCTCCTTCATCTTCCTGAAGCTGCCAAAGTCGTGACGGATTTGCGCGGCCAATTCACCACCAGGCTCTCCGCCACCGTTCGGACTCATAATCTCCCAAAAGATCGTGTGTAAGTAATGCCCCGCGCCATGAAAGGCCGCTTCGCGCTCCCAATGCTTAATCAGCTCGTAATCATTGCGCCTGCGCGCCTTCTGCATTTCCCGCTCAGCTTTATTCAAGCCGTCGACGTAGCTCTGGTGATGCTTATCATGATGCAGTCTCATAATTTCTTCAGCAATGTAAGGCTCAAGCGCATTGTAAGCATAAGGCAAAGGAGGAAGTGTATGCCCGCCAATCGGTACCGGTGAGCGGCTGACCTCCCCTCCATCCTGACGGAAAGCGATAAGATTGTTCCAATTACCCAACACCTGTTCAGCAAGCTCTTCAAGCTCCTCGCTTTGCCCATACCGATACTCTTCCGAATTTTCGCATTGATGCAAAAGCTCCAGCAAGGAACTCATAAACGGCTTAATCGTTTGGTAAGGGACCTGCGCTTCAATCGTGCTTCCATAGCGATTCCACAGCGATTTCATTTCTAATGCCCATTCATACATATCCTGTGAGGTACTCACACCGATCACTCCCCGCATGTCAATGATTGTTTAGTATATGACACGCATCATGGGTTGTTGTTTGTCTCCAATGAAAACAGAAAAATTATTCAGCCTGTCGACAAAGTCTTGCAAAAGCGATTCAGTCGAAAGGCTTTTTTGGTATTAGTATACCCCACAGGGCGTAGCCCAAGAAGGCTCAGGTTTATCATTGGAGGATTTTGTCTACGGTCTGAGTTATTCTCCTGTTTCCAATTCTTCTTCGAACTTTTTAAAGAAAAGATCGGCTTCCTCGGCAATTTCCTGCTCCTCGACATCTTCAGGCAGCGGTGGCAGGTCCTCCAGCCCATTTAAGCCAAAATGATCGAGAAAAAAAGCAGTCGTTCCATATAAAATCGGCCGGCCGGCTCCCGGTGCTCGTCCAACTTCTTTAATAAGCAGCTTCGAGGTGAGCGTTTGAATCGCCTTTTCCGATTTGACTCCGCGGACATCTTCAATTTCCATTCTCGTCAACGGCTGACGGTAGGCAATAATCGCCAACGTTTCAAGCGCAGCCTGGGAAAGTGCTGAATGAAGCGGAGATGCGGCCATTTTTTTTATGTATCTGGCATGCTCCGGCTTCGTTGTAAAGCGGTAGCCCCCGGCGACCTCAACAATTTGCATGCCGCGCTGCTGTTCTTCATACTTCATTTGCAAGGCGAAAAGGGCCTCTTTGACTGTTTCCGGCTCCAATTCCATAATATTTGCAAGCTGCTCAATCGATAACCCCTCATCGCCGACAACAAAGAGAAGGCCTTCCATAATCGATTGTATTTCTTCTAGCTTCATCCCTGCTCGCCCCCTTCTATGCTGTAGATCATGATGTCCTGAAAATTATCGCTTTGTTCGCATCTGATTGATTTTGTTTTCATCAGCTCAAGAATCGCCAAAAACGTGACGACGATATGGGGACGCTCCATTCTTGTGAATAGCTGATCAAAACGGCATTGACCATGAAAGCGGCCGAGTCTTTCCATCACTTCCTGAATGCGCTCTTCAATCGAATATTCCTGGCTTTTTACCGTTGACGTTCTTGGTGCCTGCAATTGCTTGCGCTTGATCAGCTTTTGATAGGCGCTCAGCATATCAAAAAGCGTAACTCCTTTGATCGCAATCTCCCGTTTTTCTTCATCTGATATAAAGGGATCAAGATCTTCAGGCGGCTTCGTATGGATTAAAGAACGGTACTGCTCCTTTTCCTTTAGCTCCGCCGCAACCTCTTTATATTTACGGTATTCAATTAAACGAAACATCAGCTCTTCCCGCGGATCTTCCTCCTCCTCCGCCCATTCATCCTCAAACAGTTCTTCTTCGTGCTTTGGCAGAAGCATTTTGCTCTTAATCATCAGCAGCGTTGCCGCCATCACGAGATATTCGCTGGCAACATCAAGCTCTAATTCCTGCATCGCATGAATATACTCTAAATATTGGTCGGTAATCGCCGCAACAGGAATATCATAAATATCCACTTCTGCTTGATTAATAAGGTGAAGAAGAAGATCGAGCGGACCTTCGAATGTTTCAAGTTTTACACTATATGGATTCATTTGACCACCATAGGCTTCTAGTTTATATGCTAGAGCAGATTATAACATACTTCTCTGTAGCGGGGAACATGCCTTCGTCTCATGATCTATGATAAACTGGAACACATAGAAGGCTGCTGAAAAAGTGAAAATCGTACTTTTTCAGTAGCTTCAACAATAGAGGAGTCTTAAAATGGGGAGTTTTTGAACAATGTATCCGACACCATATCTTGATTACTTAATTGAATTCCATGTCAGGCGCGATTATTTTGAATGTCATGAACTGCTTGAGGAGTATTGGAAAGAACAGCCGCGTGAGCAGCGCCATCACTACTGGGTTGCCCTCATTCAGCTTGCCGTCGGGCTCTACCACCACCGCCGCAGCAACATAGCGGGTGCTGAGCGAATGTATCAAAAAGCAGCTGCCAAAATCGCCGCTCAGCCCGATCCATTTCGGAAGCTCGGGCTTAACCCGGCAGATTTGCACGATCAGCTAAACAAGCAGCTTCAATTCCTTACTCACACTCCGCCTGTTTTTCAAGACATGACGCTCTCACTTTCACCTGACTTGCAAAAAGCATGCGATCAGCGCTGCAAGGAGCTCGGCCTCAGCTGGAGGACAGACGATCCGGCTACCGAAGAGTTTATTATTCATAAGCATCTTCTTCGCGACCGTAAAGAGGTCATTGCTGAACGGGAGCGCCAGTGGGTGATCAGACGACAAGAAAAAGGACTGCCTTAAAGGTTGATCCTTTTTCTGGCAGCCCCGCAGACAACGCTCATAAAAACAGATGGCAGAATGCCACAGCTTATCAGCTTTTGCGGGTTTCAGCTTCCTTTTCTTCACAAGCTGAAACAAACGTTTTTGTATACTTTGTCGGTTTTACTTCACATGGCAGCAGCTTCTTTAAGGCCGCCAGCATTTTTGTGCCTATCCCCTCTTCACGAAACGAAGGATTGACGCAAATGTGCCGGACCTTCGCTTCGCTTCCTTCGATCGACACACCGATCACACCGATAAAATCATCTTCCTTCCACAAGTAAAGCTTCCAGTCAGGATCCTTCTCATACTGTTCCATCGTCTTCAGCAGTCTTTTGACGTCCTTTTCCTTCCGCATAAAAGAGAGCAAACCCATCGCGATTTTCCGATTCGCTGTATTGTAAGGTACTAGCATACGAACCCTCTCATTTTTTTTAATCTCGTCATTCCCCTATACTTTCTGCTTATTCTACCACAAACAAATTGGGAACTAAATAAGAGAAAAAAATGGTTCTTTTTTTCGTAACAGCTGCTTGCTCTTTACGGCTGCGTCTGTCTTTCCTTCGTTTTCGGCTCCTTCGTTCTCATTTTCAATAGCGATACCGGTGCGCGAATGACCAGGTCGAGCCAGTCTTTCGAGTTGAATGGCGCATAAGGCGAAAGATAATAGCTTCCAAAGCTTCTTAAGCCTACGAGGTGGATATTGATTAAAATATAGCTAATGACAATTCCATACAAGCCGAACAGCGCCGCAGCAATCATCACGGCAAACCTTAAAATCCGGAAGGTGATCGCGACATTGTAGGAAGGAAACGTAAAGGAGGAGATCGCGGTCAAAGCGACGACAATCACCATGATCGGACTGACGATCCCGGCACGGACGGCGGCATCGCCGATAATAATCCCGCCAACAATCCCAACCGTTTGCCCAATCGGCCGCGGCAGGCGGTTCCCGGCTTCCCGCAGCAATTCAAACGTGGCTTCCATCAGCATCGCCTCGGCAAAGATCGGAAAGGGCACCCCTTCCCTTGATCCGGCTATTGAGAGCGCCAATGTCGTCGGCACCATCCCTTGATGAAACGAGACGATCGCGATATAAATCGACGGCAAAAAAACGGTAAAAAAGGCGGCTACATAGCGAAGAAAACGGATCAAGCTCCCAATCAGCCAACGATCATAATAATCCTCAGGCGATTTAAACAGCTGATGAAACGTAATCGGCGCAACGAGAGAAAAAGGAGTCCCGTCAACTAAAATGACAACCTGGCCATTAAGCAGATGAGCCGCTGTTTTATCCGGTCTCTCGGTATGGGAAATTTGCGGGAAGGGAGAAAGCACATTATCCTCGATAAACTGCTCCAGCACTCCGGTTTCCGCGATGTCATCCGTTTCGATACTGGCAATCCGGTACGTCACTTCATCGATGACATTCTGTGTGACAAGATCTTTCAAATAAAGAATCGCGACCTTCCGCTTGGAACGGAGACCAAGTGATGTCGTTTGCACTTTGAAGCTGACATCGCGAACTCTTTGGCGGATCAGAACAATATTCGTTTGAATGTTTTCCGTAAACCCGTCGCGCGGCCCGCGAATGACCACCTCACTTTGCGGTTCCTCAACAGAGCGGCCTTTTGCTTTCTTACTGGCAATGATGATTAAGCTCGGCAAGCCGTCAATGATCAGCAGGCTTTCCCCGGCAAGCAGCTGAGGAATCGCTTCATCAAAGCTTTGGAAGGTGTGACTGCCTTCAAGTGCTAAATACTGCTCCTGCAGAAGAGCTACGAAGTCGGTTTCTTTATCCTCAAGTTCCAGCAGCTCTTCTTCCTTCATCGCCATTAAAGTCCGGCTGACCTGCTCCACTTTTTTGGAGTCCACTAATCCTTCCACATAATACAAAGCGGCCTTTCTCTTCTTGCCGATCAGAAGAGGACGGACAATAAAATCATCACTACCTTCAAAAAGTTCCTCGATTGTTTTGGAGAGTTCACTTATCTCTGACGACAGCTTTAACTGATTCGCCGGTTGAGTGTTGGCTTCAGCCTGTGCCGCCCGCAGCCGCTTGTACACTTTGTTAAACAACAGATCCCCTCCTTACTTTAATTTTTCCTCCGTCATATAATTGCGAACTTTTACAGATACATTTGTATGGACAATTGCGTCTTTAAACAAGCCATCCTCTCCGTCCCATCTGTCCTTGATTTCTTCCCAATATTTAGGATCCTTCCGATTAATCTTCATGCCAAAGCGAAAGATATCCAGGCTGTATTCATTCTGCATTTTCTCGACGATTTGGTTGATTTCCGCCTTGATTTTCTCCTCGACTGCCTGCTGCAGCTTTATATTCGTCTCAATATCGGCTACATCGATCCCTTCAATCCACTTTTCAGCAAAGGATCCTTCCGTTTTCACATCAATGGTAAACACATTTTGCTCGCCTCTCCGTTCAAAATCTAAGGATGTTTTTGCCGAAAACGATTCATAGACAAAGACTCCCTTATCCTCATAGTTCACCTCAAGCACGCCATTTTCGGCATCTCCAACGACCCAGTTATATCCTTCTGTTTCCGCTTCACCGAGCCAGCCGACCATTTTATTTTCCTGACCGTCAAAGACCGCTGCCCCTGCGACTTTTATATCGGTTTTTCCACTGACAATCCGCGGGATGATATAGCTGTACTGATTAATGATAAAGCTCGTTACATCACCCATCTCGACATATTTCGGCATCTGTAATGTCTTTTCATAATTTTCCAGTACTTCTCGGATATAAAGCGCCGGCATTTTTTCCAATGGAACTTTAACATCAAAATTGGCTTTTGCCTCTCCTTTCGATATTAAGACAAGCACCCTTCTTCTCATTTCATGGTCGCGCAAATAGAAATCGGCGAGATGCTCAAGCATCCCGTTTCTGACAAGCTCTTCGTTAATAATCAGCACCTTTAAATGCTCACTGTTTAACGCCCGGCTGCTTCTTGTTGCCAAATTGCGCGCCACTTTAAAATTTGTTAAGCCGATCGACGTTAAATTAAAATGAGATTGAATGTCTTCTCCGCTCTGCGAATCCTGTGGGACAGCAATCTGATACGTTTTTCGGAAAAAACGCTCATGAGCCTCACTGTCGCCAATGGCCTCGCCGAGCTCCTCCTCTATATGGTCTTCATGCCTTTCCTCTTCTTTGACGGGATCAAAGGCAATTCCTAAGACAAAGCCAAGCTCTTCAATATCCCTGCTGTCCCAGCAGCCTGTTAGAATGAAAAGAATCAAGATAGTTGAGATAGCGCGCTTCATCTTGCTCCTCCTTGTTGCTTTTTCTTCCTTATCGCAATCCATGTCGCACAGATGAGCCCAATAACAATTAAACCAATTCCGCCATAGCCGACGATTGTCCCGAACAGAAAAGCCTCTGAGATCGACCGCGGGGCGAAGGCAATGATAAGCGTTGCTAACGTAATCCAGCTTGGCAGTATTCGCGAATGCTTCTTAATATCCAGCGTTTCGCGAATAATCTTCGTTGTCAGAAAGTGGGCAACTGACATTGTATTAAAAATACTCATCATCCAAATCGTGATCATCAGCGCTTCCACCCGTTCAAACACGCCGCCGGGTATTTCAATTTCTTTTACCAGCTCTACGGTCGGAAATGTCAGCACCTCGGTCGTTTCCACACTAAAGATCGCAAAGCTGATTAACGTGATTCCTAAATATAAAATAAAAATAATCACAATACTGGCAACCATCGGTCCTGCTTTTAAATCTTCCTTTTTCATCGCCGCCAAAAAGAAAAAAACAATCTCTACCCCGAGCAGGGAAAGGGTCGTTTCCTTCACTCCCTGAAAGATTGAGTTACTGTCTCCCATCGTCAAAGGAAGCAATTGTTCAAATTCAAATTCCGGCAGCACGACAACCATCATCGCAATTAAAAAGAAAACGGTAATCGGGACGAACATCAAATTTAAATGGATAATCCCTTGAAGTCCTTTTGTGACCGCATATGTTGTCGTCAAAAGAATAACAGCGGCGACGACTTCGGCCGGTGTGTCAATCAGCAAATAGATTCTGACGACAATCGAAAGAATTCTTGTTTCATACGCCAACAGCAGAAGAAAATAGCAGGCAAAGGCTAATCCGAGAACCTTCGCCAGCCAGGAGCCCGCCTTTGTATGAGTAAGTGCTTCAAGCAACGTTTCACCGGGAAAACTGCGTTGTAGCTTTGTGTAAATGACGATGAAGAGAATCGTAAGCAGGCTGCCGATCAAAATCGACAACAGAGCGACGACCGACCCGCCTGCCGCGGCAAGACTTCTCGGCAACGTTAAAATTCCGATTCCGACAATAATGCCAATCAGCGTCATGCTTATTTCAACCGGAACTATTTTATATGATGTCGTATTACTCATAGTACGAACTCCTTTTTATGAGCTACTCTTGTTTTTTGAGCTTATCCCGTATATGCTCATTCTCCTTCTTCATCCAAGGAAGACTCGTGACTCTCTCAAACCAGTCGGTCAGATGCTGGACGATCCAGATAAGAAAAAATGAGATAACGGCAACGATCATTACTGAAAAATTCGGCATAAAGCCTAGCACTTCATGCAAAAGTTGGGACATCTTCTTCCCCCCATGGTTTCATTCCTTTCTTTTCCTTAGCTTTCACGTCTTTCAAAAATTTTATTTATCGTTTAGAAAAGCGACAAAAAAAAGAGAGGCTGGACCAAAAGGTGCAAAAAACAACCTTTTGGTCCAGCCTCTCTGCGTACTCTCTTTACTGTTCAATGCTTCGGCTTAAATTTGCCATCTCAATCGCCGCTGTCGCCGCGTCCCAGCCTTTATTACCCGCCTTCGTGCCGGCGCGCTCCACCGCCTGCTCAATGGTATCGGTCGTTAACACACCGAAAATGACAGGCTTGCCGCTGGAAAGCGCTAATGAGCCGACGCCCTTTGCCACTTCATTACACACGTAATCGAAATGCGGTGTCGCCCCGCGGATCACCGTGCCCAACGTAATGACTGCATCATACTTTCCTGTATCAAGCAGTTTTTTCGCCGCGAACGGAATTTCAAACGCGCCCGGCACCCAAGCGATGTCAATATCCTTTTCATCAACCCCGTGACGTTTTAACGCATCCTCTGCTCCGCCTAACAGCTTACTCGTAATAAATTCATTGAACCGTCCGACAACGATTCCCACCTTTAACCCTGTTGCTACTAATTGTCCTTCAAACACTTGTCCCATGTAAGTTCCTCCTTGATTATCTCAATCATTTTTTCTATCTGCTGCCGTAACTGCTCATTAAAGGTGGAGCATATGGCCCAGTTTTTCTACTTTTGTTCTTAAATATTTTTCATTGTCCTTCGTTGAAGGAAGCTGCAACGGAACCCGGTCAACGACCTCCAGCCCGTACCCGCTCAATCCGGTGATTTTACGCGGATTGTTCGTTAGCAGTCGCATTTTGGTCACACCAAGCTCTCTTAAAATTTGCGCCCCGATCCCGTAATCACGCAAGTCAGCGGCAAAGCCGAGCTTCTCATTCGCTTCAACGGTATCATAGCCTTCCTCCTGCAGCTTATAAGCGCGAAGCTTATTCATCAGCCCAATTCCTCTGCCTTCCTGGCGCATGTAGAGCAACACGCCGTTTCCGGCTTTTTCAATTTGCGTCAAAGCGGCATGCAATTGCGGGCCACAATCACAGCGATGTGAGCCAAAGACATCGCCAGTCAGGCATTCCGAGTGAACGCGAACGAGCGTCGGCTCCCCTTCAAGAATCTGTCCTTTGACAAGAGCGATGCTTTCTTTCTGATCGACGACATCGGTGAAGCCGATCACGCGGAACTCGCCGAAATCGGTCGGCAAATTAATCTCAACCTCTTTTTTCACAAGCGTATCCTTGCGGTGACGGTAGCGAATCAAATCCTTGATCGTAATCATTTTCAAGTCGTGTTCGTCGGCAATCTTGCGCAGCTCCGGTACGCGCGCCATCGTCCCGTCAGCATTCATCACTTCACAAATGACTCCGGCCGGCTTCGCCCCGGATAAACGCGCCAAATCCACAGCCGCCTCGGTATGTCCCGCTCTCCGCAGCACACCGCCATTTTTGGCGATCAGCGGAAAAATATGCCCAGGCCGTTTAAAATGCCCCTTCTTCGTTTCTTCATCAACTAACGCACGGATCGTGTCTGCGCGTTCGTGAGCGGAAATTCCCGTCGTCGATGTATGGTGATCGATGCTGACGGTAAACGCCGTCCCATGAGGGTCCGTATTATGATCAACCATTGGCACAAGATCAAGCTCCCTGGCCCGTTCCTCCGTAATCGGAGCGCAAACGAGGCCCCGGCCATGTGTCACCATGAAGTTAATGACCTCAGGGGTCGCTTTTTCGGCAATCGCCAAAAAGTCACCCTCATTTTCACGATCCTCATCATCACAAACGATGACGATATGACCTTGCATTAATTCATAAATCGCCTCTTCAATCGGATCAAACATGCTTGCTTCTTTTTTACTTTCACTCATATCGGTTCACCACCCTATCCCTTCTTTTTGTTTAAAAGGAGCTGTCGTTCCTGTCTGTTTTACTCCTTATATCTCTTATTTAAAGCCATGCTTTTCTAAAAAAGCTCCGCTTAACGACTCAGTCGACCGTTCCGCCGAGGCATCAAAACGCTTGCGGATAAATTGCTCAATATACTTGCCGACCATATCACATTCAATATTCACTTTGTCTCCAACCGTTTTTGCGCCAATAATCGTTTCTGTTAAAGTATGTGGAATAATCGAGATCGTAAAGCTGTGATCATCGACAGAAAAAATTGTCAGGCTTGTGCCATCCACAGCAACTGATCCTTTTTCAACCATATAATGGCGCAGCTCCGGCGATACGGCAATTTGATAATAAACAGCATTATGCTCCGGCTTCTTGGCGATAATCGTTCCGATTCCATCGACATGCCCTGAAACAAAATGGCCGCCAAAGCGCCCGCCGGCACTCATCGCCCGTTCGAGATTGACCTTTGCCCCTCTTCCTAATCCTTGCAGGCTCGTCGCCCGCACCGTCTCCGGCATGATGTCGACGGTGAAGCTTCCCGCGGTGAAGGAGGTTACCGTGAGGCAGACGCCGTTTACCGCGATGCTATCGCCAAGCTTAACATCGGCTAAAATCCGCTTTGCCGCCAGCTTCATCACCATCGCATCACCGCTTTGCCGCACGTCTTCTATCGTGCCGATTTCTTCAATGATTCCAGTAAACATTTACTCACCTTCCTTCACAGCTCTTATTTTTATATCGGGGCCAACTGTCGTGACCTCGACAATGTTCAATTCAGGCGCATCGGCTACTTCCGCAATGCCCTCTCCGCCGATCGCCGACGGAGCCGCTGAGCCGCCAAACACTTTTGGCGCCAAGTAGATGATCATCTGATCAATCGCCTTCTCGACGAGAAAGCTGCCATTGACCTCAGCCCCTCCCTCCACAAAAAGGGAGGTCACCCCTTCGCGCCCGAGAAGCGTCAGAAGATCCCGAATCGTCAATTCCTTCAACCGCATTACCTTTACACCTAATTGATGAAGCTCCGCTTCCTTCTGCGCCGAGGCTTCCTCCGTCGTAATCAGCCAGGTCGGCGCGAGCTGATCCTGAACAATTTTCGCTTCAAGCGGCGTCCGCAGCCGGCGGTCAAGCACGATCCGGATCGGATTTTTCCCGCCGTTTTCCAGCCTTGCCGTCAAGGAAGGATCGTCAGCCAACACGGTGTTCACACCGACTAAAATCGCATCATGCGTATGACGGTAGTAATGGGCGTCTGCACGCGCCTCGGCACTCGTGATCCATTTGCTTTTCCCGGCTACGGTCGCTGTTTTCCCATCAAGCGTCGTCGCTGATTTCAGCGTGACATAAGGCCGCCGATGCTTCATAAAATGAAAGAACACCCGATTAAGTTCATCGGCCTCCTTCTGACAAACGCCAAATTCTACCGCAATGCCCGCCTTCCGTAATTTTTCTAGCCCTCGTCCGGCTACTTCCGGATTAGGGTCCCCGGTGGCAATCACAGCCCGTTTTATGCCGCTTTTCACAATAAGGTCCGCACAAGGAGGTGTTTTCCCATAATGACTGCACGGCTCAAGCGTGACATAAATCGTCGCTCCCTTAGCCTTTTCCCCGGCCATCGTTAAGGCGTGCACTTCGGCATGCGCCTCGCCTGCCTTTAAGTGAGCCCCGAAGCCGACGATCGCTCCGTCTTTAACGACGACTGAGCCGACGACTGGATTCGGCGCCGTCTGGCCCGCGGTGCTTTCAGCCAGCTTCAGCGCCAGCTTCATATACTCGTAATCGTTCATCCTTTCTACCGCCTCCACTCATCTTCGGTTCATCTAGGGCTTATTATGTACAACAAAAAAACCGCCCTTGATCGATTTCAGGGCGGTTTTGAGATAACGAAATAAACGTACAATTGTCATAAATTGCCGTCATGTCATGTGCAGCAGCTAAAAAAAGACACACTTCTCCCGTGATCATAAGCTCTTATTTTAAAAAAGCTTACACGGCCTGCCTGTGGCAGCACACGTTCGTTCCTTCTCCCATCCAGACTTTCACTGTCGGTCCCGGAGTTTCACCAGGTCCACCGCATCCGAAATTCTCACAGATACGGGTCACGGACTAAGAGGCAGCTTCTGCGCCTCATCACCGCCGGTCGGGATTTTCACCCGGCCCCGAAGGATAAAATATAAGATTGTTTGGTTTCGTAAATTTTCTTAATTCACCTAAAACAAACCCTTTAAAATCAACTTTCCCATGCTGATAAAAACCTACCGAAAACCTATTAAAAAACCTTCCGGCATGTAGCCGTTGATTGAAGTTATATTATCACTTGAAAAATAAAAAAGCAAGGATTATACTCCTTGCTTCAGTCTGTCGACAGGCTTTTTATATAATATGGATGAGGAAGGAACCGTTGATTTCCGCTACAATCAACTAGGTTTTGACTTCATCATTTGAACTTGTAAAATCAGAAAGAAAGGCAGAGATGAACGATACATGGTCCCCAATAGTGATCCACTCGCTACCAGCATCATCTTTAATAGTTTCCCGCAAAATTAATCTCCCACATTTTTTCTTGTATTAAATCTATTTCGCTTTTGAATATTGAATTCCATTAAAATATCTCCTGTCGCTTTTTGATCGAAATGCACATTAATTGATTAACATTCCAAACAGGTTCTCAAAAATAGCAATCGAGAAGAAATCCAAAAGCATTTTATTTGATTTACTAGAAATAGTACTTAATCAAAACCTAAGGAGGAATAATCAATGACCTTAAAACTTACCCCTTATTTAACTATGAAAGGAAACGCCAGAGAGGCTGTTCATTTTTACGAAAAGTCATTTGATGCTGAAATCCTCGAATTTATTACTTACGGAGAAATGCCAGAAATGCCCAATACGTTCACTGATGATCTGAAAAATTATGTGGCACACGCAAAGTTGAAAGTTGGAGAAACTGAACTCATGATTTCTGACGCTCCTAGCAATTCCCCTGTGCCGGTTGGTAAACAAATGACAATTTGCATTACAACAAACGACGTGGATAAATCAAAACGAATTTTTGATGCCTTACAACAAGATGGTCAGGTCAATATGCCGTTTGAAGAAACTGAATTTAGCCCAGCTTTTGGTGATGTAACAGACAAATTCGGTATTACCTTTCAAATTTATACTGAAAGCTAATACTATATAGAGAGAGATTAAAGTTGCTGCGAATGTTGGAGCAACTTTTCTTGTTGCGCATTATCACTCTGTAATGAACGTGGCCGTGTTGTGTAATAAAAAATGTGTTTTTGTCAAGTATAGTTCGTCCAGCCATATTTACATGAATCAGCATAATGTATACTGACCTTGAAAATAAGGTGGTGAAAATTTCATGAGCGAATATGGGTACCAAGATTATGGGCACAAAAAAGATAACAATTTTGTGTTAATCGTTGTCCTGTTTATTTTATTGATTATTGTTGGTGCAAACTTCATGAAGCGCGATTACTAAAATCATTGTTAGCACGAGAGTTGTTAAAGCTCTTGTGCTTTTCTTCTTTTCTTGTACAGTTTCACACTATATTCGACTAACGTTTGTTATTCATTTCTCCAGGAGTAACGATTAAAAGGAGATTAAAATCAGGGAATAAACAAACTGGAAAAGTATCTTTCAACTAACAAATATCCCATGAAGTCTTTATTTTCTTTAGTTTTACTCCCTTTTCCTACCAAAGTCCATACCAAACTCACTTACAGGAACAAACAAAAAAGCCTGAACCTTTATATCTCAAGGTGTCCAGGCTCTTATCATCTATAGTATGTTAATCCTGCTGCTCTTTATCTTTCTCCTTCTCCAGCTCGGCCAGCTTGGCCAGTAAAATGTGCTGGGGCATGTGCATAATCTGCTCAAGTGGAACATGTAAAGATTTTGCCAGCTTTTGCGCCGTTTCTGCTGAAATTTGCAATGGTCTCATTCGGCTGTCCCTCCTTTCTTTTCCTCTTTTAATGGCGAGCGCCGAAACAGCTTGGCGGTGAACTCCTCAAAATTCGGGGCAAGCCGGTATTCCTTCCATTGAGCTGAGACGAGATCTCCCTCATTTGTAAGATAAATCACTTCCGGCTCTGTTTGTTGCCGGTAATCGAGCGCGAGCCAGGAATCAAAATCTCCCGTTAGCAGGACGAGTCCTGCCGGCAGCCCGAATTGTTCGAGGAATAGCGGCGACATCCCGACTCCGCTCGCTGTGTCCATTTCGTACAAATATGGAATAATCGCTGCCTCCCCATCCTCAAACAATACATAGCGATAAGCCAGCTCGCCGCCATTTTGCTCAAGCATATAGCGGAGGTAGGCTTTTGGCAGGGATACTCCAAGGAGCTGTTCAACCTCGGTGATCCGCTGATCCGTCAATGGAACGCCCGGTTTATATTCAGATGGGACCTTCCAAAACGACCCCCCCTGATAAAAATCTAAGCTCATCTAAACGCTCCTTTCTTACTCTTCCTTTAGTATAGCGGAAAAGGCAAGAACTGCGCTATTCTTTCTCCCGATTTGTCTGCTCTTCTTGCCGGATCTCCTCAATGAGATGATTGATGCCAATCACCCGTTCCACATCGAGAATGAAGGCGATCCCTTTGCCGGATTGATTGAGTTCAACCCCCGTTTCAATTGCTTCAGCAACGTGCTTCGTTAGCTGATGGTGAATTAATGTCAGCACAATTTCCTTTTCTGGCTCAATTTGAATGTTGAACAGCTTTGCCTTCTCGTGAATGCCGGAGCCCCGTCCGGACAGCACCGTCGCTCCTTCGGCCCCGGCTGCCAGCGAGGCGTCAACCACTTTGCTGGCATCGCCGCGGTTTACAATTGTCACTATCAGGTCAAATTTTTTTGCTGGATCTGACATTATTTGCTCCTCCTCGTCTCGTTTCTCAACCTTACTCCCCGGCGCAAGAGTGACAATACCCAATACGTTTTCCAAATTGATGACCATGCCAATTCCTTTTCCGGACTGATTCAATTGGACTTTCTCCGTCACAGAGTTAGCAATTTTCTTCATCACCTGGCCTGGAGCAATCGTTAAGACGACTTCTTTTTCATAACTTAGCGGAATCCCGAGAAAGCTTTTTTTCTCATGAATGCCACTTCCCTTCGCTAATAAAACGGTCGCTCCTCGTGCGCCCGCCTCTTTAGCAGCACGTACAACGAGCTTCGCCTCACTTTTTTTGACGATTGTTAATAATAATTTATGAGCCTGACTCGGCTTCATCTTTATCCCTGCCTTTCCGTTCATAAAGTATTCCTAATAACAGCACTGACAAAATAGGCGCTAATGCGACCAGCGCGATCATACCGAAGCCGTCCATTAACGGATCTCTGCCTTCAATGACGGAAGCGACCCCGACGGCAATCGCCAAAATAAAAGTGACCGTCATCGGACCGGTAGCGACGCCGCCTGAATCAAAGGCGATTGCAATAAACGTTTTTGATACGAGCAGCATCAGAATCAGCACAAGCCCATAACCTGGAATGAGGTAATACCATAATGAAAAACCGAGAAGAATGCGCAGCATCGCTAAAGCAATCGATACACCAACGCCAATTGACAATGTATAAAGCATCACTTTCTCTGAAATGTAACCGCCTGAAACCTGTTCTACCTGCTCGTTCATAATCCGAACCGCAGGCTCTGCAAAAGTCGCGACAAAACCAAGGACAAAGCCGATGGGAATAAGCACCCAGTTAAAGGGAAGCTCACCAAGCTTCTCTCCCATTACCTCTCCCGCCGGAAAAAAGCCGACATGCACACCCTGCAGAAAGAGCGACAATCCGAGAAAGGAAAGCATCATCCCGATTAAAATATGCAAGATCCGCTTTTTTTCCAGCTTCAGAAAAAATACCTGAAACACAACAAAAAAGATTAACAGCGGCAATAACGCAAATGTCACCTCAAGCAGCACCTCATGAAACCCTTCGAAAATGGTGACGCTCATCCATAAATCACCCCTAACACAAGAACAGCCAATATCGGTCCAATCGAGGCCAGCGCCACGAGTCCAAAGCTATCGCTCGAAGAACTTTTCCCACGTAATACCGAGGCAACACCTACCCCGAGTGCTAAAATAAACGGGACGGTCATCGGCCCTGTTGTCACCCCACCTGCATCAAAGGAAATAGGAACAAAATCGCTCGCAGTAAATGCAGACAGTATAAAAACCGCCGCATATCCGCCAAACAGGAGCCACTTTAGCTCAATCCCGAAAATGATCCGCAGCATCGCCAGAGCGACAAAAATCGCCACGCCGAGCGCAACAGCATAGATTAGGACCATTTGCGAAATATTACCGCTGGACACATCCTCAATCTGACTGGAGAGCACCCGGACATCCGGCTCGGCTACCGTAACAACGAAGCCGAGAATAAAACCGACTAGGACAATCAGCCACACTTTATTTGTTTTTGGCAAAGTTGAGCCAATCATCTCGCCAATCGGCAGCAGACCGATATGTACGCCGATTAAAAACAAAAACAAACCAGTGCTGACAAGGACAACGCCGACTAGAAACTGAAGAAAGACATCCAGCGGCAGACCGATTAACGTAAACTGCAGCAGAATGATCACGGCGGTTATCGGAATTATCGCCAACACCACTTCTTTAAACGTATCCTTTATATCTTGCATCGTTTTCCCCCTCCCGGCCTTTTTAGCCTTTTCTCTCTTCATTCCCATTGGGCAGCCTGTTTGAAACAAATTCATATTCAAACCATGACAAAAAGAAGAGGCGCCCGAAAGCCTGAGCTTCTGAAACACCTCTTCTGCCTAGCAGTCTTATCATTGTTTTTCGGCCATAAGCATCATTTCATCAATCGTCACCGCGTGAATGTTTCCGCCTTCCTGCTTCACTTGATAATAGGACTTGCACGCGGGATCAGCAGTTTCAATATAGCGAGTGACTTCTTTTACCTGCTCTATGTTTTCCGTCGTTCTTTTCACCCAAACAGGATAGTCATACGTTTTCTTCTTCAGCTCTTTGCGCGTAACAGCGAGCTGCGCGCTGTCAATCAAGCTGCCCCATTCCTTGACAGACAAGCAGCGGACATGGCTATTGTCCCGTTTTTTTTCGAATGTGTTCATGAAGGTTGCCAATTGGTCATCTTCCGGGACAACATTGTCAATAAGCAGAAAGCGACCGCCCGGCTTCAGCACGCGAGCCGCCTCTCTCACAAAGGCTTCCGGATCCGGGAAATGGTGCGGAGCGATGCGGCATGTAACAATGTCAAAGCTCCGTTCCAAAAACGGCAACGCTTCGGCATCGGCCAACACGTAGAAAATATTCCCAATCTCCTGTAAATGCTGCCTCGTATTGGCGAGCATCGCCTCTGTCAAATCAGTGGCGACAACCTGCTTCACTGTCGTCGCCAGCTTTTTCGCCACATGACCGCCACCTGTTGCAATATCCAATGCGATCGCCGTGCCGTCTGGCTTGAGCCAATCGAGCAGCTGCTCAAGATCACTGCTTTGGGCGTGTGACTGGCTTTTTACATATTCATTCGCATTTCGGCTGAATTGTTGCTTCACCAGTCTTTTTGCTTCTTCACTCATCGTTACCACCCTTTCTTCGTAACAAGCCGTTTGCTATCATATATATGTAAATAACCTGAAAAACAGTAAGAACGGGATGAAGACCGGCGAGATTCCCCTGTTTACCGCGCGATTTTTTTCAAGAAAACGCTGCGAATACTCACTCGGCACCCGGCTGACTTCATCGAGCTTCTGCCACTATTCATGGGTGAGCCGCCAGCCGATACTGCCGATATTTTCTTCAACCTGTTCATGGCTTGTCGCCCCGAAAATAGGTGATGTGATCGCTTCCTTTTGCAACCGGCAGTTGAGCGCAACCTGGACCGGCGTTTTATCGACCTCTTCCGCTACATCGCAAACCGCTCTCGCCTTTTCCTTCCAGTACATTCCTTTCTAGCATAGTTGATTTTTCTTACTAGTGCATCTATTTTCTCTCTATAGCTGCTCAAGGTCGACCTTCATGACATAATCATCAGCATCTTGCGGGTTGCCTCTTCCATCACGATTATTCGTCATAAAATAGAGCGACTGCCCGTCAACAAAGAGATCACGAATTCTCCCATAGCCTTCAAGCCATGTCGTAAACTCGGCCGTCTCCAGGTTGAGCGCGTAAATTCCTTCCCCGCGGAGTCCGGCTACATACAGGACATCTCCGGCAATAGCCACTCCCGAAGGAGCCCATGTGTCTTCGCCGGAATGAATTAGAGGAGCGCTCAAGCCTTCTTCCGTCTCATCACCTCTGACGATCGGCCAGCCGTAATTGGCGCCCGGTTCGATCAGGTTGATTTCATCATGCGCGTTTGAGCCGTGCTCGCTGCTGTAAAGCGTCCCGGCTCCATCCCAGGCCAGCCCTTGCGGATTGCGATGACCATAGGAATAGACGTAGGAATCTTCCCAAGGATTGTCTTCAGGAACCGTTCCATCAAGCTCAAGTCGGAGAATCGTTCCCGCCATCGCCTCGCGTTCCTGCGCCAGCTCCTCTATCCCGGCATCCCCTGTTGTCGCGTACAGCTTTTCATCCGGTCCAAGCGCCAGCCGACCGCCATTGTGAATAGTTCCGCCTGGAATCCCGGCAAGCAGCTCTTCTTCCTCTATCCACTGTCCATCCTCTGACTGGCTGATGACCGCAATTCGATTCAAGATTTCATTATCTTCCTCATACGTATGATAAACAAAAGCACGGCCATCCTCGGCATAATCCGGCGACAGCACAAAGCCAAGCAGACCACCTTCTCCTTCTGCCAGCACTTCATGCTCAAGCACGACATCCGCTCTTTCTTCTTGTCCCTCTTCAATCGTAACAATGCTTCCATTACGCTCGGTTACAAAGATCGTCTCTCCTGATTTTGCAATCGCCCACGGCACCTCCAGCTGCTCGGCGATCACTTCAACCGGCTCACCCTCTTCTACCTGCTCAGTCTCCCCGCCATTTGCTTCAGCCGCGTCCTCTTGCATCGGTTCGCTGCCACTTTCCTCAGGTCCGGTGCTTGAACACGCCACGCTTACGGCAATCAGCACCATTATTAACAAATATTTCATCCAAAACACCTCCATTAACGCTTATTCACCGCCAACAGGCTTGTTAAACGTCTTTTACGGGTTTATCGCAACAAGGCACCGGACTGTTCCCTCTCCGTAAGCAACATCGGATTGCCCTCTTAGAAAAAAAGCGCCCGAAAGGCTGTTCCTAAAAGGTTCATCTCCCTTTTGAAACAGCCCCGGCGCTTGTCCATGGTCCGTTAAACTCCCGGCATCACTCTTCTGCCAGATTTACATAGATATCAGCAAGCTCTGGAGCCTGTTCAATCAACTCATAATCGAGCATCCAGTCAATCGTTTCCTGCCATGCGGCTTCGTCCTGGCTGCCGAAGCCTGAGTCAGAGGCCATTTTCGGTAAAAGAATGTCGAGGCTTTCCTGCTCGACTTCCTCAATTAAAGGAAAATTCGCTTCATCCTGTTCTGCGAAGAGAATCGCTAACGCTTCCTCCGGCTGCTCGGTCATATATTGATACCCTTTTGTTGCGGCGCGCCAGAAAGCAGCAATATCCGCCTCACGCTCCTGCCAAGTCTGATCGTTCGTGACGACGACAAGCTCATAATAGCTTGGCACTCCGTAGTCGACCGGATTAAAATAGCGGGTTTCATAGCCATTATGCCGCAGCACCGGCACTTCATGATTGATGTACGCCCCAAGCACGGCATCCACCTGGCCGCTTACAATCGATGACCCTAATTCAAATCCGACATCAATCATTTGCACATCATCAGGATTTCCACCATCGTGCTGGACAATTGTTTTTAAAATCGACTCATTCAACGGAATGCCCGGATAGCCAACCTGCTTTCCTTCTAAATCCTTCGGTGATTGAATGCTGCTATCCTCCAAAAAGACAGCATGGTTAAGCGGCGAGCGGACAATCGCCGCCACAGCCTTGACCGGAACGTCCTGCGTTGCGCGGGCGACAACAACATCCGGCTGGTAGGTGATGCCAAGCGTCATTTGCCCGGCAGCGGCTAAATTGATCGGATCGGTCGGGTTCGTTGGAAAATGAATCTCCACATCAAGTCCTTCCTCCTCAAAGAATCCCTGATCCTGGGCGACATAGAGGAAGCTGTGCACCGCATTCGGGTACCAGTCAAGCATAATATCAATTTTGGCCAGCTCAGCTTCCTGCCCGGCTTCCGGACTTTGCCCTTCTGCCGCCTCTTCAGTTGGCGCCTGCTCCTCTCCTCCGCACGCTGCCAGCAACATCATACTTGCTGTCATCAAACTCGCTATGATCCATTTTTTCATCGTTTTCTCTCCACTCCTTGTCTACTTCTTCTCGTGCGTCCATTGATAGATAAATTGCAATAAAACCTTCGTGTAGTCGACGAGCTGCTCCACCGCGACGCTTTCGTTAACAGCGTGCGCATTCATCAAATCTCCCGGCCCATAAATAACAGTCGGAATTCCCGCCTCACCAAGCCAGCCGCCATCGGTCACTGTCGGGCTGACATCGATTTCCGCTTCACGGCCAATAACCGTTTGATGCGACGCCGCGAGCAACCGGACGCCCGGGTCAGCCGGATCAATTTCAAGCGAAGGGAAAATTTCGCCACGATCTTCGATCATTGAGCTGCCGCCCCACGAAAAAGTCGGCGGATTGTCGCGCAGCCAGACATCGCCGCTTGCGACCTTTACCAGATGCTCTTCAATCTCACGCGCCACCTCTTCATGCGTTTCATCTGGATAGAAATGCACCGTAATCCAGAGCCGGCATTCATCGGCAATAAAAGCGGCATGCCGGCCCCCTTCGATCACAGCCGGATTAATCGTATTTGCGCCTGGCGCGAAGCCGGGATAGCTTTTCGTAATCGCCCAATGGCGCTCCAGCTCCTGTAAACCGCTAATGAGCTTCATCATCTTCTCAATTGCACTCGCGGCAACAACCTGGCCGCCGGCATGAATCATTTGCCGTCGCGTCGCATCATGGTAGGTCTTTTCACTTTTCACCGTAATCCATCCGGTAATCACGCCGCCCTGCCCTTGAATATGGAGGTCGCTCGTGTCGACAACAACCGCAAAATCCGCCGTGCTGCCTCGCTTACAGCATTCCAGTGTCCCGGCCTCGCCAACCTCTTCACCGATCACCGACTGAAAAATCAAGTCGCCCGGCAAGGCGATTCCAGCCTGATCAAGCAACGAGACGGCAAACAACGCCCCGGCCAGACCGCCCTTCATATCTGCCGCACCCCGGCCATATAACCGTCCGTTGCGTACAAATGGCCTGAACGGATCAAGCTCCCATTTTTCATCCGGGCTGATTTCGGCGACATCAATATGACCGTTCACAATTAAGCTCTTATGCGCCTCCGCTTCTGTTCCTTTTCGAATGCCGATGACATTTGGATCGCCTGGATAGACGTCCCACATCTCAATCGAAAAGCCGTGTTCTTCCAAAAAACGGGCAACAAAAGCCTGCGCCTCTTTCGTATTCCGCGCCGGTGGTGCAGGCGTTTCAAAGGAAATGAGCGTTTTGGCCAGCTCAATCAGTTCCTCCCGCCGCTCCTCTACTTTCGAAAGCAATTCAGCGATCGTCGTCACATCATTCCCTCCTCTCTTATTTAGACAAAACAAAAAACCACCCCTGACAAGAGAAGTGGTTCACGTCTATCACAAACAGATCAATTCTGTCCAAAGAACTCGTTCCACACTTCTTCCCTCCGCTAGTACGAACTAGATCAGGTTATAAGGGTTAAGACAGCCGTCTCTCTCAGCTTTTAACAAAAGCACCCCTAGTAGTGATGATCAATATAATTATTTTGTCTACAAGTAGTTGTACCACACCGCAATAAAAAAGGCAATCAGAAAATTCCAACAGCTCGGCTAGCTGTCCTCAGCTGAAAACGCCTGTAGCTCTTCTCTGTTTCGTTTCTCTGCTTTGCGCGCCATCCGCTCCAGCTCTTCCAAGACATCATGAATCGAGAGAATCACATACAGCAAAATCGTCTCCGCAGAAAAATGATGATGAAAAGCCTTTGCCAAAGGGACGGCCGCTTCATGTTTTGAATACCAAAAATGCTGATCAAGCTGCTCGATCAGCTCATAATGCTCTGCAGGAATATAGTGATTCTTCGTCCGCAAAATAGCGGCGGTTGAGTCGATCGTCTGCAGCAAAAGCTGCTTTTTCTCCGGCGAAAAAGCCAGATTGCCAAGCGGAAGGGAGAGGACATTTGCCAGATGAAACTGAATTTGCTGGAGATGTTCCAGCTTGCGATATTCATGAAAAAAAATTCGCAGCTCCCCTGTTTTATAACGATGAAATTTCCATTCTTCGCGTTGATACTGGCATAGCTGAAATGATTTGCCCAATTGGCTTGTTAGCTGACGGTGCATCTTCTGACTGTCTTTTGATGAACTTCGCTGCTTGTCAATCACTTCTTTACAGCGCAGCTCGAAAAGCTTAGCTGTTTCATCAAACAGTTTGTCATTGCGTACTTTAATTTCTGTAATATAATTCGCCGGCAGAATGAGAAAATTAACGAGCGTCGACACCGTCAACCCAATCGTCGTCGTCCCCGCCCGCTCAAAAAAGGCAAGCAAGTAATGATCCTGAGTAATCGGAATCATTGCGATCGCTGTTACAGTCGCAATCAACGTACCGGCCTGCAGCCTTAATTTATGGCAAACAAAAATCGTGCTGACCGTTGCCAACGTATAGGTAACCGGGCTATAGCCGAAAAAATAGACAAAGGTCATCGCCAGGCTCGCCCCGATCAGAGCTGCCGGAAGCCGAACGATTCCTTTTTTTATCGAAGCCGACACCGTCGGCTCAATGGTGACAATCGCAATGATGACGGCAAAAACAGCCGACAGTCCGAAAAGCTGGCACAGGCTCGCGGCGGCAAACACCGCGATTCCGGTTTTGATCAACCTTCCACCAATAAACTTAAATCGTCTTAGTTGCTTCATAACTGATCACTGTCTTTCTTGATGACATCACAATTGAGTCAGTCAGAGACTCCGTTTCTATTGTAAATCAATTCAAACTATTTGCAAGCAGGCTCTTGCTTCAAATAAGCCCAAATTGAAGCTGAATCTTCCAAGCTGTGAAAGCAAGCCGAGCGTTTCAACGTTTCAGCGATGCAATTAAAAAGTTCGGCGGTAATCCTTTAAAAGCTCCCAGTTAAATTCCACCCCTGTTCCAGCGATGTCAGGTGCAACGGCCCGACCGTCCTTCATCACGAGTGGCCTTGTTGTATACTGGTCAATCGGGAAGCTGTGGACCTCCATATAGGAAGCGTGCGGAATCGCTGCCATTAAGCTGACATGCAGCTCCTGCATCCCATGGGTACAGACGGGCAAATTATGAGCATAGGCGAGATTGGCCACCTTCAACCAGCCTGTAATTCCGCCAATATTCGACGCATCCGGCTGCGGAAAATCAATCTTCCCTCTCGCGATCATATTCTGAAACTCATAAACGGTATGAAGATTTTCACCGGCGGCGATGGCGAGCTCTCCTTCGCGGGAAATTCGTTTATAGCCTTCATAATCATCCGGAATCGTTGGTTCTTCCAGCCAGAGCAGGTTATACTTAGCAAGCTCTTTTGTCGCTTTTATCGCTTTCTCAACGGACCATTTCATATTCGCATCAACCATAAAATCAATGTTCGGTCCGATTAATTCCCGGACAGCCGCCACCCTGTCGATGTCCTCGGCCAATGTCGGTTGCCCCAATTTTATTTTCACCGCCGTAAAGCCCTGGCTTAAGTAGCTTTTTATATTTTCTAACAGCCGCTCCTTTGTGAAATTCAGGTCGATCGCCCCGGCGTAGCAATTGGTGCTGTCGGAATGTCCCCCCAACAGCTTATAGAGCGGCATGCCTGCCCGCTTTGCCCGGATGTCCCACAGCGCGATATCAACTGCGGAAATCGCGAATGAGGCAATTCCGCCCCGGCCGACGTAATGAATATGCCAGTTCATTTCTTCCCATATTTTCTCGACACAGCTTGCGTCCCGACCGATAAGAAATGGACGTAAATCATGCTCAATCATCGCGCAGATCGCCCGTCCGCCAACGCCACCTGTATATGTATAACCGACACCTTCGTATCCGTCCTCAAGCTTAATTTTGACGACCGGAAGCTCGAAATGAGTATGAATTCCGTGCGTCGCATCGCCAAGCGGCTCCGCTAATGGCACTTGATAATATTCTGTGATCACATCGACAATTTTCGTGAAGTATGTCACCGCTATCCCCTCGATTCTTTTCTTTCATTGTATATGGACGGTTTTCCAGCGTCAATTTCATTTTGATTACGCTTTCATAAATCACCCTTCTGTTTCTTGCATCTTTTTGTCGAGTGCCCGTTACTATGATGCTATGGAGAAAGCGTCCCCTCCGGAACCGGATGCCGTTATTCGGTCATTTTTATTAATAAGACGAACGAGATTCCACACTTAATTGACAGTTTAAAAGTGTAAAAAGCCTGTGACAAAAAGGTTGATTTCCCCCTTTTATCACAGGCTTGAACGAAAAGCATTTGATTTAATCCATTAATTGTCCGCCGTTCACTTCAACCATCTCTCCCAGCACATAAGAGCTTAATGGTGACACAAGATAAAGCGCGGCATCGGCGACCTCCAACGGGTCTCCTTCTCTGCCAAGCGGGATCACTTTTCTGAAATTCTCACGCGCTTCGGCACTTGTAAAGCGGTCATGGAATGGTGTTGTAATGACACCAGGCGCGATGCCGTTTACTAAAATGCCATCATCGCACAGCTCCTTCGCCAGCCCTTTTGTAAATGTACTGACAGCGCCCTTCGCCGTCGCATACATTACAGCACCGCCTCCACCGCCATTGCGAGCGGCAACGGAAGATACATTGACAATACGCCCGTACTGTTTCTCTTTCATTAGCGGAATCACGTATTTTGTGACAAGGAAAACGCTCTTCACATTAACATTGATGATCCGCTCCCACAGCTCCGTTGACATCTCGGCTACCGGACAGCGTTCAATCAGCGACCCGGCATTATTGATCAAAATATCAATCCCGCCACATTCAGCGCCAATCTTTGCAATCATCTCCTTTACCTGTGCTTCATCCGTTACATCGCATTGATAGGCGGTCGCCGTGCCTCCTTTTCCGTTGATGTCAGCGACAACCGCCTCCGCCGCTTCCTTACTGCTGTTATAGTTGACGATAACCTTTGCTCCCGCTTCCGCTAAACGCAGGGCAATCGCTTTGCCAATTCCCGTCCCTGCTCCCGTAACAAGCGCAACCTGATTTTCAAGATTAATTGTGATCATTTTTTTCAGCTCCTTTTATGTATGAACCTCCCTCACTCCCAACCTAAGAAAGCGCTATCATTTTTGCGAAAAATAGATTGGAAATGATTCCTAATTATAAATTCATCCTCGTCGTTCGTCAATGAAGATGTGGCAATTTTCGCATTTCTTCAGACGTGCCAAAAGGTCCCGCTTCCTTTTGGCACGTCACCCACTATATTTTTAACGCTTCGGCAATTAGCTGATAGGACTTCAGCCGATCCTCGAGCCTGTAAGTAATCGTATTGATCATCACTTCCTCAGTTTCGTAAAGCTCCGTCAGTCCATACAGCCTGTCTCTTACCTCAAGTGGATTGCCAATAATCATTTTTTCTTTCATCTGCGCTATTCTTGCCCTGTCCTCTGCAGAATAGGGGTAGCAGCTGACCTGTGAAGGCGAGGGAATGGCTTCACTCCTGCCTTTTTCCTGCAAAAGGCGCCACAACAGCTGGCTTTCGGCCATCTCCTCTGCCGCGGCGGTCGTTTCGGCACAGACAACAGCGACCGCCACCAGCGTATGTGCTTCCGCCCGCTGATTGATTCGGTTTTGCTCCTTGCGGTACGTTGCCAGCAAGGCCCTGCCGTCCTTATCGCTCATGAAATGGCCAAACGCATAGCTCATCCCCATTTCTGCCGCGAGACAAGCGCTTTTTTCACTCGTTCCAAGCAGCCAAAGCTGGGGCGGAACCGCCGGGACAGGGGCAGCGTCGAGATTTCTGTAAAGATGATCGTCCGGGAATGTTTTCCGCAAAAAATGAAGCAGCTCTTCCAGCTTATCCGGCAGCTTGCGCACCTGCTCTAAATAATTTCCGGACAAAGCAATAGCGGCCTCCGCTGCCCCTCCTGGCGCTCTTCCAATGCCGAGATCAATCCGATCAGGGTATAAGGTCGCAAGCAAATGAAATGTTTCAGCCACTTTATATGGTCGGTAATGCGGCAGCAGAATCGCGCCGGCGCCAAGACGAATGCGGCGTGTATGGGCGCCGATCGCGCTCAACATGATTTCGGGCGCGGGACACGCTAGCCCAGGAAAATCATGGTGTTCGGCGATCCAATAGCGCGTATAGCCAAGCGCTTCACCATGCTGCGCTAATCTAATCGCATCGTCTAACGCTTCCTTCGCCGTTTCCCCCGCCCTCATTGGTGCTTGATCAAGAATACTGACTTTCACGTTCGTCCACTCCTTTTCAAGAACAGCATACCACTCGCCTGCCCGTAATGCTACTGACTGCGTCTGTTATGACCATATGTAAGCGGATATTCTCTGCTCTTCCTGCCATACTAGTGAAAAAAGGAGGGTATACAATGGAAAAGCGCAGAAAAACAACGATAGCCGGTACAGACATCGAGGAAGTGAAACGCCTCAATGCCCGTTCCGGCTTGACCTACAATGAAGCCAAACTAGTACTGGCCCAGTCTTATCGCGAAAAGACGAGAACGAAATAACGGCAAAAGCCTTTTATGGACAAGCCAGACTTTAGGTTTGTGGGCAACGTCCTTTTTTCCTTTGCGCACAAACCTTTTTACTGGCGACTACTCCTTTGAAAAGCTGTTTGCATCGATCAGTAAATACGTTGAAAAGCGCTTATCAAGTCCTGGATGATCGAGCTCCTTTTTGACCAGATAAAGTCCTTCATACACATGCTTCACACCAAGAGAATAAAATAACGGTCTTAGACTGTGCTCGATCACAATAAACTGGGCAAGGCTTCCGCCGATGACAAGCGGGATAACCACCTTTCCTTCCAATGAAAAGGAAAGAACTAGTTAACATGGAGTAGCAATGGCTACACTCGCCACAAGCCCGTTGAACCCACTCACAACGGGCTTTAAAAGATCGTGGCGGTTCCGCTCATTGCTTAGGGGCTGGGAAAAAGTGAAAAAACAACCTTTTGCCCCAGCCCCTTCACCTCCGATACGTCTCTTCCGGCTCTGAAATCATGACAACCATAATCGAAGCTTCTTTTAAAGCGCTGCTTTTCTCTTCCTCGACAAAAGCCGGCTTCATGACTAATTCGTCGATTTTGAGCGCTGATTTAAAAGCTTCTTTCATAATCGTCTGTAGTCGGTCAAGATGCTTCCCTTCCAACCTCCTCCCGGCAACGACCGCTTTTTTTTTCATTTATCCCTCCAGTGCTTTTCCGCCAGCCAGCCGCAGTTGAATCTCGTGTTTGAGACGGTCAAGTGCCCGGACAAGACGATCTTCCGTCGCCTGATCAAACTCCACTTTACCGGCTTGCCCCCAGCTGATCCCACTGTCAACAAGATAGGCCCCAGAAAGAACCACATCAGCGCCAAGCACGGTTAAAACCGGCTTAAAGCTGTATTCGATTGTCAGCAAATGGGCGACTGATCCACCGAGCACAAGAGGGAAAACAATTTTGTTTTCGAAAGCTTTTTGCGGCAGCAAATCGAGATAGGTTTTCAGTACACCTGTAAAGGACGCCTTATAAACCTGACTGGAAACAATAATGACGTCTGCTTCCTCTACCTTTTTATTTGCTGCTAAAATCGCCTCGCTTTGGAACTTGGCAAAAATTAAGTCCTCCGGCGGCAAATCAATAACAGACAGTACCTCTACCTCGAAATCCTCCGACTGCAAATAGTCGCCGGCATATTGAAGTACCCCGTTTAATCTTGATTGACTCGTCGGGCTTCCTGAAATCAACAGAACCTTTGTCATGATGTAACACTCCTTTACTTCGAATGAATAAGCTGAATCGATTGCCTCTTCAGTCGGACAATCTTTTATCTTCGTCTGTGATCTTACCAATAAAAGCAGGAACCAGTCCAGCGATCCTTCCTGAACGACTAATCGGTATTCCTGACTAAAGTTTACCCGTTCCGGTCAAAATCCTTTCTTCCCTTTCTCAAACTAAAATTAGTTGTTTAATCGTAATTATAACTTCATGTTACAGAAATGCTGCCACTCATGCCAAATATCTTCGCATGTGCCGTTTTGACGTTTGCCAACCGTTTCACGCTTTTAATGACTGTTCAATATAAGCCCAGGAACGTTTTGCAAAATAAACAGGAATCTTTTGATTTGCGGCCTGCTTCTTTATTGAATACAGCATATTGTGATTTACATAATCGGTTAGAATCAAGATGGAGTTTGTCTCATATGGAATTTGCTTTTTGACCATTTTCGTTTTCCTGCCGGAAATATGATTGACCTTTGTATATCCGAACGCCCTTAGTTTTTCTGGAATCACCCCTAAACGGTCTCCGCCGACGATAAGGATAGAAGACATATCAATTCCCCCCTCCTTCAAATTTTCATGATGGCCATAAAGTAAAGAAAGGCCCTCACCTTCCTTTTCAGAAGATAAGAGCCTCTAGAGGTCTAGTCGGACTACATGTTTTCAATTGCTTATTCATATTTTACCATCATAAATATAAGTTTTCAAGTGTGTTTAATTGGTTTTTTACAAAAACTAAGTTGACATATAAATCTTATCGTCATACTATACTATTAATCTAAAAAGTAACATGATCTTGTTGATCGGTCGACCGAAAACAAGATCAAGGAAAAGGAGGAGATCGTCAAACAGACTGGTATTGCGTCTTTCCAATAGGAAAGTTAAACGTCCACCCATTCCATTCCAATAAGGGAGGTATTCGGCATGAGCTATCTTGAAGCTGAAAAGTTGGAAAAAATCAAAAATGCCCTGGAAAGAATTAAATTTGGTTCCGTTCTGCTTACGATCCACGATGGTCAATTAACGCAAATTGATGCTACCGAAAAAGTCCGCTTCCCGCAAAAGAAAAGCAGTCAACCAAAGAAATATTGAAGTCTATCGGACAACCGAAGACTTCTCATTCACCACGTAAGGTGAGATGGGAAGTTTTTTTTATTGCCAATAGAAGGAGTGAGAAGAATGACGAAAAAAAGAACAGCCGTCAAGCACATCACAGCGGCGGCGGTCGTCCTGTTTGTATTAAGCGCCTGCGGTGGAAACACATCTACTACTGATCAGGCAGAGGAGCCTTCCGAACGCGGAGGCCCGATTGAATTGCTGAATGTTTCCTATGACCCGACGCGTGAACTGTATCAGGATTTCAACAAAGAATTTGCCTCTTTTTGGGAAGAAGAGACCGGAGAAACCGTCACCTTCCAGCAATCTCACGGAGGCTCCGGCAGTCAGGCCAGGTCGATTGTTGACGGGCTTGAAGCCGATGTCGCCACGCTGGCGCTCGCCTATGACATCGACATGCTTCATGAAACACGGCAGCTGATTCCGGCAGATTGGCAGCAACGCTTACCGGATAACTCGACACCTTATACGTCGCATTGGACGCCAAAGTAAGAAAGGATTTGCGCAGATGGCTGCGAAACCTTCATAATGAGTTTCCGATCACGAGTGTTTTCGTCACCCATGATCAGGAGGAAGCACTCGATGTAGCCGACCGGATCGTCGTGATGCACCAAGGGAAAATCGAGCAAGTCGGTACGCCGGAGGAAGTTTATGAGCAGCCGAGAAGTCCTTTCGTTTATGATTTTTTAGGAAATGTCAATGTATTTAAAGGACGGCTCCAGCAAGGGGTCATTCATCTCGACAAGCATCAAATTGCCGCCCCGGCATACTCCGGCAGCGATGACACAGAAGCCGTTGCTTACGCCCGCCCGCATCATATGGACATTACGCGCGAAAAAAGCGGGCACGCGATTCCTGCCACCGTCCATCATATTCACGCCGTCGGACCGCTCGTATTCATCGAATTAAAATGGAAAAACAATACGGAGCTGCTGCAAATTGAATTATCGAAAGAGCGGTTTGAAGAGCTTCGCCTGACGTTAAACGAACAGGTTTATGTCTCCCCCAACCATGTCACGGTTTTCCTCCCTGAGGAATTTTCAATTTGATCCCCACTCCATGAGACTGGGTAAAAGGTAAAAAAACAACCTTTGATCCCGGTCCCTTTTTTCTCCACTTTTAGACGAAATCCTCTAAAAATATCTATATTTTGAAACATTCTTCCCTTTCGCCCGTATAAATAGGTGAGCAAGAAAATAATCTTGCTACACCACTACATAGGAGCGTGAAAAGATGACATCGATTATTTGGTTTATCGTACTTGGGGTTTTATTTTTCTTACTATTAATTGGCAGCGCGATCGGCTTCTTTATTTTTAAAAGAAGATACCGGACGGCAAGCTCGAATGAAGCCTTAATTATTACCGGTCCTAATTTAGGAAATCCCGAAGACGATCAGCGGATTTTCAATGATGAAAACGGAAGAAGCTTAAAAATTATTCGCGGGGGCGGCGTTCGCCTCAAGTTCTTTCAAACATGCACTCCCGTCGATCTTAATTCCTTTCAAATTAAATTGACAACGCCAAAAGTGTACACAGTTCAGGGGGTTCCGGTAATCGCTGACGCCGTCACCTCAGTCAAAATTTCCGATTCCTTAATTGGAATTGCCAACTATGCCGAACAATTTCTTGGTAAAAAGCAGTCAGAAATTGAAGAAGAAGTATCCAAAGTACTCGGCACCAACCTGCGGGCGATTTTATCAAAGCTGACTGTCGAGGAAATCAATAATGACCGCGAATCCTTTAATCACCAGGTCCAAGATATCGCTCAAAAAGAATTGGATAATATGGGCTTCAAAATTACGTCATTCGGTTTGGATGATTTACGGGATGCCGACGAGGAAAATGGCTATTTAGATAATCTCGGGCGTCCACGTATCGCCGAAATTCGCAAAAAAGCGGAAATGGCAGAATCCGACGCTGAGAAGGAAACGAGAATGTATCGTGCGCGAAATGATCAGGAAGCGCAGGATGAAGAAAATATCCGCTTAAGTGCAATTGCCGAATCGCGCAAGGAAAAAGATATTAAAGAAGCGCAGATCAAAGAAGAAACGGAACGGGCCCGCGCCAAATCAGAACAGGCCTACGAGCTCGAGAAAGCACGTCTCGCCCAACAGGTGAAGGAAGAAGAAATGAAAATCCAATATATTGAGCGCCAACGCCAGGTTGAGCTTGAACTGGAGGAGCAAAAGCGCCGAAAAGCCCAGGCTGACGCCGATGCTTATGATATTAAAGCTCGCTCGGAAGCAGAGGCAGAGAAATACCGGATTGACGGGGAAGCAAAAGCAGCCGTTGAACGCGAAAAAGGACTTGCCGAAGCTTCCGTCATCCGCGAACGGGGAACGGCTGAGGCAGAAGCGAAACGGCAAATGGCTGAGGCGATGGAGAAATACGGAGAAGCCGCTGTTCTTGAAATGTTTATCAATATGCTTCCGAAATACGCCCACGAAATTGCCCAGCCGCTTTCCAAAATCGAGCAAATGAAAGTGATTGATATGGGAGGCGCCGATTCAGCGGGCGGAGCTTCGAAAATTACAAACAATGTCACGAGAACGATGCTCGGCCTCCAGGAAAGCCTGAAGGAAAGTACCGGGATGGATTTAAAAGCGATGCTGGAAAGCTATGTTTCACGAGGCAAAGCCAATCACTTTGGCCAAATGCAGGAAACCGCTTCAACAGCAGAACAGGCGGAGCCTGAACAAAATCCGGAACCATCTCCTCTCCAGGAAACAAGTGAAGAGGACGAACAGCAAGAGGAGAAGTAAGCCGCCTGAAAAAAGCGGAATCTAGTCTGCCCATCATAGCAAACGTGAGCAGGGAAGCAGTTTCCCTGCTCACTTAGTGCTGCCCGGAAGCGTCTCTTCACTTATGAACCTTTCTTCGCTTCCTGAAGCAACCCGTTTTTTCACTACATACCCCCGTATTAACACCCTCCCCCTCACATGCTATAATAGAACAAAAAGAATAGAGAGGAGCACTACTATGGAAAGCATGGAGTTAATTTTAAAAGAACTACAAACCTTAAACGAGCGGGTGCAAAAGCTAGAACAAAATATGGCTACCAAAGACGATATTCATCAATTAAATAATAAGCTCGATGCCATTACGACCCAAGTTACCCTTCATCTTAACCAAGATAGAACCTTGAACGATCTTTCCCAAAAAGTAAATGACCATGAAATGGATATCCGCTTACTGAAACGAATGATAGCAACGAATTAATTTTTTTCAAAGTAACATGCCCGACTCTCAAAGCCTCTTCGTTTTTTTCTTCTGCCATCCGTTTCTTCAACCGAATTCACCCGACGCTGCTTCTTCAATTTCATCTTCATAAAACGTCCTTTCGATTTTCTTATTTAATTCAGCCCTGTCTAGCTATCTGGCAAAACATTGTTCAGGTGATAGAAATAGAATTTCACTATTATTCATGATACGATGTCGAATAGAAAGATAAAGACAGGAATGGAGACGGAGATTGAATGAAACGAAGGGCGCTTGTATCGCTATTATTGTTTTTACTTGTCTATAGTGGCTTAGTCATTTATATCGGCTGGAACGGCTGGATTTGGCTGCAATCCGTTTTTCAGCTTGAAAACGGTCTCGTTTACACAGCGGCCGTCACCCTCGCCGCATACTCTTATTTTATTAGCCGGATAAGCTCGCTTTCTCTTTTTAGAATCATCGGCGCGTACTGGCTTGGTATTTTTCAATATGCGCTTTTGCTCATCCCTCTGGCCAATCTCGCTTATGCGATTCTTTCCTTGTTTCCGGTTGATCAACAGATGCTGCTCTTTTGGATTGGGTTGATTGTCATTATAGCCGTGGCCACGATTATCGTCTATGGCTCCTTTCAGGCATACAGCCCTGTGATCCGCCCCTATCAGCTACACATCGCCAAAAAAGCGGACAATCACAAAAACCTTCGGATCGCGGTCGCTTCTGATATGCATTTTGGAACATTATCAGGAAAAGCTCACGCCCGGCGGCTCGCCGCTTTCATTAATAAGATCAAACCAGACCTTATTTTATTACCGGGCGACATCGTTGATGACGATCCCGATGTTTTCAAAAAGAAAAAAATGGGCGAGGAAATGAGCCGGCTCAAAGCCCCTCTCGGCGTTTATGCCGTATTAGGCAATCATGAATACTACGGTAAAAAAATCCCGGAGTTTATCGAAGAAATGGCAGAAAGCGGCGTAACCGTCCTGCTCGATGAAACAGTGGAGGTTGACGGCAGCTTTTACCTGATTGGCCGCAAAGATCGAACCGATCACACGCGGGCTTCTGTAGCGGAGCTGGCCCAATCACTCGACAAGGCAAAGCCTGTGCTAATGCTCGACCATCAGCCATATGAATTGGAAAAAGCCGAAAAAGCAGGTGTCGACCTACTGCTTTCCGGTCATACCCATCGCGGCCAGCTTGCCCCGAACCACCTGTTTACAAAAAGGCTCTTTGAGATTGATTGGGGATACCACCGGAGAAATACCCTCCAGACGATTGTCTCATCCGGCTTCGGCTTTTGGGGGCCGCCCCTTCGAATCGGCAGCCGTTCGGAAATCGTGCAAATTGATTTGACGTTTGAGTAATCACAAAAAAAGTCGATGGAATGAAGCAGTACTCAAGAAAGTGAAGTAGCCGCGCTATTTGTTAAAACGTCCTCCTTCACCACCAAAAAAGCCGCCTCCACGCTGAGGCAGCTTTTTTTATCTCAAGAAGGTTCGGTAAAAATGGCTAATGGTAATAGTGCACTGACGACATATTGACCTGCATCGACAATTTCCGAGATTTTCAGGTCGACGCAAAGGCTTGATAAAAGGTAGGCGTCCACTTTCGGAAGCTTGTACGTTTCTGCCAGATAATCGACCATTGAACGAATCGCGTCCTGAGCGGCTGTCATTAGATCAGGGCCGACACCTGTTGTGCCATAAAAGCCTTTGTCATTCACTTTAGGGGTGAGCGGGCCGTTCGTCTGAAATTGCGGGGAAGGAATCGACTTCCCTTTTAGCACGGTGAATTTCAGGCTTGAATACATCGGGCATTCCAGCGCCGATACACAAACCTCCCCATCCCCCTGCGCCGCATGCCCGTCTCCGCAGCTGAACAGCGCGCCTTTTTCCTGAATCGGCAAATACAACGTGGTCCCGATCGTCAGCTGTCTTGTATCCATATTGCCGCCAAACGTTCCGGGCGGCATAACCGGACTTCCGTCTGCGTCTTTTGGACAGACGCCCATCGTCCCGAGAAACGGTTCAATCGGCACTTTAATATCTTCTCTGAAATGAATGTACGCGCCATCCGCTAAATCAAATGTGCGTAAATAAGCATCGGGAAAATCGTCCGGTAGAAGTCCAAGTCCCGGTAAAACAGCTGTCCAGCCCCAGCCCTTCGGCTTTAAATCAAGAATCTCAATCGCCAGCGTATCACCAGGCTCTGCTTCATTGATGTAGACAGGGCCGGCAAGCGGGTATACACGATTCCAGTCAAGACTGGCAATCGCCTCAGTCGTCGATTCAAGCGAAAATTGATTATCGGTTACTTCCCGTGTTTCAAATATGACCGTGTCCCCGCTGTCAATCGTTAAAACAGGCTGATGCTGCTTGTCCCAAGTAAAATGAACAACATCGTTTGGAAAGAAGTGCGTTTTAGCCATATGAAACCTCCTTTGCTTGATTACATTCACTATAGCAAATTGAGCGAATATTTCAAAGAAAAACCACTCTTTCCTTTCTGCGTATGCGCCCCTCCTTCCCACGCATACTACTGCTAAGGAGCCAAGCAATTTTCTAGTCAATGCAAACAAAATTTGCTATATTTTGTGATGAGACTAGGCCAAAAACACTGGCTATTTTTGCTCAATTTCAACTTAGGGAGTGCGAAAAAATGAAAATCAAAGCTGCTGTAACTCATGAGCAAGGACAGGATTTTAAAATTGAAGAGGTGGAGCTGCACGAACCTCGCCTTGATGAAGTACTAATCAAAATTGTGGCCTCTGGTGTTTGCCACACTGATGCGGTCGCTCGCGATATAGGGCTTTCACCGTTTCCAGCCGTGTTCGGGCACGAAGGAGCCGGGATCGTCGAGAAGGTCGGTGAAGGCGTCCAGAATATAGCACCAGGGGATCATGTTGTTCTTTCCTATGCGTATTGCGGAAGCTGTGAAAACTGCTTGAGCGGTCATTCCTCCACATGTGAGAATTTTAACGATTTGAATTTTGGCGGTGAAATGAGTGACGGTACTCACCGTCTTCATCAGCATGACCAGCCTGTGTCGACTTTCTTCGGACAATCTTCCTTCGGTACTTACGCCGTGGCGAACCAGCGGAATGTCGTCAAGGTTGACAAAGACGTTGATCTTGCTCTGCTTGGACCATTAGGATGCGGGATTCAAACGGGTAGCGGAACGGTCCTGAATAAGCTTAAGCCCGCTTTTGGTTCTTCCATCGCCATTTATGGGGCTGGAGCGGTCGGCTTAAGTGCTGTAATGGCCGCTAAAATCGCCGGCTGCAAGCACATCATTGCCGTCGATATTCACGATAACCGCCTTGAACTGGCTAAGGAACTCGGTGCCACCCATGTCTTAAATGGCCAAAAAAGCGATGTCGTAAAAGAAATTAAAGCCATTACCGGAAGTGGAACTCACTACGCGATCGAGACGACGGGTGTTCCTCCTGTGGTAAAACAATCTGTTCACGCGCTTCGTCCGCTAGGAGCGGTGGCGATTGTCGGCGTGACGCCAGCGATCGAATTTGACGTTCACAACGATATTATGGCGGAAGGAAAAACGATTATGGGCGTCATCGAAGGAGACGCGGTGCCACAATTGTTTATCCCTGAATTGGTTGAGTATTATAAAAAAGGATTATTTCCTTTCGACAAGCTCGTCCAGTTTTATGAATTTGATCAAATTAACCAGGCATTTGAGGATTCAAAAACAGGAAAAACAATCAAGCCGATTTTAAAAATCAGCTAATCGATGCGGGGCATCAAGGCGGGACGACCTCCTTATGCCCCCTCTTCCTTACCGCTATCCTGCCCGGAAAAAGTGAACCAATCGCCACTGCTTATTTCAGCATCGAGATTCTGTAATGGTTTTCCCGCTATATAGACGTAGGCCTGATGCTGGCGTTTACCAAATACCGTTTGGCGAATCCGCTCGTATAAATTATTGTCGCCATTTACGACATAATCCTCAAGCTCATCAATTTTTGCTAATATCTTCGCATCCACGACATACAGCTCACCGACTACGCGTTTCTTCGGATGCCGCTTCAGTGCTGGGTAGCCATCGCCCGTATCATGGAGCTCACCGGCTGTCCAGCAGCTCCGCTCGACACAGACGGCCCGCTCCAAATAATGATCATTTTCCCCTCCAGAGCGTAATGTTCCATAAACAAAAAGTAAATCAGTTACCATTGTTCTGTTCCCACCTCATTCGTTTCTGCTGCGAGGAAAATAGTAAAATGGACAAAAGGACAGACAGCTCGCAAACTGCCTCTCCTCTTTATTCGTCCTATCCTTTAAATGAATAAGACGGCGTTCCTTTCACTCCCGGTTTAATGTGGAAGACCCCACCTGAATGCGGGAAGCGCTGTAATTCTTCTTCACTAAGCCCTCTTCTCGCCGTCGTAATAAACAATTCGTCAAGCTGTTCACCGCCAAAGCAGCAGGATGTCACTTGCTTCGCCGGGACAGCAACTTCACCAATTCTCTCCCCTGTTCGCGGGTTCCAGCGTGACACCTTATAGCCGCCCCATTGCGCCACCCAAAGCATGTCATCCTGATCGATTGTCATCCCGTCCGGAATCCCCTCACCTTCCGGAATCGTGACAACAACGCGCTTGTTCGTGATTTCTCCTGTTGCCAGCTCGTAATCAAAAGCGACGACCTGCTTCGTCGGAGAATCAATATAATACATCGTTTTACGATCGCTTGACCAGGCCAGCCCGTTTGAAATCGTAATATCGCTCAGCTTTTGCTCGACTGTCCGGTCCGGATGAAGAACATAGAGAGAGCCGCTCGGCTTCTGCTCATCAATGTCCATCGTCCCCGCCCAAAAACGGCCCGCCGGATCACATTTTCCATCATTGAAGCGGTTGTCAGCCAATTCAGGTTCCGGATTGCTGATCAGCTCAGCTTCACCGGTCGCTTCATCAAGCGTATAAAAACCGGTTTGAGTGGCGACGAGCAGGCCGCCCTGTTCCCGGACGACGACCGCTCCGACAAGATCCCCAACCTCAGTCACTTCAGTTGTCTCCGTCTCCGGCTGAAAGCAATGAACAGTTTTCCCCAGTATATCGACCCAGTAAAAACGCTGAGATTTGCCGTCCCAGCATGGGCCCTCTCCAAGCAGTGATTTGGCATCAATTCGTAGCGTCGCTTTCATTTTTTTCTTCCTCCTTTAGTTCTTTTTCAGCAAACGTGGATGACAATTTTAATAATCTCCGGATCCTTGCGCTCCATTAAGGAAAAAGCCTGTTCTAATTCATGCAGCGAAAAGCGGTGCGTCACGAGACCCGCAGTGTCCAGCTTCTTCGTTTCAAGTAATTCGACGACACTCTGCCAAACTCCTGGGCTTCCTAAGGAACCGCAAATGTCGAGATCACTTGTGACAATCGTATCGAGATCAATCTTCGCCCGTTTCCCTCCGCATAAGCCGAGCAGGACGATGCGGCTGCCGGCCGCGGCGATTTGCGTCATGCTTTCGACTGCTGCCGGACTCCCGCTCGCTTCGATAATCCGACTGAACATTTCACCATTGGTAAGGGCGGCTGCCCGTTCAATGAGATCATCGCGGGAGAGATCAATGATTTCATCAGAACCAAGCTCAAGCCCTTGCCGGAGTCGCGTCTCTCTCATATCAATCAGGACGACCTGTTTCGCACCATAGGCTTTTGCTGCTTGAACAGCCAACAGTCCGACCGGTCCTGCTCCGATGATCGCTACGCTGTCCTCAGGCGTAACCTCCAGTCGTTTGATACCGCGCAAGGAAACCGCCGCCGGTTCAAGCAGGCAGGCTTGCTCATAGGAAATTGACGGATCGAACACGTGGAGCGCATGTGCCGGGTAAACCATATATTCTGCGCAGGCACCATCTTTTCCGAGCACCCCATTCTCGACCCGGTTCGGACAGAGATTATAGCTGCCAGCAAGGCATGTGCGGCACGTTCCACAGGAAATCGTCGTTTCCCCGACAACGCGGTCGCCAACCTTGACCCGTGTAACGTCGCGGCCGATGTCAACCACTTCACCCGACCACTCATGACCTGGAATAATCGGGTATGTCGCCTGGCCGTTAAGAAAATAGATCATTTCGCCCTGGTAAATCTCTAAATCCGTCGCGCAGACGCCGACACAATGCACTTTGACGATGACCTCATTCTCTTTGCAGACCGGCCGCTCAACTTCCTGATAGCGTAGTGATCGCGCCCCGGTCAGCTGCATTGCCTTCATCGTTTTCATCTGCTGCCGTCACGCTCCTTTTGAGTAACCTGATAAGAAACAAATGACGTTCCTTGATGCTGCTCGGCAAGCTCAACCAGCTCCTGCACCGCTTTCGCGTCTGCCAGAGTAGAAAGCGGCGGCTTCCCGGCAGCAATACATTCCTCTATAACATACTTCGCCTCAAAATAGAATAAATCCTCGTAGCGCGGGTACGCTTTATTCAATGTTCCAAGCGACCGCTCATAGACGACATCCTGCCAATTATGGACCGCTCCACCGTTTGAGCCGAGAATTTTCACCATATACGTCCATGGATTCGTCGTTTTGTCATCGCAGGCAAAGCTGGAAAAGAGCACAACCTGCGCCCCGTTTTCCATTCCAAGAATGATAATCGACTGATCCTCCTGATCCAGCTCGTCATAATGCAATTTCGTCGTATGACAGCCAATCGTTTTCGGCAGACCGAGAAGATAGAGCGTCGTATAAAGATGATGGGTCATGATCTGGCGGTTGACCCCTGGATAATGGGACGCCAGCTCCTCGCTGTGAAAGAGATTAAACGTCATCCAGACGCTGCAAATTTGGCCGAACACTCCTTCTTCAATATGTCGGCGGAAACGAATGATTTCCGGATGATAAATATAATTATGAGCGGGAAAGCACACCTTGCCGGCTTTCTTTGCCGCTTGCTCCAATTTTTCGATCTCGGCAACATTCATCGCAACTGGCTTTTCGACAAGAACATGCTTTCCGGACTCAAGCGCCCTTGTCGCATGTTCGACATGGAGCTCGACCGGCGAAAGCACATAAATCAGCTCGATCTCCTTTTGCTCTAGCAATTCAGTCAAAGTTGGATAAGAGACCGCTCCCCATTCCTGCGCGCGCTTTACCGCCAATTGCCCGTTCGGTTCGTAAAATCCGACTACCTCAGCTGCTTCAATTTGCTGCAACGCCTGGTAATGCACTTCAGAGATCGCTCCTGCTCCGATAAAACCAATTTTCATTGTCATCCAAGCCTCCATTTTTTTAACGTTTGATCGAACTCATCACATTCGCCGCAACGGCGATGAGCAGCACGAGTCCGATCGCCAGATTTTGTCCGTCCGAGCCGATTCCAAGCAAATTCAGCCCATTGACGAGTACACCCATCAGAAACACGCCGACCAATGTCCGCCACATACTGCCGGACCCGCCAAACAGCGCGGTGCCCCCAAGAATGACAGCGGCAATCGGCGGCAGCATCAGTCCAACACCTGCGGTGACTTGCGCGCTGCCGACACGGCCGAGCATCATGATCCCGGCGAGAGCCGCGCAGCCGCCGCTGATCATCAGCACAATGATCTTATGCTTCGCCACATGAATGCCGGACATTTTCGCCGCTTCCTTATTGCCGCCAATCGCGTATAAATTTCGCCCAAATACGGTTTTGCTTAAAATGATGTGGCTAATCATAAAGACGAACGCGAAGACGAGGATGATCACCGGAATGCCGAACAACGTGCCTGAGCCGAACCATTGCAGGCTGTCGGGAATGCCGTATAACGGCTGTGCCCCCGATAAGAATAAATAAGCCCCTTCGGCGATATACATCATCGCCAATGTCGCCATAAAAGACGGAACCATCAGCTTCGCGTTGAAAAAACCGGCAATCGCGCCAATCCCCGCGCCGGCGAGAATCGTCACAATAAAGGCGAGCCAGACCGGAAGCTGAAAGCCGATGTCATACCCTCCCGTTGCCAGCGCCCCGGCCAACAGGCCACATAACGTCATAATGTGGGCAATACTTAAATCGATCTCGGCCGAAATAATGACGAAGGTGACGCCCACCGCCATAACACCGATGATTGAAACCTGACGCAATATATTAATGATGTTGCCGTATGTTAAAAAGTGAGGCGATAAAATCGAAAAGACGATAATCGCCAAAATCAAGCCGACGATCGGCCCGACGACGGCGTAGTTGACATTCCTCAGCTTAGCTTTCCATTGGGCTTTTCCACTTTCTTCATCGAGCACGGACCCTGTTTGCGGCTCGAGCGGACTGTTTTGTTGCGTCATCGGAATCACTCCTCTTGATTTTCAAAAATACTGCTCATAATTTTCTCTTTCGTTACCTCGCCTTCCCTAAGCTCCTTGACAATTCGTCCTTCGTGCATCACAAGACAGCGATTGGACAGACCGATCAACTCCGGAAATTCTGAAGAAATAAACAAAATCGCCGCTCCTTGGTCGGCCATCGCCTTCATGATCCGGTAAATTTCCGACTTGGCATTGACGTCTACGCCCCTCGTCGGCTCATCAAAGATCAGCACGCGTCCCTTTGCCGCTAGCCACTTTGCCAGCACGACCTTTTGCTGATTGCCACCGCTCAAATGAAGAATGAGCGCATCCTCAGACGGGGTTTTCACATTGAGCATCTCAATATATGTCCGCGCCTTTAGACGCTCAAGCTTGTCACTGATCAGCCCTCTTCTGACCGTATCCTTCACCGTCGTCAGGTTAATGTTTTCCTTGACGCCGAGCGTGCCAACAAAGCCTTCCTTTTTGCGATCCTCTGTGATCAGTCCGATGCCGTGCCTGATCGCCTGGGCCGGACTTTTAACTTCAATTTCCTTCCCGCCGAGCAGCAGCCGGCCGCCATCCTTTGGGTCGGCGCCAAAAATCGCCCGTGCCAGCTCCGTCCTGCCTGCGCCCTTCAAACCGGCCAGGCCGACAATTTCACCACTTCTAATTTGCAAAGAAATATTCGCGAAGCGACCGGCCGAGCTGAAATGTTCGACCTCAAGCAGCACCTCGCCAAACGAGTCCGCCTTTGGCGGATAAAGCTCGGTCAGCTCATCCTGATCCGTCCCCGTCATCAAGGAAATGAAAACCTTTTCCAATTCGTCCTTCTTTCCATTTACGCTCATCGTGTCAATCAGCTCACCGTCACGCAACACAGTCAGCCGGTCAGAAATCGCAAAGATCTCTTCGAATTTATGCGTGATAAAAATGATCGCCTTCTCCTGCTGTTTCAGCTTGCGAATCGTCGCAAACAGCCGCTGAACCTCACTTTCACTGAGCGCCGAGGTCGGCTCATCAAGTAAAATCATCTCGGCATTCTGGCTCAGCACTTTCGCAATTTCAATCATTTGCTGGTCGGCAATACTCAACTGACCAACAAGCTGGTGCGGAGACACCGTCATTTCAAGCTCCGCTAAAATCTGTCTGCTGTCACGAATCAGCTTCTTTCGATTAACGAAGCCCGCTTTATTACGCGGCAGACGTCCGAGATAAATATTTTCCGCCACACTCAGCTCCGGAACGAGGCTCAGCTCCTGATGAACCATACCGATTCCAAGCTTTCTCGCCTCTTCGGTATTACCCGGCTTCACCAGCTCGCCATGAAGATAAAGCTCTCCATCATAATCGGTATGAATGCCGTCGATAATTTTGATTAAGGTGCTTTTCCCGGCTCCGTTCGCCCCGAGCAGCGTATGGACTTCGCCTTTGCGGAATGTGATCGAAATATCGCGCAAAACCGGAATGCCGCCGAACTGCTTGCCTATGTTTTTCGCAGTCAAAATCGGGATTTCAGCGGAAGTCATCATCATCCTTCCCTCCTTGCGTTTCTATCTTTTGAAAAAGCGGCGAGCGACATTTGCTTCACTCGCCGCTATCCGTTACCACGCTTTCGTTTCAAGCATTTCTTCCGCATTTTCTTGATAAATAAGCTCTGTCGGCACCCACACATTCTCCTCGACTTCTTCCCCGTTTAAATGAGCAAGCGCCGCCTTCATCCCGTCACCAAGCATGCTCGGCAGCTGCAGCGACGTTCCGTAAATTTCGCCCGTGATAATCTTTTCCACCGTCGAAACCTGACCATCCATCCCGAACAGAACAAGGTCTTCCGCCCGACCGGCCGCATTTGCCGCCTGGAGTGCGCCTTCGATCATCATGTCGTTATGAGAAATGAAGCCATGGAGCTCGGAATTCGCCGTTAAAATATCCTCCGCGACCCCGAGTGCCACCGTTGAGGAAAATTCGCCGGTGAGGCTTGTGACGATTTCAACCCGTTCATCCGCTTCCAGCACATTATGAATCCCTCTTCCCCGTTCGATTGCCGCTGATGAGCCCGGCGTTCCTTCCAGCTCAGCAACCTTCCACGTTTCGGCGTCCGGATGCTTTTCTTCGAGCCCTTCAAGAAACTTCTTCGCCGCACTTTCCCCCATTTCAACATGGTTCGTGCCGATATGGGCGACAATATCGACGCTGTCTCCCTCAACCGAGCGGTCGACTGTAAAAACAGGAATGCCCTGCTCATTTGCATGGCGGATCGCCGGAATCACGCCTTCTGTCGTGATCGGAATAATAACGAGCGCATCGACTCCTCTGGTCACCATGTCTTCAATATCCTGATTTTGTTTCGATTGATTATCCTCAGCGTTGAAAAATAACGCTTCTACTCCTAACTCTTCAGCTGTCGCTTCCCATGACTTTTGCGCAGCAACAAAAAAGGTAAATTCTAATGAAGGAACAGATGTACCAATGACAATGTTATCGCTTTCATTATTAGCCTCGCCATTATCCGTGCCGCCTACTGCCTCTGAGCCTGTATCCTGTGAGCACGCCGCCAGTACACAGCAAAAAATGATCATCATCCCAAGACATAATTGCCATTTTCTCATTTTTCTTCCTCCTTTTGTCTCTCGTACTCTCTTTGACCCCTTGTCAATCTGACTCTTCTTGCTTTGTCTCTTTCTTCCATTTGAAGAAAGTTATTGTATTATATACTGGCAATCGCTTGGATAGTCGTACAATATCATGCACATATTGGTCATCTTCTCAGCTTTCTTACTAATTTTCTGTGAAAATCCTCATAGAATAAGAGCAGGACAACATGCAGGAAAAGGAGGATCAACATGGTTCAGCTTTCTTTCGATGCTACCCGGTCTGCCGGAGACGAATTTTCGTTTGAAAAAACACCCGGTCTATGCTACGTCGGCCTGTTAGAGAATCAGCCAAACTGGTATTTTCCGAGCCATAAACATAATGACCTAAGTGAAGTGATCTATATTGCCGGGGGAGAAGGAATATTTAAGATTAACAATCAGACCTATAAAGGGGAAAAAGGAGACATTCTCATTTATAACAAAGGCGTGATCCATGAGGAATTTTCCAAGCCGGACGCTCCGGTCAAGCTCTACTTTCTCGGAATTGGCAACGTGGCGATTTCCGGTTTGGCAGAAGGAGATATCATCCCCGCAACGGTTGAGCCTGTTTTGAAAAGAAACGAATGCTCACCTTATATCGAGGCATGTATGAAGAAAATATTTCAGGAAAATCAGGACAAGCAGCCCGGCTTTGCCGCCGTCTGCCAGCAGTTGACACTCATCATTTTGACGATCATTCAGCGGATCACAGCCGTGCAAAAAGAGCCGGTACACACCGGTCGCGCGCCATCGTTAAGCTTGCGGATGAAAACGTATATTGAAGAAAATTATATGGAAAATATTACGCTGCAACAGATCGCCGATCATTTTTTTATCAGTCCGAGCTATGTCTGTCATATTTTCAAAAAAGATATCGGCTATTCCCCGATGCATTATTTGCTTCGCTGCCGGATCGGTGAAGCAAAGCGGCTGCTTCTCACGACCGATTTACGCATTTACGAGATTGCCAGACTCGTCGGCTATGATAACCCGAACTACTTTACGATGATGTTCAAGGAGATGACAAGGGAAACGCCAACACAGTTCAGACGTAACAATACAACGATAAAAGGACTTGCCGCGGAAGGTTGATCTTTCACCTTTCCACGGACAAGTCCTAAGCAATATCGAACAGTTGCGGGCAAAGCTTGGCTATCTGCAAGTTCACTTCGTCAGCTCGATAAAAGCCGCCCCGGTCAGCTGCTGTAAATCGTTCGTTTGCAGCTCAAGCTGGAGACCGATCCTTCCGGCACTGACAATCAAGGACGGCAGCCTCTGTGCGCTGCTGTCAATAAAAGTCGGGAAACGCTTTTTCATCGCAATCGGCGAACAGCCGCCACGGACATAGCCGGTAACGCCAAGTAAATCCTTGACCGCAAGCATTTCCACCTTTTTTTCCTGACAGGCTTTTGCCGCCTTTTTCAAATCGAGCTCCTGCGCCACCGGAATTAGAAAAACATAATAAGCGTTTTTCGCTCCCTGTGCGACGAGCGTTTTGTAAACTGTCTCTGCGTCCTTGCCGATTTTGGCCGCAACGGAGACGCCGTCGATTTTTCCGTCATTCGTTTCATAGCTGATCATTTGATAATCAACCCGCTCTTTATCCAACAGTCTCATCGCATTTGTTTTTTTCATCGATTCCTCACATAACCTTTTTTGTTTGAAGTGTTTTTGCCGCGATCGTCTTTCGCAAGCCAAATTGATACACGAACAAGGCCGCCGCACTGCACAGCAAAATAATCAATCCCATCGGCAATGCCGTAGCCCCGGCAATTCCAACTAACGGAGCCATCGCCCCGCCAATGCTGAATTGCACAAGCCCGAGTAAAGCTGAAGCACTTCCGGCATGACTCCCTTGGCTCTTCATCGCCAGAGAGACTCCGCTCGGGTTAATGAAGCCGATGCTGGAAACCGTGAGAAATAGCGCGACTAAAAGCGCGAGTAAGCCGGCCTCCATAAACACGACAACCGAGAGGATCACCCCTCCGCTAACTAGAAGCAATAGACCGATGAATAGAAATCGAATCTCCGGAACCCGGTCGGCGAAGCGGCCCGTTACTTGTGAAGCAATAATCAATCCGAGTGCATTCACCCCGAAAATGATGCTGTACATTTGCGGTGACACCCGAAAAAGGTCCTGCAGTACAAATGGTGATCCTGAAATGTAGGCAAACATCCCGCCAGACGCAAGTCCGACAATCAGAGCATAGCTCATAAACAAGCGGTCCTTCAGCAATCGTTTAAATACCGCCAGCGTTTCGCCGATCCCGCCAGTTGAACGGCTCTCTTCACCTAACGTTTCAGGTAAACGCCATGTAATAAGAAGAAGCATCACAGCCCCCAGAACACTAAGAGCGACGAATATTCCGCGCCACGAAACATATTGCAGCAAAAAACCGCCTAAAACCGGCGCAAAAATCGGCGCGACTCCCATAATGAGGACAAGCAGCGAAAATATCTTCGTCATCTCTGAACCAGAATAGCGATCACGGACACACGCCCGGGAAATGACCATTCCCGCCGCCCCGGCAGCACCTTGCACAAAGCGCAGCAGCACGAGCAGCCAGATTGACGGCGCAAACGCACATAAAAGTGAAGCGACAGCGTACACAGTTAAAGCGATGATCAATGGTTTGCGGCGCCCATGAATATCGCTTAGCGGTCCGACAACCATCTGGCCAACCGCCAGCCCAAGCAAACATGCCGTTAAGCTAAGTTGAATCGTTGAGGCCGGCGTTTGGAGATGTTCAGCCATTGCCGGAAAGGCAGGCAAATACATATCGATCGTTAATGGACCAAATGCTGATAACGCCCCTAACATCACAATAAACATTCCCCTGCTCATTCGGCTTGCAGCAGCTTCTTTTTCCATTCTTTACAATCCCCTCTCTTATGACCCTTTGATTGTAAACAGGTTTCCAATGAGAGGTCAAGAGAAGAGATCGGAAAGCGCAAGACGGTGGATTACGGTATCGCAAAAAATAGAGTCCGCCTTCAGTTCTTTCTTCCGTTTTCTTTTAAACGTGCAACAAAAAAACTCCGGCGTATTATTTGCCGGAGAAATCGCTACCGTCTTCTAACGAGCCATGCCTCTAACAAAATGGTCGTTTTTGCTACGCTTGTGCTTCATCAGCTTTAAAGGAAGCGGAATTAAATGTGCCTGCTTCTTCATGCTTTTAGTTGGTTCGTACGCTTTCGTTTCCTGCTTTATTATATTTCTGCCTATTTGGCGAAATCTCATTCCTGCTTCCAACTCCGGTTGCAGCGTAATCACTTTACCCCGTTGAACTGAAGTAATAATCGCTTCATCTTCCAAAATCGTGCCAAGTAACGGAATCGCCAACGTTTGCACGACATCATCAATACTCAGCCTTCCATCTTTTTCATTGTACCAATTGATCACTAAGGAAGAAGAGAATCGAATGGTTTCTTCAAGAATACCGATTACTCTGTCAGCATCACGCAAAGCGATTAAGTCCGGAGTCGTGACGACAATCGCTTCATCTGAAGATTGAATGACCGTGTCGAACCCTTTTTCAATGCCGGAAGGTGAATCAATCAACACGTAATCAAATTGTCCGCTTTCTCGAATCTCGGAGATTACTTGGTGAAGTAAGACAGGATCATGCTCAACAAACGAGCCTTTTTTATTCCCAGGAAGCAAATAAAAATTTGGTATATATTTATCCTTTACTAACACGCTTTTCAATGAAAGAGAGGTGTGATTGAAGTAATCAAACAAATCAAAAATAATGCGATTGGTCAATCCGAGAGGAATGTCCAAATTACATAAACCGAAATCTGCATCTACGACACATACCTTTTTCCCCATTAGTGCCAGGGACGCCCCAACATTCGCCGTCACTGTCGTTTTGCCGACTCCCCCTTTACCTGAGGTGATTGCAATTACTTTTGTCATAGACAATTCCCCCTTCGTTCGTCCTGAGCGAATCAATCAGCCGTTGCTTGATTTGCTGCTTTTTTTGATATATTTTCCGTTTTCTTTTATAATAAAACGCCATTCTTGCTGTTAATGTAATTAAAATCAGACAGATGAAAAATGCCAATTTTCGCCCTTCCCTTCCCGAAAAATGCCCCATTCGTTCAATTCGTGTCGATTAGGCTCATCATACTACAGCCTCACTTAAAAAAAACTGAAATATGTTGTTTTCTGTCAAAGCATAGACTTTTTCTAGGTATAATAGAGTATTATGTCGCAGAATGAGTAGGAATTTGGAATGGATTGATTTTGTTTTTGAGATTAATTTGATACGATATCTACTAATAGAAGGAGAAGGAGAGGAGGCAAACGTATTGCTTAATGTCATCATTATCGACGATGAAATACACGCGATAAAACTAGTAGAACATTATTTAAATGAAATTCCTCAAGTATATGTATCGGCGCGCTTCCAGGACCCAATGCAAGTCTTTACGATCAACGACTTGTCGAAAATTGATGTCATTTTTCTGGATATTGAAATGCCAGAGGTGAATGGATTTGAATTTGCCAAGAAAATCAGTGAACGAAATGAGAAAATAAAGATTGTCTTTGTCACCGCTTTCACTCAATATGCTGTCGGTGCCTTTGAACTGGATACCGTCGTCGATTATTTAGTCAAGCCGATTACCAAGGAACGGCTTTTGAAAACGATGAATCGGTTGATCAAACATGACGAAACACACAGCCCGGAGCTCTACATTTCCTGCTGCGGATCTTTTGAAGTCTATTATAAAGGAGAGCCGCTTGCCTGGAAAACGTATAAAGTGAAGGAGCTTTTCGCTTACTTGCTTCACCAGCATGCCCCTGTGGATAGGCTGAAAATTTTTGATGATCTTTGGCCCGAGTTGCCTGACGAGAAAGCAAAGGTGAATTTTCACACTTGTATTTCTTTGCTTCGCAAAGCTTTTCGCGAAATTGGATACGACCATGTTATTAAAAGAACCGGAAGTCAGTATCAGTTTACCCTGACTGCCTATCAATCTGACATTCAGACTATTGAACAAGCTCTAGTGGAGCTACAGCAGGAACCTGCTGGAAATTCGGAAAAAAACTATAAGACGATTTTTTCCATATACAAAGGCGCTTATTTGGAACAAGAGGACTATCATTGGAGCTTTCATAAACGGGAAGAACTGCAGCAGAGCGTCCATACCTGTCTCTTAACAAGAGCGTCCCAATTCATGAAATCTGGACGCCTTGATCAAGCTGCTGTCTACTTTCAGAAAATGATTGAAGTCAACCCGACGATGGAAGAAACATACTACCAATTAATGACTGTCTACAGGCAATTGGATAAAAAGATAGAAGCGTTGAAGCTCTATTCACGCCTTGAAGCGACATTGGAGGAATTTGGCCTGGAACCTTCTTTAAACTCAAAGAAAATATACAGAGAGATTAAGAACAAAAATGTTTAGACTTACCTGAAAAGGGAAAACATTCCCTTTTCGTGGTAAGCCTCTGAGTCAAAGGTTACGCTTTGCTTCCAAATGGGGCGAGCATACCGATAAACTGTTTTGTTTCAGGTGCTTTATACGTTTTTAATTTGCTCGTCGTTTTCCCCAGATCGACGATCGCTTCGGCAAACTTCACTGCGGCGACCACACCGTCAATAACCGGCACCTGCAATTCCTCTTCTAACTCATTGGCAAATTCAGCCATCCCCGCACATCCGAGTAGAATCGCCTCGGCATTCTCCTCTTCAACAGCTTTGCGTCCCTCCTGTCGCAGGAGTTCCATTCCTCTCTCTGGATCACGTTCGAAATCAAGGACGCACATCGGTGTCGTCCGGATATTGAGCACACGCTTGCTCATGCCATAGCCGTCAACAAGCTCTTCAAGCATCGTCTTAATTCTTGGCAGCACAGTTACAATTGAAAAACGGGCGGCGAGCATTGATGCCATATACAAGGAAGCTTCCGCAATGCCGATTACGGGTGCTTCCGTCACTTCTCGCGCTGCCTGCAGGCCCGGGTCTCCGTAGCAGGCAATCACATAAGCATCGACTCCTTCCTCCTCTCCTTTTTTCACCTCTTCAAGCACACCGGGAATACTTAAATATTCATCATAAAAGGATTCAATTGAGGCTGGGCCGATTTCCGGGCTGACGGCGATAATCTGCGTATCCGGACGCCTGACACTTTCAGCAGCGTCGGCGATGCCCTTTGTCATTTCCCACGTCGTATTCGGATTGATGACTTTTATTTTCACGTTATATTGCCTCCTTCTTTTCAACAGGCTGCTGCTGCGCCAATGAATGCTGAACTTCGATTTTCCCGAAAATTTCCGGCTGGTAGTATTTCTTCGCAATCCAAAATTTCATCAACGGGTAATAGAGGGCATTTGAAATAAGAAACGCTGTAAAGAATCCGTAGTCAGGAAAAAAGAAAACAGAGAGACCTGCCGGGACATAAGAAATCAGCGCGGCCGGGTTTACATTATTCCAATATTCATATTGCCCTCCGGATTGATACAGCTCCTCGATATTAAGCTGGCGCTTGCGCAGGAAGTAATAATCGCAAAACATTATGCCAGCAATTGGTGATAAGAGAGCGGAGATGATGATCAAAATTTGCGGCAGGGCATCGGCGAACGCCCACGGCTGCATCACTAAGCCGATCGTGCCGGCAATGATCGCCCCCGTTGCAAATGTAATCTTCTTCGGAAAATAATTGACAATAATGTAACCAGGCGGCAGTAAATTCGCGCTGATATTCGTCGACCACTGGGCCAAAATAACAAAGGCGAGACAAAGCACAAGTACAAGCGGGCTGCCTTCTCCGAGAACGGCGGTCATCGTCTCAATCGGATTCCAGTTGCCTGTCGCCACGCCGCTGGTCATGCCGATAATCGTAAATAGAATCATCGAACTTAATAAGCCTAACACTTGACTCACGGCACTCCCTTTATTCGCTTTAAACCACGAGCCTTTCTTATCCGCGTTTTTTACTTTCAAAAATCTCGTGAAATCTGAGGCGTTAAGGGCCATCGTGATGTACATTCCCATGAAGACAACGATGCCGTATCCAAGTGAAAGCCCTCCATCACCTTCAAGGGTGAAAAGCGAGCTGAAGGTGATATCGAATTGGGTCATAATTAAATACTGCAAGTAGATTCCGATTATTAAAATACTTGGAGCCGCCAAAATTTCAAACTTTTTAATTGCATCGATTCCCATTGCTGTATTAATAATCTGGATCGCACCAAATAAAATAATTAACAGCGTCAAATTGGAGTAATCAAAAAGGATGATGGTAATTTCATTTAAGGCAAAGGCCCCCATCCATGTTTGGAAGCCAAACCAGAATATAGCCGGAATCGCCCGAACAGTAGCCGGAATATGTGTTCCTAAGTAACCGAAGCATGCCCGAATATAAACCGCGTACGGAATCCCGTATTTAATCCCGAAGTCACCGAGCAGCACGAGCAACGCGGCAACCACTAAATTTCCCAACAGCGCCGCGGTTACGATCTGACCTGGAGATAAGGAGGGGTAAAGCTGAGCTGCCGTCGTAAAAGTCGCAAGCTGTACGGCAATCCCTACCCATAAGAAGAAGAAGCCGAAAGTCGAAATATTTCTTTCCTTGTCTAAAGTAGGCATAATATCTTTTCCCTGTAAACTTACTTCTCTTTTCTGACTCATCGTATAAACTCCCTCCATACTGCTTATTTTATTGGTAAGCAAGATACTGCAACGTCGTTTCCAGCAGGATCGAAGCTCCCTTGGAGATGTCCTCAATCTCCGCCCACTCCTTAGGGTTGTGGCTGATTCCATCCTGACAGCGAACAAAAATCATCCCCATATCTGTGATCTCTTTCATCATCATCGCATCATGGCCGGCACCGCTTATCATCAACGGCGGCGCGTATCCGAGTGACTTCGCCGCTTCCTGCATTCGTGCTATCACGTGCCCGGCACATTCAACTGGCGGCTGAACAAGATGGCAAATTAGCTCGTGCTGTAAGCCGCGCTTTTCTGCAATAGCGTGCGCCGCTGCTTTAACCTCCTCTATTCGCGCTGTTCTTCTCTCCAAATCGGTATCGCGAATATCAAGGCTGAACTGTACTTCTTCGGCAATGACATTCGCTCCGCCGGGAAATGCCCTAATCTTTCCAACCGTCCCGACGGTCGCCGCCTCCGCCTCCTGCGAACAAATCTGTTCAATTTTCGCGATCAGCTCCGCCGCGCCGGCGACGGGATCAATCCGCAATGACATCGGAACCGTACCGGCATGCCCGGCTTCTCCACGTAATTTCACTGTAAACCAGGCCGGACCAGCAATCCCTCTGACAATTCCTACCGGCTCGTTCACCGCCTGCAAAAACGGGCCTTGCTCAATGTGCATTTCAAGATAGACTTTCACCTCACCCGGGCCACGAACGCTTTCCCCGCATTTTTCCGGCTCCAGAGTGAAGGAACGCATCGCTTCAAGACGGCTCACCCCCGCTTCATCCGTTTTCCATAATTCCTCCTGGCTGACTTTTCCGACCATCCCGCGGCTGCCGAACAATCCACCGGAAAATCGGGTTCCTTCCTCGTCAAGGAAAGCGACGACCTCCAGCGGGTGATCATGCGTGACCGCCGCTTCCTTTAAAATTTGCGCGATTTCGATACCGGCGATCACCCCGACGGTGCCATCAAACATCCCTCCATTCGGAACGGTATCAATATGCGAGCCGATCATTACCGCCGGTGCATGTCGATTGTTTCCGTTTTTCCGGCCGATTAGATTACCAAAATGATCGTGATAAACGGTTAATCCCGCTTCTTCCATCCATTTCGTCACCTGCATTTGTGCCTGATGATCTTCGATTGTTAACGCCTCGCGCGTCACCCCCCCTTCTGCTGTTCTGCCAATCTCTGCTAGTTGTTCCAACCGTTTCATCATGCGCTGACTATTAACCCGGAATAATTGTTTCATCCTACGCCCTTTCCTGTTTCTAATGTCGTTGTTGTTTTATTCGTAAGACACTTATGCGCCACGTAAAGCTCTCGTTTTCTCTTCATTAATTTGTCCGTTTTCAATTACGACGCCGTATTGTGTTTCCGCCATTTCGACCGTGATGTATTCGTCGATGACATCCTCAAGCACAAGCTTCGGCTGGCGTTCATAAGGATGCCCGTACCCTCCACCGCTCGGCCCGATGAGCTGAATCGTATCTCCCTGCTTCATACGCGTGTTCGGAATTTTTGAAGGTAAATGGTGCTCGCGTTCTGTGTTTGGATGTAAAATCACTCCGCCGACATAGCCATCCTTCCCTCCAAGAAACCCCCACGGTGCAAAATGATGACCATCAGCTTCAATCGACAAGCTGCCATCTTCTAAAAAAGTCACTTCTTTAATCGAGCCGATTCCGCCGCGATCTTTCCCGGCGGCGCATGCTTCCTCCCGCAGCTCATAGCGATTGACGCGCAGCGGATAATGCGATTCAATGTCCTCAATCGGGTTATTTCGGGTGTTAGCGTACAACGTATCAACAGCATCCATTCCTTTTTGTCCGTTTCTTCCGCCGTAGCTGCCTTCCATGATGTCCATGAACACCCAGTAATTTTCTTCATTTAATCCGCTGTAGGAAACGACCTGTAAATTGCCGACTCCAGCACTGACCTGATGCGGCACGACTTCACCAAGTGCTTTCATCAGCGTGTCGGCGACGAGGTTTCCCGGACAAAAACGGGCAATCGTTGGCGCCGGGAAAATCGGATTACATAACGTTCCTTTCGGGGCGTAAATCTCAATCGGCCGAATCAGCCCGGCGTTTTGCGGAATATGTCCATAAGTTTCCGAGTCCAGGAGTATCGAACGCAGCGTTAAATAAATTGCGCAGTCAACCGTTCCCTCAAATGGCATATTGATCGGCTTGTTAATTTGCGGGGAGGTGCCCGTTAAATCGATTTTGATGCTGCTTCCTTCTACCGTAAGCGCAACGGCAATTTTCAAGTTTTTCTCAGCCGGATCATCGCTGTCGAGGTAGCCGTCTAAAAAGCCTTCTGCTTGATAGGTGCCATCCGGTAAATTTTCGATCGCGTTTCGCAGCATCGTTTCCGAATACTTCATTAAATCTTCACTCGCGGCAAGCACAGTCTCGATTCCATACTTTTCAATAATGTCAATGTATCGTTCCGCACCGATCCGGGCGGCGGCAATTTGGGCCTCAATGTCCCCGACCACCATTGCCGAAGCACGGATATTATCCTTTAACATGCTCCATACCTGCTCATTTTTTTGACCGTTCTCATAGACTTTGATTGCTTTAAATTGCAAGCCTTCCGCATAGGCATCAACGGCATCGACAATTCCGCAGCTCCCTGGCGTTAACGCACCAATATCAAGATGGTGAGCCGTCGTCACTGAAAAGCCGATCAGCTGCCCTTCATAAAATACCGGGATACAAATTCCAATATCTGGACCGTGCGAGGCCCCATGATAAGTGGAATTGTGCATAATGACATCCCCAGGGGCGAATTCCTGTCCCCTTTCCGCAAAGATTTTTTTAATCCCCCTTACATAACCTGGGATCGGACCGGACTGCAATGGTGTACTTTCGGTTGATTCACAAAGCTGCTGCATATTCATATCGACGAGGGCGCAGCCAAAATCCTCGGATTCGCGAATAATACTGGAATAGGACATCCGCGCTAGCTTATGACCCATCTCGATCGCGATGTTTTCCAATGCTCCCTGAATCACCTGTGAGGTAATCGGATCAATCGCCGCCTTGCTTTCTAGTACACTCATTTTGCTCCTCCTCCTAACGTAATCATCATGTTTCCATTTTCCTCGACGAGCGCTTGACAGTCAGGTGGCATAATCGTTGTCGTGTCTTTTTGGAAGATAATCGCCGGACCGGCAATCACTGCTCCAGCCGGCAGCTTTTCCCGCTGATAGAAGCTCGTTTCGATTTCTTTTAACTCGCCATCCTTGCGAAAAACCGTTTTTCCTTTTTTTATTAACGCCTCTTCCACTGGATAGTCGCTTGAAACGCTTGGCGGTTGAATTTTCGGCATCGCCCCTTTGCCTGTTACGCGGACATTGACAATTTCAATCGGACTTCCTTCAAAAAAGTGACCATACTCCGCCTGGTGAAGCTGATGAAAAGCAGTCCATGTTTCTTCAATGTTGTCCGTCGTTATGTCACCTTGCGGCAAGGCGACGCGTAATTCATAGCCTTGACCGACATAGCGGCAATCGGCTGTAAAAGCAAGCTCGATTTCGTTGGCGCTTAAGCCGTCTGCTTTTAGTTGCCCGATAATTTGCTTCCTTAATAAGTCGAGATCCGTGTTCAGCTTTTCTAAATCCAGTTCCGGACTGCGCATGAATTCCGTTTTGATCAAATCATATTTCAAATCAGTCGTCAGCAGCCCCGTCGCCGAGGTAATCCCCGGATGCGGGGGAATGATGACTTCCGGGATATTGAGAATGCGTGCGACATCAACTGCATGGAGAGGTCCTGCCCCACCAAAGGCGACGAGCGTAAATTCACGCGGATCATGTCCTTTTTGAATCGTCTTCTCGCGAATCGCATTGGCCATGTTGTTGTTGACGATCGTTAAGATGCCTTCAGCCGTCTCATTGACTGACAAGTTCAGCTGTGAGGCGAGCTCTTCCATGACGCGAAAACCTTCCTGGGCGTAAATCTTCATCGAGCCGCCAAGAAAATGGCTTTCATCGAGGCGGCCGAGGACAACATTAGCGTCGGTCACTGTCGGCTTCGCACCGCCATGTCCATAGCTGGCCGGTCCCGGTCTTGAGCCGGCGCTGCGCGGCCCGACTTTAAACGCTCCTCCCTGATCAACGTAAGCGATGCTGCCGCCGCCCGCGCCGATTGTATGAATGTCGATCATCGGCACCATCACCGGATAGCCGGCGATCCACGTATCTCTTGCCGAGGATTCATCAAAGCCCTGCTCGGTTATGATGCCAATATCGGCACTTGTACCGCCGACATCAAACGTAATCAGCTTTTGCTTCTGGGACAGTTCACCGGACCAGCTTCCGCCAAGCACTCCGGCGGCCGGACCTGAAAGCAATGTATTAACCGGCTTGGCAGCTACGGTTTCCGCCGTGCCGACCCCGCCATTGGAGCACATGATATGAAGGTCTGCTTCCAAGTCCGCTTTTTTTAGACCTGTTTTCAAATTGTCGATATATTTTTTTACCTTCGGCCCGACAAACCCGTTAATTGATGCCGTCGTAAAGCGTTCAAATTCACGGAACTGCGGCGATACATCGGCCGAGGTTGTCACAAATGCTTCCGGATACTCCTCTTTTATGATTTCTTTCACTCGCTCTTCATGTACCGGGTTAATGTAGGAGAATAAGAAGCAAACAACAATCGATTCTACCCCTTCCGCCTTTAGCTCCTGGATGGCGGCCCGGACTTCTTCTTCATTCAGCGGCGTCAAAATCTCTCCCTTTGGCGAGACGAGTCGTTCACTGACGACTTTCCGATGTCGTCGTGCCACAAGGGGACGGTCCTGCCACGGAATTTCCTGCATAATCGAATAATTTTGTGGGCGCTGATGGCGGCCGATATGCGTAATATCGCGAAACCCTTTTGTCGTCACCATCCCGGTAACCGCCCCATCATTTTCTAAAATGGCGTTTGTCGCAATCGTCGTGCCATGAAACACATGATCGATCTCATTTCCGTCAATTCCTTCACGCTCGCATAGCTCCATGATTCCTTGAACGACCCCGATTGAAGGATCCTCCAATGTCGTAGGAACTTTGTTGATCCACGTCAGTTTCGTGATTGTATCTGTGTACATAATATCTGTGAACGTTCCTCCGACATCGACGCCGACTAATTTCATCTGCCTACACTCCTTGTTTTCATGTTCTTTTTGCTTGATGATGATTTTACTGAATAAATTTCATGAATCTTCAGACTATGTCAGATCTTTTGCCACTATTCTTTTTCCAAATTTGTGGTGATTGCATTTTTGCAAGATGGCATTTATAAAAACTCTCCACATCTCTGTTGCTATCCTTGCTTACAAAAAAATTGCAGAACCGCAATTTATCATTGCGGTTCTGCAATTTCAAGCTTGAATTTCTTTACTTTTCTCGTTAACGTTGAAGCATCAATTCCCAAAACGATACTTGCTTCCTTAAGTGTCCTTGATTTTTTTAATGCTTTCGCAATGATATTCTTTTCAAATTCTTCGACCGCTGTTTTTAATTTTTGACCGGAGAAATCCTCATTGGCTAAGGTCGCGTTTTTGATCTTGTCAGGAAGCTGGTCAAATGTAATTTCATCATCAGCCGAGGTGACAACCACTGTTTCAATCACGTTTTGCAATTCACGAATGTTTCCTGCCCAGTCATTTTTCAAAAAAGCCTGGATCACCTCTTTATCAAACTTTTTTTCATAGTGATATTTACGATTATAATACTCGAGAAACGACTGGATAAAAAACGGCAGCTCCTCTTTACGCTCACGTAATGGCGGAATGATGATCGGCACAGTGTTTACTAAATAGTACAGCTCTCTGCGAAATCGGTGCGCCCGAACCATTTCTTCCAAATCCCTTTCCGTTGCCGCGATGATCCGGACATCGACATCTACCGCGGTGGTACCGCCTACCGGAATCACCTTTTTCTCCTCCATTACTTTTAATAATTTCACCTGCACGGGAAGAGACAATTCATCAATGTCATTCAGAAAAAGCGTCCCTTGATCCGCCTCTCTTATGCAGCCTTGTCTTTCAACTTGCTTTCCTTCCCCGCCCGTTTCCACCTGACCAAATAATTCAGCTTCGATTAATGCTTCCGGAATCGTCCCGCAATTGATTTCGACAAACGGATGATTTTTTCTTACCTTTGAAGTTGAATGAATGTACGTCGCAAGCGTCCTTTTTCCGACGCCGGCTTCACCGAGCAGCAGCACAGTTGAATCCAAATCCTGAATCCTCTCCGCCAAATCATAGACAGCCTTTAGCTGCTTTGATTTGATAAGCGGCTTTTGCCCGTTCGTCTCTTTTTTGTGGAGCTCACTTTCATAATAGTCAATCAATTTCTTTGTTTCCTGTAATTCCTTGGAAATCAGATCGGTTTCGGTAATGTCCTTGGAAATATTGATCACCTTCGTCAGCTTTCCCTCTTCATTAAATATCGGATGACCGGTTACGAGCAGCCTTCTTCCGGATTTCGTCGTTTGGGTCACCGTGACCTTTCTTCCTTCTTTGATCACTTGTTTCGTTGAAGAATGGCTGACAATCTTTTCTTTTTCAAGAAAATCCATTGGTTTGCCGATGAAATCCTTTTTTGATACGCCCATCATCCGCTCACATGCTTCATTGACCTTTAAAATGGTTCCTTGCTCATCCGTAATCGTCACTAATTCACCAACTAAACTCATAATCAATTGAAGCTCCTGCTTCATCTCGTTGATTTTGTCAACGAAATAAGCCATATGCTCAACAAAGCTGCTGTGAAACAGTAATGTCGCGCCCGCTTTTTGCCCATCCCATTCAACTGGATACTCGTACAGTATTTTTGGATTCTTTTTATTCGAGTTTGCAAGGGAAAGCGAAGGCTGCGCCTTCTTGATCGTCTTAATAATATTACTTTCCGGGATCACTTGACAGATCGGGCATCCGATCAAGGTTTCATGCTGGCCCGCTACCATACTGAACGCCAGGTCATTATGATACATAATAGCGCCGTGATCACCGGTTATGACAAGGCCGATCGGAAGCTGTTTTACCAGTTCATCCATATTCACTCATTCTCCCCTCCACAGTTTTCCAACCTCTCGAAAGTGGTTTCATCATAGCAAACTGATCAATCATTTCACAACACGTCTACTGTTTTTCCTCAAATTAGTACGGAAGAAAATCTGACAGAATCAACCAACGTTCTCCATGCTTCCTTCTATAATAAGCGATAGAAAATGAAGAGGAGGAAAAGGCGGATGAATGAAGTGACACAGTTATTACAAAGCCATCGCTCGATTAGAAGATACACGGATGAAAGCATACCGGAAGCGGTTCTCAACGATATTCTCCGCTCCGGCCAATGGGCGCCGTCAAGCCACAATGTCCAGGCTTATAGTATCATCGCCGTGAAAGACCCGGGTAAAAAGCAAGCGTTGTCCAACGTATGCGCCGGGCAAAAATATGTAGCGAACTGTCCCGTTTTTCTCGTTCTTTGCGTCGACTACTACCGTCTCTATCAAGCTGGTGTAATGAACAATTTACCACTGAATATTGAAGAAACGAACGACCTTGTTGTCGGCGCTGTCGACACCGCCCTAGTCGGGGAAAATATATTGATCGCCGCCAGATCCCATGGACTCGGCGGGGTGATGATTGGCGAAATCCGCAATAATTTTGATGAGGTGGCGGCACTGTTAAAGCTGCCACCTTACACCTTCCCTTTATTTGGCATGTGTCTCGGCTATCCTGCCGAAATCCCGGAACAGAAACCGCGACTGCCGGCCAACGTCGTCATTCATGAAGAAACCTACCAGACTGAGCATATTCCCACAGGATTGCTAGAATACGAAAAACGATCAGCTGCCTATTACACGAAACGGACGAATGGCAGAAAGACAACAGGCTGGACAAAGCAAATCTCAGACTACATGAGCCGACAGCGCGGAATTAAATTAAAGGAGTTTATTTTAAAGCAAGGCTACGGATTAAAATGAAAAAATGCTTGGCCAAATATCACGGCAAACAGAAACTCCCGGCTGCATAACAGCAACGGGAGTTTCTAGGTGCAGCGAAAGCTTCACTATGAATCTAGTTTCATTTCATGCCGCCCGCGGCAGGCGCAGCGTCAAGACGAACATCACCAGTCCCAGTGCTGCGCAAACCCACGCCATACTGTGCATATTCCCGGTCGTGATCGTCTGGCCGAAAAGCGCCGCCAGCAGACTGGAAGACAAAATCGTGCCAATAAATCGCGAGGTCATGAAAAGCCCGGAAGCGATGCCGGTTTCCTCCTTCGAAACAAAATCATAAAGCGCCGTCTGCATGCCCAAATTATTGAAGCCGTTGGCGATACCAAGTACACATAGGACGAGAAAAATGACGACGACACTTGTTTGATCGCGAATAATAAGCATCAGCATGCTTCCTGCCACGACGGACGCCGTGCCGACGATCAGCGACGGCCTTGAGCCGCTCCGTTCAATCCAGCGGCCGACAATCGGAGTGACCAATACGCTGAAGCCGGCAATCGACAGCATAACCAGCCCCGTCTTTTGCGGATCCATCCCCTGCGCCTGCTGCAAATAGGACGGGACGCCGAACATAATCGAATAAAATGCCATATTGGTCAAAATATACTGGGCATAAATCAGCGTTACATTCATATTTTTTTTCAAAAAACCGACATTGATAAACGGCTCGCTTCGGTCCAGTTCATAGCGGTAGAGGACGAGCGATAATGCCGCGCTAAGCACAAGCAGCCAGGGGCTGAAGCCTTCAGCAAGTTCAAGAAAGAACAGCAGCCATACGAAGATCGCCGCAGAAAACAACGCCACCCCTCCCCAGTCCATCCGCGCCTTGCCGCCGGGTGATGGTTTGGGATCGCTCGGGAACAGACGCCAGGCGAGCAAAAAGGAGGCGATAATAAACGGGAAATTACATAAAAAAATAAGGGGCCAATCCCCGTAATGCAGCAAAAGCCCGCCGAGCGAAGGGCCGAAAGCTGCCGAAGTGCTGGAAAAGATCGAAATAATCACGAGCGCTTTCGCCTGATGTGCCGTAATTCGGTTACGGATGATTCCCATACCGGCCGGAAACAGCGCCGAGCTGCCAAACGCCTGAATAATGCGAAAGCCGATCAGCCAGCCGAAGCTCGGTGACAACGGGGCAAGAGCCGAGGACACCGTCACAAGCAGCAAGCCGATCATAAATACTTTTTTACAGCCGAACAAGTCACTCCATTTGCCAAGCAGAGGCTGCCCGATCGCACTGACTAAATAATACGTTGAAATCAGCCATGTCACATCGGCAAATGTTAGATGAAACTCCTCCTGCAAACGAACCAGGGCAACGGAAATCATCGTTGTGTTAAGCGGATTAAGCAAAATACCTAAAGCGACGGCTGTCACAAGCAGCGTTTCTTTCGTTTTAAGCGGAGTCGATTGGTGCGTCATAAAGTCACCTCATTTTACTATCTCCAATTTTACTAAAAGACGCTCCGGCTTGACAAGACGAAACTGGCAAAGCCTTCCACTTATTCACATAAGAAAACCGCGTAGCGGCTTTTCTTAGAAGCGGCGTGCGGAGCCGTTACCATCTTTTAAGGATGGCTTAAATCGGGCTTTTTTCAGCCATCTGCGTAACGTGCGAAGCCGCCGTCCTTCCTCGAATCCACCCGAAACTTCTATCCTTTCTTAATCATTTAACAAAGAGAATGACCCGAACGTCGAGTCATCCTCCAGCGTCTCGGCAAAAGGTAGAAAAACACCCTTATGCCCAGCTCCTCATTCTTATTCAGCGACTAATTTGTCTATCCGGTTCGTCCATATTCCACCGTGATAATCAGGCGGAATACGTTCTGCATCCTCTTTAGAGTCAAAGCCTTCGGAAAAACCACCATCCCCGGCGACGAGTATCACCCTTGTGTCGGCAGCATCCATCCGGTTAACAAATTTCGTTGGCCAGCCCCAGAGCCATTTCGCAATCGTCTCAGGAAGATGGAGCTGCGTATTTTCGCAGGCAGCCGGCATGTAACCTGTCCAGCCGACAGCCAAATATGGAACAAGACAAGCTTTCATCGTTTCTTTTGACATCACCCGCACATCAGGAAGCAGCTCCTTCAAGCGGGCAACCGGCTCATCTCCGCCGTACACGGTAACCGTGTCGAGGTCTCTTCCATTCGCCAGCAAATAATCAGCAAGCATGTCTCCCTCTGTCGGATCATTGCTTTTTATATGAATTAGAAGGGCCTGCTCCGGGAACGTGTCCAGCACTTCCTTCAATGTCGGGATTTGTCCAGGCTCCTGCCCGCGAAAAGGAAAGGTTTCTCCGCCATCGGCCGTATAGCCATAGCCGATATCAAGCTGCTCCAGCTCTTCCATCGTCATTTCCCTTGTCACTCCCGACCCGTCCGTTCGGCAATCAACGGTCCAATCGTGAAAAACGGCAAACTCCCCGTCCAATGTCGGCTGAATATCAAGTTCGACGATATCCGCCCCTAATTCAAAAGCAGCTTCCATTGAAGGGATCGTATTTTCAAGGTACGGATGCTCCGGCTCATAGATGCGCTCCGCCGTGCACGTATCATTTCCGACTCCCTCCAGCGGGAATGTTTGACTAAGGCCACGATGAGCAAGCAAAAGCGGCTCCGATGAAGTTGGACTTACAAAAAACGAGCTGTTATTGAAAAACATAAATACGAGTAAAATAGCGATTACAACAGCCGTTCTTTTCAAAATCTTTTTCATGTGTGCTCCTCTTTTCAAATGAACTTGTCTAAAACAAGTCCAAAGCAGCATGGAAAGCCTGACGATAAAGTTCTATGTGCAGCGACACAAGAAAGATCGTTAGCCACAGTCACTGATGTACAGCGCCTGAAATCATCACCTTCCATCAACCATAGTTAGTGTAAATCACGCTCTTTAAGGTAGCATGATTTTTTTATAAAAGCAACCAGCCTATGGAGCTTCAAATTTATAGCCGACTCCCCAGACGGTATGTATTGCTTCGCAGTTAACCTTTTCTAATTTCGCTCTGATTTTTTTAATATGGGTATCGACCGTGCGAATGTCGCCAAGGAAATCATATCCCCATACTTGTTCAAGCAGTACTTCCCGCGTATAGACGTTTCCCGGGTTTTTCGCCAGATAGACGAGCAGGTCGAATTCCTTCGGACGGAGAGCAATCTTTTGACCTTTCACGACCACTTCCCGCCGGTTAATATCAATCAAGATCTGACCATAATCATACGTTGCTGCTTGTTGAGACGGTGGATGGTAGCACTGCTGCGTTCCTTCCGCTCTGCGTAAAATCGCTTTGATCCGGGCCACCAGTTCACGTGGACTGAACGGCTTTGTCATATAGTCATCCGCCCCGAGCTCCAAACCGAGCACACGGTCAAATTCATCGCCGCTTGCCGTCAGCATAATAATCGGCGTCTCTGAGCGCCGTCTTATTTCCCGGCAAACATCATAGCCGTCCATTTCAGGCATCAGCAAATCCAAAACAACAAGATCAGGCTTCTCGTTTATGACTAATTCAAGCGCAGCTTTTCCATTATCGGCATGAAGGACATTCATGCACTGCTTTTCTAAATAATGAAGGATAATATTCCGAATGTTCAAATCATCGTCTGCTACCAAAATCTTTAGCATACCGATCACTCCCTTAAAAGCAAACCTATTTTTCTATTCGCCTTTTATAAGATAGACAATTTAAAAAACGACGACAAGAGTCGATTGATATAGGTCTTCCTGCAAACAGGCCAAATCTATCTTTCGTTTCCCGCTTTTCAGGCTGCTGAACCTTCACAAAAAAAGATTCGTTCCCATCTAAAACAACGCTGGCCAGCTTAAGCAGAAAGGTAGCGGGCCTAAACTCCTTCAAGGGGGTAATTTCATAAGAAGAATACAGTAAGTTTGTCAAAAAAAGAGAATACAAGTCATTCCCCTCCTTGCCATCCTTAAAAAAATAGTTAGAAAAGCCCCCGATAGAGATGACTCTACCAGGGGCTTATCTGCAAAAGCTGTCTTACTCTTTTATTTTAGAAATGAGATAAAGTTGGAATACGCTGTTTTTAGCTCTTGGTAATAATGAACCAATTTATCCAACGTCGTAACAGGCGCTTCCACTTCTTCCTCTGCTTGCTCAGAAGCTTCGTCATCTGCCGGCGCTTCCTCGTTACCTTCCTCTACCGGTGTTTCTGAAGCTTCCTCGTTACCTTCTTCTACCGGCGTTTCTGGCGTTTCCTCAGTTCCTTCCTCTACCGGCGCTTCTGGCGTTTCCTCGTTACCTTCCTCTACCGGCGCTTCTGGCGTTTCTTCACTACCTTCTTCTACCGGCGCTTCTGGGGTTTCTTCGCTACCTTCTTCTACCGGCGCTTCTGGCGTTTCTTCGTTACCTTCCTCTACCGGCGCTTCTGGCGTTTCTTCGTTACCTTCCTCTACCGGCGCTTCTGGCGTTTCTTCGTTACCTTCCTCTACCGGCGTTTCTGGGGTTTCCTCAGTTCCTTCTTCTGTTGGAACTTCAACAGGATCCTCCGTTACTTCTTCTACTGGAACTTCAGGGGCTTCCCCGGTTCCATCTTCTGTTGAACCGTTCTCAGCAAAGAGGTTCTGGATATAAAGCCCTTGGAATTGGATCAGGTCTGCATACCCATTTATGATGGAGCTATAAGTATCATAAATAAGCGTATCAAACTGATCTACTTCCTCTTCTGTCTGCCCATCTTCATCAACCGGCGCTTCTACTTCTTCTTCTGTCTGCCCATCTTCATCGATTGGCGCTTCTATTTCCTCTTCTGTCTGCCCATCTTCATCAACCGGTGCTTCTACTTCCTCTTCCGTTTGCGCATCTTCATCAACTGGCGCTTCTACTTCTTCTTCTGTCTGCGCATCTTCATCAACCGGTACTTCTACTTCTTCTTCTGTCTGCCCATCTTCATCGATTGGCGCTTCTATTTCCTCTTCTGTCTGCCCATCTTCATCGATTGGCGCTTCTACTTCTTCTTCCGTTTGCCCATCTTCATCAACTGGCGCTTCTGCTTCGTCCTCTGTTTGCGCATCTTCATCAACCGGCGCTTCTACTTCCTCTTCTGTCTGCGCATCTTCATCAACCGGTACTTCTACTTCCTCTTCTGTCTGCCCATCTTCATCAACCGGTGCTTCTACTTCCTCTTCCGTTTGCGTATCTTCGTCAATTGGTGCTTCTGCTTCGTCCTCTGTTTGCCCATCTTCATCAACCGGCGCTTCTACTTCCTCTTCTGTCTGCTCATCTTCGTCAATTGGTGCTTCTGCTTCGTCCTCTGTTTGCCCATCTTCATCAACCGGCGCTTCTACTTCCTCTTCCGTCTGCGCATCTTCATCAACCGGCGCTTCTACTTCTTCCTCTGTCTGCCCATCTTCGTCAATTGGCGCTTCTGACTCGTCATCTGTTTGACCGTCTTCGTCATCAGCTTGTCCTTCTTCATTTTTTGGGAATTTATCAATAAGGTGCTTTTTCTCTTTCGCCATTTCTCGAATCAGCTTACCTTTTTCATTTGAACCGTCTATTTCAACTGCTGCTTCCGAGACGAATTGTCCATGATTTTTCGCTTTTGCTTCAAGCTCGTCCGCTGATACCGGGGCACCGGCCGCAGCAAATGTTCCGGCTAGCATCGCTGTTGTCACAAGTAGTGGGAATACCTTTTTCGGTCTCTGATTATTTGACACCTTTTGGTTTGATTTTTTCACCATTTCTATTCCTCCTCAGATCAATTCAATTTATTGTTTTCGGCAAAGCAGCTCTGTCAGGGTACACCTCCTTTTTTCTGATGACAGTTTTTCTAACTGCCTGGTTCATACACTACTCGACAAAAATGACCAATTTATGATCATTCCAAGAAAGGTTTTTGATCTTTTTTAGAATAAATTGATGCAATATTACGAAATTTCCGCCCTTCATAAAGGAGCTGATGCTATAATAAGCAGGAATCCTGTCCGAGGAAGAGACCGACCGGAAAAAATAAATGAGCAACACGTAACTTTCTTTTCACTTCGGACGTTTTATGATAAACATCATTTCTTCATAAAGGAGGCAAATGCATTGATACAAAAGAAAAAAGGCTTACAAATTGGCGGCTTCATCGTTGGCGCCGCAGCACTCGCTCTCGTTGTTTTCAGCTTTTCCTCTGACCAGGCAACAACTGCGGAAGAATTAAGCAATGGACAAACAGGAACAATCGTTGTCAATAGCGTCGGCGAAGTGAAGGTGGAGCCGGATATGGCCTATGTTCATCTTGGGGCGCAGGCGCTTGCTGATTCTGCCGAAAAAGCGCAAAAGCAGGTCGGCGAGCGTATGACGGCGGTTCGTAACGTGTTAAGCGAACATGGAATTCAGGAAGAAGACATTCAAACGGCCCGTTTTAATGTCTATCCGGAGCATCAATATTCACCAAACGGTGAAACGACAAATGAACGCTACCGTGCTCAGCATATTTTACGAATCGAATATCGTGAAATAGCAACGTTAGGCGAGCTGATTGATGCAGCCGCAGCTGCTGGAGCGAACCAAATTGAGCATACCCAATTTGCGCTGGAAAATCCGGAAGCAGCAGAGCATGAAGCGATGAAGCAAGCGATTGAGAAAACAAGAGCAAAAGCAGATGTAATGGCGGAAAGCGTCGGCAAAGCCCGGGGCGAGGTTCTGCAAATCTCCGACCGCGCCGCTCAAGTGCATTTCCCAACGCAGGACTTTTCAGGAGGACGTGAAGAGTCTGCCGATTCAAGCAGTGCTTCTACTATCATTGAAGCCGGAGAAGTGCAAATCACCCAAAGCGTGGACGTCGTCTACCGTTTGCAATAAGAGCGGAGATATCGAATGAGAATGATAAGAGGGGCTGGGAAAAGGTATAAAACAACCTTTTTCCCAGCCCCTAAGCAATGAGTAGAGCCGTCACAGCCTTTTTATGTAGGATGTCATCCAATTGAAGACCATTATTCTTTTTCTTTAAGCTTCAATAAATAATGGGTATATCCCTTTACACTATCCTCTGTTTCGCCGGTGGATATCGTTTCCATCGCAACATAAATATCGTTATTTGTAATATAAAACGCAGGATTGGACAAAACCCCATCTTCTACATACATAATATAATGTTCGATCTCATCAACATCTAATTCTTTTTTAATCTCATCATAATCAAATAGAGAACTCAAGCCCTCAAAATTCTCAAGGTTTTCCCCGCCTACCTCATCATAATATTTATCATCGTAGTCCTTCATGGTGATAAATTCAAAACCTTCTGCTGGGTTTTCTCCAAATGTTCCTGAAGTTTCAGAAAAATAACTCTCTCCTATGGAAAACTCTACATCTGTGAACATTTCTGTTACTGCTTTTACGTCATTTTGATATTCTTTTTCACTTCTATCAGAAGATTTGAGCATATATGCTACTTCATCAAACGTATATTCTCCATAAAAATCAGCTATGTTTAAAGACGTATTATCTGCAGATTGATTAGAAGACCCACACCCCATTAAAAAGAAAATCATGATACTGTGCAAAATAATGTTGTTCATTCTTATCTCCCCCTTCTTTTATACGTAGTATACTATTTTTTCGGTACATGATATACAGTTATTCCAATATATTCATTTAACTTGGTTTTATTTGTATAAGCCATTACCTGCTAATAAGATGACCGTAAAATGGTTAGTAATGCTACATAGGCGCAAACACTCGGACTGATTGCTATGGTGCTCCCACAACATATAAGAATGCCGGGACAGTAATAACTGCTAATATTAAACATAGATAACTGAAAATTGCCCACCAACGATTTTATCACCTTTCGCTTCACGATCTCAGTAAAAATTTATACTTCTTTCGTCTTATACATCAAATATAGGAAGTATGGGGCACCGATAATGGCAACAACTATCCCAGCTGGTATTGTTCCTATTGTCAGAATCACTTGGCCAATTGTATCAGCAATTACAAGTAAAAATGCACCTATCACTAATGCAATAGGTAAAAATAGCTGATGACGTGGTCCGACAAGTGATTTAGCTATGTGTGGTCCCATTAAACCTATAAAACCTATAGAACCAGCTACTGCAACTGTAACTGATGATAAGATTACAGCTGCAATTAATAGAATAACCCTTTCTTTATCAAGCTTGACTCCGAGACTTATTGCCGTTTGATCATTGGTATTCATAATATTTAAGACATTTGATTTTAAAAACAAAAGAGGAATAATGATTAAAATCCATGGCAAAAAAGCGATGACAAATGGCCATTCATCTCCCCAAATATTACCTGCAAGCCAAGTGGCAATAAATTCTGCCTGATCTTCATTGAACTTTCGCATGATTGTAATCGAGCCGCCGCTTAAGGCAGTAGATAATCCGACACCAATCAAAACCATGTTTATAGGACTAATTCCGTTTCCCTTATCATAACTGAACAGGAAAATTAATAATGCAGTTACTATACCGCCTATTGCACTTACAAGCGGCAATACATAAACAAATGTATTTGGATTGGCTTGTCCAAGAATAATTAATACAGCAATGGCAAATCCACTACCTGCATTTATTCCAAGAATTCCTGGTTCAGCTAAAGGATTTTTTGTAATGCTTTGAATGATTGCCCCACTTAAGCTTAAAGCCATACCAGCTAAAAGGGTAATAATCATTCTTGGCATCCTAAAGTTCATTAAAATTAAATTATCCATGAATTCGCCTTGTCCAATGATTGTTTTTAAATATGTATTGATATCCATTTTATATTCACCCGAAGTGATGCTCCAAGTAATTACTAAAAACAGAAGTATTAATGAAATTCCTAATACAATGAACTGTTTTCTTTTTAACCGTGGATCAATCATATCGTTCGTCCCCTTTTTTTAATTAAATATAGAAAATAAGGGACACCTATAAAGGAAATAATTGCACTAACAGGTGATTCGCCCATCAGTCTTGCAACTGTATCAGCAGCCAAAACTAGACTGCCACCCATAACTGCTGTTAAAGGAATAACTTTTTTATAATCCGTTCCAACTAAAAACCTAGCAATATGAGGGACCATTAACCCTACAAAAGCGATTTGTCCTACAATAGCTACAGCAATTCCGGCCAGCAGCATACTAAGAAGCAGGGTGACGAATTGTATTAGCTTCACATTTTGCCCAAGCCCTTTTGCCACTGATTCTCCTAAATTTAAAATCGATAAATGCCTGCTTATTAGAATAAACAGAACGACTACAATAATAACAATTGGAGAACCTATATATATTTGTTTCCAGGTTGTAGCAGAGACTCCTCCAGAACTCCAATAAGTAATGGATTGATTCAACCTAAAAAAGAGAGCCACTGCCTGACTTAATGCACTGAGCAATGCACTAATAGCAGCTCCCGCTAAAATTAAACGGGTGGAGTTAAAGCCACCCCTTTTAGAACGACCAATCATGATCACCATTGTTCCGCCAATCATTGCACCTAAAAAACTAGTGAATATCAATTTCTCGAATGAAACGGAAAGCGAGAAAGCATATGTCAGTGCAATCATAAGTGCAGCACCAGAATTTAAACCAATCAAACCTGGATCAGCCAGACTATTTCTTGTCACACTCTGAATTCCTGCTCCCGAAACTGCAAGTGCTGTGCCTACAAGTAATGCCCCAATGACTCTAGGAATACGTATGTCCACAATTATATTATGATCCACGTTTGTAGAGTCATAATTTAAAATAGCATTAAAAACAGTTTGGATATTTACATCCGCGCTTCCAAGTACGATTGACAACATAAAAATAACGACCATCAAGAGGCAGGCGATAGAAAAAATAAAAATAAAGTTTATGTGACCTTCTTCCTTAAGTCTCATCCCTATTAACTCACTTCTTTATAAATTTATACGAGTGATGATTTTATTACCCTATGCAATAGTCAGTCCACTTCCCGTCAGACGATTCATATCACTTCCCCTTCTTGATCAGTTGTTAGATAAAACCTTTTCATAAAGATTTCTCATGAAAAGGTTATCAGCTCTTTATTTCATTGCATCAAGCTGCTTTTTAATCAATTCTCGTTGATATTCCAATGATATCGGATCATTATAACGTGTTACATCCAAATCCAATTTAATGACTCTGCCGGCTTGGACAGCATCCGCATTTTGCCAAACTTTACTTTCTGTTACGGGTGCCTCTTCAGCTCCGACAGTGGCTAAAACAACGAAATCTCCAATATATTTTGGCAACTCCTCATTGGATAGCTCAACATTAAATTGATCCTTCGTAATTTCAGCAAGTTCCGTGGGTTGTACAAAGCCGTAGCCATCATATAAGATTTCTCCACCACGCCCATAGTCTGTATTAAATGAGACTAGCGCTTTAGAAGTAGATTGAAAAATCGATAGTGTCTTCCCTTCAATTAAATCTGCATACTTCTTAGCATCTTCTGCCATTTTTTCTTCCCACGCATCTAACCATGCTTGAGCCTGTTCTTCTTCGCCGACAAGCTCTCCTAGTAACCTTGTATTATCTTTATATGTACTAATCATGTTGTCAAATGTAACAGTAGGAGCAACCTGTTTGAACTTATTTAAGTTAGGGTCTGTAACTGTAGCAATAATTAAATCCGGCTCCAAATTAATAATGCCTTCTACATCCTCTGGATCAATTCTAGTGATTCCCTCTGTAGCTTCATTTAGTACCTCATCTTGGTCAACATAATAAGATACACCTATAGGATCATGACCAAACTGAATTAATGCTCCGACATATGCAGGATGAAGAACTACAATTCTTTTCGGCTCTATGGGTACCTCTACCTTATCACCGCTATCTGTCGTAAAAATTTTTGTTTCATTAGAATCAGACGGCTCCTCATTGCTTACCACTTCATTAGCGTCTCCCTTATCAGATACACTTTCACTATTACACGCCGCTAGAAAAGTTAAAAATAATACACTTAATGCTATTACTAATAAATTTCTTCTCATAGTTTTTTCTCCCCGCCTTACATTAAATGTTCATCGATATAAATACTTTTTATTCTTTTCATCTAGAATATTATTGTGTGATGATACTTGTGCAACTTTATGAGCATCTGGTTCAATATATAATTTTGCAGAATTAACGGCGTTTGCTGCATCCTGATACGCACCGGCTATCAACTGTAATTTGCCATCATACAAGACACAATCACCAGCACCATAAATACCTGGTATAGTCGTGTGTCCTGCAGAATTACCATTAATGTATAGGTGCTCCGTTAATTCCAACCCTAGTGGTTTACTGTTAAGGAGAGGGTTGTTTTTATGATAACCATGGTTTACTAGCACTGCATCAACTTTCACATTAAATATTTCTTGATTCTTGTTATTATAAAGTACTACTTCATTTATTTTATTTATACCAATTAACTCGTGAATCTGCGTGTTAAAAAGAATTTTTACACCATTATTTATCAGTTTGGTTTTCGTTGCTTCCAAACCTTTCAAATCATCCCCGCGATAAACGAGGGTGATATCTTTTGCTATCGGCGCTAAATCGTTTCCCCAGTCAATCGATGTTGGGCTACCACCAGATATTAGCAATGACTTTCCCCTAAAGTCGTTAACATCGAATACTTCGTAGTATAGATTCTCCTCCTCAAATTTGGTTGCTTTCGGTACTTCAAGCTTCATCGGCTTAATTATGCCTCCCGATCCAGTTGCAATAACAACCGTTTTAGTATGATGAATAACCCCTTTTGTCGTCATAACTAGAAAGGTACCGTCATTCTTCTTTTCTATAGTCGTTACAACTTGTTCTAATACTACCGTTGGGCTAAATGAAAGTCCTTGTTCAATAGATTGATTAATTAATTCCCTTCCAGTCAAAGGTGTTTGTCCCCCTACATCCCAAACCATTTTCTGAGGATAGACATGAACTTTACCACCAAGCCTATTATCAGCTTCTATAATCTTAGTTTTCATCTCACGTAAACCTGCATAAAATGACGCAAATAACCCTGCAGGTCCTCCACCAATAATTGTAATATCATATAATTTGGAATTTTCACTCAACATTTACTAGCACATCCTTATCCATTATCTTTAATTATCCTCTCTCTCACCTAGTATTTGATAGGCAATGTGAGAATGATTATCAATTATAATTGTATCAGCACTATTTCTTTTTTGAATATCATTTTCATGAAAATCTATGGATTATTCATGAAAAATGATATTCACATACGCTTTTGGAGATATACCAAAATGTTTTTTAAAACGTCGGCTAAAATATAATTGATCAGTAAATCCAACCATTTCAGCGACTTCTTTTACTTTGTACCTTACATCCTTAGAACTTAATAATTCTTTGGCCTTATTTAAACGGTAATGATTCAAGTACTCTCCAGGCGGCATCGATAAATATTTTTGAAATAAGTATGCAATTTGGTTTACATTTATTTGATGCCTTTCTGCTAAAATCGAAACACTTAACGCTTTTTCATAGTTCTCATGAATATCATCTAAAATTCGTTCAAGTATTTGTTTGTTATCACTTCGCCCGAAATTCTCCATAGTAGACACCATTAAATTTAACGTATTAAACCAAATTTCTTGTATACGAAGGCTATAATAAGAAGCGGGACTTTGCCAATAATGAACTAACTTATTTAAATTATCAATTATACGCATGTGTTCTATAGATGATATTTGAAAATGTTTAGTAGATAAATCATCTTCTGCATCGTCTTTTATTTTTAACGATTTATAAAGAACAAGAACATACACCCAATCCTCATCCCCTACAACTTCACGGTCATTTCTCATATAAGGACCAGCGTGTATAATACTACCGGGCTTTACATTATAAGTTGTTTCATTAAAGTGAAAAATAGCTTCCCCTCGAACCGGAAAGATAAATCCTGAATACTCCGAATTCCTCCATCCTCTAGACTTTACTTTCGGTTTATGAACAACTTTCATAATACTTTCAATACGCATATAATATTTTGAAAAGTATTGCAATAACATTTCCGCTGTTCTAATCTCCATTTTTATCACACCTTCCTTTATTCATTTAAATGCTGGTTTCACTAACATCCTGTTTAGTATACTATTATAAATGATAATGAGAATTATTATCAAATATACAGGTACTTTATACAAACAAACAGGAATTTAATAGTGTCTTCTTGTATTGATCGATTTTAAATAAAAGAAAGACAGGTTCCCCTGTCCAAACATTAGTAAATCATATTAACTTTTCTAGCTATTCTTTCTTACTAACAATTTCCTGCGTTTCGTTTGATTTACCATTACTTGTGATACGTTTCCCTCGATTAATCTCAAACAACTTATACTCAAATATAAACCTTAACTCAATGTCTAGCTTGTTTATTGCGCAGGATTTAGCCTACGATTACCCCCTAACCTGTCCGTTGATGACATAAGGATTATTAAACAACTTATTTCTGCCCAGTTGAGCATAGTGAAAGTGTTCACCTGAACGACTGCACTAAGCGTTCACATAGTAGATGAAATAGACGTAGACCCGCCCAGAGATGTTTGGGTGTTTCCCTTCTCTCCAATCCCCTGCTCTATTTAGTGAAAAACGTTCCCGTCAGCTTATCGATTAATTCTTTTTCCACAAGAAAATCGCGGATAGAAATTGCTGCGAAATACGAGGAGAAATCGAAATCAGCCAGTAAACAATCGTCATAAAGCAAACTGATCGTCAATTCCTTCTGCGGCGTGATGCCTTTTTCCAGTAGCCATTCTGCTACCTGCGTGTAAATCGTCTGTCCCTGTTCAGAAATTGAACTTTCCACAGCAAATTGCCCGGCCAGGCTTTGCCACCAGACGTTAAAGGAGTGATAAATATCCTCATATTCTTTTAACGTCCTCTCGCATTGAGCGAACAAGCGCTGATAAAATAAGCTTTTCTCTCTGAAAATTTCCAGGTCATTTATTGGATTTTCAGAAATCCGCCTTGCTACTTCACTCCACACCTCTCGATACCGCATTTCAAAGTCTTCTTGAAATTCACCTCTTGATGGCAGGTAGGGAAATTTCCATTCATCCTTATTTTGTTGGCGATTTAGAAAGATATTTTGGATATACACTAAAAAATTCAACGTATAACTGGCTTCTATTTTCATTAGCAACGTATTTTCCATATAAGCTCCCCTCTCCTTAAATTATTGCTGCAAATAGAGTTAATTCTACTTCTTTCTCAAAGAAAAAAATCCTGCTGGAACAGGATTTTTCAGACCGTAGACAAAACTTGTCTCTTTTGGGTTAGTGACACTGGAGGATATGTGTTTCTCCAGTGCCAGTCGATAATTTTTTTAGGTCCATGGCAGCAAAAACAAGCATCGCCTGCATCGAATTTTTTTCCAACCCTTTCAGGTTTGTCAAACGCACCCCATGCTTTTGTTTCTGCAAAGACACGTGCAATCGTTGCTTTCCGTCTTACATAGATCTCTCTCTTTACGGTCAAGCAACCCCCTTTTTTCCCCTTAGGCAAAGCGGACGGGATGGGAGGGCCGACTCCTGCAGGAGGAGAGGGCAGGTTGAAATCCACCGGCTGGGCCGGTTAGTTCAACGCCCTCCTGCGGAAAGCGTGCCCCCATCCCGGGAGCGGGTTCGAAGCTCTGGATCGTGACAAATCCTTCTACCAAAAAATCCTGCTGTAACAGGATTTTTCTCAGTGTATTAAATGTCACCACGGCAGCAAAAGCCGGATGCCGCCGATGCCTGCCAGAACCATGATGATCAGGTTGAAATTTTTCTGCGGGATATAGGGCAGTACTTTGATGCCGATCAACGCACCGAGCAGAATGATCGGAATAAACCATAAATAAAAGAGAAACGTTTCTCCAGTAATTAAATCGAGATTCACGTACAGCGGCACTTTAATCAAATTAACCGCTAAAAAGAACCACGCGCCAGTGCCGATAAAGACGTTCTTCGGCAAAGCGAGCGCCAATAAAAAAATAGCCATCACGGGCCCGGCTGCGTTTCCTATCATTGTTGTAAAACCGGCCAAAGTTCCCATTACGCCGATAAACAGCTTCGACTGCGGTATATTCGTTAGCCATTTCGCCCCAGCTTTTGCCCGGTATATTTGCAAACTAACCATACTAATGATAATAAGTCCTAAAATAATTTCAATCGGTCTGCTTACGGTGACAAAAAATAATAGCACGTAGCCGGCGGCCAGACCTCCGAGAACCCAAGGCAGCATTCGCAGCAACGTTTTCCAGTGGACCGTATGACGATAATAGGCGACCGCAATCAAATCAGCGGTAATCAACATCGGCAGACTGATTCCAATTGAATCGCGCGCCGGAAAAATCGAAGCCATTGTCGCGACAACGAGAATCGTTAACGCCGGCAGGCCCGTTTTGGCAATCCCAATAAAGATGGCACAGATGCCGACAAGGACAATCTGAAACCAGCTCAACTCTAACATACAACTCTCCCTCTCCTTCTCTCCTCTTCACAACCTCTACCAGTATACCACTACATTATTCATGAGACTCGCTAAACATGTCGAAAACATGACTCTAGCAGTCGATTTTCGCCTGAATTTGCTCTTTTCTTTTTCGTTTTCTCTTTATTTCGTAAAAATTTGAGCAACCCACTTGAAAGTCAAAAAAGGTCAAAGTATAATATAGTCAAAGATAGTCAAAGTCAAACTAATTCAAGGAGGGTCTATCAGATGAAATGTCAACATTGCAACCAACATGAGGCAACCGTAAATGTGAGATTTCAATTGAATCAAGATGTTCACCAGCTCCTTTTATGCCATACATGCTATCAATCGTTACAAGCCGGCTCAAAGATTCCTTCCGGATTTGGAAGCGGGTTTTCGCCAATGTCGTTTGATGAATTGTTTAAGCAATTCGGCGGAGCGCACCCAACCGGAAATGAAGGAGTTGCGGCTGTTCAGCAAGGAGGACGCGGCGGTGGCGGCTTTTTGGATCAATATGGCCGTAATCTGACACAAGCGGCAAAAGCCGGCCTGCTCGATCCGGTAGTCGGCCGCGATGATGAGGTCGCGCGCGTGATTGAAATTTTAAATCGCCGCAACAAAAATAACCCGGTGTTAATCGGCGAACCAGGCGTCGGAAAAACAGCGATTATCGAAGGCTTGGCGTTAAACATTCATGAAGGGACCGTCCCATCCAAGCTTAAGAACAAAGAGGTTTATTTGCTTGATGTCGCTTCGCTCGTCGCCAACACGGGCATTCGCGGTCAATTTGAAGAGCGGATGCAGCAGCTGATTGCTGAGCTGCAAAGCCGCAAAAACATTATTTTATTTATCGATGAAATTCATTTACTTGTCGGCGCCGGCTCAGCGGAAGGTTCAATGGATGCCGGAAACATTCTCAAGCCGGCTCTCGCCCGCGGTGAGCTGCAAGTCGTCGGAGCGACAACGTTAAAAGAATACCGCGCAATCGAAAAAGATGCCGCGCTGGAACGCCGCTTCCAGCCCGTTAAGGTTGACGAACCGACAACAGAGCAAGCCATTGAGATTTTACAAGGATTAAAGGAAAAATACGAAGCTTATCATAACGTTCAGTATACGGATGACGCCTTGGCAGCCTGCGTCAATCTGTCAGACCGCTACATTCAGGATCGCTTTTTGCCAGATAAAGCAATTGACCTGCTGGATGAAGCAGGCTCAAAGAAAAATTTAGAAGCTGGTGTGACAAGCAGCGATGAAATTGAAAAGCGGTTGGCCGAACTGGAGCATGAAAAGAAAAAAGCGCTTCAGGACGAAAATTATGAAGCAGCCGCCAAGCTGCGTGACGAGGAGGCCGCGCTTGAAGCCCGTCTTCAGTCAAAAGAAGATGTGAAAGCAACGATTGAGGTTGCGGATATTGAAGCGATCATCGCCAAGAAAACCGGTATTCCGGTCGGAAAATTGCAGGCCGATGACTCGGCAAAGCTTAAGCATTTAGCGGAAAACCTCAGCAAAAAGGTCATTGGGCAAAAGGAAGCTGTCGAAAAAGTCGCCAAGGCGATCCGCCGTTCCCGGGCAGGGCTGAAAGCAAAGCACCGGCCGATCGGTTCCTTCCTTTTTGTCGGACCTACCGGCGTCGGGAAAACAGAGCTGACAAAGTCATTGGCGGAAGAATTGTTCGGCTCGAAGGAGGCGCTTGTCCGGCTTGATATGAGTGAGTATATGGAAAAGCACGCCGTCTCGAAATTAATCGGCTCCCCTCCTGGCTATGTCGGCCATGAAGAAGCCGGGCAATTAACCGAGAAAGTGCGCCGCAATCCGTATTCCATCATTCTTCTCGACGAAATTGAAAAGGCGCATCCCGATGTCCAGCATATGTTTTTGCAAATTTTGGAGGATGGCCGCCTGACAGACAGCCAGGGACGCACGGTCAGCTTCAAGGATACCGTCATTATTATGACAAGCAATGCCGGGATCACGGACAAAAAAATCACCGTCGGCTTCGGCGCGACCGATGCCGTCAAGCAAACTTCCGTGCTTGATTCGCTCTCCGCTTACTTCAAGCCGGAATTCTTAAATCGCTTTGACGCGATCATTGAATTCAATCATCTGAACAAAGAAGAGCTTGTCCAGATTGTTGATCTGATGCTGAATGAACTTCAGCAAAGCCTTGCTGAACAGCAGATTTCCTTATCCGTTTCAACCGAAGCGAAGGAAAAGCTGGTCGAGCTCGGCTACCACCAGGCGTTCGGCGCACGTCCACTGAGACGCGCGATTCAGGACCAGCTCGAAGACAGAATCACCGACCTCGTGCTCGAAGAAGAGACGATTCACGCTATTGATGTAACCGTGAAAGATGGAGAGATTTATGTAGCCGCTGCTACGTAAGCTGTAGCAGCTGTTTCTCTCCTTTTTGGCAAAACAAGTAGAGGCAGACTCAAAAGGAATTTTTCCGATTGCGTCTGCCTTTTTTGCTGCCGGGGAGCGCTTTACGCCTCCGCCACGGCCCCGTTAAGATCCTCGGCTGAGGTCGCGACCTCAAAGCTTGCTTTTTCAATTTCCATGACGGCCATCATCAGCTCTTCCATCTTCTCCTTCACATTGCCAAGAGTCCGGCCGCTTTGATCGATCGAGCGCACGATGTCCTGATACATTTCCTGCATATTTTCGGATGCGTTCAATCCTGTCGAGACAGCTCCTTCCACTTGCTGCAAGGAATCAATTACTAGTCCAGTCAATTGGTTGGAGTTCTCGATTAATGTTTGAATTTGTCCGATGGAATTTTTCGTCTGCTCGGCCAGTTTTCTCACTTCGTCGGCCACAACGGCGAAGCCTTTACCATGTTCGCCGGCACGGGCCGCTTCGATTGCCGAATTTAGCGCCAGCAAATTGGTTTGGTCGGCAATTCCTTTCACGAGTGTAATGACATTCGTAATTTCTGTCGTCGAGGAACTAAGCTGGCCGATCGCTTTATTCATATCCTCCGTGTATTTTTCAATTGAACGAATCTTTTCAAACATCGCCCGGAGTGTATTCTCTCCCTCCACGCTCTTTGATGTAGCTGTCATAAATGTTGCATTGCTTTCACCGGTTTTGTCATTAATCGCCGCCAGGTTCGTAGTTAGCACTTTGGTTGCGGCCTGTGTTTCTTCAGCTAGAGCGACCAGGCCTTCACTGACGATTAAAATTTTGTTGCGCAAGTCTTTTTTCCCTTCGTCGTAGCGCCCGTGAATTTTGGCCACCGTCTCCTTCTCATACGCTTCCAATACGATTTGCTGTTCAAAGCTTAGCAGCTTGTTCATAGCTGAGATGATCGTATAACGCTCCGTTTCGATCTCCACTTCTTTGCTAATGAGAGAAAATAGCGCCTGCTGTAAATTTTGGAACGCGCCCATGTACCAGGCCGGCTGTAACCCGATCCGATAGTGGATTTGAGCGACTCGTACTCTCTTTTCAAGAAAGGCTTGATCGATTCGGCAATGAAACAATTCTATCAAATGCAGTTGCAACGTTTTTTCCAGTTTGGCAACCTCTGTATGCTGCTCAATCATCTCTCTTAATTCATTTGTTTGCAGCATTTTTTCGTAAAACGTCTTTACTAACCTCCCGCTATGCTGCTCGATTAACGGCTTTACTTGTTTTATCGCTTTTAAATCCTCCTCTGTTAATTGAATCATCGCCAGCTTGTCCTGCATGCTTTCATCTTCGATCTCAATAAGGACATCAACTTGATGATTATTGAGCCACCTTTTTGGCTTGTTGTTTCTTTTCCTGCTTCCAAACAAATTCACTTTTCTCTCTCCTTCGTTTGGCCGGTTGCGCTACTCACTCCAACTCTCCCAAAGCGCCCATTTCCAGAAGAATCTTCATTGCTCCCAAGTTATTTGTCTCAAGTATAAACGAAAAGAAAAAAGAAGATAACTCATTTTGTAAAATTCAGATTTATCCTGATTAGCACTGTGAAAACGGTTGAAATAGCGATGAAAGGAAACAAAATGCTCTGCTTGTCTGTTTAGATCATTTCGTAATTTAAGTCGCTTGAGTTGAGGGCAAAAAACGCCAATTCTTCAACTCGGCTTCGGTGGCTTACGTGAAGAGCAGATTACAGAGGAGGTTTTGAAGCTTTATGATGCCTGTTTTTTTATAAACCAGATAAATTTAGTTAAGGAAGTACCTGCTCGTTGACCGATTGTCACCCTTTTTCATTTTCCCTACAGCCACACCGTCTTTTCCTGATACGGCGTTCGTTTCTTCTCCGTCGCCGCTTCGGTTTCGCCTTCTGCCGGGTAGCCTAAGAAAATCGTTCCAACGACCTTTTTGTTCGCCGGCGCGCCGATGAAGTCATGAATCCGCTGATCATGGACGAGGCCGACGCCGCGTGTGCGCCAGACAAAGCCGAGGCCGAGCTCCCGGGCGGCGAGCCACATCGAAAAAATCGCGCAGCAAACCGCGTATTCGTTGTCCTTCGTATCCGCTTCGTTTTCTGTGATGTCGGCAGTGGCAATGATGATCACCGGGGTTGTTTTGACGACTTTAAGTGAGCTTTCAATTAGCGTCAGCTTAGTTGGAAAACGCTCCTGCAAATAGCCGTCAGCGAGCTGTTCGTATTTTTTCTTTGCTTCACCCTGGATGACGTAAAAGCTCCATGGCTCGCGCAGCCGGTCATTCGGCGCCCAGGTCGCGGCTTCAAGCAGCTGTTCGATTTTCTCTCGTTCCACTTCTCTGTTCGCGTAATTGCGAATCGCCTTGCGCGCTTTTAACAGCTCAAACCCATTCATGCTTGCTTCTCTCCTTTTTCTTTATCCTTCCCTTTGGCAATCCCTCTAAAGCGCTCCGTCGTAAAAGCGGGCGTCATTTTTTCTTCTTCAAAACGATAGATTAATGAACCCTCCAGGCGAATCGACGGGTCAAGATGGCGCTGAATGATTGCGCGCCCGACTTCCGCCGAAGATGCGGCGTACCAGCTTCCTTCCGGATAGACGATCAGCACACACGCATCCTTGCAGCGGCCGTTACATCTTGTTCGGGTCGTATGAATCTTCTCGTCAAGACCGAGGCGGCTGATTTCATCGCGGACTGCCTGGGTGACCTCCTCGCCGCCATGCTTCATGCATGTCGAGCCGTTGCAAATCAAAACATGCTTCTCCGTCCCCGTTAAATTCCATGTTGTCATCGTGTAACTCCTCCTTGTTTTTGAAAGCTGCGCGCGACAGAAACTGTTATTTTCTCGTTAGCGGCACCGGCTCCCAATCAATCAGGGCGCCGTAAAATTGATGCTCGTATAGGAAAACGCCGTCCTTCTTGCGGACATACGGCGCGAGTGACTGCCTGATTACATCTTCATCCACATCCGCAGCGAGCAGACGGCTGCTGTTATCTTTGAGTAACGCTTCCTCACTCGCGAATCTGTATGTTTTTGTCAGCGGCACTATGTTGCAGCTGGCGTAAATGCCCATTTCATATAACAGATGAACGAGATGAATATAATCGCGGCGCGGATACTTCAGCTGATAGCCGTAAGCGGCTTGCAGATCTAAATAATGCGGACGCATCGGCGCAGTCGTCATGCCGATGATCGCCCGTTTTTTAGCATGGGCGTTCATGCGTTCAAGCGCGCGGCGGATTTCCTTGATCCGGTAAAAGCAATTGACGCCGATAATCACATCATGCGACTCCGGCTGATAGTCCTCCCATTTCGCCTGAACATAGGTAAGCGGCAGCTGCTTCTCCTGATTAAGCCGCTGTAAAAATTGCAGGCAGCTTTTCGAGCTGTCGACACAGGTCAAAGCCGCTGCTTTTTCGGCCAAAGCAAATGTGTAATTGCCCCAGCCCGGACCGATTTCAAGCACCGTATCCCCTTCTTCGATATAGGTCAGCAACGCTTTCGTCATTTCCTTCGCATACTCGTCAACATGCTCGCCACGCCGCTTTTTTTCGAGGTGGCGGCGCCAAAATTGCTCCTCTTCCTCGTCATCTTCGATTCGTTTTGGCAGCCTGCCGTTTTCATCCTTCATTCCGTCAAGCCAAAGCTGTTCCAGCTCGGAGATCGTCTGCTTCACCGGCTCACCTCCGCTACAGCGGCTACCGAGCGGGCAGGTAAATAGGTGATGTGGACGCTGTTCGTTTTCGGATGAATGATCACGTCGGTTTCCACCTGAAATACGCGGCGCAAAAGCTGCTCGGTCAGCACCTCAGCCGGCGTGCCGGAAGCGACGATTTCACCGTTATCGACGACATAAATCCGGTCGCAGTAGGCCGCGGCGATGTTCAAATCATGCAGAGCGGCGATGATGGTAACGCCAAGCTCGCGCGCGATTTCCATTACCTGCAGCTGATGATGAATGTCCAGATGGTTCGTCGGCTCGTCGAGAACGAGAATTTGCGCCTGCTGAGCGATCGCGCGGGCGATCATCACACGCTGCTTTTCACCGCCTGATAGCGTGATAAAGCTGCGCTCACGGTCCTCCCAGAGGCCGACCTGCTCCAGCGCCCGCTTTACAACGCGGCGATCATCGTCACTATCCGCCTCAAACCACTTTTTATGCGGAGAGCGTCCCATCAGCACCATTTCCTCGACAGAAAAATCAAATTGGGCCGCTCCCTCCTGACTGACGACCGCCATATACTTCGCTGCTTCCTTCGCCGAGCAGGCCGCCCAGTCAATCCGGTCGACGTAAATTTCTCCCGCATCATATGGCAGGGCACGGTAAATGGATTTCAGCAGCGTTGACTTGCCACTCCCATTCGGGCCGATGATGCCAATACATTCACCTGAGCCAACGTCAAGAGACATGTCCTGAATAATCGGACGCTTTTGAATCGTAGTTGTTACGTTCTGAACGGCAATTTTCATTTTCCTTCCCCTCCAAATGAGTACTTGCTTTTCCTCAGCAGCCAAATAAAAAAGGGACCTCCGCATAAGGCGGTGACGATGCCGATCGGCAGCTCCTGGGGCGCGACGACGAGGCGGGCGAATACATCGGCCCAAATAACGAAAATCGCCCCGGCAAGTGCACTGATCGGCAGGACTCGGCGATGATCCGAGCCAACGGTCAGCCGGACTAAATGAGGAATCATCAGGCCGACAAAGCCGATCGCCCCGCTCACCGCGACGACGACGCCCGTCAGCAACGCCGTGATAACGATCATCCATTTGCGAAACCTGTCCATATCAACACCTAGCGTGCCGGCTGTTTCTTCTCCTAATAAAAGCAGATTCAGCGGCCGGAACTGGACGAGCAAGCAAATCAGCCCGAGCGTGACGGCGATCACCGGAATAACCAGATGATCCCACCGTGCCCCGGCAAGGCTGCCCATCATCCAGAACATCGCATCGCGAATCCCGCGCTCATTCGGACTTGAGATGACGATAAAGCTCGTGATCGCTGATAAAATCATCGAGACGACGACGCCGGCAAGCAAAAGCCGGGTCGTTGTCAGCCGTCCGGCGACATGGGCGAGCATATAGACGAGCAGCAGCGAGAATAGCGCGCCGAGAAACGCCGCTGTCGAAAGAGCATACTGACCGAACAGACCGAAGGCGCCAAACAGAATGACGAGCGTCGCCCCGACGGAAGCTCCTGACGAGATCCCCAAAATATACGGATCAGCGAGCGAGTTGCGAACCAGCGCCTGAATGACGACTCCGACGACGGCGAGCCCCGCGCCGACGACGATGCCAAGCAGCACGCGTGGAAAGCGGATATCCCAAATAATCCGCTCCTGCGCCAATGTCCAGTCCCCCTGGAAAGAGACCGGCAGCAGCGTCAGCTGATTCAGCGCGATTTTCCAGACGGTAAGCGGATGAATCGGCACCGGGCCGAGCATGACACCGAGCGTGACGGAGACGAATAACAGCAGAAACAGAATGAGAATGGCAGCCACAAGCGGAAAAGGCTTGCTCTTCGTTGGCCCTTCTTTGCTTTGAAACCGATTTTTCTCCTTACTCACCATACCTCTCCTATCTATTCGTTGTCATAAAATCCTTCCACAAGTGTTTCCAGGGCGAGCGCGATCCGCACCCCTTCCGCCGCCGTACTTAACGGCATGACGACGAAATGCTGATTTTGAACGGCAGTCGTATTGGCGAGCATCGGGTTTTCAAGCAGAAAATCAATCTTCTCCTCAGCTGATGTCGTGCCGTAATCCATGATGACGATGATTTCCGGGTCACGCTCAACCACTTCCTCCCAGCTGACGTCCGGCCAGTGCTGCTCAAGCTCAGAAAAAATGTTCTCCCCGCCGGCGACGGTGATCAGCTCATTCAAAAAGTTCTGTCCAGCTGTTTTCGGCGTCGTGTCGCCGCTGTCAAACACAAATACCCGCGCCGCTTCGTCAACCTCCGGAATGTCAGCCGTCAATTCAGCAATCCGTCCGTCGGTTTCAGCAATAAACTGTTCAGCTCGATCCTCCACTTGGAAAATCTCGGCGACATGGCGAATATCCGTGTAAATATCCTCGAGCGTTGGCGCCGTCTTCATTGACGATTCGTGCAAATACGGAATAATGCCATATTCAATCAGCTCCTCCTGTGTCCCAAGACTGTCCTCGCGAAACGCGCTCGGCCAGCCGGCATAAGCGAAGTCAGGCTCGACCGCGAGAAACACCTCCTTCGATGGATAGGTGTCGGATAACACCTCGACCTGTTCATACGCCTCTTTGTACTCCGGCAGGATTTCATCATCCAAATAAGCGGTACCGACCATCCGGTCTTCAAGACCGAGGGCGAGCATCACTTCGGTGACATGCTGATTCAGGCTGACCGCCCGCTGTGGCGATTCGCTCACTTCAAGCGTCATACCGTTATTTTCAATTTCAATGACTTGTCCGCTCTCCTCTTCGGAAGCGGCCGGCTCTCCTTGATTACAGCCGGCGAGCAGCAAAACGAGACTAATGAGCACCCCGCTGTACCTCACGATATTCAACTTCATTTCTTTCTCCCCTTATGAAAATTATTATGAAAATCGTAATCATTACGTTTTATTTTACTTCATTTTTTGTTGATTGCAACTCTTTTTTTACAAAGTCATCCGCTGTAAACCAAGATAACGTTGGATAAAGTGAGGCTACCTCGCCGACGATAATGATCGACGGATTGCGGACGTCCGCCTGTCTGGCTTCTGTGACAAGCTGATTAAGCGGAGCGGCAATCACCCTCTGGTCGGCAAGCGTCCCCCATTCAATGATCGCCGCTGGCGAATCCGGGCTGCGCCCATACTCAATCAGCCTGTCAACGATGTCCGGCAAGTTTTTCACTCCCATATAAAAGATGACCGTATCAATTCCGGTCGCAAGCGCCTGCCACCGTTCGGCCGACAGCTCCCCCCGCGCCGTATGACCGGTGACACAGGCAAATGACTGACCGAGTTCGCGATGCGTAACCGGAATTCCGGCATATAACGGTACGGCAAGCCCGGCGGTAATGCCCGGAACGATTTCATATGGAATGCCGTGTCTGCGGCAATGCTCCGCTTCTTCACCAACGCGGCCAAACACGCCCGGATCGCCGCCCTTTAAGCGGACGACGACCTTTCCAGCCCGCGCATAGGCGAGAATCAGTTCATTCAGCTCCTCCTGCCTGAGCGTATGATGATCGGGCAGCTTCCCGCAGTAGATTTTTTCACTGTCTTCCTTCGCATGCCGAAGCAGCTCCGGATTGGCAAGCCGGTCGTAGATCAGCACGTCAGCTTCCCGAATACATTCCAGGCCGCGGACGGTGATCAGCTTCGGATCACCCGGCCCTGCTCCGACAAAATAGACGATTCCAGCCTTGTTCATGATCCCATTTCCTCCCCTGCCTTTTGGCGGCGTTTCTGATAGACGGCGCACGCTTCCACCCAATTTGGCGCAAGCTGCGGCGCCGAAGCAAAATGAAGATGGGTATAGCCGGCAACGAGCTGCTTCATCTGATAGCCTTCCTGCTTGCTGCCGCGGAGACCGTTCGTTTCATAAGCCGCCTTTTGCGGTCCGGAAAACGCAGCTGTCGAATAATGAAATTCATGGCCGCGTATGTGTTCGCCCCGCTTCAGCAGAAAGCAGTCTTCGAGCAAAGTCGCCTCACGATAGCCGAGCGCGGCGAGTCGCGCTTGCATGCGCACCTCCATCGGAATCAGCCCAACCATCGGAAATGTCTCTCCCGCTGTCGTCGTCAGACTTTCTCCTAAATACATATAGCCGCCGCATTCGGCAAGCGTCGGCATCCCGCTGCTAACGGCTTCTCTGATCGCCTGCTTCAGTCCCGTATGACCGGCAAGCTCCTTTGCAAATTCTTCTGGAAAGCCGCCGCCGAGATAAAGCCCATCACAGTTTTCCGGCAACGATTCAAGCTTCAGCGGGCTGAAAAAGACAAGCTCGGCCCCGGCCTGACGCAGCAGGGTGAAGTTTTCCTCGTAATAAAAATTAAACGCCGAATCATAGGCGACTGCGATTTTGACGCGGGGCTGCGGCATCGCCTGCTGAAAAAAATCCGTTTGTCGTTCGAGTAGCGGAGCCGCTTCGGCCTGCTGCTTCAAGAGTGACAAATCGACCTGAGCGCTGATCACATCGGCCAGCCTCGTAAACAGCTGATCATGCTCGCCGCGCTCCAACGCGGGTATGAGACCGAGATGACGTTCGGGAATCGCCGGAACATCGCCTTTTTTCAAGTAGCCGGCGACCGGAATGCCGCATTCTTGCTCGATCGCCTCCTTGCACATGTCGGCATGGCGGGCACTGCCTGCCTGATTGAGAATGACCGCCGTAATGGTAACCTCTTGATTGAGCGCCTGATAGCCTTTCACAATCGCCGCGGCGCTGCGAGCCATGCTGCTAATGTTGACGACGAGCACGACCGGCGTTTTCAGCAAAATGCTAATGTCGGCACTGCTTCCTTCATCGCTCAGCGTTGACTTTCCATCATACAGCCCCATGACCCCTTCAATCAGCGAAAGATCCGCTCCGCGGCTGCCTTCAAGGAAAATATCGGACACGAGCGGACGCGAAAGCATCCAGCTGTCCAGATTGCGGGAAATCCGCTTCGTCAACGCCGTATGATAGCTTGGGTCAATATAATCAGGACCGCATTTAAAGCCCTGAACGGTCAGCCCCTGGCGCTGAAATGCCGCCATCAGACCGAGTGTAATCGTCGTTTTTCCTACGCCGCTGTTCGTTCCGGCAATCAGTAAACGTGGCTGCATCGGCCTCACCCCTTTTCTCCTTTTCGGGCAATCGAAATCGTCACATTGCCGCTTTTCTTCTTTTCAAGCAGCAGCTGCCTGCTTTTTGCCGTCCGCAGCGCGGCCGGCTCACTGACGCCATAGGCTCCTGTGTAGCGAAACACCGTTTCCGAAGGGTTCGGGAACGGAATTTCATTGAGTTCCTCCGGGCTGTAGCAAATAAACTCCCATTGAAATGTTTCACAGACGGCAAGCAGTCCGGCCTCATCCTTTTTCAAATCAATCGTGCTAATGCTCGCGACTGATTTTGGTGAGAGTTCCAGCTCCTGCAATGTCTCGAAAATCACCGCTTCAATTTCTTCCGCCGACGTTCCGCGGTTACAGCCGATCCCCAGGCAAAGTGTCTTCGGCCGGTAGAGCACACCCTTTGTCCGTAAAATGGTCATCCATTCTTCAGACAGCAGCCGGTCTGAAATGACGAGAGCGGCCTGGAAGCGGCCCGGCTCAGCATCCGCTAACGAGGAGACAAGCGTAAAGTGAGACGGCAGCGCTTTGTCATGCTTCCACCAGTGACGCTCCCCCGCTTCCTGGACGATCAACACCGGCTCTTCATTGACGATTGCCGCGCTGACCGGCGTCACAGCCTGCTCATCCTCAATCGTCCAGCCGAATTCCCGCCCGAATATGTCGACCGGAATTGTTTTTTGGACATCGGAAGCCGTCGTAATAACCGGGATCGCGCCAAGCAGTCCGGCAATCTCCTTCGTCAGCTCATTCGCTCCGCCGACATGGCCGGATAGCGCGCTGATCACAAATTGACCACGTTCATCGACGACGACGACAGCCGGATCGACTTTCTTTCCTTTCAAAATCGGAGCGATCATCCGGATGACGGCACCGAGCGAGATCACGATCACGAGTCCGTCATATTCGGCAAACAGCCGCGGCAGCTGAAGCTTGACCGAGCCTTCAAACAGCTGAAAGCCCTTTTCTTCCTCATCCCCGTAAGCATGCTTCGTCATATAGTACAGGTCGGCATCCGGACGCTTTTGCCAAAGCTGGCGAATCAGTTCGGTGCCATGCTTCGTGATGGCGACAAAAGCGATCTTATCCATTGGCCGGCTCCCCTTTCCGAAAGCCGTGCGTAAATGTTTTGTCATAGAGCTTTGATTCGTATTTGCCACGCTGTTCGAGCAATGCTTGATCCGCGGCCTTGCTGATGATCACCATTGCCTGCTTGCGGATGCCGGCTTTGCGCATCTCCTCATCCACCGTGCCGAGCGTCGCCCGGACAATTTTCTGATCAGGCCATGTCGCCTTGTAGACAACGACGACGGCGTCGGATTCCTTCCAGCCGGCAGCCAAGCATTCGCGCACGACTTTTTTCATCAACGTCGCACTTAAAAACAGGGCGAGCGAGCATTGATGCTTGGCGAGGTCGATCAGCTGCTCTCCTTCCGGCATCGGCGTCCGTCCTTCCGCCCGCGTCAATATGACGGATTGCGTCAGCTCCGGTATAGTCAGCTCAATACCGGCCGCGGCAGCCGAGGCGAAGACCGAGCTGACACCGGGAATGATCTCATAGCCGATGCCGCGCTCCTTCAAGTAGGTCATCTGCTCAAAAATCGCACCGTAGACGGCCGGATCGCCGGTATGGACGCGCGCGACACTGTGCCCCTTTTCCACTTCCGAGGCGATGATTTCGATGATTTCCTCCAAATGCATCCCGGCCGTCTTGATTACAGCTGCTTCCGGCTTTGCCTGCTCCATCAGCGCCGGGTTGACGAGCGAGTCGGTGTACAGCAGGACATCAGCCTCCTGCAAAATCTTCTGGCCCTTCACGGTAATTAAGTCGGGATCACCGGGTCCGGCGCCGACGATATACACTTTCGCTTCAAGCATGAACGCCACATCCTTTGCGCACGAGCATCAGCGTTAAATATTCCAGCTCTGCGGTTTTTAATTCCGTCACATCACGCCAAATGTATTCCTCGGACGAAGTGACCTTCGTTGCGACCGCCGCATCCTGCACGAGGTCAAGCTCCTCGAGCAGCTCGATCATCATCGGCAACACCTTCGCGACCTTGATAAAGACAAGCCCGTCATGGTCCAGCAGCGCCTTTTTCATCTGCTGGCGATCTTCGGTTGCCGGAATGACCGCCATCCAGTCATCGCCGTCCGCCAGTGGAATGCCAAGCTGTGACGCCACGCCATTGACCGAGGAAATGCCGGGAATCGACTTGATCGGCACCTCAGGATAGGTCGCCTTCATCGTCCGCTGCAAATGAATAAATGTACTGTAAAGCATCGGATCGCCCTCTGTCACGAAAGCGACGGTTTTACCGACGGACACATGGGCATAAATCTCAGCGGTAATTTGCTGCCATTGCTCCGTCAGCACAGCCTGATCCTTCGTCATCGGAAAGACGAGGCCGAGCATCTCTTTTTTGTTCATGTCGACAAACGCTTCAATAATTTGATGGGCGTAGCTTTTACTGCCCTTTCTTTTCTTCGGATAAGCGACAACATCAGCCTCCTGCAGCATCCGATACGCTTTTAACGTAATTAGCTCCGGATCGCCAGGGCCGACACCGACACCGTACACTTCACCTGTTGCCATCTGTCTCCTCCTTCGTTGCTGTCAGAATATAAATCGGATTTAACGCATCAAATCTTGTCATATGTAAAATCGGCTTGCTCCGGGACAGCTGGGCAAGTGTCATCTCAAGCGCAAGTCCTGCCTCCTTGAAAGCGGTCTGTGCTGTCGCCAGCGTTTCGACCGTCACGGCGTTCAGCACAATCCGGCCTCCCGCTTTTAACCGTTCCGCACAGGTTCTAATAATTTCCGGCAGCTCTCCTCCCGTCCCGCCGATAAAGACGGCATCCGGATCGGGCCAGCTGTCAAGCTGCGCCGGCGCTTTGCCATGAACAACGGTAAAATCGGTGCGAAATGTTTTCATATTTTCATAGCAATTGGCCAGATCGGCTTCGTTTTTCTCAATCGCAAACACTTGCCCTTCTGTCGCAATCCGCGCCGCTTCGATCGCGACCGAGCCTGTACATGTGCCGATATCCCAGACAGTGCTCGTTTTCGTCAGCTTCAGCGCGGCGATGCTGAGCGTGCGCACTTCTTTTTTTGTAATCAAGCCTTTATCCGGCTTGCGCTGCCTGAAAAGATGATCATCGATCCCGAGCGGAAACGAAGGCGCCTTTCCGGTCTGCTTCAGGATCACAAGATTGAGCGGATGCGCTTCGTAGCGCGTAAGCTCGTCCAGCTCAAACCAGCCTGTTTTCTCATTAGCGCCACCGAGCGCCTCCGCTACGAACGCTTTGTATTCGCTCATGCCATAGTCGAGCAAATAGGCGGCGATTGCTGCCGGGCTGTTCGTTTCATCCGTCAGCAGACAAACCTTCTTCTGCCCGTCGATTTTTTGCGCCAGTCCTTTCATCGCCCGTCCGTGTACGCTAAGAAACGTCGCATCATGCCAGCTTTCCTGCATTTTTGCAAAACCGGCCTGAATCGAGCTAAGCGCCGGATAGAGTTCAATCTTCGGTACTTTCTTCGCCAAATAGCCGCCAATCCCGTAAAAAAGCGGATCACCTGAAGCGAGAATGACCGTTTTTTTGTCGGTTTCGAGCAGGCGTTCAACCGTCGCCTTCAAACCGCCTTTCAGTCCGATTTTCTCCCCCTGATAACCGGGAAAGAACGCCAGCTGGCGCTCGCCGCCGACGAGCCTCTCGCTTTCGTCTACCCATTGCTGATAGAGCGCCGGCCAGGCAGCCGGGCCCTGCTCACTCATGCCAATGACCTTCATTGTCGCGGCCATCTCACCGCCTCCCTTCCTAATAGCTCATTTTTCATCGTCAACAGAATCGTTTCAATCGTCAGCCCGCCGTTCACTTCCTGCAACCCGGCCTCTGATGCATAGCGGCACAAGCGCTGAAAGAAGTCAGCATATCCTGCCTCATCGAGCATCGTCCCGACCTGAGAGGCGGTATTCGCCCGCAAAATCTCCTGCTGAAGCTCCGGCGGGACTCCACTTTCCGCGGCGACCTTGGCGAGAAATTCAAAGCTGACCGGAGCGCTTTTCGAATGGACCATCATCACGCCCTGGGCGACTTTTGAAAATTTCCCCATCATCCCGACGAGGGTCACCTGCTTCATCCGTTTCGCCTTGCACTGCTTTAACGTAAAGCCGACAAAATCACCCATTTCGATAAACGCTTCTTCCGGGGCATCCGGGAAAAGCTCCATCGCATATTTTTCACTCCGTCCGCCCGTCGAGCAGATGACATGCTCGCAGCCGCTTTCCTTGGCGACCTGCAGCGCCTGGGCGATGCTTGCGCGAAACGCCGAAGTCGAAAACGGCACGACCGTTCCCCTCGTACCGAGAATCGAAATGCCGCCGATAATGCCGAGCCGGCTGTTTAACGTTTTCTTGGCGATTTCCTCTCCATCCGGCACGGAAATGATGATCGAAATGCCCTGCTCGACGCCGGTCTCCTCCAGCACGTCCTCTGCAACCTCAAACAGCATCCGGCGCGGCACAGGGTTAATCGCCGCTTCCCCGACCGCCACCGGTAGCCCCGGCTTCGTTACCCGGCCGACGCCGACGCCGCCATCAAGCTTAATGCCAGGCGCGCTCTCCCAGGCGACACGCGACACGATTCGCGCACCGTGTGTCGCATCGGGATCGTCGCCGCCATCTTTAATGATCGCCGCCTCGGCATACTGCTCGGTAAATTGAACAGACTCCATTTGAAAGGTGACAATTTCTTTATTCGGCAGCTTGATCGTCGCTTCGTTAACCGCTTTTTGCGTAATCAAGCTAAGAAGCGCCGCCTTCGTCGCCGCCGTTGCGTTGGAGCCTGTCGTATAGCCATGCCGCAGCTGCTTTGTTTCCTTTTGCCCGCTTGCCATCTTTTCAGCCTTGCTGCTCCGCCATTAAGGAAATCGCGTTGATCGCGGCCACGGTTACCGGACTGCCGCCTTTTCTGCCAACGTTCGTAATAAACGGCAGATCAAGCTTCGCCAGCTCCTCCTTCGATTCGGCCGCCGAGACAAAGCCGACCGGCATTCCGACGATCAGCGCCGGCTTTGCTTCCCCGTTTTTCACGAGGCGAATCAATTCAAGCAGCGCGGTCGGCGCGTTTCCAATCGCGAAAATGCCGCCCTCCGCCAGCTTGACCGCCTTGCGCGTCGCCACGATTGCTCTCGTCGTGTTGAGCCGCTTCGCTTCCTCGATCACATCGGGATCGGAAATATGAACGTGAACGCTTCCGCCAAACTTTTCGATCCGCGGCTTGCTGATGCCGCTTTGAATCATTTGCACATCGGCGATTACCTTGCAGCCAGAACGGATCGCCGCCACGCCGGCGCGTACTGCGTCAGGATGAAAGAGCACGCTTCGCCCAAGCTCGAAATCGGCCGAGGCGTGGATCACCCGCTGGACGACGGGGTACTGCTCGTCGGTAAAGGAATGCTCGCCAAGCTCCTCGGTAATCATCTGAAAGCTCTTTCCTTCAATCTCCTGCGGTTGTACGGTCAACGGTTTAAATTCTGTTTTGAAATCCATTTATTTTCCCTCCATCAGCTTAGTGACTGTTGCTACAACATCTTCCTTCGTATGAACGAGATCGTGGACATCCTGCTTCGGTCGCTCGATAACGATCACCTCTAAGCCAAGCTCCCTGGCGGCTTCCAGCTTCTCATCGACCGAGCCGACCTTGCCGCTTTCCTTCGTGATGACGAGGGTGACGCCGAACTGGCGATAAAGCGCCTTGTTAAGCTCCTTTGAAAAAGGACCCTGCATCGCGACGATGTTTTTTTGCTCAATGCCCAGTTGTTCACAGCGCTCCATATTGTCCTTGCGCGGCAGCATCCGCGCGATCATCCGTAGGTCAGGCAGCTCGAGCAGCTTGTCCGCGAAGACAGCGAGCGTCTTGCTGCCGGTCGTCAGCATAACGACCCCTTTATGCTGACTCGCAAGCTCAGCTGCCTCGGCGTAGTCCGCGACGAAGCTGATCCGCTCATCCTCGGCAATTTCGCTCGCCTGCCGCTCAAACCGGACATAAGGAATGCCTGCCTGTTCCGCGGCCGCGTGCGCATTTTTTGAAGCCTCCTCGGCAAAAGGATGGGTCGCATCGACAAGGAGAGAAATGTGCTTTTCCTGCAAAAGCGCCGTCATTTCCTCGATCGTCAGGCGGCCGACGCGCACCGGAATTCCGGCCTCGCTGATGCTTGCCGCCCCGCTCTCCGTCACGACGCTCGCCAATAACGGATAGCCCGCATCCTTTAAGGCGATGGCCACTTCGCGCGCATCACTCGTTCCTGCCATAATAAAGATCATCCGCTTTCACCTCTCTTTTGCAGATTTGTTTTGCAAGACCCGCATCCACCTATGAAAGCAAATGCGTTTTAATGATGATGGTGGTGATGATGATCGTGGTTGTGGTCAAGCTCAAGATGCTCCTTCGCGAATAAACGGTACTGACAGTTATCGCAGTTTAACGCGGCCAATCCTTGTAATGCTTCCTCGGCTCTTTCCTTGAAAATCGTCGCCAGCAGCGGATGGAAGCCAAAAAACTTCGTCATCAGAAACGATGAGTCCGGATAGCTTCGCTTGAACCCCTCAAGCTTCTCCTCCATCCGGTCCATCAGCACGCCGCTGAAAAAGAAGTAAGGAAGCAGGCAAACCGAGCTTGCGCCGAGCTTTAAAGAGCGCTCGACAGCTTGTTCCACCGTCGGCGAAGTGACGCCGATAAACGACAGCTCGACATCGGTCATATTCAGCCGTTCACTGAGCAGACGGGAAATTTTGTACAGCTCACTGTTTGCATCACCGTCACTGCTTCCGCGTCCGACGATCACGAGGCTACTCCCTTCCTTCGCCTGCCAGCCGGCTTCTTTCAGCCTGTCGGCTAAAATATTAATCACGCCCGGATGCGAACCGATCGGCCGGCCATATGTAAAAGAGACGAGCGGAAACTTCTGGCGCGCCTTGTCCACTTCCGCCGGAATGTGGATTTTCGCATGTCCGGCCGAGAAGAACATCATCGGCACAAGCGCGACCTTTGTCGCCCCCTGCTTCACGCACGCTTCAATTCCAGTGGCAATCGCCGGCTCAGCAAACTCCAGAAAACAGGTTTCAACAATATCAGCCTTGACCTGCTGCTTCATCCCGTTGACAAACTCCAGCAGTTGCTCGTTCCCCTCTGGCTTTCGGCTCCCGTGGCCGATAAATAATACAGCTTCCATCTTATCTCCTCCTTTGTTAATCGCCGCACACATTGTCAACGGCGATCGGCTCCGGCACGTCACGGTACTGATAACCGGCAACGACCTGGACCCGTTTAAAAAACTTGTGAAACCGTTCATTCGGCATGCCACGCTGCTGGAAATCGCGGACAACCTTGATGACTGTTGCGACGAGCTGCTCCTTGCTCATTCCTTCGGCGACGAGCTGGCCGACATGGGCGTTTCTCCCTGTCGTTTTCGCCCCTAAAAACAAATCAAATGCTTTTTTGCGGTAAATGATGCCGATATCGTTCGTCGGCGCGCCGTAGCACGCCATTCCGCAGCCGTTGAAGCCGATTGTCAGCCGCTTCGGCACGGGTTCGCCGCCAATTGAGCGAAAGATCTCATCAAGCTGCGGCAATGATTCGCCCTTGTCACCGTCACAAAAGTCACACGCCTTAATCGTGACAACATCGCCGACCGGATGCAGCAGCAGCCCCTCCCGCTCAAGCTCGGCCGTCACCTGTGCCGCGTCCCCCGTTTTCATCGTCACCTTCATTTGATGATCGGGCGTATATTCAATCTCGCCTTTATCGCCAATTACCTCGCCAATCAACTGCATTTGCGCCGCACTGAATTTTTTGTTGGCAAGACCTGGCGAGATCGCAAATTCAAACACCGTTTCCTGCCTGAACAGACTTTCCGACGCCGGCTCAACGTCACGCTTCCCTACGTTTTCCTCCCCGTGCAGGAGCGAAAGCGCTTCTTCGGCCAGCTCACGCAGCGATCCCCGCGCCGGTTCGGGTCCTGCTTCCTCGGCAAGCTCTTGAAGCGAAGATGAAGCCGGTTCAACTTCCTCTTCACCTTGATGTAGCGCCCACGGCTCGTGCTCCGGCTTTAAGCGCTGATGCGGCCGCAAAGCCTGCTTCGCTTCTCCAAGCGTATATTTTTTCTGATAGCCGCGCGGCGTGATCATCTTGCCGTCGTACATAAACGTCGATCCATTGCCGATGATGACCGTCGTCAGCATGCCGATCTCATGCTCAAGCATCTCGCCGAGCGTTGTCATCACGATATGTTGACGCTCGCGATAGGCGCTTTTGACAAGTCCAACAGGCGTCTCGGCAGAACGGTATTGCAGCAAAATCCGCTGCGCCTCTTCAATCTGTCTCGTCCGCCGCCCGCTTTTCGGATTGTAGAGCGCAATCACAAAATCAGCCTTGCCCGCGGCGTCAAGTCTCGCTTTAATCAGCTCCCATGGCGTCAGATGGTCACTGAGGCTGATCGTGCAGGCATCATGCATGATCGGCGCGCCGAGCAGCGAGGCGCAGGAGTTAATCGCCGATATCCCGGGAATAATTTCAACCTCGACCCCCTCCTGCTCCGTCCAGCCTTTTTCAATTAACACCTCATAGACGAGACCGGCCATGCCGTAGACGCCGGCATCCCCGCTTGAAATAACCGCAACCGTCTTTCCCTCTTCCGCCTGACGCACGGCTTCCTGTGCCCGGCTCACTTCCTCCGTCATTCCGGTCCGGATAATCGCTTGATCCGTCAGCAACGGTTTAACCAAATCCACGTACGTGTTGTAGCCGATAATTGAATCACTTTCAGCGATCGCTTCCCTCGCCCGGCCTGTCATATGCTGCTCGTGGCCCGGCCCGAAGCCGATCAATAAAAGCTTTCCTTTCGCTCCCATCGGATGTCCTCCTTTTTAACCTTCGGGGAAAGCGGGGCAATAAAAAAAGCCTCCACCCGCAAAAGGGTTAGAGGCTAGTCCTTTTTTATATCTTCAGAAAAGGAATCCAGCAGAGACAGCATTGTCGTCTCCTGCTCTAACACCTCCCCATCTCCCGTAGGTCAATCAGTGTCGTTGGATAAGGCAGGTCTCCTGGCTCAAGGTCTTACGCTGCAGCTCCTTCCCGTCCTATGGACAGTGGCTCATGCATACAGCACTCCTTTTACAGTGGCGGGACCGCGTCGGCTTTTCACCGAACTTCCCTTTTAGAAAGTCAACGATGACTTTCACCTTTTCCCAAACATATGCAATTTCATGTTTCTTTTACAGTACGTAACAATCTGATAGAAGTCAACTATTTTTTCCTGCATTCCTTGTTTCCCAGCTTACGAGAGATTCACTGTGATCAACCGGATAATCGGCGATTTCAACTAGTGGAGAAGGACATTTTCTCATTGACAACACAGCTTTTAAAAAGATAATGATAGTAGGATTCTTTTTCCAATTCCAAAAATACTAGATGCCATTCATCATAAAGGAGTAATAGAGATGAAACGGAAAAAAGCAATAGTGATTTCAGCGATTGTTGCCCTACTGATTGCCGCGGCTTATGCAGTCGCCGATGCGACAGTCGTTAAAACGGCTCCGTTACAATTCGGCATCATGGAAACATTTGATAATTACGAAGAACGACTGGAAGGCAGCGATTTAGCTGTAGTCGCCGTACTGAATGGTGAGCCGGAAAACGTCGTTTACTATGAAGATGGATTACCTACCCCCAGCAGCCACCATTTGAGCGATATTTTCATACAAAAAGTGATCAAGGGTGACGAAAGTTTGGAAGGTTCTACGATCACGATACGTGAACCATATTATATTGTCGATAACGGATGGGCGCCAGGCGTTACTGAAATCTATTACGGCGACTATACCGCTCTGCAAAAGGGCGCTGAGTATTTGCTGTTCCTCGGATGGACGGAAAGCTGGGGGCAATACGGTATCGCCTCCGCCCACGAAGGGAAATTTGATTTAAGCGAACACGATGAAGAAGAAAAACGAGCGGTTGAACAAAACCCTCGTTTGCAAAAACTGAGAAGCGACATTTTAGCCAATGTGGAGCTTGAGCTTGACTGATCGGGGTGTTTAGGACAGGGTGGGAAAAAGGGCAAATCCTCTCTTTTGCCCCCATCCTCCCTTTTATTATTTACTGGCATGAAACAACATCAAAAGAATGATATAAACGGCGAAAAACAACAGCGTTCCTTTGATGATCATCCTGCCAAAATATTTGCGCCACACATGGCGGTCTGTTTGCACCGCCTCTTCTGTACAGATAGCGGGCACCGGCAGAGGGGCAACCGTTTCGTCTGAGCGCAGTTCAGCCAGCAGCTCCTGGCAGCCGTGGCAAGTCGAGAGATGCTGTTCAACCAGCTTCTCCGATTCAGGGCGGCATTTCGCTTCGACATAGTGCGGCAGCAAATCTCTAATAATTGAGCATTTCATCGCTTCTGACTCCTTTCTTTCCGGCTTCCTTTTTGTACTGCAGGCGCGCGCGATGGATCGTCGTCTTGACCTTGCCAAGCGACCAGCCGAGCACATGGGCGATTTCCTGATAGGACAGCTCCTGCATATCACGCAAAATTAAAATATCGCGGAAAACCGGCTTCATTTCATCAAGAATGCGGTAAAGCTCGTCCAGCTTTTCTTTGTGCAAATAAAAGTCTTCAGGCGAATGAACGGCGCTGAGCAGCGGATATAAATTCGTATCCTCCATCACCGTCACGGCCTGCACGTCTTTTTTGCGAAAATAGGAGACATAGTGGTTGTGGGCTATCCGGTAGAGCCATGACTTGATCGTTGCGTCTCCGCGAAAATGCGGCAGCGCCTCAAATGCTTTTAAAAAAACGTCCTGACAGAGATCCTCGGCCGTAGCTGTGTTTTTCGTCTGTCTGAGCAAGTAAGCGTAAATTGCCGGCTGATAGGCTTTATAGATCGATTCCAGTTTTTCTAAATACGAGGTCATGTTTCAAAAGCCCTTTCTCTAACCGAAGTCATTTTTAAATATATAGCCAAATCGACACCCATATTAGGAAAAGTGCGATCATGCCGATCCCCACCGCTAAAAACCTTCTCGCTTTTTTGATCGTTTCCAGCTCTAAGCTTTCCTTTTCATCAATCGGCAGCTCCGGCTGTTGCTCCGCTCTGTTTTGTTCCTTCTCACTCCAGTCACGGCAGAGGGGACAGCTCATTTGGTGAGCTGCCATCCATTCAGCCGTTTCCGCTTCCACCATCCCATCCTGCCAGTCTTCTTTCAAGTCGCGAAATACAGCGCATTCCCGTTTCATGATCTCACCCCGTCAATATCGTCGTACACATCCGTCATTTCCCCTGTTTCCATGTCAACAAAATGAACCTGCTTATGCGGCTTCGCGAATGGAACGACGACAATCATCCAAACAAGCTCCGCCTCTCCGTCGCGGCTATAAATTAAGGCCAGCTCTCCCCGCTGGGCATAAATCGAAAACGGCGGATACTCATCGGCGACAAGCTTCATCGCCTTACTCATCGAAACGTCTTTTTCAGCGAGCAGTGCCTGATCGATCTTCTGACGATGCTGCGTCGGATACCAGTTTTGATGAAAGGAAATCAATTCACCGTCGGCAGTAAGATGTACCTGGACATGGTGGGAAAGCAGTCCGTCCTCATCCTGCCACGAATAAGCGCCATATTCCCCCTGCTCATATTGCGCCTCCTGCATCGCAAACTGAGGAGATAATGTCCGTGCAGCTTCCTTGGCCTCTTCGGCGAACGCTCCATCCTCATCGGTCACTTCTTCGTCTCTTAGCATTAGCTGCAACAGCTCACCCGTTTCCGCATGGAGGTGTATCCTTTCTCCATTTTTCGTTTTGATCGTGACAGTCGGCTGCGATTCGTAGGTGAACGAGCTCCACACATGGTCAATATACGTTGGGGATGAAGGCCGGCCAAGCGCGATCAAAATGTCCTCTACTTTTTCATTTAGCTCCTCCATTGTCAGTTTGACGACAGAGCTTTCAAGCTCGAGCGGACCGCTGAGCGGAGTCGGGGAAAACGAAATGAGCTGCAAATCATAATTCCAGACGACACTACTCGCCTCGGCGCCTTTTACCCTTTCGCCGTCAGACCAGAGTGGCAGAAAGGAAACGACGGCTTGCTTTGCTGCATCATCAAATTGAACCGCGATCTCAAACCGTTCTTGATCATAATTAATTTCTGCTCTTTCAAGCAGGCCCTCCGTCTGCTGGAGCACGTCCTGTTCGGAAGGGGGCACAGCTGCCGATGACGCTGCCTCCTCTGGATCGGTTCGTGACAAGCCGAACAATTCGCCCGAACTGTCAAATCTGATCGAATAACCGCCCCCGTCGAGCGTATAAGCATTATAAAAATCTTCGCGAATCGAGGAATGAGCATTAAAGCTTACTTCCTCGCCGATCAGCAGCCTTGCGCGCTCCTGCATCTCGGCAAGTGAAGGCATCTCCGTTTCCGCGCGATACGCAGTATGAATATAATAGTTTGCCTTTGCTTCGACGACATGCCATAGATTGTAGAATGGGTTGGCGATAACTATTAGGGTGACACTAATGCTTGCGACAGCAGCATACCACCCCTTCCCTCCGATTAGCGGGCGGCGTTCCAGCAGCTGCTTGACCCACTCTGATCCGCCGAGCAAAAGCAAAAATAACGTCAGTGGAAATAACGCCTCAAACTGACTCATTCTCGTAAAGGCCACCGTTCCGCCACTGACGACAAAGAACACGGCCCACACTACCATGCTCTGGCGCCAGTAGCTCTGAAACAGCACGTAGATGACGGCAAAGCTGGCGGCAATCAACGCCAAAGCCGCCAACGTGTAGGCGTCGGACAGATCCGCAAGCGTCAGGCTCGGAAGCATCAAAAGGATCGGAATACAGAGCACGATCACATCAAACAGATAAAAAAATCCGTGCAACGCCCGGAAAGGCAAGGTGATGAGATAATGCATTCCGACGACTAGTATGTATCCGTAAAAAATCACATTCACAATTTGATTCAGAACATTATACTGAAAGCTGACATGTTCCCCGCTAATAAGAAAATGATGAAAAAATTCAAGCGTGACCGCGAGAAACAGTAACGCCCGCAGCATAACACCTGCCCTGATCATCCACTTCTCACGATTCTTCGCCGACGGACGCTGAGCCGCCAAAGCGGTCAGGCTTAAAAGCATCAAGGCAACCCCGACCAAGAACAGTGTCCATAAACTGACCGGGATGTAACGCTGGATATGGTTAATGACACTGTACAAAACATCCCACATCTTCCTCACTCCTTTGTATCGTCTGTTATATAGACACATTAGAATGATAAAAGTTTCAGAGTGCCTTAAAAAAAAAGCCGCTTCAACAGGCAAAAGGCCTATTAAAGCAGCTTAAATAAACAGCAGCAAACTAATCGCCATGACGGCCATTCCGCCGATCAGGCCGTAAATCGATGTATGGGCTTCATCATATTTTTTCGCCGCCGGGAGCAGTTCGTCGAGCGAAATGAAAACCATGATTCCCGCCACCGCTGCAAAAATGATGCCGAACATCACATCATTTAAATACGGCATTAAAAACAAAAAGGCGACGAGCGCGCCGACCGGCTCGGCAAGACCGGAAAGAAATGATAGTCTGAACGCTTTCTTTTTGCTTCCGGTCGCGAAATAAATCGGCACCGAGACGGCGATCCCTTCAGGAATATTGTGAATCGCGATCGCCACGGCGATGGCAATCCCGAGCGCCGGGTCCTGCAAAGCCGAAGTGAATGTCGCAATGCCTTCAGGGAAGTTGTGGATCGCAATCGCCAGCGCGGTGAACGTCCCCATTTTCAATAGCTGGCGATCCTTCACCTCCGGCTTTGCTGTTTCCATATCCTCGACTTTCTTGATCTCGTGCGGGTTTCCCTGCTTTGGAAGAAGCCGGTCAATCGCCGCTGTCAGCACCATTCCGCCGAAGAAGCCGGCGGCCGTCAGCCAATGGCCAAGCTCATTTCCAAGCGAAGCAACGAGCGCGTCCTGCGCCTTCATAAAGATTTCCACCATCGATACATAAATCATCACCCCGGCTGAAAAGCCTAAGGAAAAGGACAAAAATTTCGTATTTGTTGTTGAAGTAAAAAAGGCAAGCAGACTGCCAATGCCTGTTGCAAGACCTGCCATTAAAGTTAAACCAAATGCCAAAAGCAGATTTTCCGTCATGATGTCCGCCTTCTTTCAAGGGCTTTTTGCTCTATCATTTTAGACTATATGTCATCCAAATCAAAAAAGTGTTTGTTGCACCCATTTTTTTATTTTATCGAAAAACACCCTTGAAAGAAATCTTTATTTTAGCCATTCCTAAAAATCAGCTAGCTGTCTGTATAGGCGACGAACATCGAGAGGTTGCCGGTGATCGCCTCTCCCACTCTGAAAAACAAACCGGCCGGCTGCCCGTTCAGCACATGCGAGCCAATCAGCAGCTTGCCTGTATAGGGGCCGTCCCATGTCGCTACCGTCTGCTCAGGCATCGGAAAATAGTGCTGATAAATCACTTCCTGATCCTGATAATGATCAACATCCTCATCAAGAACCGCCCCATTTTCCACAATCTGAATCCCGCCACCTTCCCGGCCCAACACCGGCTTTTTCACATAGGAAGACATTCCGTTCGCCGTATGGAAGGTCGGTAAAAAATACGTATCGATCGCCCTCTGTTCACTGCGCGAATACCATTCGTGACGCTTTTCCCAAATCAAGGCGAATACTGCCTTTGACTGCATCAGCAAAGCGGAAGGCGGGTTAATGATTTTTAGCTTGCTGTCAAGCAAATGGACGAGAAATTGCTCGCCTATCAATTCCCCGGTATGGCTCTTTTCCGCGAGAAAATAGTCAAGCGGGTACAACCGGTAGAGAAATTCGATTTTTTCGCCATTCGGCGTCCGCACATCGTCTTTTTCCACAACGATCTCCTCCAGCGGGATGTATCTCGCTTTCTGTGGATAATGCTTCATCAGCAAACCGACCGTTTGCTTGTCTTCTTCATGCCAGTCGGCACAAGTAAAATAAAGCGTATCGCCGCTGCCGATCTGATAATCCTTGATCACTTGATTCCACGCTTCTGCCAGCTTTTTTGTTAGACCGGCATTCGGATTGCGCGCTCCATGCTCGCGGCAGATCACCTCCTGGGCGACAGCCGCCTCAACGAGACCGACCGGTGTATCGGTATTGGCCTCAATCACCTTTAAGCCGTCTGCCGAAGCGATGAAATCAAAGCGGCAAAAGTAGGAAAATGCCGTTTTCACCTCGGCTAACAGCAGATCCCAAACATAAACGGAAATCCCCAGCCGATGGATCAGCGAATGATCGGCGAGAATGCGCTGATACGTTTTCGCCAAAATATCGTATACGGCGCGCGAAGCATTTTCGACTTCCTGAACGAGCGAAGCCGGCACGCGGAGCAAAGAATCGCTCATATATTGATTGTCCTCATAGTTTTCGTACAATGTCGCCCACGTAAAGCCCTCGCTGGCGACCTTCCGCTCAAGCTCCAGCCACCTTTTCAGGTACGCTTCCTCAGAAAATGGCTCTGTTAATGATTGATAGGGTAGCATCGCAAGCCTCCTTTTAATAGCTGATCGTCGCAGCGACGATCAGACCGACAAGGACCGATACGCCGCCGAGCAAGAGGCCGACTGCCGTGTTGCCGTTTTCAACCTCTTTCGTTACATTCGTTTTGCGCGTCAGTCCGTATTCAATGACGAGATGAAGGACAATTTGAATCACGATCGCGATAAAAGCCCAAATGATCAAATCAAGTAAATTTATCGAGTGACGAATCGCCGACTGCAGCACGACGACGACCCCGGCCATTTTTCCGAGCAGCTTTAACGTCACGGCGATATTGCCGCTCTTTATCAGCTTTCTTTCGGAATACGGGGTGATCAGCTTGAAAATATACGTCGCTATCGCGAATAAGGCGAGGGCGACAAGCAAATAAATGAGAAACCGATCGAGAGTATCCAAATAATAGGAAATGTTCATGTTATACTCCTTTCACTCCACAAGGTAAGAAATAAGCCAGATTATCGGTAATTTGCGCTCCGGCTCGAATGCCGAACGCGCTTGCTTTTCCATTGACAATAAAGCTGCCAAACAATAGATGAGCCTGCTTTTCACCTTTTTCTGTCCGGATCGTCCCGGAAGGCAGCTGACAGAAGGCTTGATACACTTTTTCATAATGCTCATAGCTCGCCGCCTGTTTTTCGCCCAAAAGCTTGCCGTGCTGCTTAATCTCGACGGTATCTCCTTCTCGACCGAAAACGGGCTTCGCCACATAGCGTTCACCTGATTCGATAAACGGCTCCTCATCCAAATAGGTCGGTAAAAAATAACGGCTGATCGTCCGATGCTCAGCAGCCGTAAAATAAGGTGACTGCTGCTCATGCATTCCCCAGATTGCCGCCAGCACTGCCTTGCTTTGCAGCAAAAAAGCAGAAGCCGGGTTCAGCATCGCCACCTTTTTTTCCCGGACGAGGTTCATAAATTCAAGCCCGATCGGAAACCGATCATCTGCTTCGTCGTCGATCAGCGCTTCAAGTGGATATGTATGTCTGTACACAACATCAATTCGGCGCCCTGCTTGATCAAAAACGCCGACTCCTTCTACAATTTGCAGGTGATCGAGAGCGACGAAGGCGGCGTCTTTCAGCTGCGTGATTTTCAATAAATAGTTCATCGTTTCCCGATCTTCAATATCATCCGCATGAGCGGTAAAGACAACATAAGGATGACGTTCCAAAGCGATTGACGTCATACTGTGGTAAATGCTGTTGCGGATCGCCCGCCCAAGCCGCTCCTCTTCGCCTTCATTCGGATCGGCAGCAGCAAAGGACCGGCAAACACGGCCGTTCACCTCAAACAGCTCGCGAATAAAGGTCGGCGTATCGGCGTTAAATTCCAGCAGCTTGAAGCCGTCTTTCACCTGGACAAAATCAAAGCGCCCGATCACCGTCTCATAAGGGATCGTTTTCATTTGCAGAAAGGGCACCGCTTTGACTGGAAAGCCGAGCTCATGCAAGGTCTCGACAGGAGCGTTCCGCAGCAGCGGCGCGATCTTGGCAAAAATCCGATAAGCAGCCTCGGTCGCCGTACGAATCTCTGCTACTTGTCCCGCTTCAAGCAAATAGCAATCATACAAGGCATATTCCTCGCCGTAGAGGCGGTCCCAAAAAGCGGGGATCTCCTGATAAAACAGATCCCGGCTGCTCATGTGCTTACCCGCCAAAGGAACCACCGCTTCCCATTCCGGAGCGTGGATTCGTTGCCCGGTTTGGCGTTCTCTGCTGATCGTTGTCCTGCCTTGGCGGCTGGGTCACATTTTGATCCGGACGGTTCGGCGCCGGCTGTCTCACCTGCCCCGAGCCACCGCCCATTGCTCGTCCGGCCATAAAAGCAGCGATCGTCGGGAACCACATTCCTCCGTAATAATAATGGCCATAGTTCTCGTTGCCTTCTTCGGCGCATTGATAGCCTTGCGCTTCTTCATCCCACGTCCATGTCTGGCAATCAGCTTCTTCCGGTGATGGCAGCGCCGCCGGATCAGGCTCAACCTCCTCGGTTTCCGGAGCAACAGAAAAGAACTCCTCCTGAATCCCCTGCGAGCAGCCTGTCACGCCTAAAAGTGCGACGCTGGACCCGACCAGTCCTTTCAACAGCCGGTCTGTTTTCGGCTTTTTCATCCTTCACACCCCCCTCGTTCTTTCTACGCATTGCTTTTTTACATGGTTTCACTTTGTTTTGATTGTACCAATAGTATGACAATCGATTGAAGCTTTTTATCCCTTTTTCTTTTCTGCTAACAAAATTGCACCGTAGCCTTTATAAATTATTTAACAAAAAAAGAGCATCCGCAATGTCTCTTGCGTTCTGCCCTCTTTCTTATCAATCGATAAAAATCTTCCCCGGATTCATGATCCCATTTGGATCAAGCGCTGTCTTGATCGCCTTCATCACCTCGAAAGCGGCGCCGTGTTCCTGACGCTGATAGATCGCTTTTCCGACGCCGACGCCGTGTTCGCCCGTACATGTACCGCCACGGGCCAGCGCATAATGAACGATATGCTCGTTGAGTCGTTTTGCCCGCGCCACTTCCTCTTCATCCTTCATATCAATCATGAACAACGCGTGATAATTTCCGTCACCGACATGACCCAAGACAGCACCATCAAGACCTTCTTTCTCAATCGCGGCACGAGTATCCTGAATCGCCCCGGCCAGCTCGGTTAACGGCACGCTAACATCGGTCACCATCATTTTGCGGCCGGGAGAGCCGTGGATAAAGGCATAGGCCAAATTATGGCGCACCTCCCACAGCTGCGCCTGAGCTTTCGTATCGAGTTCAAATTGCAGCTCCTCACAGCCAAAATCGTTCACTATTTCCTGGGCGAAGGCGACATCTTGTTTCAACCCGGCTTCATTGCCGTGAAATTCAAGAAAAAGCGTTGGCCGCTCAGCGTAATGCAGCTCGTTGATTTTATTTACCTGTTGAATCGAGCGGGCATCGACCAGCTCCATTCTGGCGATTGAGATTCCCGATGTCCGGATCATCGTCACGGCGTCCACAGCAGCTTGAACTGTCGGAAACGTCGCCCGGCCTGCCATGATCGCTTCTGGAATGCCATACACTTGCAAGGTCAACTCAGTGATCACTCCAAGTGTTCCTTCAGAGCCGACGATCAATCCATTTAAATGGAGGCCGGAGGATGATTTAGCGGCCATCCCCCCGGTATGAATGACCTTACCGTCAGGCAAAACGACCTCCAGATCCTTCACCTGATCCCGCATAATGCCGTATTTGACTGAGGTCGTGCCGCTCGCGTTTGTCGCCGCCATCCCTCCAAGTGTGGCGTCAGCTCCGGGATCGACCGAGAAAAACAAGCCATGCTTTTTCAATTCTTTATTAAGCTGCGTCCGCGTCAGTCCCGGCTGTACTTTGACGAGAAAATCCTGAGGCCTGACATCCAGTACCTTGTTCATCAGCGAAAGGTCGAGTGAAATCCCACCTTGATACGGAATGACATGCCCTTCGAGGCTTGTGCCAAGTCCGAACGGAATGAGCGGAATGCGCCGTTCATTCGCAAAGGCGACGACTTTTTGCACGTCCTCTGTGGAAGCGGGAAAGACAACAGCGTCGGGCAGACTGAGCGGATGATAGCCTTCGTCACGTCCGTGCTGCTCAAGCGTCGTCTCATTGGTCGAAACCTGCTTCGGTGTAAGGAGTTGCTGCAATTCTTCGATATAACTCATGGATAAATCAGCCCCCGTCATCGTTTGATTATTCAGTTAATAAAGAATGGAACAAAAGGTCGTTTTTCTACCTTTTGCCGAGCCGTTACAACGGTATTCGTTCTCCATGAAAGCGTGGGTCTTTCATGGAGAACGTAAGCGCGGTGCGAAGTGCCTTTCTGGAATCTTCCCGCAAATTTAATCTCTTTTCTGCAAATCAGCCTGCGAGACAGTCCTGCTTTTCCCTGTCCTGTATCGTTCAGAGGGCACTGCCGCTTACTTAGTTTGATTGCTTCTGCCCAATTTGCCATTTGGCCGGCTGAAGAGCGAGTCCCTGCTCTAACGCGTAGCCGATTTGATACAGCAACGCCTCATCCAGAGGACGGCCGATCAGCTGCGCTCCGATCGGCAGCCCGTTGTCAGCTCGGCTTGACGGTAGCGATAAACTTGGAAGGCCGGTAAAATTCGTCGGTGCGGTCAGCTTCATAATCGACCAGCGGATGTGCTGCTTTTGATAGGACTCGATATCAACATGGCGCCCATTAATTTCAGGAGCTAAAATCGGAACCGTCGGTGTAAGCAGTACATCTACCTGCTGTAAAGCCGCGGCGAACTCTTCTTTCGCCTGCTGACGTATTTGCAGCGCTTCAGCGTATTCAAAGCCTTTCGTCTCCAACCCGGTCAAAAGCCGCTCTTTGACCTCATCATCCCACTCGTCGGGATGGGCTGCCAGCCGCTCGCGGTGAACTGCATAGGCATCCGAACGGAGAATCACTTTATGCGCTTCTGCGAACTGCTCAATATGCGGCACGTGCACCTCTTCGATCACCGCTCCGCTTTCACGCAGGACGGCAATGCTTCGTTCCATGCTTTCCCTCACTTCCGGATGCAAATCCGTATAGTAAAAGCTTGATGGAAGGCCGACTTTTATTCCTTTGATGCTTGCTCCGATCTTTTTTGACACATTCTCTTCTTCGACAGCGAGGCTGTAAGGATCGCACCGGTCGTAGCCCGTAAGCACCTGCAACAGCAGCGCATTATCTGTCACCGTCCGCGTCATCGGCCCGACATGATCGAGCGTCCAGGAAAGCGGGAACACCCCGTGCTTGCTCACTCGGCCAAAGGTCGGCTTCATCCCGACAATCCCGCAAAAAGCCGCTGGCACACGAATCGAGCCACCCGTATCGGTCCCCAAAGCGCCAAAGCACATGCACGCAGAGACGGCGGCGGCCGAACCGCTGCTTGATCCGCCTGTCATTTTCGTCAGATCGTACGGATTCTTAACCGGACCCGCATGAGAGCGGTCGCCTGTAGGACCGTACGCGAATTGATGCGTGTTCAGCTTGCCTATGATAATCGCTCCGGCCTCTTGCAGCCTCTCGACGACTGACGCATCAATAGATGGCACGTAGTCAGCAAAGAGCGGCGAACCCATCGTTGTTTTCATATCCTTTGTGTAAATCAAATCCTTAAGCCCGATTGCAACCCCATGCAAGGGGCCTTTATAGCGGCCGGCCTGTATTTCCTGCTCCGCCTCTGCCGCCTCGCTCATCACCCGCTCCTGATCAATCGTAATAAAAGCATTAATCTCCGGGTCGACCTCCTCAATCCGCAAAAGCAGCTGCTTCGTCACTTCCACCGGCGAGAGCTTTTTTTGCTGGAAATGCGCTGCAACCTCTGCCAGGCTTAATGTCAGCATCTCTTCCTGTCCCTTCATCCGCGTCTCCTCCACCATTTCTACTTTTTCAGCTGCTCACAAATCGCAGCCGTCACTTCTTCCGTCGTTGCGCTTCCGCCGATATCAGGCGTCTTCACCCCGTTTTTCGTTACTTCTTCGACCGCCGACAATATCCCGGCGCCAAGCTCGGTCTCCCCTAAATGGTCAAGCATCATTTTCGCCGTCCAAATTTGCCCGATCGGGTTGGCGATATGCTTGCCGACAATATCCGGTGCTGAACCGTGGACAGGCTCAAACATCGATGGAAACTCACCGCTTAAGTTGATATTGGCTGCCGGGGCAATACCGATGCTGCCCATGACCGCTCCGCCGATATCGGTTAAAATATCGCCGAACAAGTTGCTCGCCACGACGACATCAAACGCTTCCGGCTTCGTCACAAAGAAGGCGGCGAGCGCATCGATATGCGTGCTCTCGGCTTCAATCTCCGGATAATCAGCCTTCACATCGGCAAATACTTCATCCCAGAACGGCATCGTATGGACAATTCCGTTTGACTTCGTCGCGCTCGTCACATGACCCTTGCGCCCTTTAGCCAGCTCAAACCCGTAGCGCAGCGCATTTTCAACCCCCGGTCTCGTGAAAATCGAGTTTTGGATCGCGATTTGCGAGGACCCTTGGTGAATCCGGCCGCCGACTTCACTGTATTCCCCTTCACTATTTTCACGGACGACAATGAAATCAAACTGTTTCGGATCAGCTAACGGCGAGCGCAGCCCTTCAAAATATTTCGCAGGCCGAATGTTGATCGATTGCTGAAAGCCGCGGCGGATGTTAATTAACAGCCCCCAGAGGGAAACATGATCTGGAACGAGCTGCGGATTCCCGACCGCTCCAAGGAGAATCGCATCAAACTTCTTTAATTGCTCCAGCCCATCTTCAGGCATCATCTCGCCATGCTCCAAATAATATTCGCAGCTCCAGGGGAACTCCGTATAATCAAAGGCAATGCCGCCATGGGCGGAGGCCGCTGTATCAAGCACATTAAGCGCGGCAGGCACAACCTCTCTTCCGATTCCATCCCCCGGTATTACAGCAATTGAAAACCTTTTCATAAATGCACACTCCTCTAGTATTCTATTATTTTTATTTATGTACAATGACCGCCTGAGACGAGTCAATTTTACCGAGCTTCCCCCTGCACGGTTGCAGGGGAGAGTGCTCAACCAAGAAAGACGTCTTACTGCTGCTTTGACTGCTTGCCCCGTTTCACGAAACGGTAAGCGAGATAAGCAATATAAATCGGCGTTGCGATGTAAATCAAATAAGGAAACGAGCTGTACGTTCCTCGATAAATGATAAAGAGAAGACAGCCTAGAAAAAGAGTCACAATCGTTCCGTATTTCGGCAAAGGAACTTCCTTCAGGCTTGGAATTCTCAGCTTGCTGATCATCAAAAAGCAAAGCGCGGTAAAGATCACCGTCGTAATAATTTGCGGGATATGATTACCGAATAACGTCAGCAACGCTAAAATTCCGCCCGCAGCCGTAATCGGTACACCGATAAAATAGCTGGTTGACTGCTTAGGAGAACCGATATTAAAACGCGCAAGCCGATACGCCCCAAACAACGGAAACAAGCCGGCGACAGCCAGTCCTAAAAGGCCAAATTGATAAAAGTAGGTATAATACATTAAAAACGATGGCGCCACACCGAACGTAACAACATCGGCCAATGAATCCAATTCCTTTCCAAGCTGACTGTCCGCCTTCAGCATTCTTGCCAAACGCCCATCCATACTGTCCAGCATCATTCCGATTAAAATTAAAATCGCCGCATTGTTAAATTGACCGTTTGCGGCAAAACCGATCGAGAGAAATCCACAATAAAGATTCCCCTGGGTAAACATATTTGGAATGCTTTTTGTCCAACGCATATTCTATCTCACTTTCCAACATCAATTTCATCGCCCATAGAGACATCCTTTATCTCTCTAGTATAGCATGGGGATTTAGCCTTTACTATGGATGAAAACAATTACAGGTTGATTCAAGTACAAATTGCTAGACCAGCAATGGCTTTGCGCTGAATTCAAAAAAGAAAAATTGTAAAAATGTCAAAAAACGATTATGATCAGATAAGAACAAATTGATTATGACAACATGGCTGGTGGACACTATTAATAAATATATTCGTAAATTCAAATTTTTATTAATCCGTTTGTTACGCATTAAAGATAATGCCCATCACATTGCAATTGGTTTTACTGCTGGTCTGTTAATTAATTTCGTCCCTTCGTTCGGAATTGGCCCGATTATCTCCATTGCCAGCGCCAAACTTGTAAGGGGAAATTTAACGAGCGGTTTCATCGGCGGCATATCAATTATTTGGGCGTTCCCGCTCTTGTTTTATTTAAATATGGTCGTGGGAGAAAAGCTCATTCCTATTGAGCTTGATGAATTAGGTGAAAGTATTGAGGAGACGGTAGAAGTCCTGAAAGTAGGCGTCCGAATCGGCAAGGCTTTTTTTATTGGGATGTGTATGAATATGCTCGTATTTGGTCTCATTATCTATTTCCTGACGTATACGATTATTAAACGCTATCGCAAAAGCGCGCTCACATTTCTCACAAAGAAATGGAAAGTCCCCAAGTCATCATAGTCAGCTGTCACGCTACTACAAAGGAGAATCATCTTATGTCAACCGTGATTAGACAGATTATCTTTACGTCCAATCAAAGGAATCGAAAAGTGATGTGGCTTGGAACTTTTTTCTTTGTTCTCTTATTATTGGCCTGTGTCGCGATCTACCATTATCTTAAGCCATTGCCGGCCGGGCTTTCCTATGAGAGCGAGGTCCATCACATTGAACATATTGAATTCCTTTATGACTTGACTTATATGAAGGAAGGCGTCCCTTATCAGGAACAAAGGATCTTTCAAAAAATGAATACGATGATTGAGGAAGCTGAGGAGTTTATTCTGCTTGATATGTTTCTCTTTAATGAAGAGTACGACAGCTCGCTTGAATTCCCTGCTCTCTCTCAATCTATCACCAGCCTGCTAGTAGAAAAAAAGCAGCAGCAGCCGGATCTTGATATTATCTTTATTACGGACCCGATCAATACGTTTTACGGCTCATACGCATCGCCGCTGCTCAGCGCGCTGGAGCAGCAAGGAATAGACGTCATCATCACCGACCTGACGAAGCTGCGTGATTCAAACCCCGCTTACTCCGGCGTTTACCGCAGCCTTTTTCAATGGTTCGGCACAAAGGGAGACGGCTGGCTGCCAAACCCATTCAGCGATGTGGCTCCGCCTGTCACCCTGCGTTCATATTTGCAGTTAGTCAATTTTAAAGCGAATCATCGCAAAATCATCGTGACGGAGAAACAGGCGATGATCAGCTCAGCGAATCCACATGATGCGAGCAGCTATCACTCCAATATTGCGTTCGTCGTCGAAGGCAACATTTTGCGTGACATTATTGAGACGGAGCGCGCCGTCGCCCAAAGCAGCGGCTATCGTGGCTCTCTGTTTGACCGGCTTGAGCTACTCCCTTCCCCTCCTGCTGACGAAGGCTATCAGCTCCAGCTTGTAACGGAGGGAAGAATCAAACAGCATTTGCTGGCAGAGATCAAGGCGACCACAGACGGCGACACCATTACAATTGGCGCCTTTTATCTTTCTGATCGCGAGCTGCTCGCAAGCCTGCTTGCCGCCTCAAAACGCGGCGTTGACGTGAAATTGATTCTCGATGCCAATAAAGATGCGTTCGGCCATGAAAAGAACGGAATTCCTAATCGTCCTGTTGCGGCAGAGCTGAAGAAAAAGTCAAAGGACCGCATTATGATTCGCTGGTACGACACACACGGCGAGCAGTACCATAGCAAGCTCGCTTTGATTGAAAAAGCAAAAGAAGAAGAAGGAATCGTTATCGGTGGCTCCGCCAATTTCACCAAGCGTAATCTGGACGATTTCAACCTCGAAACCGACGTGAAAATCACCGGCCCGATTAACGAAGGCCTGATCGCGGAAGTCGCCAATTATTTTGAGACGTTATGGACAAATGAAACGGCAAGCTTCACCCTCGATTATGAAGCCTATGCCGATCACTCCACCCTCGCCCATCTCCTCTACCGCTTTCAGGAATGGAGCGGCTTCTCGACATTTTAAGAGGCTGGACAAAAGGTTGTTTTTTTACCTTTTGTCCAGCCTCTAAGCAATGAGCGGCGCCACTGCAAAGTTTTAAAGTCTGCTAGAAACGGGGTTCTTCTTGCAGACGGGCAGCGGGCAGAGCCATTGAGAGCTGATCCTCCCACCCAAAGGCGGGGGGTGCTCGGGCTTCCTCGGCGCTCGGGGGAGGAACCCCACCTCCCCCTTTTAAAACTTGCGCCGCTCCGCCCTAACCTTGCCTCGCTCTCCCGACTTTAGCAGCGGCTTCGTTCGCTACTCGCCCGGAGAGGAGAAACCCGCTCCTCTCCGGGCTTTTTAAAAACGGTAGCGACTTCGCTCACTGCTTCGGCTGATTCTCCCACCCAAAGGCGGGGGGTGCTCGGGCTTCCTCGGCGCCCGGGGGAGGACACTTCACCTCCCCCTTTTTAAAATCTTGCGCCGCTCCGCCCTAACCTTGCCGCGCTCTCCCGACTTTAGCAGCGGCTTCGTTCGCTACTCGCCCGGAGAGGAGAAACCCGCTCCTCTCCGGGCTTTTTAAAAAACGGGCTCTAGAATAAATGTTGGGGTATTCGCACAATGAGGACAAAAAAAGACACGCAAGCTCCTTTGATCCTGTTATCCTTGAATTGACGAGAAACAAAGAAAGGATGGAGCTGCGTGCAACAAAAGTCTATCATGAAAATCCCAGGATTAAAAGAGGTCAACGTGACAAAGATAGAAGAACGCGAGGACATGGTGGCGATTCATGTGGAGGTACCAAGGAAACCCCATGAATGTCCGGCCTGTCAAACGATGACGACGCGTGTGCATGATTATCGAATCCAAAAGATCCAGCACCTTAAATGGTTTGAGCGGAAGGTCGCTTTGTTTTATCGAAAGCGCCGGTATGCTTGTCCATGCGGAAAGAAGTTCGCGGAAACGGTATCGTTTGTGAAAAAGTATCAACGCCAGACCATCGAGTGGAACCAGGCGTTGGGTATGAGGGTGATCGAAGGGAAGAACTTTACGGATACAGCCAAGCAGTTCCATACCTCTCCGACGACGGTGATGCGGAGGTTCGATCACCTGTCAGCTTCGCTGGTAAAGGAAGTGGATCAGCTTCCGCCGGTGATCGCGATTGATGAATACAAGGCAGACACGCAGGAAGGGACCTACCAGCTCATTCTAGCAGATGCTCAAACACGCCGCCCTCTCGACATCCTTCCCGACCGCTCTGCCAAGACGTTACAACGGTATTTGGAGAAGAAGGGGGAGCATGTGCAAATAGTCGTGATGGACTTGAGCTACTCATTCAAATCAGCCGTACAAAAGGCACTTGGCAGCCCGGTCATTATTGGGGATCGGTTCCATTTTTCCCGCTACATGATTTGGGCCTTAGAGGCGGTTCGACGAACCGAACAGAAAGCCTTCCACCCCTATGACCGGAAGAAGTGCAAGCGACTCAGAAGCATTTTCTACAAGCGAAGAGAAGAGCTGACCGAGAGGCAGCTATGGTACGTAGAACGGTACTTGTCCCTTTCTGACGCTCTACGAGAGGCCTATGAGCTGAAAGAAGCGTATATGGCATGGTTTGATCGGGCGAAAGAGTGGGGCAAGGAAGGCAAAATGGTGGAGGTCAAAGAGGGACTTTATGCGTTCTATGAAAAAGTGGAACAGAGTCACCTTGACGCCTTTCAGAAAGCCATTCGAACATTCCGGAACTGGGAAACTGAAATCTTAAATAGCTTTGCGTTTGGGTACACCAATGGATTTGTCGAAGGACTCAACAATCAAACGAAGGTCATCAAGCGGAATGCGTTTGGCTTTCGAAGATATGATCGGTTGCGCAACCGGATCTTACTTCACCATCAATACAAAGACATCACATTCGGGGTAGGATAAGGAGTCATCCTCTCGCTACCCCAACATTTGACGTAGAACCTAAAAACGGTAGCGACTTCGCTCACTGCTTCGGCTGATCCTCCCAAAACCGGGGAGGATCAGCCTGTATTCACGAGTCCGGCGGCGATGCCGCTGATGGTGAGGAGGACTTCGGTGAGGAGTTCGTCTGATTGCTCGTCGGATTCTCTCATTTTTTGAATCAGGTTGACCTGCAGGAAGTTTAGCGGGTCGACGTATGGATTGCGGCGGTGCACTGATTCCTGAATGTTCGGTGTGTGATCAAGCAGCTGCTTGCTGCCGGAAATCTTCAGCAATACGTCTTCTGTCCGCTTATACTCGGCTTGAATATCAGCAAAAATCCGGTTGGCCATCGCTTCATCCTCGACGAGTGTAATATACTCCTTCGCTGTCGATAGATCAGCCTTCATCAGCGCCATTTGCAAATTATTGACCGTGGACTGGAAGAACGGCCATTTTTGATACATCTCCTGCAGCAATGTAAGATTTTCGTCGCTCTTGGCAGCAAAAGCTTCAAGTCCAGTTCCCGCCGCATACCAGGCCGGAAGCATTTGCCGGCATTGCGTCCAGGCAAACACCCACGGAATCGCGCGCAAGTCCTCGAAACGTTCACTGTTTTTGCGGCTCATCGGCCGTGAACCGATATTCAGCTCACCAAGCTCTCTGAGCGGCGTTGCCTGCTTGAAATAGGTGAGGAAATCCGAATCACCGAACACGAGCTGCTGGTATTTCTTGAGCGAATGCCGGGAAATTTCCTCCATCGCCTCTTCCCATGCTTTTTCACGGAAATGACGCGGTTCTGCTTCATTGCTCACTTTAGCCGACGCTGACAAGAGCGCGGATGCCGCTTGTTCGAGGTTCCGGTAAGCGATATCCTCAAGCAAATAACGCGAGGAAAGCACTTCGCCCTGCTCGGTAATTTTCACGCCGTCGCCGAGCGTTTCCACAGGCTGGGAGAGAATGCTGCGGTAAAGTGGACCACCGCCCCGGCCGAGCGATCCGCCTCTTCCGTGGAAAAACTTCAAGCGAATGTTGAAGTCCTTCGCCATTTCATGAATTTCCTGCTGCGCTTTAAAGAGCTTCCAGTTCGCCGTCAGCGTCCCGCCATCCTTGCTGCCGTCCGAGTAGCCAAGCATAATTTCCTGATGATTCCCGCGCTGCTCAAGATGCTTTTTGTACACATCCATCTCAAACAATTGCTTCATAATATGCGGTCCGGCAATCAAGTCATCAACGGTCTCCAAAAGCGGCGCGACATGCAGCCCGCTCTCAACCGTGCCGTCGGCGTGCAAGCGATAAATTCCCGCCTCCTTCGCCAAAACAAGCACCTCCAGCAAATCGCTCGCTGATTGCGTCATGCTGACGAGGTATACTTCAATCGAGCGGCTGCCAAATTCCTGATGCGCCTTTTTAATCATTTGGAACACTTTAAAAATTTCCTGCGTCTCTTTTGAATAATCTTCCTGAAGCAGCATTAAAGGCCGCGGCTCACTTAGCACCTGCTTCAAAATACGAACCTTCTCGTCTTCGTCCAGGCCGGCATAGTTGTCACAAAGGTTGACGACACGTAAAATTTCTCCAATCGCCAATTCATGCTCGCCGCTATGATTCCGAATATCGAGCGTCGCCAGATGGAAGCCAAACAGCTGGACTTGCCGAATGAGCTTGCGCAATGTTTTCAGCTTGCGTCCGGATGGCTGATGCTTTTCAGCACTTTCTTGAACCTGTTGGAGATCTTTTAGCAGTTCCTCGGCTGATCGATAGCCGGCAGCCGATTGGCCGACATGACGCAGACGCTTAAGCATAACAGCAAATTTCCGCCGGTAAAGCTCGGCTTCAATCGGCCATGCTTCCCCTTCCTCCAAATAAGTCTTCTCTTCACGTTCAATCGCAGAAAGAAATTCCGGCTGAAGCTCGACGCGCATCGTCGACTGGCTGAAGCGCCGCATCAGTTCGATCACCGCTTCCTCATACTTATCCAAAACGAGCCTGCGCTGCAGCTTTAACGTTTCCCATGTTATTTCAGGCGTAACGTTCGGGTTGCCATCACGGTCCCCGCCAATCCAGGAGCCGAAATGGAGAAAATTCGGTACATTCCAAGCATGTCCAGGAAAATAGTGATCCAATTGCGTCTCCAATTCCTGATGAATGTCCGGCAGCACATCAAATAGTGTTTCCTTAAAATAATAAAGCCCATTTTTCACTTCATCGAGCACGGTCGGCTTCCGTTGCCGCAATTCATTCGTTTGCCACAATGCCGTTACTTCATTAAACAGACTTTCATCCAGTCTCTCTTTCTCTTTTTTCGTCAGCAACGGATGGTCAAACTGCTGCAAAATAAGCGAAATTCTTTTCTGTGTCTCCAGCACCGTCCGCTTCGTCGCCTCCGTCGGATGAGCTGTCATAATCAGCTCAATTGACAGGTCATCAAGCACTTCCTGTACTTGCTGATCAGGTAGGCCGTACTGCTTGACCGCCAGGACAGCCTCTTCCAGGGAAAACGGCTGAACCCCTTCCTCATCCTGGAGCTGATACTCACGCCGACGGCGAATCCGATGCGTCTGCTCGGCAATATTCACTAAATGAAAGTAAATCGAAAATGCCCTGATCACCTGCTGACGCTCCGGCGGCACGAGTGTCTGAATTTGCGCCTTCAGTGCCTCATACGCATCCTGATTGTAGCTCTGGCGCAACTGTTTCGCCGCTGTGCGAATATCTTCCACTTTATTAAAAAGAGACTTCCCGCCATGATGGACTAAAATCTCTCCTAAAATGCTTCCTAATTTGTTAACATCACGCCGTAATAACGCATTATGATCCGCAGTTTCTACCATTTTCTCTCCTCCTAAGCAAAGCTTTTTCTTTCTGAATATAAAGGGACATAATAAGTCCCTTTAGGACAAAAAACGTCCCTTAATGAGTACAAGACTCGTTATTGTTTATTATCATACTGAAACAACTGACAAAAATCAATTATTTCTGACTAATCGCACAAGCTCTTGGGAAAGCACGCTGCTGTAAAGAAGAGGTCACCCTTTTTTACAGCAGATTCGCGATGTAGATGACGACCGGGATTGACACTAGCGACAGCAGAGTCGAATAGACCGTCGTCACGACAGCCGATTCTTCGTCATTCGTGTAACGAGCGATCAATACCGTTGCGAGCATAAAGGTTGGCATCGCCACTTGGATATACGTAATTTGCTTCAAAAGATCAGAAATAGAAAGCGTTTGCAACAAGCCGATTAAGACGAGCGGAATGACGACAAGCTTCATCGTCACGGAAGCCGTAACAAAGCGAGCTGCGACTTTCCTTTGCTTATTCCGCAAAAATCCCGGAATTAACAGGCCGATATAAATCATCGCCAGCGGCGCTGCTAAATTGGCTAAAAAGCCGGCCAGATCTTTTGCAACAGCTGGCGGCTGATAATTAATCATCGCCATTGTCAGTCCAATCATAATCGCGATAAACGGAATATTAACAAGGGCCTTCAGCTGCCGGAATGAGAAAACCCGCCCCTGCTGAAGCAGCATAATCACTAAGGAAAATGTGACAACATCAAGCGCCGAATCAAAAATCGCCGCCAGCAGTCCGCCGACCGGTCCGAAAATTTGCGCGCAAAGCGGTATGCCGATAAAGCCGGTATTGCCAATTCCGGCCAGCACAGCCAGCTTTTTCGCTTCCAGCGAGCGAAAGCCGAATAAATAAGCAGCTCCCCAGCCAAGCAGAATACCGATCGTGTTAAGCGAAACCGAAAGCAGAAAAATCGTCAGCATATCCGCCAGCAGCTCATTTGTAATCTCCGTATTGAAAATTCCGTTAAAAATAATCGCCGGAACAGCGACATTGACGATAATCGTCATCAACAACTGCTTCGCCTCAAGTGTAACAGCCAGCCTTGAGCCAATCAGCACGCCGATCAGAATAATAATCGCCATTAATGAAATCGAGGTTAGGATAATCGTAATGTCCACGCTGCTTACCCTTTCTGCCTTTAATCCTTTACGCAGGCCTTTACACACTGCTTGAGGATGCCGCAAAGGGGTACCTCACCCTTTACGACATCCTCACATTGACTGTCAGCTTTTTGATTCTTTTACTATATCATTCTTTCATTCACTTGCCTAGCTCACATGCTTCCGCCAACAACTCAACCAAATGAACAACTTTCACCTTCCCAGCCAGTCCTTCCCGCTCCACCCCTACTTTCATTTGCAGGTGGCAACCCGGATTTGTCGTCACAATCAGTTCTGGCTCGGTCTCCTTCACATGCTCCATCTTCTGATCGAGTATTTTCATTGATTCATCAAAATGAACCAAATTATAAATCCCCGCTGATCCACAGCACATATGAGGCTGCTTATGCTCTTTATACGTAATGCCTGGAATCGAGGTTAAAAGGGCTAAAGGAGCGGCAGTATTTTTTTGGACATTCGTCATATGACAGGAAGGCTGATATGTCACGACCTTATTCACTTCCTTTTTCATTGGCAGCTCAAGCTCTGCCAGCAAATAACTGATATCCTTATTCTTAGCAGCAAAGGCTTTCGCCCGCTCGTACCATTCAGGCTCATCTTCAAATAAATGATCGTACTCGACGAGCATCGCCCCGCAGCCGCCGATGCTGTTAATGACGAAATCAAACTCATACTGTTCAAAGGCGGCAATGTTTTTCTTGGCAAGCTCCTTCGCAATTTCGCGATCCCCACTGTGATTTTGTAAAGCGCCGCAGCAGGTCTGCTCTTCGATTAAGACGACTTCGCAGCCGCTTTCCTGTAACAGCTTCATGCTTGCATCATTGATCTCGGCAAACATCGTATCCATTATGCAGCCTTTAAAAAAACCGACGCGATAGACCGGTTCACCTTGCGGCTTCAGCTCCATTGGCCGCTTTTTCTTCCGCCCGGGACTCGCGACAGTCGGCGTCACTCGTTCAAAAGCCGCCAGCCTTTCGGGAAAGAGCTTTAGCACACCGAGCTTTTGCGCAACTTTTTGCAAGCCGGTTTGCTGATAAAAGCGGAGTCCATAGCCGGCAAGATCAAGCAGTCGCTCGTTTGGAAATGTGTGCTTAAACACCGCTTCATTGACGAGGCGGGTCCGCTTCGATTGCTCGTATTTTTCCTTTTGCAGCACGGCCTTCGCCGATTCGAGAATTTTCCCATATTGAACATTGGTCGGGCAGACTGTTTCACAGGCCCGACAGCCGAGACAAAGGTCGATCGGCTCCTTTAACGTATCAAGCGACACCTTGCCCTCGGCGGCCATCTTAACGAGATTGATCCTGCCGCGCGGCGAATGCGTTTCCTTTTCCATCGACTGATAGGTCGGGCAATCGGGGAGACAGTAGCCACACTGGACACAGCTAAACGTTTCATGATAGGCGAGTTCTGTTTGATAGCTCTGCTTACTCACTGCGCAACACGAACCTTTGACCTTCTTCAGGGAAGATTTTCCCCGGATTTAAAATATTATCCGGATCCCAGCTTTGCTTCATTCGCTTCATCATCTCCAGCCCCACCTTTCCTAATTCAAGCTCCATAAACGGTGCCTTCATCGTGCCAATGCCATGCTCCCCGGACAACGTCCCTCCCAATTCAATCGCCGCCTGAAAAATTTCTTCAACCGCCTGCTCGACGCGGCGCATCTCCTCCTGATCACGCTGGTCGGCAATAATATTCGGATGGAGGTTGCCGTCGCCGGCATGCCCAAAGACGACGAGGTCAATTTGATATTTGGCGCGAATCTCCTTTAACCGTTTGAACATATCTGGAATTTTGCTGCGCGGCACGGTCGCATCCTCAGAGATCTTTGTCGGTTTCAGCCGGACGATTGCCGGTGAAACGAGCTTGCGGGCCTTCCACAGCTCCAGCGCCTCAGCAGCGTTGCGCGCCACCTTGACTTCCCGCGCCCCGACTTCAACACAAATCGTCTGCACACGCTCGATTTCTTCTTTAATCGCCTGCGGATGACCATCCAGCTCAATTAAAACGATTGCTTCAATATCGGTCGGCAAACCGAGCGGCTGGTAGTCTTCAACAGCCTGAACGGAAGCCTGATCCATAATCTCCATTTTCGCCGGCATAATTCCTGAGCTTAGCACCCGCGAGATCGAGCTGCCTGAATCGACAATATCATCAAAAACAGCCATCAAGGTTGCCGTCGCCGGCGGCTTCGGAATGAGGCGCAAAATCGCTTCGGTAATCACGCCCAATGTCCCTTCAGAGCCGACGATGAGCTTGGTCAAATCATATCCTGTCACATTTTTCACCGTACGCCCGCCTGTCCGAATGACGTCTCCCGCGGCGGTCACAACTTCCAGTCCAATGACGTAGTCCTTCGTTACGCCGTATTTCAGTCCTCTCGGTCCGCCGGCGTTTTCCGCTAAATTGCCGCCGATCGTCGAAACATTGGAGCTGCTCGGATCAGGTGGATACATCAGTCCAAACTGATTAGCCTTCTCGTTAATCGCCGCTGTTTTGACACCGGGCGAGACAATTGCCACCATATCATCCGGGTAAACATCCAGCCTGCTGTCCCACTGTGAAAAATCGAGCACGATTCCGCCTTTTACCGGCAATGGACCGCCGCTTAAGCTTGTTCCCTGCCCGCGTGGGTATACTGGAATTTTATAAGCGCTCGCGATTTTCATAATCGCCTGTACCTCCGCTGTTGAAAGCGGTTGCACAACGACCTCTGGAATATGAACGCCGAAGGAGGCGTCATAAGAATAACTTACGCGATCCTCCTCTTTCGTTAACACTCTGCTTTCATCAAGAACCTGCTTCAGCTGCTCAATGACCGCACCCTCTACCGTGCTTCTCATGCTTATCTCCCCCGTTTCTCCTCGTCTTGCAGTCGTTTATCGCCGAGCTTGAGCCGCGCCGTTTCTAAATGCTTCTTCATCGCTCGAGAGGCCGCTTCCGGCTCACGTCGGCGAATCGCCTCGAAAATCGCTTGATGCTCTTCAAACACACTTTTTCGCTTTAAACGCAAACCAACATTTTGCTTCAAGGAAAAGGTCATTGCTTTTTGATAAAGATCTGCAATGTTTTCCATCGTCTGAACGAAGAACGCATTTCCCGCCGCCCTGACAATCGTCTGGTGAAACTCGTAATCGACTTCACTTCCAATTGACTCCACATCATCGAGCATCTGCTCTTCTAAGCCTTGCAGCGCCCCGGCAAGCATCTCAATGTCCTCTCTGTTGTGCCGGACGGCCGCCAATGCCGCCGCTTCAGTCTCAATCGTTGTCCGCAGTTCAAGCAGATCAAAAATTTGCTGCGCATCAATCATTTCCATCGTCATCGGCTCAAACATGTTGACCAGCTCTACTTTGCGAACCCAATTTCCGCCTCCCTGGCGCGACTCGACAATGCCGCTTGCCGCCAGAACGCTGATCGCTTCTCTGACCGGCGAACGGCTAACCTGAAACAGCTTGGCCAGCTCCGTTTCGGAAGGCAGCTTTGAATCAGCCGGGAATGTCCCATCTTTAATTAATGCTTTGATTTCATCTAAAATCTGTTCCGACATTTTACGCCGTTGAATAGGTGAAATGATGTCCATCCGCTTTCCACCTTCCTTAAATTCGTCTACTTGTATTACAAGTATACAACACATCCTTTGATTTGCAACTCTTTTCTGAACATTCACTTCGATGTTTAGCTTTCGGCAAGCCGGGTATTTTTCTACCAAGGAGGCGATAAACATGAACCCATTCTATAAGGAATTTCAAAATGACGAAGACGTGATTCAAGCTGTAAGACGGTTGCAGGCTGACGGGGTCAAAGATGACGATATTTATGTGATCACCCATGACGATGACCGGACGAAGCGCCTGACCGAACAAGCCGAGGCAAATCAGGTTGGAGCAAGTGAATTGGGAGTAGGAACCTCTATAAAAAATCTGTTTCGAAAACAAGGGGACGAGCTGCGCGCGCAATTCAAGGAGCTTGGCTTCTCCAAGCAAGAAGCAGAGCAGCTCGAAAAGAAACTCGATGCCGGCAAGGTGATCGTCGTTGTCAAAAACAAAACGGCGTCCATGAATCTATAGGTAGAAAAGGGGCAGGGCCAAAAGGAAAAACCTTTTGCCCTGCCCCTTAAGCAATGGACAGAACCGCCACGATCTTTTAAATCCGGTATGAGCTTTTTAATTAAATGAGGGCTGCCAGAAGGATCGTATTTCCTTTTGACAGCCCGATGTTTTTTGTTCAGCTTTATTATGCTAGCGCTGGCGACTGGCCGGATACGTACCACGCTTCTTCTGATTCCGCTTCGCCATCCATTTCTTCACAAATGGGTAAGCAATCACGCCCCATTTGACCAGCTTCGATAATTTCCCCATCACAACAGCCTCCTATGCTCGTTTCCCTTGTTATTCCCTGCTTTCTGCAAAGCTAAACAAACGAAAGAGCCCCTCACGCCAAGGCGAATTTTCGGATCGCGACGGCTACTCCATCATCAAGATTCGTCTCCGTCACCCAATCAGCGGCATCCTTGACGACCTGCTGGGCATTTCCCATCGCCACCCCACAGCCGGCCGCTTTGATCATCGCTAAATCATTTAAGCTGTCGCCCATCGCCATCACATTCTCCATCGTAAAGCCAAGGCGCTCGCATACCTTTTCAATCGCCGCGGCTTTATTGACACCGGCCGCATTGATTTCCAGATTCGTTGGGCTGGAATTGCTAATTTCCAATGCTTTATTTTTTTTCAGCTCTTCGAGAATGATGTTTCGCACCCGGTCATCCTCAATGTCGAAGCCGAACTTCATCCATTGATAATGGGAAAGATCCTCCGGAAACGGCTCGCGCCACACTTGATCAACCGTTGCCGCCCAGCATGCTGTCTCGTATTTATTTTTTAACGACCACATTTGTTCAATATGCTCCAGATCGAGCAATTGACGCTCAAGCAGATTGCCTTCCCCATCCCAAATTTCGCTGCCGTTCACCGTAATTAAGTATGTACCAAGCTCAAGTGAGGCGACAAGATCGCCACAGGACATCCGGGTTCTGCCCGTGCTAATGACGATGTGAATTCCCTGATCGCGCGCTTCCCGAATCGCCTCGCGGTTCCCGTCCGAAATGTCCTGCCGGTCATTTAGCAAAGTACCATCCATATCAATCGCGATAAGCTTAATGTTCTTTGTCATGATTTCATCTCCACCTCTGCTCCATTTGCTTCTATTCTAACAGAAAAAAATAAACAGGATAAGAAAACCGCGTAATGGCTTTTTTATTTAGCGGGGTTTGGCTCTTCGCCCTCCCGCGATGGGGGGCGCGCTTTCCGCAGGCGGGCGTTGCACCTGAAGGGGCTCGAAAAAAAGTTCCATGCTCACGATGCTTGCGTAGCGGCTTTTCTATACTAAAAAAGAAGAGATGCGACGGTTACCCAATCGCGATCTCTTCCTTTATCTTCGCTTTATCGGCCGCAGTCAGTCGCGGACAAGTGACGCACTTCCGTTTCGCCTGTTCCGTCTGATAGTAAAGACAGCAGGTCGGCTTCATCCGCTTCATGACTCCAGGCTCCGATAGGCTTTCTACAAGCCGATGCGGGAAGTCCAATGCGTTTTTCCGGCTGGCAAACAGGGCTGGATCGGCATCCTTCATCAGCCACTGAAAGTCCCGTTCAATCCGTTCCGCTTCCTCATCATCCCCTGCAAGCGACAACCCGACCGTTTTGCCATATTCCAGCCCGGCGGCAAGCTGACCCCACAGCTCGCGCGGACGAATGTCAACAGCTTGCGAGAAAGTCGTCACAACAGGAGTGAGAAGATTGTGGATCAGCTGCTCAATTTCAGTACGCCGCCATTCATCCGTACGCGGCCCCTCCTGCCAGTTAAGCGAATTGATTTTGAACACCATCCCATCTACCTGATAAGTATCATCCCAATAAAATTGCGCGCTTAGCGAAGCCGGCGTCATCGGCAAAAGGAGATGTTGGCGGGCAAGCATCGTCACAATTCCGGCAGCGGCAATCCCCAGCTTACTGCAAAAATAGGTTGCCGGCGGATGAGGCGTCAATGCTTTAATTTGTTTTCCGTATTTATGTAAAAAAGCTTTTGCTTCCTCCTGCAGAAGCAGCTGCTCAACGACAAATTCCTGATGAACGACTGGCTGATCTTTTGTATAGAGAAAAAAACGCGCTTCTAATTCAGCAACCATTTGATTGTAGTCCACATTCTTTCTCTCCCTTTATCATGTTTCCGTCCCGGCGGACAGGTAATTAAAATCAATAATCATTCTCAACTAAAGTATACGCGCCTGCAGCAAAAAAAGTCAACTGAATTCAGTTGACTTTCAAAAAAGACAGACTATGTCTAAAGGTCAAACAGCTTTTTTCACGCGCCCTACTTACTTTGATCTGACAAGCCATTTAAATAGACGATCGCTCCCTTTCGACCAAGTCCTTTTATTTGTTGAAGTGTGCCGAGGACATTTTCAGAGCTTCCCTCCCTTTCAACCTGGAGAAGCAGCTCTCTGACAACGACCTTTTTATTCGTTACCGGAGAGATCAAAATGTCTTCCCTCATAATACCAAAGGACTCCTGTAAATATTGCTCGACCATTTCATCCCTCCTCATAAGTGTCATTCAGGTCGTCTGGCTATAGTGTAGTGGGCGCACTCTGCTTTCATCAACTTCTATGTGAGATAATCTCCCCTGAAATCTCTATTCAATCTCAACGAGCAGAGCATTGCCGTTCTCTGCAACTTTCACATAAGCATATTCCGCTTCCGATTCAGCTTCACTCCCGCTGCCTTCTTCAATAAAGTAGCTTTCGATCCCGAACGAAAAGCGGTCATAGCCCGTCGCTTTCCCATTCATCAGCACATCCTCCTCCTGCAGCGTATACGGCTGATTATATGCGCCATTCTGCTGGTAAATGCCTGTATAATGGTAGACGTTCTGGTCGTCAGGAGACAGAACAAGCTTCAGCTTCTCCCCTCGTTGCATCTTCCCCTCCAGCTCAGGAATATGCGAGATCGAGAATTGCAAAGTCAGATAATCTCCCTGCAAGAGCGAGCGGGGATCAAGCGGTTCCAGTTCAAGCTTGATCAAGCTTCCATTGGCAAGCTGCCGTTCATACTGCGCATACTGAAAGCCGATAAAAGCAAGCTGTAAGCATATAACAACGACCAGCGCCCATTGATTGGCAAAATGAGCCGGTGACAAGTCGTCCCTCTCTTCCTTCCTCTTTCGGTCAAGCATAATCGCGACAGCAAGCAACAGCAGGCCGAGCAGGAACAAGGCGACTGATTTGTGAAGCAGCCTCCAGACGAGGTCGTAATATTTATAAAAAAGAAAGGCGAACCAAAATACGAGCACCGTCCGTGCGAGTACCTGCTCATTGCTTCGGACAAAACGGAAGCCGAGGTAAGTCGTCACAGCAAAAAACAGCGCATTATACAAATAATAGGCCGACGGGTGAGATGTCGTTAAAAAGGTCAGTACAAAGCCGAACAGCAAGCTGTATAGCATCGCCTGCACGGTCAGCCTTTTTTTCAACAGCGGCTCCTTCAGCAGCAGACGGCCAGCCAGCGCTAGCAGATTGAGCCCAACCATCAGCCACATGACCGCTTCGGTTGAACGATCAGGCCAGAATATGAACAGAAGAACCACGTTAGTCGCTCCATAAAGAAGCAGATCCATCCAGACGCTTTCCTCTTTATACCATAGCAGCAAAAGCAGCAGGACACTGACGAGTGCCAAATAAGTCGGGACATCCCAGACAAAGGCGAGTGTAAGAAGGACGCCTACATGAACGATCGTATGACGCCATACTTCCTCCAATCTTTTGCCAAAGATCAGCACCGTTACCAGAAGAGCGGCTGCGAGCAGGACGTATAAAGCTGAAAGCAGCGATTGGATAATCATCGTCATCAGTCCGATGAATGCGGTGGTCGCCACGACAGCACTAACCGTGCTGACGGCGTGGACGATCAGACTTTGCCACCAGCGCACCTCCTGATTCTTTTGCTTTTCATAAACATTCCGCAGCTTTTTTATTACAAAGCCTGCCGCAAAAACAGTCAGCCCGGCAAGCAGCAAAATAAGAACAAAAAACAGCTCAGACCCGTACTCGAGCATCCAGAGAATCGCTTTCGCCGCCACGTAAACCGCCACACTGCCAACCGTAAGCAGCAATAGAACGCGGTTTGGCCTTTTCTTCCAAAGCCAATACAAGAACACGATCGAAACAAGCAGATAAAGGCTGTTAAGCAGATAGGTGTACGATTCAAACACCCAGCGCATCGTTATCACTAGCCAAATGAGCTGACTGACGAGATAGGACAAATATGATAAAGCGCGATAAGGACTTTGCCTTGCTTCAAGCCCTAGGCCGAGTAAAGCGTTACCTAACGCTAGGCAAACAAGCCACGCAACCAGCTCTCCTTCAGAGCGGTAAATCGCAACAGAGCTAGGAAATAAGAAAAAACCGATGGTCGCATGCAGCAGCATATAAGATAAAAGATAAAAAGATTGCAGTTTCGTTAATACCGCAAATAAAAAAGCCGGCGCAAGCCAGACGAGAAACAAAAGATAACTGTCCGCATGTGAATTGTACATTTGACCAAGCAAGGCAACGCTAACGCCAAAGGCGATAACGCCTCCAAGTAAAAACAGCTTTCCGACAAACGGGCGCCATGGCAGGCGATAACGAAAGAAAAACGCAATGCCGTAGAAGCCAAGCAGCAAGAGCGTGATCAAGCTGATTTTGCTTCCGTGCCCGAGCGCGCTCCAATTCGCGGCAAAAAAATAAACAACAGCAGCCACTAAAAGCGAAACGCCAAAGAGGTATGCCAGATCAATGATGCGGGAATGACCCAATCTCTTTTGCTCCTGATCCATTCTGATTCCCTCCTTTTTCTTTCATTGTACTCCATTTCAATCAGTGTGTGGCAAAACTTTTATACCGGGGCTAGGCGGAACAGGATTCCGCTATTGCTCATTTTTACGCATTTCTTCGCAAACAAGAGGAACGAGATTCCGTTCATAAACCAAAACAAGCGATCAGTCCCCCTTGCAGCAACCAATAGAGGAATGACGTTCCTTTTCTATCAATAAAAAGGGCAGTGCAAGCCGGATAACGGAATGAGGTTCCTCTTTCACTGCCGCATTTCCCCCGCTAACTCTCAGTCTTTCGTCCAGCCCTCGTTCTCATTCATTGATTGTCCGTTTATCAAATCGCAAACGAGAAAAAAAGGATGCCTTAAAGGGCGATTTTTCCCTTTTTAAGACATCCCGAAACAGCAAATCAATCGAGCTGCTGAAAGCTTTTATGTTAAGCGCCGGGCAAGCCCGGATTCATATCTAAACAAATGACATCCACCTTCTCGCCTGCTCGCAGCTTCTCCGTTCGCGGCGGGACGACGAGCAGGGCGTTCGCTTCGGCGAGAGACGACACGATCCCCGACTTTTCCAGCCCAACCGGCGTGACAGAAAGCGTCGCGTCCTCCAGCGTCAACCTTGCCCGGACAAAGCGGGCAAACTCGTTCGGCCGGCCGAGATCCGTTGTCAACAGCGCTGCTGCTTTGCGAAGATGTGGTGTTGATGAACCTAAATAGGTTTTGACAATCGGACGGACAAACAGTTCAAAGCCGACAAAGCAGGCCGATGGATTGCCGGACAAGCCGAAAAACCATTTATCGCCAACTGTCGCTACCGTCGTGACACTGCCGGGCCGCATTTCAACTTTATTAAACAGCACTTCGGCCTGAAGCTTGTCCAAAATCGCCGGCACATAATCAAAATCGCCGACTGACACGCCGCCGGTGGTGATGACATAGTCGACTTCTTTCAGCGCCCCGACAACCGCCGCGTAGCTTTGATCGAAGTCATCGACGAGAATCCCGTAATAGCGCGGAATCGCGCCTGCCTGCCGAATCTGCGCCTCAAGCATCGGTGAATTGCTGTTTCGGATCTTCCCCGGAGCAAGCGGTTCATCGACGGAAACAAGCTCGCTTCCCGTCGCAAACACACCGATCACCGGCTGCTGAAAGACGTTGATTTCGCCGTAGCCAAATGTCGCCAGCAAGGCGATTTCTCCCGCTGCCATTTGTCTGCCGGCTTCAAGCAGAACCGTGCCCTCCTTCATATCCTCGCCGCGCCGGATAATGTTTTCTCCCGCCGCCACCGGTGAAGTGACCTCAATCACCGGCTGGTCCCCTTCCAGCGTTTCGGTCACATGCTCCAGCATAATCACCGCATCGGCGCCTTCCGGGATCGGCGCTCCGGTCATAATCCGCACCGCTTTTCCACCGACCACCGGCTGGGTGGCGACATAGCCGGCGCCGAGCGTTTCGACAACCACAAGCCGCCGCGGCGTATCCGGTTCTGCGCCCTTCGTATCTTGCGCTTTAATCGCAAAGCCGTCAACCGGCGAACGATCGAAAAAAGGCACATCATGCGAGGCGACGATATCCTCCGCGAGAGATCGTCCTTGCGCCTCCGCGAGCGAAATACGCTCTGTCGCTCCTGTCTTGACACGCTCCATAATCCGTCTAATTGCTTCATCTACAGGAATGCTCTGCCGAATTTCTACCATCTTCCCGCTCCTTTACCCGCCGCTTACCGGCGAAATGATGGCAAGTGTATCGTCATCACTGAATGTTTCGCTCAACTCGGCATATTCCTCATTTTTCGCCCAGATCACCTGCTCCAGATCAGCGCTTACTTCAGGATGCTGTTCAATCAGCCATTCACGCACTTCGGCGATTGTGTTCAGCTCCGGATCAATCGTTAAAGCATCTGTCTCCAGCTTTTCTTTTAATGATGCAAATAGCAATAAACTTGCCATTATTCCACCTCCGGCTGCCCAGTTTTGTAATAGGTTGTTTCTTTTTGGTCACCAACCCAAAATTCCCCGTTTTCCCAATGCTCTTTTTTCCAAATTGGAACAATTTCCTTGATGCGCTCAATCGCGTAGCGGCTCGCTTCAAATGATTCCGCCCGGTGCGGAGTCGCGACGGCAATGACGACGGCAATATCTGAAATCTCAAGCCGGCCGACACGATGCGAGATCGCCACTTCTGCTCCCGGCCATTTTTCCTTGATTTCAGCTCCGACCTTTTGCAGCTGTTTGACCGCCATCGCTTCATAGGCCTCATAAATTAAATATAATGTCTTTTTTCCTTTTGTCAGTTCACGAACGGTTCCAATAAACGTATTCACCGCTCCGGCGTTGGCGTGCACAACCTTTGCCACAACGGCCTCAATCGAGATTGGTTCTGCTGTAATCTCAAATAAAGATGTTGTCAAAGATAAACCTCCTCTGCTGTCTCTTCCTGGCAAAGCTTATCCGCCAATTCGTGACATTTCGACTTTTTTCTTTCTTTTTTTCGTTTGGCTTAAACGCTCCTCTGAATAACGGTCTGTTCGCCCGTTCCAAATCTCGCGAATCCGCTCCTTTACCCGCTCATCATCGGCTTGTTCTCGTAAAGCCGGTAACAGATCATGGCCCTTGGCGGCAAATAAACAATTGTACATTTTGCCGTCGGCCGACACCCGGGCGCGGGAACAGGTCGAGCAAAACGCGTTCGTCACCGACGTGATCAGGCCGATTTCCGTCGTCGTTCCAGCATAACGGTAGCGCTTGGCGACTTCGCCGTAATACTCAGGGCCGACCGCTTCAAGCGGATGCTCGCGGTTGATCATTTCGACGATTTCCCGGCTCGGCACGACTTGATCCAGCTTCCAGCCGTTTGAATTGCCGACATCCATGAATTCGATAAAACGCAGCGTATGGCCCTTTTCGCGGAAATAGCGGGCCATCGGCATAATTTCCTGGTCATTCACCCCTTTTTGCACGACCATATTAATTTTGACCTCAAGTCCTGCTTCAGCCGCTGCTTCAATCCCTTCCAGCACCGGGCCTGTTCGAAAACCGCGGCCGTTCATCCGGCCAAACAACTCGTCATCAAGGCTGTCGAGGCTGACATTTACCCGCTTCAAGCCGGCTTTTTTCAGCGCTGTGGCATGCTTTTTTAATAGCACGCCATTTGTCGTCAGGGCGATATCGGTGATGCCGTCTATTTGCTCAATATCCGAAATAAGACCGGCAATTCCTTTGCGCAGCAGAGGCTCTCCCCCTGTAATCCGGATTTTGTTGACACCCAGCTCCGCAAAAGAACGAATGAGCCGCACCATTTCCTCAAAGCTCAGCAGCTCGCTGTTTGTCAAAAAGGGATAATCATTATCAAAAATCTCGGCAGGCATACAGTAGCCGCAGCGAAAATTGCAGCGATCTGTAACCGATATCCGTAAATCATGGAGAGGACGATTCAGCTTATCCACAATATGTTTTTTCATACGATCACCCTTCCTCCTGATAGCTTACTTATCTGACTGTCTTTCATAATCCCCGCTTTTTCCACCTGTTTTTCTCATAACATACGTCTGACCGATTTCCATTTCTTTATCGACAGCTTTGCACATATCATAGATCGTCAGTGCCGCGACACTGGCTGCCGTCAACGCTTCCATTTCAACACCGGTTTTTCCTGTCGTTTTGACAGTTGCTTCAATTATAACAACCGCATAGGTGTCAAAACGTTGGGGACGGAAGGTAATATCAATTCCCGTCAGCGGCAAGGGGTGGCACATCGGGATGATCTGCGCTGTATTTTTCGCCGCCATCACTCCGGCAATTTGCGCCACCGCAAACACATCCCCTTTGCCGATTTCCTGCTTCTCTATTTTCTCAAGGACAAGCGGGGCGACTTTGATTTCACTTCGCGCCACCGCCGTTCTTTTCGTTTCTTTTTTCTCTGAAACATCGACCATTTTCGCCCGTCCTTGACTGTTAAAATGTGTGAACTCCATCATCCATCTCACTTTCTCTCATTTACGAGCAATCAGCAGCCCGGCGCTCTCCGCCGATGCTGCCCAGGCTGTGATAAGCCCTCTTTATATTCATTGTAGCACCAAATAGCGAGATCACTCCAGCAAAACCCCATTTTCATAAGGCTGCTGAAAAAGGACGTTTTTCACTTTTTCAGCAGCCTTTATTAATGAGCGTAGCCGTTGCCCGATTTTGAAAGCCTTGCTACGAGTGGGTTTCTCGAAGCATGGCGCGCAACGCGCGGAGCCATTACTCTTCTTCGTGTTACGAAAAAGGACGTTTTTCACTCTTTTTCACTAGCTTTTCTTCACGTTACGAAAAAGGACGCTTTATTCTTATTCACTAGCTTTTTTCAGTGGCCTCATTTTTATCGTTCTTTAGCGAGCCTTGGCATCCTTGTAGATTTCTCTCATTACATGTCCAAGCTCAGGAACGATCAGCTTCGTCATTGCCAGGCGAACCGCTCCCGATGAGCCGGGCGTTGAAAAGATCGCTTTATCCTGGTAAATTCCGGCGACAGCCCGGCTGAGCATCGCCGCCGAGCCGATATCCTCGACATAGCTCAAATAACGAAACAGATCACCAAAACCGGGCATCTCTTTTTCCAACAGCTGAGATACCGCCTCATATGTCCGGTCGCGCGAAGCGATCCCCGTTCCGCCATTGATTAAGATCGCTTCGACATCCTCCCGTCCGGCCGCCTCCTTAATCACCGCCTGAATCTCCTGTTCACTATCTTTGACAATCTCATAGCCGGTAACACAATACTGCCCTTCCTCCAGCAATTGCTTCATTAACGCTCCACTCTTGTCCGTCTCCTTCGTCCGTGTATCAGACACAGTCAGAACGAAACAGTTTACCGTCTTCGGCGCTTCTTGTTTATGCTCAGATACTGACATGGCAAAGCTCCTTTTCCAAAATTCTAAATGTAGCTTCTATTTTACCATTTTTTTAATAGACGAGATACTAAACAGCCGGAAAAACAGCATTTTCTCTTTCTTCCGGTTCAGGCTGTAAGAGAGATCATTCCGGCGCCAAGAAAGATCAAACATGCACAGACGAGCAGCGGAACCGTCACCTTTTCTTCAGAACCGAGCATCACTTTACTGAGCATAATCGTCACAATCGGTTCAATCGCCAAAATCGCCCCCGCATAGGCGACCTGGATGAAGGAAATCGAAATAAAAAATGATAAAAGCGCAAGACTGGTGAAAATACCGCCAAGAATATAGTAGCGATTCGGCAAGGTAACATTGTTTTTGATCGTTTGCAAAAGCTCCCTTTTGAACGCCGTGATCAACACAAAGCTGATTAATGCTGCCAAAGCGCCAAAAAAAGCGCCGGCAAAAGGATCGGGAAAGTAATCAAGCGCCTGCTTGCGAACTCCTTGCCCAATCCCGAATCCAAGCGCGGCCCCCAGGGAAATCAGAAAACCAAATTGATCGACTTTGCTTCCTTCATTATGAAACAGCACATACCCTTGCACAAACAGCCCGAGAAAGATCAATCCAATCCCGAGCCAGGTCACACCGATAATCGTTTCATCTAATATGATAATTGCAAACATCACGGTAAAAATAGGGGCTGAGTTTTTAATCCCCGCCGCCCGTGATGATCCTATTTTTCGAATGCCGTTAAAAAGCATCATTCTCCCTAAAAAAGCGGTTAAAAATCCAGCAGCCAAAAATAACCAAAGTCCCATTTCATCGCCTGTGTTTCCGTTCACCGGAGCCAACCAGCGGGAAATCCCGAGCAATGAACCGAGCAAGCAAATATTGATACAGAGGGTAATCAGCATTCCATTGTCTGTTGCTGAGTGCCTCATTCCTTTTTTCATCAGAACATTGCTCAACGAATAAAAGACCGCTGACAAACCCGCAATCAAAAAGCCCACACCTGATTACTCCCTCTCTTCTCATTTTGTCGTCTGTAGTGAAAGCTGTTCAGCAGCATGAATCGGACCTGCTTTATCTTTTAGAAATTGCAACTGTCTGTTGTTTTTTCGGATCATGATTTCTGACAGAATGCTCAGAGCGACTTGTTCCGGTGTTTCAGCTCCGAGATCAAGGCCAACCGGGGCATGGATATACGGCGATAGCCTTTCCATCTCGGTCTTATCTAAACCAAGAATCTCTCCGGCGATTTGCTCCATTCTTCGTTTCGGACCTAAAAAGCCGAGATAGCCCGGTGCACAGCTTCGATAAAAATCAAAGGCAAGCGCATCGTGATCAATGCGGTGCGTCATAAATAAAACATAGTCATTTTTTTCAGCTACGATCTTCTGCCGATAGTCTTCTGACCGGGCAAGAATTAGCTCAGCGGCTTTCGGAAAGCGCTCCTTCGTCAAAGCGCTCTCCCGGTGATCAACAACGACGACTTCAAAACCGCATTGGCCGGCCAAATCAACGACCGGCACCGCGTCCTGTCCGGCACCGAAGATGACCAGTCGGGCGTCCGGATTGATTTTTTCACAGAACCCGCCTGGCGTCGGTTTTGCTTCACCAGCGTGATACGACCTCGCAAACGCCACTTCTTCATTAATAAAAGGACGGGAAAAGGTAAGCTCCTTTGAAAATGCGTGGCTGATGGTCAATGCACGCTTTGTCGTGAGCGCCTGCGTGACTTCGTTTCTCCATTCCCGGCCCTCGGCTGTTTCCAGTGACTCAATCAAGATGAAGACGCTGCCATTACAGCCGAGGCCGAGTCCCCAGACGCTCGTGTCACTTAAGTGATACAAGTGCAGGCGCGGCTTCCCAGTTTGAATCACTTGCAGCGCAACCTCGATCACATCCTGATCAAAGCAGCCGCCGCCGATCATTCCGGCCGATTGACCATTCTCCGCAATAAGCAGACGGGCTCCCGGTCGCCGGTAGGCCGAGCCGTTAATCGCGACGACAGTAGCCATCGCGACGCGCTCGCCCTGCTCCTTCCATTCATCCAGCTGCTTCAGCAATCCACGGAGCTCATTCATCCGTATTCCTCCCTTCACTCAAGAACTCGCTTTCCCGTGACCAAATCCACTTCCTTCATTTTATCCTCTACCCATGCCGGGAGAACCTGACCGGCCGCAATCTCCGCTACCCGTTGCTCTTCCCGTTTCTCAATCGCGCCAAGCTGTTCGATTACGGCGGCGACATTTTCCTGCTTGATGACAACGATGCCATCATCATCACCGACAATCACATCACCGGGGCGGACCGTTACGTCCCCGCAGCTGATTTCACCATTGACGAAGCCGGGACCATTTTTTTCAACGCTGACCGGAACCGTTCCCTGGCAAAAAATAGGAAGGTCTCTTTCCTGATTGGCCGTTTTATCGCGGATGAAACCGTCAATCACAATCCCGCCAAGACGAAGCGCCTGCGCAGATTGCGTCATTAACTCCCCCCACACGGCCTTTGTTTGATTCCCTTGTGTCGTGACGACGAGAATGTCACCTGGTTCAGCAAGCTTTAATGCGACATAAAGCATGAAATTATCCCCCGGTGGCAGTTCCACCGTAAGGGCGTTCCCGACGATCCTGCTCCCCTTGGCGATCGGCTTGATTCGCGGATGCATCGTTCCTGTCCGGCGCTGCGCATCGGTAATAGTGGAAGAAGCAACCCCTTCCAGCTGTTTAAGCAGGGCAGGCGGGGTACGCTTCACTTTTTCGTTATAGCCAAATCCGATAGTTCCTTTCATCGCTCTCCTCCTAAAATAAATGGGCCCATTTTTTTAACGTGCTTTCTTGCAGCTCCTTGCTCGCTTCGGCGACTTCCGGAAATTCGTTTATATAATCATATGGCCGGCATGCATCGATAATTGCTCTTGAGCTGAAGGGCGCTTTATATGGATAAGCAATCTTCATCGGATCATTTTTCGATCCCATCGCTCTTTTAATAATATCGATATCAAGCTCCGGATCCGTTCTCGTCGAAACAGCCCACATCACTTCAGCCAGATTCGCAGGATCAATATCCTCATCAACGACGATCGAATATCTTCCTAAATAGGATCCCACGCCGCACTGACTGAGCACATGACCGGCCTGGCGGGCATGACCTGCATACCGCTGTTTGATCGAAATCACCGTAAACATGCGGGAGCCGCCGATTTCATGGGCCCATACTCCCTTTACGTCCGGAATCCCGGCCGCTTCGACCGCATCGAACAGCAGCGCTGAGCGCATGACCGCTTTTGAATAGGAATAATCATTAGGCGGCTTCGCCGGAGGACTTCCCATAATAATCGGGTTGTCGCGGTAGTAAATCCGTTCGATTTTGACAACAGGAGCCGGCGAGGCCGCGGCAGGATAATAGCCGTGGAATTCGCCAAACGGCCCTTCTATTTTCGTCTCCCCGGGATGAATCCAGCCTTCGATCACGATTTCCGAGGCGCTTGGTACCGGAAGTCCAGTCAATTGCGTCTGTACGACCGAGACAGGTTCCTTTAAAATCGAACCGATGTAATGATATTCGCATTTTCCAAAAGGAACCTCAATTCCGGAAATAAGATAATGAAGCGGATCTGCGCCAATGACAATCGCTACCGGAAAAGGCTTGCCGGCTTTCTCGTATTTTTCATATTGAATATGACCATGCTTGCCGGGCACCATATCGAGTCCAACATGGTTTTTATCATGAATCATCACCCGATAGGTACCGACGTTGATCCAGTCCGAGTCATAATCCTTTGTGACGACTGAACAGCCGGTGCCGATATAACGACCGCCGTCCTTTTCATGCCATAAAGGAGAAGGAAAAGTAAAAAGATCGACCTCTTCCCCGCTTTGTACGTTTTCAAAAATCGGACCGTCCTCTGTATAAACAGGCTCGTAGTCAACAGATTCCTTTTCCCATTGTTTCGGCTTGCCTCTTAATCCTGTTACGAGGCTTTTATGCGTGCTGTCGACATCGAGCCGTAAAATCGAGGCTAACCGCTTCGGGCTGCTCGTGCTGCAGGTCAGCACCCTGAAGCCTTCTCGATAACCGGTAATTTGATCGAATAATAGAGCGGAATTTTGCGCTTTTTTTACGTTCAATTCACTGATGGCGCCAATTTCTAAATTCCAGTCAGCTCCATCGACTTTCGTCAGCTCTCCCTCTGCCTCAATCTCCTCTAACCAGTGGCGTAAATCGAGCGGATTGCCTTCCTGTTTCTTGATCATCTTCCCACATCCTTCTCTATCACAGCTTCACTTTCTCCTGTTTCAGGAGGGAAGCCGCTTCCTGAATCGCTGCGAAAATTTGTGCATAGCTGGCACAGCGGCAAATATTTCCGACCATATAGTCTTTTATTTCGTCTTCTGTCGGGTTTGGATTTTCTTCCAAGAGCTTTTTCGCCATTAAAATCATCCCGGGCGTACAGTACCCGCATTGGAATGCTTTTTGTTCATAGAAGGCTTCCTGAATCGGATGAAGCCCTTCTTCGGTTTCCAGTCCCTCAATCGTAACGATCTCTTCCCCGTCAATCGAAGAAGCGAAATGGAGGCAGCCGCTTACCGGCTTGCCGGACACAAGGACGGTACAAACGCCGCAAAGTCCCAAGCCGCATGTCTCCTTTGCTCCCGTTAATTGAAATGTATCGCGCAATAGATCAAGCAATGTTTCATGCGGAGCGACATCCGCTGTCACAGGCTTTCCATTCAACGTAAACTGTATTTGTCTTTTCATTAACGCTCACCCTTCGCTTCATTAGTCACACTGACCTTCTGACGGCTGTTGCTGCTTTCTTCCGCTTCTTTTATCGCCGCCAGCACTCTTTCAGGCGTGAGCGGCATATCTTTAATCCGCACCCCGAGAGCATCGTGGAGTGCATTGGCAATCGCCGGCTGGACACCAAAAGAAGCCGTTTCTCCCACCCCTTTTGCGCCAAACGGGCCTTCCGGATGCGGGTCTTCGACAATAATCGTTTCAGACCGGGCCGGCAAATCTTTGAAAGTAGGAACTTTATAATCTGCCATGCTTGCATTGATCATCTGTCCATGATCATATTTACATTCCTCGAACAGCGCCTGGCCGATTTGCATAATCGCCGCTCCATACAATTGCTGATGAACTTGAAACGGATTAATCGCCTTTCCGACATCACCGAGCGATACCATATTCAAAATGTCAATTTTGCCCGTCTCGCGGTCAACTTCGATTTCTACCGCAGTTCCACCGGCAAACCAGAAGATCGCCACATCATCAGATTGACCGGTTTCCGGATCAGGGCTTTGATAGTGGCTTTCAAATACATAGCGCCCGATAATGCTTCCGGCAGGCATCTTAAATATTTTCTTAATCACTTCGGTAATGGCCAGCTTTTTATCCGGCTCGTTGCGGACAAATATAGCTTCGTCCTTCAATTCCAACTCTTCTGAACTTACTTCGTAATATTCGCTCACGAACTCAAACAATTGACGTTTGACATCTTCCGCCGCTTTTTGAATCGCATTTCCCATATAAAAAGTTGAACGGCTCGCAGCGGTGATCGTATCGTATGGCGTCACATCCGTATCCGGATGAACGACGCGCACCTTATCACTCGGAAGTCCGAGTACTTCTGCGGCAATTTGCCCGAGGATCGTATCAGAGCCTTGCCCCATATCAACCGTGCTGGAATAAACAGAGGCGCTTCCATCAGCAAACAATGTTACCACTGCTCCTGAAATCGATGGCGTAAGTACGGCCTTCAGTCCGATCGCCATCCCACGGCCACGGATTCTTGGGTTTTGCTGATCCGGTTGCTTCGCTGTGCTACGGTACGTTTTCCAATCAAGCCGGTCATCAATTTTTTCTAAAATTTCGCCGAAGCCAATCGAGTTCATAATTTGCCCGGTTGCGTGCTCTTTTCCTTCGATTAGCACTTGCGATTTGCGAAATTCGAGCGGATCCCAGCCCATCTTGTCGGCGATAATATCCATCTGCGATTCATAGGCCCAGACTAATTGCGGGATGCCGAAGCCACGGAACGCCCCGGCTGGTGCGTTATTTGTATAAACGCAGTACGAGTCGATCTGCACATGCGGGATGTCGTAGGGACCGGCTGCTGTGAAGCCTGATTTTTGCGTAATGCGCGGGCCGATGTCAGCATAGGCGCCTGTATCCCAGGCAACGGTACATTTTCTGGCGACAATTTTGCCGTCATTCGTCACTCCCGTCTTCAACGTGAAAACCGTCGCATGCTTCGTTAGCGTAATAAACACTTCATCCATCGTCAGCGCCAGTTTAACCGGCTTTTTCACAATGAGCGCTAACACGGCCGTCAACGCTTCAATTTTCACATAGAGCTTCGTGCCAAACCCGCCACCTAAATAAGGGACACGGACTCTCACCTTACTTTCAGGAAGCTTCAATACATGAGAGACCTCACTTCTGACAAACGATGGACTTTGATTGGCTGTCCAAATGTTCATTCTCTCTTCGGCATCGAGATAGGCGAGTGCGACATGCTGCTCCATCGGTAGATGAACCGCCGCCGGTGTCGTAAACGTATCTTCAAAAATATGATCTGCTTCTTCAAAGCCTTTCTCAATATCACCGTGTCTTAATTTATAATGAAGACAAATGTTACTTCCGCTTTTCGGCAACAGCGACTTTAAATCTGCAAAGCTTCCGGCCGGCCGGATCGTGTCATGAACAATGGGCGCGTCTTCCTTCATCGCATCCAATACTTGAAATACCGGCTCGAATTCCTCATATTCCACTTCAATGTAGTTAACTGCCTTTGCCGCTATTTCAACCGACTCGGCGATAACGGCTGCGACCGGATCTCCGACGTAACGAACTTTGTCAATCGCAATGACAGGCTGATCGCGAAAAGCCGGCCCGTAGTAATAGTTAATATCGAGCTTTTGCAAATCTTCTCCGGTGACGACTTTAATAACGCCTTCGATTTCTTCCGCCGCTCGTTTATCGATGTTTTTAATTTTCCCATGCGGAATTGTGCTCCGTAACAGCTTGACGTGAAGCATTTCCGGCATCGTCATGTTCATGACATAGTCAACCTTGCCCGTCACTTTCGCCTTTGCTTCGACTCGACGAATTGATTTTCCTAACGCCACACCTATCACTCCTTTTAGCTTTCAGTCTTCAGTTGCTCAAGCGCCCGTTTGATATGAACTTTTACCATCTCTTTTTTGTACCAGACCGAGCCTCTTAAATCTTCTAACGGTTCTACCACTTCATACGCTTTTTGTGCAGCTTCCATGATTGTTTCTTCATTTAATGATTTGTTTCGCACACATTGCTCGACCTCAGGCAGTTGAGTCGGTTTATCTGTTGCTGCGCTGATTACGATCCGGACGTCGGCGACAATTCCTTCGACCGTCTTCAGGAAAACCGCGACCCCTACCGTCGGCCAATCATCATTTGATAACGTCGTATATTTGAAATACGTTCCGCGCAACCCTTCGATTTTTTTCGGGATCAACACTTCGGTTAAAATTTCATCAGACTCCATGGCGGTCTCATAATAGCCTTGAAAGAAATCATGCAGCTCCAGCCATCTGTCCCCTTTGCTGCTTTCAACCTTTATTTTCGCGCCAAGAGCCATGAGAATCGGCGGCAAATCCAAATGTGCATCCCCGTGCGCCAAATTTCCGCCGAGGCTGGCGACATATCTGATCCGCGGGTTGGCGACATGGGCTAACGCTTCGGTAATGACCGGCTGTTCCGCTTTCATAAGAGGATCGATTTCGATTTCCCGCAGCGTTGTCATGCTGCCAATGCGGATATTTTGCTCTTCATCGTGGCGAATAAAGCTTAATTCGTTTTTCACTTTTTTTAGACTGATCATCTTTTTCGGATCGAACATCCCCTGCTTCATAATGAGCGACAGAGCGGTTCCTCCACTTACAACCCTGATTTCGGGATCTCCCTGGGCCAGGATCTCCTTTACACCTTGTAATGTATCAGGTTCCATCCATACTGTATCTTCCATTTCATCTACCCCTCTCTTTACCGTTTTACAGCGTTCTCCTCAAGGGCTTCTCTAATATTGGCCGCAAATTCCGCTCCCATCTCTGTTGCCTTTGAACGAAAAGCAGACTGACCGATTGAGCCCAGCTTTCCGGCTAAACTTAAATCCATAAAATATTGAACATCCGTCGACCCTTCGTCAACTTCGACCAAATCCAATTTCGCTTTTACTTTCAATTGACCGACTAACGAAAATGGCTTTCCTAAAATCTCTGATTGCAGCTGATTCGGCGGATCCAAATCTGTGATGCGGACATTGAGATTGAACTTTAATTTCATAAAGGCGATTTGCACTTTGGCTACAGCCTGGTAAACGCCTTCTTCCACTTCATCGACTTCTTCGCAGCCCGGCAGGCAGCGCGCTAATTGCTCCGTGTCCATTAAAAATGTCCACACATCCTGTTTTTTTGCCTGTACGTTAAACTGATCTTCAATAATCATCGTAGGCCTCCCTCTACTATCTCAGCATTTAAAATCGCTGCTGCTCTCGTTAATCCGGCTGTTCCCTTTTTAATTTTTAATGGAAGTCCAATGTAAAGGAAACGCTTGCCGGCAACCTCGCGTAAATCTCCGAGATTTTCCGTGTTTAATAGATTCCGCTCAGCGCAAACCGTATGAGCGGGCTTCCATTCCTCTCCTTTGTGAGGACTGACATCAATGCTGACGGCGTCAATTCCGATATGCTGCACCCCTTGATCGGCGAGCCATTCTGTTGCTTCGCGGTTCAATCCTGGATTCTGCTGGTTGTAGACCGGCTTTGGAAAATGCCGTTCATACGTGCCTGTGTACAATAAGACGATTTTAATCCCTGTCAGATCCAAACGCGCTTGTTCACATCCGTTGATTAGATGATCCTTTGTAATATAATCTGAATCGGGCACATCGGAGACGTCTAAGCAGACCGCAGGCCCGGCAAACCGTTCCAATTCGATCTCCTCAATCGATTTCGCATCCGGGTTGCCGTCCATGTGAATAAAAGAGTCGGTATGAGTTCCGGCGTGCTCTGACATTAAAATGGTGTTAACGGCAAACGACCGTTTCCCCCCGCCGATGTCCTTCAGCTCGGTCATCGGAAAGACAACAGTCGGCTGATGACCGGGATAAACCGGCTGCCCTTTGAAAATTTCCTGTGAAAGATCAATGATTTTCAATTTGCTCACCTCTTTTTTTAATCAACTTCAAACATATCCTGCAATTCCGCGATCCGGTTATGAATATATTCAATGTTCTCCCCGAATTCCTCGGCATTCCGCGTGCTGACAATAAATCCTGAATTGGTCCCCATTTCAATGAAGGACTCTTCTTCAACCGCCTTTGTAAAAGCGCTTTCAAGAATTTCGATTATGTCAGCCGGCGTTCCCGGAGGAGCAAAAAAGCCATAAACGATTTCAAAATAAGCGTCCTCATAACCTAACTCAACCATTGTCGGGACATCAGGATAAACTTCAGAACGCTGCTCGCCGAGATAGCCGATAATCCGGACTTGATTATCTCTTACCAAAGCTTCGGCCCCGGCTTCACTAATAAGTCCAAAATCAACATGTCCTCCAGCTACCTGCGTCGATGCCCCGGCGTCGCCTTCAAACGGGATATATTGATGCTCAAGACCGCTTTCACGTAAAAGAATACTGGCGAGCGTTGAGTTCGTTGCCGCCCCTGTTCCTGCAGCGGTAAGTGCCTTTTCCTTCGAAGCGTTAAATAAATCTTCCATCGTTTCAATTTCTGAATCAGACGAAACGGCGACAACGGTGGAATTATTACCGAAGATTTGGTAAACAGGTTCAAATTCCAGCACTTTAAAATCATCGTTATTAACGAGCTCACCAATCGACATTGACGGCATCGGACTTGTTAAAATCGTGTAGCCATCGGGTTCTTCGCCAAATACTTGCGCTCTCGCAATACTCCCCCCAGCGCTTTCAACATTACGAATGACGACAGGTACCCCCAAATGCTCAGACAATTGCTGGGAAATAGAGCGCGCGACAAGGTCATTACTGCCTCCCGCTGCATTAGGGACGATAATCTCAATTTCATGCTCTGGATAGCTATTGTCTGCTGATGCTGCTTGATCACCTGATCCTTCCTGCTGTCCACTTCCTTCACTTTCGGCATTTTCTGTGTTGGACCCACAGGCTGCAACCACTAAAAGCATCAATATGGCTATGATGACGAGCAGTCCTTTTTTTACGTTCATTACCAACCCTCCGTTTCTTTCACTTTGTGTGTTGATTTCCTCTCGTTTTTTCTATCCTCCTCTCTACACCTAGTTGTATTAAGTAACTTATTTTTAAGAGGAAACTTTGTTTCTTCTTTGATTATAGTATGATCCCTTTTAACAATCAATGAAAAAATCAAAATTATTTAACAATTTTATATAAGAAAAACGCCTGAGTCGTTTTTCTTTGAAGCGGCGTGCAGTGCCGTTACAATTAGGGAGGCTTTCAGCCATCCTCGAATAACTTTAAAAGGTGAGGAAGGCAAGACAAAACAGAGGTTACCAGCTCGTGACGGTCCAGCACATTGGTTAAGGCCGGGCAAAAGGTTGTTTTTAACCTTTTGGCCCGGCCCCATCACCCAAGCTTTATTCAATTGTCGGCAGCTGATCCTTCAATGGTCCAATCGAGGCGTTGCATGTTTGAACGATTTGCTTAATTTTTTGTTCAGACATTCTGACAGTCGGAGCGGTTATAACGATGCTGGCCATCAATTGCCGTTCTTTGGCATTGGAATAAACCGGCACCGCCACACCCGTAATTCCATGGTTGAATTCTTCGAGCGAGAGTGCATAGTCAAGCTGTTTTATTTTTTCAAGCTCCTTTAACAATTCATTCAGATCCGTAATTGTATTTTCTGTGTAACGCGACATTCCATGCTGGCTGACAAGCCGGATAATCTCTTCCTGCGGCAATGTCGACAGCCACATTTTCCCCGCGGCCGAGCAATGAAGAGGAGCTTCCTTCCCGAGCATATCAGCGACCTTCAACTGATTGTCACCTTCAATTTTTTGCACAAAATAGACCTTCTCCTGACTTACGACAGATAGCTGCACGAGTTCCTTCACTTCTGCTGATATCGTTCTTAAAGCCGGGAGAAATAGTCCATCTATCCCCAAAGCATTAAAATGCTTTAATGACAGCCCGATAAAGTCATAGGACAAGCGGTAAAATCTCGTATCAGGATCCTGCTCGACATAATGGTTGTCCTTTAATGTTTTCAAAATTCGTGAAACGATGCTTTTGGATATTCCTGTTTCTTCGACGAGTTTGGAGACGCTCAACCCGTTCACTTTCCCGACAAGTGTTTTAATAATCACGAACGTGCGCTCTACTGCTGCTAATGAACTGTATTCGGCCATCGACTTGTATTACCTCCTGTTTTCCTACTTTTTCTATTGGTTAAGTAAGGTATATAATAACACTATTTTTTTTCGAATGCCCACATATTAATTTTCTTCTTCCCTCCTAAAATATAAGAATTGAACGTTTGCCAAAAATCAATTCTTTCTTCTTCGCGTATTCTTTTCATTTTTTCATATGCTTGCATATTTGGCAGCAAAAACTGTTCGACAAAAAGACCTGGTTGATCTACGCCCTCATAAATGATTACTTCCCGACCACCTAAAGCTTCAATTTGTTCTTTTAATTCGTCTATTGCGCTGAGCACGTTTTCCTTCTTTCCATCCTCCGCTTTATACTCTGTTAGCACTGTGATCTTGTTCATTCCTCTTCCTCCTCTTATTATGAATAATGCAAGCTTTTATAAATAGACAATACAATATGTATAAGCATAAATACAACTGAGTCTGGCAAGAGACTCAGTTGTGAACGCTTTCTATCAAATTTATTCTTGTTCTTCCTTGTACCATTTCGTATCTTTGTTGATCCATTCCGGACCAACCCGTTGATTCACCTGTTCGGCTCCCGTTTCAAAATATTCTCCTCTGACCGCCCGTTCAGCCATTTTTTCATTAAATTCATCCCAATCTCCCATTGAGAAGCCGTGCCACGGCCATTCCGGGCGCAGCGTTGGCAGCTCCAGCTCTTCCCAAATATCCTTCGCTCTTTCCATATATTCTTTCTTCGGTAAAGATAATGGCGGCAAATCTTCTTTTTTCGTTGCGTTCATGAGAAGGGTACCATCAACTGCATCATCTCCTCTTTCAGCACCTGAAGTTCTAGGTCCATGGCCTGGATCCCTACCGTGTAAAATTTGCACATCCTTTACAATGTTCATCCTATATGCCATCGACCAAAATATAGCATCGCTGTTCTCAGGATTAATATCATCACTCACAGCAACAACCATTTTTCCCACTGCAGGCATAAATGCTGCTGCTCCAGTTAAAGCTCTCCACACATCTGTTTCTGTTGGATTCTTCATTTGTACAATAACCAGTTTCCGTAAGTTAGTAAGTGGTTCATGCATGACGACCTTTTGTACACTTGAAATACGAAGATGATTTTTAAGATGATCGAGAAATACCGGCTCGAATGCCACCTTTTTAATTAAGCTGCTTTCACTCGGCGTTACCTGGCTAATAATCGAGACAAAATTAGCCTTTTTCTTGCGCGTAATCGCCGTGACGTTCATATACGGGTTAAATTCCTGTAAATTGACATGGCCGTGTGATTCGCCAAATGGCCCTTCCGGCTCAAGCGAGTCAGTCGGAACATATCCTTCTATGACAATTTCTGCGTCAGCCGGTACGAGCAAGTCTACCGTTTTTGCTTTTACGACTCTAAGCGGTTCGCCCAATAACGCCCCGGCGACGGAAAATTCATCCGTATTATATGGCAGCTTTTGCACAGAACAGTAGGACACGGCCGGTGGTCCACCGATAACTAAAGCGGCGGGCATCGGTTTGCCCATCTTCTTATATTTCAGCCAATGCTGATAGATTCCCTGGCCCATCTCGATAGACGGATTCATACCGAGCCGCCTTGAGCCTTTTATTTGCGCCCGATACGTTCCCATATTTTGAATGCCGTTCTCCGGATCGACTGAAATGTATTGTGAGCAAGTCGTATAGGGAGCATTATCAAAGCCCGGCGTCGAAATCGGAACCGGAATGTGTTCAAGGCCCTGGCCTTCAACATCTAATTCATCTTCTATATAAACGACCTCCTGGCAAGCCGCTTCTTCCACTACGACCGGGTCAATCGGATTCGCTCTCGCTTCCGCCCATTTCTTGCCGATATCTTCGACTTCCACACCCATTCCGATGCTGTACACTTCACGGTTAACCGATAATCCACCAACGACGACCGGCATTTCATATTTACGCCCATTGCTGTCTGTCACATTATGAAACACGAATACTTTTCTTTCACTCTCCGGAATTCCGCCTCTAAATTGCCAGCGTACAAGCGGATGCAATTCCGTATCTTTATTAATCTCTTTATAAATATGACGAACGAGACCCTTCTCTTCTAATTTTTCCAAATGCGTTTGAAAACTAGGATAAAGTTTGGTTGTTGTCATAATCATTCTCCTTTTTATTGATATTTTTTATCGTCTTAATCAAGAATGGGAAAACCAGAATGAGAATCGTGATAATCAGGATCGTCAATGGGAACGGCGTAAAGAAAATACTATGAGAGCCGTCAGACATCAGCAATGCTCTTCGGTAATTACTTTCCACCATACTCCCGAGCACGAGGCCGAGAATAAGCGGAGCAAGAGGATAATGATACTTCACCATGATATAGCCGAGTACACCAAAAGCGATCGCGATAAACATGTCGGTAACTTTATACTGGTACGCATAGGAGCCGACCAGCGCCAGTGTAATAATCGCGACACCGAGTATTTCATTGGGCACTAACGTCACTTTGACAAAATACTTCATTCCGATCATCGCCAGAACAAAAAAAGCAAATTGTGACAGGAGCATGCCGACAAAAACAATATAGGAAATCGCCGAATCGCTGGAAAAGAAAGCCGCTCCCGGTTGAAGACCGTGCAATGTGATCGCCGCCAAAAAAATCGCCGAAGTCGCTCCCCCGGGGAGGCCAAGCGTAATAGCCGGTATTAATTCAGCTACCGATGTTGCATTGTTCGCACTTTCCGGCGCGATAACGCCCCCGACATTTCCTTTTCCATATGATTTTGGCTTTTTAGAAGAACGCTGCTCAAACAAATAAGCAACAAAGTTGGCGATTGAAATTCCAACACCCGGGATCGCTCCCAATACAACCCCTAACGTACTGGAACGGATTAAATTGACCGGTCTCTTGAACGTTTCAACCATTCCATCACGCACTTTGGAGATCGTTCCTTCGATTTTGGAAATCGTTCCTCCTTTTCCAAGCAGGATAAAGGCCTGCGATAAAGCAAACAGACCAATCGCCGCCGGAACAAAGGAAATCCCATCCTCCAAATAAACATTATCAAAGGTAAAGCGCAAGCCTCCACTTACCGGGTCGCGGCCGATGAAGGAAATAATCAGACCAAGTCCTGCCAGCATTAATCCTTTTAGCGTGTTCCCTTGAGAAGCAAAGGCGACCATCGACAAACCAAAAATCGCTAACATAAAGTAAGTCGCCGCATTAAATTGCAGGGCGATGCTGGCGATTAAAGGAGACAGCCCTGCGAGCGCGATGAAGCCGACAATCCCGCCGATTAATGAGGCGGTCGCCGCCGCTCCTAAAGCTAATCCACCCTTTCCCTGCTGGGCGAGAGGATAGCCGTCAAACGTTGTCGCCACAGATCCGGGAGTTCCGGGTGCGTTAATCAGAATAGCCGTAATCGCACCACCGAAAACGCTTGCGGAATACAAGGCGCCCAAAAAGACAAGCGCAACAGCTGGGTCCATCCCGAAGGTTACCGGCAGAAACAATGCCAGCGTAAACGCAGGCCCGAGGCCCGGCAGAGCACCAAGCGTAATACCGATGATCGTTCCTCCGACAAGAACGATAAGATAGTCAAAACTTAAAAACATGCTAAACGCTTCTAACCACAAATAAATCACCTCACAATTCTCATAAAGTTACAGCAAAAACCCACTAGGGAAACGAACATTCATTAGCCACGAGAAACCGCCCCAGTAAATGACGAGCATCGAAATCGTCGAGATTATAATCAGCTTCCAATTTCGAAACTTATACATATAAGGAATAACGAGCAGAAACAGCACAGTTGAAACAAAAAAGCCGACATAAATAATCAACAAATAATAGATAAGCGTCAAAGCTAAGATAAACCACATTGGCTTTTGGCTTTCCCCTGTTTCTTCAGCAGCTTCTTCCTCACCTTCATCGGTTGCGGGCTTATTTTTTTTGCGATAGTCTTCAACGATCGCAAAAGCCGCAACGATAATCGTCAGCGCACAAACGAGTATCGGCGCAGACGCAGATTCGGAGGATAGCCCGGTTATCGCTAAAATTAAAAACAAAAGTGAAAGAAGCAGGATAAACAAATTGAGTAAAATCGGAACAATCACTTGATTACGTGTCATACGATTTCCCCTCCTTTTCTTCTTGATAAAGGGCTGTCCCACTATCGAAGCTGGGACAGCACCGCTTTATTCCACTTCAAATTGATCTTTCAGCTTTTCAACTAAAAGATAGTCGATATCTCTTCTCTCTCTGAATTCATCAGGCATCAAAATTTGCTCCACAAACCCGACTCTTTCCGCCGCTTCGCTGAATGCCGGATCCTCGCTCGCTTCAAGGAAGGCATCGGCCAAAATCTCAATCACATCAGGCGGTGTATTAGGCGGAGCCCAAATGCCGTATAAAATTTCAAACCCGAGCTCCGGATACCCCAATTCAATTAAGGTTGGCGCGTCTGGAAAAATACTTAACCGCTCTGTCGCAGTCGTGGCAATGACTTTTACAAGCCCTTCTTCTTCAAGGGACTTCGCCGCAATCTCACTTGCAATCCCAAAGTCGACATGCCCGCCGGCGACCTGCTGGGCTGACTCGCTTCCGCCTACATATGGAATGTATTGATGATCAACACCAATTTCCTTCAGGAAGATACTGCCGAGCGCCGTATTTGTCGCCACCCCGGAACCGGAGGCCCGCAGCTTCTGACTCTCTGAAGCCGCAATTAAATCTTCAATGCTTTCAATTTCTGAATCAGCAGGAACGATGACAACATTCGAGGAATGACCAAACATATTAAACACCGGCTCAAATTCCATCGTCTGAAAATCTCCCTCGGCTACTAATTCGCCAATTGACATCGACGGAATCGGTGTTTTCAACAATGTATAACCATCTGGTTCAGCATTAAACACCTGGGCCCGCGCGATATTTCCGCCTGCTCCGTCAACGTTTTCGACGACGACCGGGACACCGAGCACCTCCTGTAACGGCCCTGCAATCGATCTCGCTGCAAGGTCATTACTTCCGCCGGCACTATTGCTTACAACAATCGTCACCTCCTTCTCCGGAAACGTTGACTCATTCGTTTGAGCCCCTTCTGCCGCTGCCTGGTCACCTGCTTCTTCCCCTTCTGCTTCGGTGCCCCCTCCTGCAGACTCCTGATTTGTTTCTCCACATGCCGTCACCATTAGAAAGGAAAGTAACATAACAAAAAATACAGCTGTCCATTTCATCTTTTTATTCATCTCATACCCCTCTCCCTTTTCGTGCCTGGTGCAACATTTCTCTGCTATTCTTTCTCCTGCATCCCATCCCCCCTTTCGCTGTGTGACAGGAACTGTTTACGCTTTTTGCAGCCAGCGCTTCGTCATTTGATTTGGAATGCCAAACTGATCTAACGTCCGCGCGACAGTATGATTGACAATGTCTTCAATCGTTTCAGGATGATTATAAAAAGCTGGCATCGGCGGTAAAATGACAGAGCCCATCTTTGCCAGACGAAGCATATTTTCCAAATGTATTTGGTTCAGGGGAGACTCGCGTGGCAATAAAACAAGCTTTCGGTTTTCTTTTAAGACGACATCCGCCGCCCTGCTCAGTAAATTATCAGCAAGACCATAGCTGATTGACGCCAATGACTTCATACTGCACGGCGCGATAATCATCCCGTCTGTCATAAATGAACCGCTCGAAATGATCGCCGCTTGATTCGTCGCGCTATACGTATGCGTTGCGAGCGCTTTCACTTCTTCAACCGAATAAGAGGTTTCGATTGAGATTGTTTTTTCCGCCCAGCTGCTCAAAATTAAATGGCTTTCCACCTCTGCATACTGTAATGCTTCCAAAAGCTTAATTCCGTAAATGGCGCCCGTGGCACCAGAAATGCCAATGATTAATTTCATCGTACCCGCTCCTTTATCCGTTTGATGATACCGCTTTCAAATATGAGTTAACTTGATTTCCACAGGAAACAAAGTGTCATATACATGTTAGTGTATGTATTCAGAAAATTCAAGTTCTTTTTAAAATTATTTTTCCGTGTTCTCGTTTTGCTGATTTACAAATCTTTCTCAATTAATTTTTTAAAGTTCAGCTTGAAAAACGAAAATTTATCAGATAAACTTACTAAAAAATCAAACTACTTGACGGAATTCATTGTCTTGTTTATTGTTTGGTGAGGATCATGAGATAAAAAGGAGTGGGAGTAGTTGAGTGAACAGAAAGTAAAAATACTTGATTGTACGATTCGCGATGGAGGATTAGTAAATAATTGGGATTTTGAAGTGTCCTTCGTTCGCGATTTATATGAATCCTTGAATAAAGCCGGTGTCGATTACATGGAAATCGGCTATAAAAATTCACCAAAGCTGCTGAAAGCGAAGGATTCAGGACCGTGGAGATTTTTGGATGATGAGTTTATCAGGGAAGTCATTCCCGAGAAAAAAGCGACAAAGCTGTCGGCATTAGTCGATATCGGCCGCGTCGATGAGCATGATATTTTGCCGCGCGAAGAAAGTTTGATTGATTTAATCCGCGTCGCCTGCTACATCAAGGATGTCAAAAAAGGAATTGAACTCGTTAAGAAATTTCACGGGCTTGGCTATGAAACGAGCATTAATATTATGGCTGTTTCCAATTCGCTTGATCATGAAATTAACGAGGCGCTTGAAGAGATTAACAACAGCCCCGTTGATGTCGTCTATATCGTCGATTCGTTCGGCAGCCTTGACGGCAAGGATATTAAGGCACTCGCTGAAAAATTCCGCTCGTATTTGCCTGAAAAAGAGCTCGGGATCCATACGCACAACAACATGCAGCTCGCTTTTGCCAACACGCTTGTCGGAATCGATCATGAGGTGACCTTCCTTGACTCTTCGGTTTACGGAATGGGACGGGCTGCCGGAAACTGTCCGACCGAGCTGCTCGTCAGCCATTTAAAGGACGTCAAATATGACGTCGCGCCGGTAATCGATGTCATCGAGCGCCTGTTTATCCCTCTCCGCCGCAAGGTTGAATGGGGCTACATCATTCCTTACATGATCACCGGTATTTTGAATGAGCATCCTCGCTCGGCGATGGCGCTGCGCAGCAGTGATGACCCTGATCAATTTATGGCCTTTTATGACAAAATGACTTCGGTTGAGCCGAATGTAGAGTAATACACATAATAGTAGAGCGTATCCAATTAATACCGCTCCGGAAACGTAAAAGAGAGGCTGGGTAAAGGTTATTTTTCTACCTTCTGCCCAGCCTTGTATATTAAGCACAAGAGGTTCGCTACCTCTAGTGCTTTTTTTAGTATAGTTTTCTATACTAAAAGCAACGCTGTGGATTAGTAGCCCAGCCTACAGTACTTTTTAGTAACTGGTTTTA
>NZ_JAMBOL010000040.1 GCF_023715605.1 Halalkalibacter oceani
TGATAAGCTCGAGTCAAACCATTGGCGTGTTTGTCAAGGGCGATTGCGTGGCCTTCCCACTAAATTCATGGAAAGAATCTGAACCATCTACCGACTTTTCATAGAACTTTTGACAGTACCTCATTCAGCAGCTTGATAGTCTGGTAGTTCGACCCCGTACTCTTGACAGAGCTCTTTCATATCACACACAAAAGGCTCCAACACTTTAACGGTTCCTTCTTGCTGATTAAGCTTTTTTGTCCACTCAATCTCACCCGGCAAAAGAACTTCGCGACGTTCATCGAGCTTCGGTGCCGCTTTTATTTTCTCGACTAATATTTGTATTCTTTCTTTGAATTCATCTATCCGCATAAATGATTGAATATTGAGAGCAATAAACAGATGCCCACACTTTCGTTTTCCATTCGTTTCAAAACTTAACACTTCATCTGCAAAATTCGATCCGGTCAAAATTCCAGTTAGAATATCGACCATTAAGGCGATACCATACCCTTTATAATCACCAATCGGCAAAATAATTCCACTCTCCAATGCTTCATTTGGATCGGTTGTCGGCTTCCCATCCTTTGTTAAACTCCACCCTAATGGAATAGGTTCTCCTTTTGCAGCTGCCAGACGTATTTTCCCTCTAGCAACAATGCTGTTCGCTATATCCAAACTGATCGGATAATCAAGGTGAGAGGGACAGGCAATCGCCCACGGGTTATTTCCCAGCAGCGGCTTTGAACTTCCTGTTGGAGCAATTCCCGGGGAAGCATTTGTAAAGGAAAGACCAATTAAATCCTCCTTTGCCGCCATCTCTGAATAATAGGCCGCTGTCCCGAAATGATTGCTGTTCCGGACGCCAACCACCCCAACGCCCCGCTCCTGACTGATTCTTATCGCTTCATGCATTGCTTTTTCCGCCGCCACAGCTCCCAAACCGTTATCTGCATCGATGATTTTAATATTCGGTTCATCCTTTACCAGTATAAAATTAGGCTGCGGATTGATATTTCCTTGTTTGATATGCCTGATATAAACAGGCGCGATTCGATGAAAGCCATGCGTATAAATGCCTTTTTGATCGGCATCAAGTAAGTTGTTCAGTAATGATTCCGCATGCTGTTCAGAGACACCGAATTGCAAAAAAAGGTCCCGTCCCATCCTCATATACTCATTTGTCTTGATTACATAAGACTTCCCCATGAAAAGATATTCCCCCTTTCCAAGCTTACCGATCACTTTGTTAGTTGTATTTCTTTTCAGATACGAGAACGCCGCTTTGATCGGCATAAACATAATGGCCCGGCACCCAATCAATCTGGCCAAATGTCAACGTCAGATCTCTTTCTCCTTCACGCTTTCCCTCTGTCGCAAAGCGACTTGCCTTCGGATGGGTACCGAGTGCCAGGATCCCCATGTCCAGCTTTTCCAATCCTTCAATATCCCTCACATACCCATTTATAATAATGCCGGCGATTCCCCGACCGGCGGCGATACCTGCTTTCCGGTCTCCCATCCAGGCACAAGGCTTTGAAAAAATCCCATCCATAACAATAACCGAGCCTGGTTCAGCTGTTTCGATCGCCTCCATAAACTTTCTATTGTTGTTGTCAAAGATCTTTACCGTTGTTATCGGGCCTGAAAATGCCTTCCTCCCGCCATAAGACTGCCATCTTGTTTCCGAAATACTTACCTCATCAAGATATTGATCACATAAATCAGGTGTACTAACTTGCATGAAGTTCATCCCCCTTTATTATTCTTAATTTTCCAACTCTTTATTTTGAATTATATAAGGAGTAAAAATAATAGTGGTAATACCGATTCATTATCTACTGGTATAACTTTTTCTTATAGAACCGCTACATTTCTTCCGATTGAAAGTAAAGAAATGAGCTAAAGAGTGGGATCTACTCTTTAGCTCATTTCCTGTTTCGGCAAACTATATTTCTCCATTAAGCGAGAAAACTCTCTAACGGTAGCGAGGACTAGCTCCTTTTCATTATAAATTAACCATGTGTTGCGCATAAGCGGTCTGCCATTATTGTAGAAGAGGTTTTCAATGTGAAGATCCATATCCTGACTAAGGCAGTAACTTGGAACAATCGCATAGCCCAGTCCCTGAGACACCATCTCAATCGCAATTTGGCTATTGCCGACCTCCATGCTGATCAGCGGAGGAGACGAAAAGTTTTCCTGCCACCAGCTGTCAAGAGAATGCTGCAAAAGCGGGTCCGTCGTGAAACTTACTCGCGGTATTGACGGCAGCTCACGTATGTTAACTTTTGTTTTCGAAACGATGCAGATGCTCTCTTCTTTGAGCTGCATCGTCTTCCCACTCCAATTAAAGTCCCCGCGCACAATCGCAACCTGTACCTGTTCTGACTGCAGCAGCTTTAACACTTCTGAACTGTAACCTGGTATCACCTCAGTCTGAACTCTGGGAAATAATTCGTTAAATTCACGTAAAATACCGGGAAGATCTTTATAAGCATAATTAATCGAAACACCAATTCTCAGATTTCCCTGTACTTTATTGTTTTTGAAGTTTTGCAAATGATCCTTCGTTTCCTGAAGACTATTCAGCATTTGCTTCGCATACTCAACGAGGTATTCCCCTTCTGATGTAAAAGTCACCCCCTTTTTACTTCTATACACAATATTGACTTGAAACTCGTTCTCCATTTGTTGAATTCTTTTCGTTATCGCCGGTTGCGACACAAACAGCTGCTCCGACGCTTTCGTTATGCTCCGCTCCTCATAAAGCGCTTTTAACACTTGCCAATCTTTTTCATCCATTCATTCATGCCTCCTTTTGCGGATCACGATATGATGTTTGGTCATAATTTTTTTTTATGACAGCCTATTACGAATAGATATTAACTCTATTATAACGTTTTGTTTTAAAGTAGGGATAGAATAAAGAGTCTTATTTATTGATACTTCGAAATTATCAGGTAAATACAACAAAGGAGGCTGTTAAATGATACTTGGAGAGGCAATCATTCAAAAGCTGAAAGCCTCAGGCATTCAGACCATTTTTGGAGTACCCGGCGGCGGTACATCCAGCGATTTATTATGTACGATGGATGAGCATGGAATTGAGTTTATCTTAACTCAACACGAAACAACAGCCGCTATTATGGCCAGCGTAGTCGGAGAAATGACTCAAATTCCTGGAGTATGTATTGGCGATCTTGGTCCTGGTGCTCTGTCATTCAGCCCCGGATTGGCATACGCCCAACTTGACCGCGCTCCCTTACTCCTGCTAACAGACCGCTATGGAAACGAAAATGTGAGCTACGCCCTGCGGCAAAATGTATCGCATCATGACAGCTTTTCTCCAATTACAAAACTTTCTTCCACACTTTCCACAACAAACTGGAATTCGATGCTAAACCGGGGATTAAAAGTGGCCTTATCACCACATTACGGTCCAGTTCACTTTGATATTCCAAATGACATTGTGAAGCAGGAAGTTGATAGTCAAATTCAACCGTTTGATGCTCAAATACCGAAGGCTTTCCCGGATGAAAAAAGTGTGCAGCAAGCCGTTGAGGCCATCCAGCAAGCAAAAAAACCCATCATCATCGCCGGCCTCGGAATTAACTTCGGAACAGGAAGGCAGTTTTCCTTATTAGAAGCTTTTGTATCTCAACATCATATTCCAATCTTTAAAACAGCAAAAGCAAAAGGCGCTGTCTCTGACGATCACCCTCTGTCACTTGGACTGTTTATGGGAGGAAAGCTGGAAGCCCCCATTATGGAGAACTGTGATTTAATTATCGCCGTCGGACTTGATCCGGTTGAATTGCTTCCGAAGAAATGGACGTATCCGCAACGGATTGTCTCGATCAGCACCACAGCTAATCTCGAGGAAGTGTATCATGCCGATATTGAAGTGTCGGGAAATCTCGAAAATGGACTAAGGAGCATTCACGAAAAGCTGGCCGATAGCAACAGTCAATGGCAACAGGAAAGCATCGACTCATACAGACAACGCGTCATTGATACGTTGACAGTTCCTACTGAGGGGCTTACGGCTAATCAAGTAGTTGAAGTGGCTCAGCAAGTATTGCCTTCAGACACCCTTATGACTACCGATGTCGGGGCAAGTAAATTAATTGTTACCCAGCTTTGGAAATCCGTTCATCCACGAAGCTTTTTTATTTCGAACGGACTGGCAACGATGGGCTTTTCTTTCCCTGCGGCGATGGCGTTACAGCACCTGTATCCTGAAAAAACCGTCGCTTCGCTAACCGGAGATGGCGGCTTTATGATGAAGCTGCCGGAAATCGCCACTGCCGTTCAAAACAAATGGCCAGTCATCATGATTGTTTTTTCTGATCAGCGTCTAAGTCTGATGGATGTGAAACAAAAGAGCAAAGGATACAAAAAAAGCGTCGGAAATCGATTTACTGCCCCTAACTATGTCGCTCTCGCTGAAAGCTTCGGAGCGAACGGCTGGTCAGCTGATAATGAAGACGATTTGAAAAAAGCAATTCAGGCAGCGGTAAAGTCCGATAACAGAATGCCTTCCATTATCGAAGCGAAAATCGACCCTTCCACTTACCATAAGCAATTTCAAGCCATTCGCGATTTATAATTTTTTAAATAGAACAGGAGGAAAACATGATGTCTGTTAAATATGATGTAGTCGTAGCCGGTGCAGGAAACGCCGCATTATGTGCGGCCATTTCCGCGAGAGAAACTGGATTGTCTGTTCTCGTGCTGGAAAAAGCGCCAAAGCACAAGCGAGGAGGAAACTCCTACTTTACCGACGGAGCAATCCGCTTCGCTTATAACGGAATTGATGATATTAGAAAAATCATTCCTGAGATGACTGACGAAGAGGCAGCCAAAATCAACATGCCTTCTTATCACGTAGACGACTATTACAACGATCTGATGAGAGTAAATAACAACAAAAGTGATCCTTCCTTAGCGAGACAACTCGTTTCGAGGTCATTTGAAACGATTACATGGATGCACAGCCATGGCATTTCTTTTGAATTAAATTACAAAAACCAATCGTTTGAAGGAGATGGAAAATTTCATTTTTGGGGTGGGCTTCCGGTAAAAACTCATAACATCGGGATGGGACTTATCAAAAGCTTAAATAAACGGGCCGAGGAATTAGGAATTGATATTTGGTATGAAGCAAGAGCGCTTGATATAAAAAAAGAGAATGACAGAATTACTGCGATAGAAGTTGAGAAAGGGGGGCAGATCGTCTCGATTCCCGTCCACAGTGTCATTTTAGCTTGTGGCGGCTTTGAAGCGAATAAAGAAATGCGGGCAAAACATATTGGGCCTGAGTGGGAAGCGGCGATCGTTCGTGGAACTGAATATAACACAGGGGACGGCTTGCAGATCGCTCTAAAAGCGGGCGCGGCTCGTCATGGTGACTGGTCAGGCTGCCATTCAATCGGAACGGATTACAATGCACCGAAAGTTGGTGATTTCAGCAAGCCTGGTGATATTTTCAAGAAACATTCCTACCCTTTAGGACTACTCATTAATCGAGACGGAGAGCGGTTTGTCGACGAGGGGGCAGATTTCAGAAACTACACGTATGCCAAATATGGAAGAGAGATTTTAAAACAACCCGGAGCGATGGCTTTCCAAGTATATGATCAGCAAGTTCGCCCGCTCCTGCGTGAAGAATACGACCTTGAAGAAGCGACCGCCTTTCAGGCTGACAGCGTCGAAGAATTAGCCGACATGATCGACGTCAATAAAGAAGCCTTTCTGAAAACGATCGCCGAATACAACAATGCAGTCCAGGATGGCAGCTTCCATCCGAATGAAAAGGATGGAAAAGGCACGCGGGGAATTCACCCGCCTAAAAGCAACTGGGCATTGAAGCTTGACCAGGCTCCGTACTATGCCTTTCCTGTCACATGCGGAATTACCTTCTCCTTTGGCGGCCTGTTGGCAAGCATTGACGCAGAAGTTCTGACAGCAGACGCGACTCCAATCAATGGGCTCTTTGCGGCTGGAGAGATGATCGGTGGACTGTTCTATGATAATTACCCCGGTGGATCAGGCTTAATGTCCGGTGCCGTTTTCGGCAAATTGGCAGGCAAAAGTGCCAGTCGTTATGTAAAAACGATCAAAACAGAAGAAACAACCCTCTAACCCCTTATCAATAAGAATATAGAAAGGCGGAAGGATATGAACATATTTAAAGCCTTAATAGGAGAGCATTGGAAAGAAAGTTCATCCGGTCAGACATTTCCTTCTTCCAATCCGTTTAATCAAGAAGTCTGGGCGTCCATCCCCTCTTTGACGAAAGAAGACGTAGCCGAAGCTGTCGAGGCAGCACATCTCGCCTTTCGTGATTGGAAGAAAACGAATGGTCTCGAGCGTGCTACTTTGATGCACCGCCTCGCTGATCTGATCGAAGCAGAGGCTGATCACCTAGCTCGGACTGAAACAACGGATAATGGAAAGCTATTTAAAGAAACAAAAAATCAAGTATTATTTTCCGCCAGAAATTATCGCTATTTTGCCGGTTACGCCGATAAATTACTCGGTGACTTTGTCCCATTGGATAATCGAGAGATGATTGATTATACCGTAATGGAGCCGATTGGGCCAATTGCTCTTATTACGGCTTGGAACTCTCCTTTATCGCTGCTTGCCAATAAACTCGCACCTGCTCTCGCGACTGGAAATACGGTCGTCATCAAACCGTCTGAGCAAGCGAGCATTTCGACGCTCGAATTTGCGAAGCTCGCCATCCAGGCCGGTTTCCCCCCTGGTGTGATCAATGTCGTAACCGGGGACGGGGCTGCCGGCGACGCTCTGATCCGTCATCCACTTATAGCGAAAGTCAGTTTTACAGGCGGCTCCCAGACTGCCCGGTTGATTACAAAAGCGGTGAGTGACAAGTTAATTCCGGTTACGCTTGAGCTGGGGGGGAAATCACCAAATATTATTTTTGCTGATGCCGATTTGGAAGAAGCCCTGACAGGCGCAATTGCTGGTATCTTCGGAGCTGCCGGCCAAACTTGTATAGCCGGATCGCGCTTACTGGTCGAACGTTCTATTGTAGAGGTTGTCAAAGAAAGACTGATCCAGAAAGCAGCGACAATCAAGCTTGGCGACCCTTTTGACCCTGCTACTGATATGGGCCCAGTCGCCAACAAGCTCCAGCTGGAAAAAATCGTATCGATGATCGCAGAAGCAAAAGAGGAAGGGGCAGAACTGCTCTATGGCGGAGAAATAGCAAAAGACGTCGGTTTACATGGCTACTTCATTAAACCAACGATCTTCTTTACTGAAAGGGCTGAATTGAATATTGCCTGTGAAGAAGTTTTCGGGCCCGTCCTGACGATCATCCCATTCGATAATCCAGAAGAGGCCCTTTCTATCGCGAATCACTCGCCTTATGGCCTCGCTGCCGGAATTTGGACTCGTGACATAAAAAAAGCCCACCGCGTTGCAGCAGAAATCGAAGCGGGCAATGTTTGGATCAATACGTATCGCGCATCAGCGGCCGGGGCTCCCTTTGGAGGAACCAAACAGAGCGGCTATGGAAGGGAAAGAAGCTGGCATGCCTTATATGAGTATACTCATATAAAAAATGTAATGGTGAATTTATCGACGAAAAAGCGCGACCCTTTCTCTATGCAAACAAAATAAAAGGACGTCCGACCATAGTTCGATCGCTACCGCCTTGAGAGGTGAACCCCTTCCTCTCGAAGCTGCTGAAAAAGTACGATTTTCACTTTTTCAGCAGCTTTTTTGTAATGAGCGTAGCCGTTGCCTGATTTTGAAATTCTAGCTACGAGCGGGGTTGTCGAAGCAAGACGCGCAACGTGCGGTGCCATTACTTTTCTTTAAGTTACGAAAAAGGAAGTTTGGCCTCTTCCTCTCAAGGCTTTTAAAAACCCAGCCATTCTATCCAATGTTCCAATTCCCTAATTCTTTAAGAAGCTTGCTTTTCGCTTTTATTCTGTATTCCTCTTCCAAGCAGCGCGCCGCCTCCAAGTAAAATAGCCTTCATGACAAAAATAACGCCTAACCCGGTAACATTACTGATCGCAGCAAACATAAGCGGAATAATCACCTGAGCGAGTCGGTTGCCCGCCAGTCTGATACTTAACACCTCCGCTGTACGGTCTTTAGGAGAAAAATCATAGGTAAGCATAATGGTCAAAGGCTGAATCATCCCGAGTCCGGTTCCGATTATCGTGACAACGATCAGAATATAAGCGATTGATTCAAACGCTGGCAAAACTCCGTAAGCAAGCGCTCCGATGGCCATAAACATCGTCAAAAGCCTGATGATTCCCATGCGATGAATTAACGTCGTCAGAAATAATCTTGTTACGACACTCGCCAATGCCTGGGTCGTCAGCACAAGCCCGATAGCCGAAGGACTCATTCCGATCGAGCTTGCGTACAAAGGATAATACACATTAAAAATATCAAGCGCCGACAAGACGAGCATGCTGATAATAATCGACTGTTTTAGTCCCGGTATAAAGAGAAGATCTGCTATTTTTACTTTCTCCTGTTGACCCTTCCCCTTCTTTTTGCCTTCTTCGCTCGGTGTTTTCTTCTTCACAAACAACCCCGTTAAAAAAAGACATAAAGAAAAGGTGGCGAAAAGTAAATAAGTAAACTGAAAGCCTAATTTTTCTGTGGAGTATCCCCCGATCAGCGGTCCGAGCATCAGACCAAGAGATGTAAACAGGGTCAGCGTCGCGATGGCCTTATTTCTTTGTTCTTTCGGCACCCCGCGGGCAATTCCATTTTGGACAGATACTAAGGCAATGAGCTGGCCTCCTCCCAAAAGTAAATGAGAAAGATAAAAGATCGTAATAGATGGGAAAAGAAAAGGGCCTAACATTCCAAGCCCCATCCCGATGCTCCCAATAATTAAAGGAAGCTTCTCACCGATACGATCAATTACCCTTCCGGAAAAAATCGCCAAAAACAAAGGAGCAAACGAATAACACGCAGTAATAATACCAATCTCAAAAATATTTGCCCCAAGATGCTCTACAAAAAGCGATGTCATTGGACGGACAGCGGCTACCGGAGTTGTAATAAACAAAACAGCTAGTAAAAATAAATAGTATTGCTTCATCTTTCTTCCACTCCTTCCCCCATACAAAATCATAACACAGCAAGCCCACTCACGATTAGTATCGGAGCGGGACTTGGGGAAAATAGCATTATGCTTGCACGTTTTTCGGAGGATTGCTTTTTCTTTTCTTTACCGATTGAAGGATTAGCATTGCGATCAACAGGACAATGATCATTAAAATAACTAGACTGTACGTTCGTGTAAAAAAGATTTCAACATTCCCTCCGGAAATCAGCAATGAACGACGCAGACTTGTTTCAATAATCGGCCCTAAAATAAAAGCCAATATAATTGAGGGTAAAGAAAAATCAAGCTTCTTTAAAATGTAGGCAGCTACACCGACCACTACAGCGATCCATACATCAAACAAATTGATCCGGGAAGCGTAAACGCCCATAATGGCAATAAATAAAATGATTGGACTCAACATGAAAGTCGGCATTTTGAGCATGCTTGAGAAAAGAGGAGTCGTATATTTCCCAATAAAATACATAGCTATTGTGGCAATGAAAAACCCCCAAAAAATACTGTAAACAAGATCCGGCTGATTTTCAAATACATTCGGACCAGGTGTGATCCCATGGATAAGAAAGGCTCCTAAAATAACGGCAGTCGCCGGTGAGCCCGGAATTCCAAGTGTCGTTAAAGGAACTAAAGCTCCTCCTACCGCTGCGTTATTTGCTGATTCTGGTGCAGCGATTCCATTCGGCTCACCTTTACCAAAATTCTCCGGATTTTTAGCCGTTCTTTTCGCTTCCGTATAGGCAAACCACGAAGCCGGACCTGCTCCCAACCCTGGCAATATGCCGACAAACCCACCGATAAAGGAGCTTTTGATATACGTTTTTCTTACCCCTTTAAACTGCTGCCAAGTAATCTTTGTTTTTAAGTTTTTCGTATCGGTCACAATTTTTTTATCCGAGCTTTGCCCAAGCATACTGAACACTTCCGCGACAGCAAACATTCCAATCAATAAAGCGACCATCGATATCCCATCCATTAACGCATAGCTTCCGAATGTAAAACGGGCTGAACCTGTGGCCACATCCAACCCTACCATCCCAAGCATCAAACCAAGCAGGACAGAAATGATGCTTTTTGGCAAATCCTTCGAGCTTAACCCCGCCACACAAACAAGCCCTAGCACCCCCAATAAAAAAAATTCCGGATCCGAGAACCTGATCGCCAATGTCGATAACGGGATCGATAAGGTCAATAAAATAATTGCGCCGATCCCTCCACCAATTAAGGCTCCGGTAATCGAATATCCTAATGCCTCGCCTGGCTTTCCTTGCTTTGCCATCGGGGAGCCATCTAAAACGGTCGCCGTTGCCGAGGGGGTTCCCGGCACCCCCAAAACGATAGAGGAGATGGATCCACCGTATTCTCCCGCCTGATAAACAGCGGCTAACATAATAATCGCTGCCACCGGCGACATTGAATACGTAACGGGAAGAAGCAGGGCGATCCCTACCGTTGAACCAAGACCGGGCAAGGAGCCAATCAGCAGTCCGTAAAGTGTCCCTAACACAATCGCAAACAAAATCTCCCAACTAAACAACAAGCTGAAGTCAAAATGCATAAAGTCCATAATCGATCCTCCACGTCGTTGTTAAATAATTACATTTAATAACTTTTCAAATACGAGGTAGATAAACAATCCGATGGCGATAGAAAGACCAACAGCTTTTAAAATACGCTTCTTCTTACTGTCCGTCCGGTTATAAACATAAAACAGGCTGAACAGAAATAAAAAAGCAAATAGATAAAACAGGCCAAATAAATCCCATAAGGCTACGAAGATTACAAGAGCAGCAATAGTAAATAGAATATATTTCAGCTGCGGGATAGTTAACGTATCTTCACTCGTTTTTTCTTTTCTCCATGTAGTAAAAGCACTGATGATACACATGACAATTAATAGTCCACTTACTAGCTGCGGAAAAAATGCCGGCCCGATAACCTGACCCCCCGCTCCCTCGTTAAATTGTAGTGACGTATAAATAAACAAACCACCTAGACCTACTAAAAATAAAAGAGAGAGGTACGTTGCAAGCCTATAGCTCATCACTTTCTCCTCCACTTCCTGACATAAATTAAAATTGAATCTAAGAAACTGTATGTTTAGAGGAGCCATTTCATAACCGCTCCTCTAAACATGCGACAAGCAAACTACTTAGTTTAAAGCATCAAAAAGCTCCTTGGCCGTTTCATAGTAGTTGTAATAAATCTCTTTAAATTCTTCTCCGCTAGTAAAGTAAATATCCTGATTCGTATTTTCTGCATATTCCTTAAAGCGGTCCGTTTCAGAAACTTCTTTTAAAATCTCGGCCCAGCGTTCTTGAATCTCTTCAGGTGTATCTGGATGGACAAAGAAAGCACGCCAGATTAATTCATCTTCTAGTGATGCCATCCCTAATTCAGCAAACGTTGGAACGTCTGGATGATCCTCTACTCTCTCCGCGCTGGAAATGGCAAGCATGCGTACTTCTCCGGCTGCCACCTGTTCCTGGACAACCTCTCCTGAAGAAGCCAGTACATCGGTATTCCCACCGAGCAATGAAGTTAGAGCCTCTCCACCTCCATCATAGGCAATGTAATTGAGATCAATATCCGCCTCACGCATAAACTTCAATAGAAATACATGATTCGCACCGTAGGTTTGGGAAGAACCGACATTAATACTCCCCGGATTCTCTTTCGCAGCTTCAATCAAGTCATCAATCGTTTCAAAAGGACTGTCCGCCAAAACGGATAAGGTTTGATAATTAGAAACCATTGAAGCGATTGGCGCTAATTCCTCCGGACCAAATTCCAGGCCTCCGGAAGCCATCGTCAAGGGTGCTGTGGAAGATTGATTAAGCAGCGTATATCCATCGGCCGGTTGCCCGAGCATATGATTAATCGCCACGGCCCCGCTACCCCCATCACGGTTTTCTACTACGATTGATTGTTCAATTCCAAGATCTTCGCTCATAATCCTGGCAATTTCCCGCACCATAATGTCGCCAGAACCACCTGCCGAGAAAGGAACTGATAAATTGATCGTTGAATTCGGAAAATCACCTGCACCTTCCCCACTGACCTCCTCTTCACCGCTTCCGCATCCTGCGATCAAAAGTAATGCAAAAATAATGACTGCTCCTAACTTGAAGTGCTTGATATTCATCATAATCCTCCTTTTACATTTTCTTTTACTTCTTACCGTAAAGAGAAGCCTCTTTGATTAAGAAAATGCTTCATGAACATTCTTCTTGGCACCTTCCTTTTATCTAGCATTGCCCCAGACCAAGTAGCAGTCCGGCTTCCATGACTTCTGTTAGCATAATAGTCTCTCATCTCTTCGTCATATTCTTGAATCTCTGGATAAACGTCTTCGAAAGGAGAATAACTGTTCTCATGACATACTACCGCCAATGGCAGTCTTGGCTTACTATCCGGGACTTTATCCGGCTGCGGGTAGCCGACACACATTCCAAATACCGGGTAGACCCGATATGGGAGTTCGAGCAGTTCGCTAACCTGCTCGGGGTTATTGCGTATACCGCCAATATAGACGATTCCTAATTGAAGTGATTCCGCAGCTATCGCTACGTTTTGAGCAGCAAGCGCCGCATCTATCGTGGAAATTAGCAACATTTCGGTGCTTTCAATAACCTCTTTCAAATTGACACCGTTAAGAGAAGCGATCTGTTCCAGACGATACAGATCCGCACAAAAAACCAAGAAGTTTGAACAATCCCGGATATGCGTTTGCTTTCCCGCATAATCAGCCAGCAAGCGTTTCTTTTCATCATCCGTCACATTGATAATTGTATAGGACTGCCCATGACTGGAGGATGAAGCCGCTTGGCCGGCGGTAAGTACAGTATTGATCAGATCCGGTGGAATTCTTTTTTGCTGAAACTCACGAATTGACCGGTGATTTCGCAAGAGATGAATCATTTCATCATGCTGAGCATTTTTCATTTTGACCTCCCATCTGACAGCGCTTACATTTTAGCGGAGCGAGCCTACTTTCTCGCGATTCACGACATTTTTCACATCGCTCAACGCCCCTTCACATAAGAAAACATTAATATTGTAATAAGCTTCGCTGGCGACAGCCTCCATTGCCTCATTGGTCCCTCCTCCAATATGAGGCGTGACTATGACATTGGGTAACCTGGTTAAAGGATTGGTCTGATCAATCGGTTCATTTTCAAATACATCTAAACCCGCGCCAATCAACTGCCCGTTTTTCAAAGCCTGATATAGCGCATGTTCATCAATGATGCCGCCACGGCATGTATTGATTAGAATCGCATCCGCCTTCATCATTGCCAGTTTCTCTGCGTCAATCAGATGCCTCGTCTTTTCAGTTAACGGTACATGTAAAGAGATCACATCACAGGATTTTAATAGATCATCCACAGGCTTAAAAGAAATCCCTAATTCTTCTTCCTCTTTTTCCGTTAACCGAAAAATATCAAAATAGGAGATGTCGCATCGAAATCCCGTCAGTAACTGTGAGACCTTTTTGCCGATATTTCCGAACCCAATCAGACCGACTTTTTTATACGAGAGTTCATACGAACGATCTCTTAACTCTGTTTTTAACCATCTGCTCTCATTTGTAATGGCAGTGTGAGCCTGAACCAAATGTTTAAGAGTCGAAAGCATTAACATCACCGTATGCTCAGCAACTGAAGTCGCATTCAACCCCACCGTATTCGCTACCGGAATTCCCCTCTTTGACGCTTCCTCAATATCAATGTTGTTCACTCCGGCTCCAAGCTTTTGAATAAAGCGACATCTCTCAGCCTTCTCAATCCACTTTTTTGCTATTCCGTTAGTAAATGTTACAAGAACATCCGCTGTTGCAATATGCTCCTCTCTGTCTCTATCATTTTTACAAAAAATGATTTCCGTTTGCTCATTTAGATATTCCCGGCTGAGCATTTCCATTTTCGGCGAAACTTGATCCATCATTAACACTTTGTGCTTCACTAATTTCTCCCCTTTCTTTCCTGCTGCTTACGTTATCTTCATTATAGATAAGTTAGAATATTTTTAATAATACAAACATGTTATCTGCCGTGATAACTTTTCGTTATGTTCTTGTCAGTGCTACTGTTTTGCCTTATTTTTTATAATGAAATGTATCATTCAAAATCGTGGGATGTTATTGCTGAAACGGATAAGGCTGAGAAAGGAACATCCTATACCCCTCACCTTGGCAGCAAAGTCATCACCTATGCCAAACAATTGCTTGATCACGTTCTCCCTTTAGCGACCGGCTCTCATCAGGAGAGGTGGAGCGCTATGCTGTTTTAAACAAACATGGCGATGAAGAGTTTGAAGGGATTCTCGATGTCATTGTCAGAGCGCTGTCAGCGAAACATTGGGGAATACCGATATTAACTGAAAGGTTTGATTTATATTGTTAAGCCGAAAATGCACGGGCCGGAGGAAGTCGCTTTGCAAATAAGTTATTCGACCGGACAGAGGATTTACTTGGGTTAAAACTTATACGATTAAAATCGAGGGCATGGACGAGGAACGCAGAACTTTATTGAACTTAAAAGCATGCATCCGCGAAGTAAAGAGCGTGATTGTTTTCATTAATACAGGCTTTTTGGATCGAACGGGGGATGAAATACACACATTGATGGGAGCAAGACCGATGATTCGTAAAAATGACATGAAAAGCCCCGCTTGGCACCAGGCCTACGAGCAGTCCACTGTCAAGGCCGGAGCGAATACAGCCTGGGTACCATCTCCTACAGCAGCCACTTTCATGCGATGCTTGTTCGTGTTCAAGAATCACTCATGAACAAGACTTCTTCTTTTTGTCTGATCTCCTTACTGTACCGCTGGATCAAGAACAACGTTGGAGCGAAGACGACATTCAAAATGAATTGGATAATAATATTCAGGACATCCGCGACAAATCATCGTTATCCAACAATCTCTTTCTCACTAAAAAACCCCAGGGACGAAGGGAACGCTTCACCACATTCGTCCCCTGCCCAGAGTCTTAAACTATTCTAAAGCTCCTCTAATTTCTTTAATACATAGCCATCAGGCTTCGTATTGTCTAAAATGATGTTTTTGTTCCAGCTTTGGTCAAGTTGAGGGAAATCTTCACGATAATGACTTCCCCTGCTTTCCTTTCTAAGTAAGGCCGCCGTAGCCATTACTTCCCCTACATCAAGCAGGTTGCTTAGTTCCAATGCTCGTTGCAAATCATGACGGTCTTTAATCCTAGCTTCATTAGTCAATAAATCCCGAATATCTTTTACCTCATTGATATACCGGCGAAGTCCTTCTTCATGTCTAATAATGAGTAAATGTCTATCAGAAGCCCGTTGAAGACGCTTCTTTAAATCCCCTGGCGTTAATGAACCCTTGCCTTGAAATTGATGGAGATAAACCCGTTCTTCTTGATAAAGATCTGCCAATTTGTCATCTGTGTAGTCTTTTGCATATTCCGCAGCTGATTCTCCTGCTATCTTCCCAAACACTTGACAAGTAACAGACATATTGCCTCCAAGTCGATCCGCCCCGTGCGGACCCCCGGCAACTTCTCCAGCAGCAAACAATCCTTGAATATTAGACTGCGCTTTTTCAGAAATCCTTAGACCGCCGTTAATAGCATGGGCTGAGCAAGCAATTTCTATTTTATCTTTATAGAGATCAATATTACGTTTTTCATACCATTCATAAGCAATCGGCCACATTTTTCCAATATCACTTTTTTTATTTTCAAGAATGCTTTCAAAATGAGAATCACGATAATCAAGGTAAACTCCATTATTCTCAGTTCCGTTGCCGCGATTAATTTCCTTTTGAACAGAAATTTCAATATAGCGGGAAATATCGCGTGTGCTGAACGGGAAATGTCTTGCCTTTGTATTCAGCACATCATCTAAAGTAATATCATTTTCCAAATTCTTTTCAATAAATGAGTCTCCATTACGATTCGTCAAGTTCGGATACCCTTGCCACATATAGCTGGCAAAAAGGTTAATAAAAGGAGACGTAACGCTGATTCCAGCCTGCATAAATTCCATGTTTACGAGCTGAGCCCCTGCTCGATAAGCCATCGCATATCCATCACCGGTAATATCACCTGGATATAAGTTTTTTTCAAATAATTGACTTGCTCCCCCCACTCCTAAAATTGTCGCTTTAGCGCGAATTACAACAGAGTTACCCTCCTGATCAATCGCATAGGCTCCGTAACATTTGCCTGAACGGACGATTAAATTAGTGATCATCAAACGATTTTCTACTCGGATTTTCCGCCGAGTGGCTTCCTCACCCAAAGCTTTCACAATCGGTTTAAAATGATCCTTTATTACATGAGAGCGCGGTTTAGAGGAGAAGCAACCTTGAAAAGCCAGATACCGGTCATTTTCCCTTTCATACTTCACCCCTAATTTTTCTAAATACTTCATTGACTGTTCAGCATTGTTAACGAGCACCGTGCTTAGGCGGGGATCCGCCATTCCTAAAGCACCGTCCAAAATATCTTGTAAATAAACATCCGGTGAATCATCAGGATCTACCGCTCCGTCAGGCACATTATAAATCCCAACTTCGGCCACGCTGTAATAGGAGGCCCCACTCTTGGCAGCACGTCCCTTCACGGCTACCAGCACCTCTGCTCCTCTCTCATCTGCCGCCAAAGCTGCTCGTAAAGCTGCTCCCCCTCCTCCAATTACTAATACATCCGTTTTCAACTCTGAATACAAGTGATCCTGTAATGTCATAGAAAAGCCTCCTTAATAAAAAAGTTTCTTATCCATTTTTTTGATATCGTTGCTCATCCTAACTTCAAATGGAATTAAATCCAAAATGTCTTTTTGTATGTCAATACCAGGTGCGACTTCTTCCAGTACCAACCCTTTTCCATCATGTGAAAAAACAGCTCTTTCTGTAATATAAAGAACATGTTGATTTCTTCGGAAAGACTCTTCAGCATTAAATGTTATTTGTTCCACACTCTCGATAAATTTCTTATATTTCCCTTCCTTCTTAATTGTCAGCTCGCCATTCCCGATTTCAATTTCAGCCCCTCCAGCTGTAAAAGTTCCACAAAATACGACTTTAGGAGTTTTATAAGTGATATCAATAAACCCTCCGCAGCCCGGTACAATACCATTAAATTTACTAACGTTCACATTTCCTCTTGCATCGATCTGGCCAACACCCAAAAACGTAATATCCAGACCTCCCCCAAGGAAGAAATCAAATACTTGAGTTGAATCTATAATTGCTTCGGGATTAATATTCGTCCCAAAAATGCTGCGATCTCCAGGTATTCCTCCTATAGAACCATGCTCCGGAAAAAACGTTGCGTTTTTACGATCCCCTTGCTCCACTAATATTTTCGGGATATCGACAGGAATCCCGACACCTAAATTAATAATCTGATCGTTCTCAATTTCAGCAGCAGCTCTTTGAACAATCACCTTCCTTACTCCTGAAGGAAGTTTTTCAATTTCATTTTCAGGTAATCTCGTCTCTCCTGTTAATGCTGGATTTATAGATGAGCCGCCGGATATATTTTGTTCGGGATCTATTACTACAGCATCAACAAAAATCCCTGGAACCTCCACCATTCGAGGATGAATCGTCCCCTCCCGTGTCATTCTCCGCACTTGAGCAATCACCTTTCCACCACTGTTTTTAGCAGCCATAGCTAATGTTTTAATGCCTAATGAAGTCGGCTCGTCTTCTAAGCTAATATTTCCATATTCATCTACTGTTGTTCCTCGAATAATAGCAATATCTATTGGAAAAAGAGAATACGATAAAAATAACTCATTATTAATAGTCACACGACTGGCCAATGAATGCTCAGCCTTTTGATTCATTCGTCCTCCTTCCTGAATGGGGTCAACAAACGTTCCAATTCCCGCCTTTGTTAAAGTCGTAGATTTCCCTTGTGCAATATCTCTTAGCATTTGAAAAATAGTTCCCATTGGTAACACATGGGCTTCAAATTGATTCTCTATTAACATGGAGGTATATTCAGATGTCTTCAGATAACTAAATCCACTTCCGACGGCTCGTTTCACCATTCCTTTTTGTGCAAAATGCTCTAATCCAGTGTTAGGTTGCATCCCAACAATAATAGGATGAACTTCTGTTAAGTTATGAGGCTCCCCCGTTTTTCGGTACCTTTCTCCCAATGCGCTAAGAATTGTTTCCGGGGTAAGTATGTTTTCACATCCACAGACCGCTACTGTGTCACCATTTTTCACCAGATTTACAGCCTCAGCAGCGGATACTATTTTTACTTTTTTCATATCAATCTGCTCCTTTTATTCCATTCTGGAAAACGATTACGTTAGTTCATTTTCAAGCAATCGGCCTTTTTTTGTTATTATTTGTTTAATAAAAGGGGTAAATAGAGCCAAAAACGCTAAAATTAATAAAATAGCTGTGACTGGCCGTGTATAAAAAATATCGTAACTGCCCGAAGACATTAATAACGATCGACGGTAATTTGATTCAAGTAATGGCCCAAGAATTAAAGCCAAGATAACTGGTAAAGCAGGAATCCGATATTTAATCATGAAGTAACCGATAATTCCTGAAACGAGCATCACCCATACATCAAAAAAGTTATAACCAAGCGCATAAGCCCCCAATACACATAAAACTAGGATGAGGGGGCTTAAAACTTGTTTTGGAATATAAAGCACCTTTATAAACAAACGAATACCGTATAAGCCACAAACCAAAATAAAAATATTCGCAACAATCATCCCTACGAATAAGCTATGAACAACTTCGACACTATTTTGAAACAGCATGGGACCTGGCTGCAAGCCATGAATCATTAAAGCTCCGAGCATAACAGCAGTAGGAGCATCTCCGGGTATGCCGAGAGTCATTAAAGGGACCATCGCTCCACCTGTAGTTGCATTGTTAGCCGCTTCGGGGGCGGCGACTCCACCTAAATGTCCTTTACCAAACTTCTCAGGATTTTTAGAGAACCGCTTCGCCTCATTATAAGCAGCAAAAGCTGCTATATCACCACCGGCTCCCGGGATCATCCCAATAAAAGCTCCCATGCCGGAGGACCTTAGAATATTGAGAATTAACCCCTTGAATTCGTTCCATTTTAATTTTATTTTTTTTACGCTGAATAAAATCTTCTCTTTTGAAAAAATGTCTTCAATCGAATGAAAGGCTTGAGCTGCTGCAAATAAGCCAATCATAACAGGGAGAAAATCAATTCCTCCCATCATATTCGTACTGCCAAACGAGAAGCGTGGAAATCCCCCTATCGGATCTAACCCTATTGAAGCAATGAGTAAACCAACTAAACCAGCTATTAGCCCTTTTAAGATAGAATCCCCACTAATACTAGAAATGATCGATAAACCAAATAGAGCAAGCGCAAACGTTTCCGGAGCGCTGAAATTAACAGCAACACCAGCCATCTGCGGCGCTAAGAAAATCAGCAGAATCACACTTAAAATCCCACCAGTAACCGAGGATATTGTTGATACGGTTAAAGCTTTATAAGCCAACCCTTGTTTTGTTAGCTCATATCCATCAATCGCAGTCGCAGCGGCAGAGGGGGTACCTGGAGTGTTGATCAATATAGCTGTTAAGCATCCTCCATATATAGAACCAAAATACACACTAATGATCAAAAGCATGCCCGTTACAGCATCCATTCCGAATGAAATTGGCAATACTAGAACAACAGACATTGTGGCAGTCAAACCAGGTAATGATCCAAAAAAAATCCCTACCATGACGCCTATAAAAATAATAGCGAGCAAGTTAAAGTTGAACGTGCTTATTATGGAGAAAACATCCATACAATCACCCTGATTTTTTAAGATTTTCAAATCTTTTTTGTTCTAGTGACATTTCTAAAAAAAGCCGGTTGGAAGCACAATTCTAAGAAGTTTTCCAAATATGATATACACAAACATAATCGCTCTAATAGGAATACCTATTAACCAAATGATTTTTTTTACTCTTGTCATTATCAAACAAGTAACAAGAAATAAGAATGTACTTAAATAAAACCCTAAATAAATAACACCAAGTATATAAATAATAAATACGCCCATAAATACAAAGACCAGTTTATTTTGACGTTGCCTATCCGACTTGGTTTGAGTACCTTTTCTTTCATTCCATCCTTTTATAATCAAAATGAAGCCAAGAATCGCCAGTAAGATGCTATAAATGATTGGAACTGTGGCCGGGTTGGTATACCCTTGGCTCACATCAGGAAAGCTGAAGGTGTAAATATAAAAGACGAAAGATAAACAGATTACAATACAGCCAATAACAATATTAGGTATTGCCATTCTCTCACCCCTTAGAAGCTCGATTCCCTTCTGACAGTTACTGAGAAGAGTGAAGAAAGCAGCTTCCTTCACCTCTCCCCGTCAACTGTTCACCAATTTTTTAATTTAGATCCATTTGTGGAATTAACTCAGCAAAGAAATTATGGCTTTCAGCTAATACCTCGCCAAACTCTTCAGCATTTCCAACAACAAGCCCTAATCCATTGGTCTCCATATATTCAACAAATTCAGCTTCTTGTGCCCCCTTCATAAAAGCCTCTTCCAAAAACTCGACAATCTCATCTGGCGTGTCCTTTGGAACCATTATTCCTCTCGGGCAACCAACAATTGTAGCGTCTATGCCAAGCTCAGCAAAAGTAGGTGTATCCGGCAAAGCATCAGATCGTTCTTCGGCAAGAACGGCTAACGGTCTTAAATCTCCACTTTCTACATAAGATAAAATCTCTGGTGGACTTGCAGATACAGCTTCTACATTATTGCCAAGGGCTGCCGTTATAGCCGGGGCAGAGCCTTCAAACGGAACATGGCTAAATTCGGCCCCCGTCGCCTGCTCGACTGAAGCTGCTGCGATATGCCAGATAGAGCCGGTGCCCGAATTAGAAACCCGGATTGCCCCTGGGTTATCCTTGGCGTCTTTGACTAAATCTTCGATTGTTTCATAAGGAGAATCTGCGGGAACTGCAATAACGTTCGGATCAAAGTTGATTTGAGCAACTGGTTTAAAGTCTTCATAAGTAAATTGAGCTAATCCCAAATGAGGCAAGGTTGTTAATTCAACAGTGACCATCGTAATCGTATGCCCATCAGGCGTGGAGTTAATTCCCTCAGACATTCCGACTGCGCCACCGCCACCAGTTGTGTTTACAATACCAATCGATTCTCCTAAATACGGCTCTGATGCTGCGGCCAATGCTCTTGCCGTTGCATCAGTTCCACCTCCAGCTGAAAAAGGGACTATCATGCTAATTGGCTTCTGTGGGTAATCCAGATCATTCTGTGCTGGCTCAGCTTCATCCTGACCTTCCACCTCTCCTGAACCATTATTTCCCTGTGTACTTTCATTTGCCCCGCAAGCTGCTAAAAAACACAATGCTAACCCTAGTAAGAGAATCATGACGTTCCTCATGTAACACTCCCCCTTGTGATAATTTTATGTTCAAGCTCCCTTTGAAAATGTAAGCGTTATCAAATAACCTTGAAATTTAAATATGATACAAAATATGCTGCGCCACGGTACAAACCTCGCCATGCTGATTAAATACCTGACAGCTTGCGACTGTCCTTAGCTTTTCCTTATCAATCTCTTCGATTTGATACTTAACCGTTATCGTGTCTCCTATAAAAATAGGTTTTGTAAAACGTACCTTATCGTAGCCATAGGACACGGCTTTAATGTTCTTCCTTTCAATCATTAAATAAGATGCCGTAGATATAAAACCAACTGCCAATGCGCCATGAGCAATTCTTTTTTTATAAGGAGTTTTTTGCATAAATTCTTCATTAACATGATTAGGACTAAAATCACCGGTAATCCCAGCAAACATATACACGTCCGTTTCACTTACGGTTTTACTAAATTCAACTTCGTCCCCTATTTTAAAATTTTCAAATGAATTCATGTTACCCACTTCCTATCTCACTCCTATAATATTCAGTTTACTTATACGCACGTTCTAAGTTCTCAACCCTCCTTTTTTCTCATTTGTACTGTTGTACAGAACGTCGTACTGTTATATACTTCATAGTAATAACAGTGCTGATATTTGTCAATATATTTAGAAAATTTATTTTTTAGATGATTGTATAAGCAAGAAGCTTCGGAAAATTTTTACTATAATAATCTTAATTGCAGGGTAATTATGGTAGTCTTTTAAAAGAGCGCTTAATTTGTTATTGATTATTACAAAGAAGGATTTTATATTGTTAACAAAATGGCTATTACATTATTAGGGAAAGAAAGGAAGGATAAGAAATGGAGCAAAAATCGCTTAACAGTAATATGAGCAGATCGGTATATAGAGCACTTTCGATATTGAATACAATTGGAGGAACATCTAAAGGGATAAGTGAGATTAGTAAAGAGTTAAGCATTAGTAAAGGCACTATATTCTCCCTTATGAAAACATTAGAAGCAATGGAATTTGTTAAACAGGATCCCGATACTGAAAAGTATATGTTAGGCTCCAATATTTTAAGATTGGCCTCTCAACAAATTACTAACCTGGATATTGTGCAAATATCAAAACCGTTTTTACAGGAGCTATCAGATGAATTAGGAGAAATCGCCCATCTCGGAGTTCGGGACGGTTTTTCCGCTCTTTATCTTGTCAAAACAGAAAGCCAGAAAGTTCATAGAATGCTAAAGCTATACACGAATGCAGGATCATTTTCACCCTTGCACTGTACATGTATGGGAAAAATTGTTCTAGCTTCTATGACAGCTGAAGAAATTGAAGAATATTTTCAAGGAAGAGAATTACAGCAGTATACCCCTAAAACGATTATTGATAAAGATAAATTATTTGCAGAAATAAAGGATGTCCATCAAAAGGGTTATGCGGTCAATTTAGGTGAATATGAAGAAGGTGTTTATAGCGTAGCTGTACCAGTTAAAGATACAGATAATCGTATCATCGCCGGAATAAATGTTGTTATTCCATCAGCCCGAATGCCAGTCGAAAAAATCCCCTATTATTTTAACCGCTTAAAACAAGTGGCAGATACGATTACAATGAGCCTTTTTCCGCGTTAATTTGCTAATTGAGTCAATTTCATAATTTGAACCCATAGTCTCGCAAGGTTTTCAAGGCACGAAAAAAGGAGTACCTCCCCAAAAGTCGAATGAGTTAAGTGACGAAACAAAACTACAGACTGGAGGAAGACTCCCTATGCCTATTATACGACAAGAAAGCCT
>NZ_JAMBOL010000041.1 GCF_023715605.1 Halalkalibacter oceani
AGGGATTTAGTGTCGGTGTGGTAACCTCACTATTGCCTAAATTTCAGGGGGTGGCAACTTTTTTGCTTAAAAAACCCTCTATCAAGGTATTTTATAGCCTATTTCTTATAAAAGTTTTGACAATACGCAATAAAAGAGAGAGGGAGAAAAATGAAAAAAATAGTATTCTCATTGGTATTATTTATTCTATTAATTGGTGTGAGCGGGTGTGGGGGTGCAGATGAATCCAGCGGTGCTTCGGAAAGCGACAGTGGCGGAGATAATTCGGAGGAGACTTTTGAATGGTCTTTGCTATCGTTTGTGGGCATGCAGCATCCAATGACAGAGTTTCTTATTGAATTTTCCGAAGAAATAACGGAGAGAACGAATGGTCAACTAACGGTTACTACATTACCGCCGGGAGAGTTACCATATGAGCCCAGCGAGTATCTGCGTGTTACCGGGGAAGGCGGGGTAGAAATGACTGATACTTTCTTGCCATTCCACTCGGGCGAATTAAATGTAGCATCCATTTCAGATTTGCCATTCTTGATGACATCTTTCGACGAGTTGGAACAAGCAATGGATGAGGTAATGCTACCGCATATTGAAGATGAATTTGCCAGTCATGGAACAAAGTTATTATTTTGGTACCCATGGCCTGAACAAAATCTATGGGGACAAAAGGAGGCTGTAACAGAAGTAGACCAGCTTAAAAATCTCAGCATACGTTCCCAAAGTCCTGAGCAAGGAGCGTTTTTGGAAAAAGTAGATGCAATACCAGTTAGTCTTGACACTCCAGAAGTCCCGGCCGCAATGGAAAGAGGAGTGATTGATGGAGTAATTACAGCTTCCCTAAATATTTTAGGATCTCAATGGCATGAATTTACAGACTGGGGTTACTTTATTAATTTTCTAATTCCACCATCCTATATTGTGGTTAATGAAGAAGCATACAATGAACTTCCTGAGAATATAAGGGAAATTGTAGACGAAGTAGCTGCTGAATACCAAGAGAAATTACCAGATCATATAGCACAAATTGAAAGCGATTACAAATCGACGTTAATAGAAGAGCACGGTATTGAGATCAACGATGCAACCGAGCAGCAAATGGAAGAGTTTATTAATACATTTAGCCCATATTGGGAGCAATGGGCTTCGGAACAAGACCCACAAGTGGGAGAGATTTTACAAAAAGTACGTGATGTTTTAGGAAAGTAAACAATAAGTGGAAGCCACTGGCGGTGGCTTCTACTTTCATAAAATGAGGTGAACAGGCATGATTGATCGGTTAATAAAAGGGATTCTCACGGGTTCCTCATTTATTGCATCGGTAACGTTACTTTTTATGATGATCATTATTGTTGGTGAAATCATAGCCCGCGTATTATTTTCACATTCCTTCCAGGTTGTGCATGAACTTTCGGCATACTTGCTAGTCGCTATTATCTTCGTTGGAGCAGCATTTTCTTTTCAAAGTGGCAGCTTTGTAAGAATTGAAATACTAAGAGAAAAGTATCCTCATAAAATAAAGAAAATCATAGAGATGATATTCATGGCTATTTTATTAATCTATCTTGCGGTTTTAACCTACTTTATTTCTATTTTAACAATCAATTCTTATACGCTCGGCAGCTCATCTACTTCAGTGATGCGGACACCATTATATCTGCCTCAATCCTTAATGATGTTCGGAATGTTATTATTTTTCGTTTATGTATTGCTTCGTTTCTTCAAACTAATTATTCACCCTGGTGACCCTAATGAAAGGAGAGAAGAATAAATGGAGTGGGCTTATATACTGTTTTTTGCTATTGTCTTTCTTTTTGCCTTATTGATGCCTGGGTTATGGATTGCTATTGCTTTAGGCGTAACAGGTATTTTAGGCCTCATTATTACAGGGAATATTAACCATATCTCCACTTTAGGAAACATCAGTTGGAATACTAGTAATGACTTTATTCTAACGGCCATTCCTTTGTTTCTTTTTATGGGGGAAGTGATATTAGTTAGCGGAATCAGTAAAAAATTCTATACATCTATTGGAAAGTGGTTGAGCAAGGTTCCAGGAGGACTGCTGCATACCAATATATTAGCAACTGGTATTTTTTCAGCCATCAGTGGTTCCAGTGTGGCAACTGCTGCCGGGATAGGATCCGTTGCTATACCTGAAATGAAAAAAAGAGGATATAAGAAGTCACTCATATATGGTTCCATTGCTTCTGGAGGTACTCTAGGCATACTAATACCGCCAAGCATTGTTTTAATTCTGTACGGGGCGATGACAGAAACTTCTATAGTTCGGTTATTTGCAGCGGCCATTTTACCTGGAATTATTTTGATGGTCTTGTTCTTAATATATACTGGTAGTGTTATGGTGAAGAAGAATAACCAAGTATCTGGTGAGATTACAGAGGAAATAACAATTATCCGCTCAATATTAAATGTGTTTCCGCTTGTTTTACTAATTGTTCTAGTGTTAGGAAGTCTATATACCGGCCTTGTGACACCCACTGAAGCGGCTGCGGTAGGGAGTTTATTTGCGATTATTATTTGCTATGCTTTTGGAGACCTTAATATAAGAAAAATATATATGGCGACTAAAAATGCGATTAGAACAACTAGCATGCTTCTATTTATTATGATCGGGGCACAGATCTTTTCGTTTGCATTAGTAAGGTCGGGAGTGAATCGGCAGTTAACGGCGTGGATTGGAGAATCAATGTTTAGTCCACTTGTTTTGTTGCTGGTAATTTGTGTAATATATATTGTTTTAGGATTTTTTATGGACGGGCCATCCATTCTTCTCTTGACTTTGCCTTTGTTGTTCCCGGTAGTTATGGAAGCTGGATATAATCCGATATGGTTTGGTATTGTACTTGTGATTTTAATTGAGTTAGGACAAATTACTCCGCCAATGGGTCTGAATTTATTTGTTATAAAAGGGATTGACCCATCAAGTAATATTGGTGAGATAGTAAAAGGCACTTTCCCTTACTGTATTATTATGATAGTTATGTTAGCAATGCTAATCATTTTTCCAGATATCGCATTACGATTTGCTGAAAGTATCTCGCTCCGCTAAGAAGAGCGAAATCCTGTTTTAAGGAGAATTTGGGAGTGTTCTCAGATACAACGAGTCTGGGAACCACTAATAAGCATAAATAAATGAAAGGAGGCTGGGGAAAAGGTTGTTTTTTACCTTTTGCCCAGCCTATGCTATCTAGTTTTAGTGTTGTTTCAAGCTCTAAGATTATCAGGTATTTCTATAACCTAATATGCTTGAGATTTTCCTTGAGATCTCCTTAATATCTTCAGCTAGGGCTAGTTCATTAGCCGAATCGAAACGAGTCAAGGGTGCGGTGTAAGCTATGGCTCCAATAGGCTTCCCTGATGCATCCAAAATAGCGGAAGCAATTCCTTTCGCTCCTTCTACATGCTCTCCTTCTGTAGAAGCATACCCCACGCTCCTGATTGTTTCTAACTGTTGCATAATACTTTTTATTTCCTCATCCGAAAGTTTTTCCTCTTGAAATATTAAATTCATATCTTCAGGGGGAAGCAAAGCCAGAATGGATTTACCGGCAGCTCCGCGAATAAGAGGTTGTAAATTGCCTATTTCCTTAATATATTGAAGGGGGTCTGGTCCTTCAACTCTATCAACAAATACAATCTTCCGTTCATATGGATGGTAACGAATCAATGAGACAGTTTCTTTATGTATTTGCATGAATTCTTCCATAAGTGGTCTGGAAATTTTCACGATGTCAACCTGGGAAGCAATACAGGAACTGATTCGGATCATTTCGATTCCTACTTTATATTTATTGGTTAAGTCGTTATACTCTAGGATTCCTTCTTCTTGCATTTGCAGGACAAGTCGATGTAATGTGCTTACTGGAAAGTTCAAATGTTTTGCTAAGTCGCGAACACCCCACTCTGATTGAACGTCTACGAATGCTTTAATTACTAGAAATGTTTTATTTACAACACCCATTTTTTCAGCCATAGTTTCATCCTTTCACTTAAGATTTTGATATAAAGCTTAATTATTATCATTAAGAGTGACATACCACCCACAGATAGGTAGGATCTTTAGTTTAGAATACCAAAAAAAGGACTGGTTAGAAAGAAAGTTCAGATTTAAAGTATGTTCTAGTCAATTAAGCGTTGTGTTTATTTAGAGGTTGTATGGAAGAAGATAGGTTCTGCTCCTCTCTTTGATATATTTTAATCGGTAGCATAATCAATAATGCTATGACAACAGCGAAAGCAAGTAAATAAAAAGCTAAGGAAAAATTTGAAGCAGAAATGATTATGCTAAATGAAATAGGACCGAATAAAATGCCAGAGTATATTAAGAGCATTGTATAGCCACTCAATCTTCCGACTAAGTTATTAGGAACCAAATCAACCATAAGGGACATAAATATTCCGGGCCATCCGTTAACAGTAAGCCCCAATAATATAATCCATCCAATAATTAAGGAGTAAGATCCGTATAAAGAAACAGGAACAAAGGAAGATAGTAAAATGCCAGAAAGAATTAACGAAAACATTAACAGATTTTTTTTATTCTTATATAAGTGATCACTGACCCATCCTAAAGCGATCCTTGCTGCAATTCCGGAAAACTGAAATAAAGAAAGAAAAAAGCTGGCTTCAACAAATGAAAAGTCGCGGATTAACTGAAGGTAAATAACGATATAAGAGATAAGAATAAACTGGGCGGCCGCAAGTATATTGCCTACTATACTTAATCGAACCGCATTTTTATTTTTAAAAACTTCCTTATAAGAACCACTTTGTATTGATTTTATTGGTTGTTCTTCGTTTAACTTCCTCTGCCGTTTATACATCATGAAAATAAAGCAAAGGAGCACCAGGCCAAAGAGATGAATCGTGAATTGCCAACCCAATTTAATGGCCAAGCTTGGAAGGATTCCGGCTGCTATCATTCCGCCCATGGCAAGGCTTGTTTGTTTAAAGCTCATTGCCATTCCCCGATGCTGATAAGCAATTGTATTTATTACCATCATATTAATGGATGGATTTATAAGCGAGTAACCGGCACCGGCCAAAACTAACATTAATAATTGAATAATAAAATAAGAAGGAAAAAAAGTGGCCAGTATTAATCCTGCCCCCAAAATAAGCATTCCAACAATTGTACAATAATGACTCCCGATACGATCAACCAGACTTCCGGCTTTTAAACTGAATAATATCGCTCCAGTATAAAAAGAAGAGAGTAACATCCCAGTATAACGTGGATCCCACTTATATTTCTCCGCCAGAAAAGGACCTAATGTAGGATAGATAAACATCCCCAATGTTACAACAGTTAGTATGAGTACTACAAAAATCACAGAGGACAGCTCTTCCTTTTTCATCATACCACTCATTTCCTTAAAAAATTGAAAGGTGACAAGGCAGCTTATATACCCGTCCTGTCACCAGTGGAAAGATCATTAAATTTTGTTGGCGAACACCCCACGCTGCCTCATTAAGCGGCGAAATAGTTTCTCATTTTGTTTAAACGGTTCACGACCATGAAGCCAAAAGTGATTATTAAGCATAATCAGCTGCCCGACTGGTAAGGAGATCGAAATTGTTCCATCACTTTGTTCGATCGATTCCTGAATCTCTTTAAGGTACTCAGCCTGTGCTTCGGTTTCCGGGAATGTACATTGGTCATTATATCTCATGCAAATGTGATTATCTTTGTTGTAAAAAATAGAATCATAGACGATATCCGTCACATTTTTGCTTTTGCGATGGGCATACGAATATTTAAAGTTAAAAGAAGCCAAAGGATGATTGCTAAACGCCCCCATCTCTTCCCAATCATCCAAATGGAGGATTCTTGACTCTCCTCCTTCAGCGTTTTCCTCTATTAACTTCATCATAAGCAGCCAGTCTGTTACTTGATTTACAAATACACCATCTGTATGAAGTTCTAATGTGCGGTACGCTTTTCGTAAAAAGGTATCACTGTCATAACTGTGTTTCACATCAAAGGCTGCATAATATTCGCCCGACATGTCATCAAAGTTTGCAATTCCGATTGAGTAGGAAATCGCAGTAGCAAATTTCAATTGCGCTTCAAAATTATCAGCTTGTTCATCGAGACCTACGGTAAAGCCGCCGGTTTTTCGATCGCGGAGTGTGTCACGCAATAAATGGATTAGTTCCTCACCAAAATGCTTCTTAAGTGTGTGGGCTACATGGAATCTCATAAAAGGGACATTTTCTAATCGTTGAACCGGGAACTCTTCTAAATCCTGTAGAAAGTTTTTAACCAGAGATGTATCAAGAGTAATTTGTTTAATCCTTTTGTGACCAGGGTGAACGGAAACGGAAAAGGTTTGGCTCTGTGTTACGGACATGAAAAATTCCTCCCTATTTTTACTTTTGTTTTTTTGAATGTAAAGTTATTTATAACTGATATAATTTATAGTCAGCTAATTGCTTACATGCTGAGAAACAACATTTGACCTGCAAACAATCTATTTTCCTTATGTGAGGAAAGTAGATTTTTTTTAATCCCTCTTTAACATGTTGCTTACATACCAACACAGTTATTCCTCCTACGTTAAACATAAGTGATGGGACTCATAAAGGTAGTGCTCATTGGCACTTCATTTAAAGAGCTTGTTATAACGGGTCTTCGCAATAATGAAGAGTTACATAATTTGTTCTTAACATATTTACAACCCTCCTTTGTACCATTATATTGTACAGTGTACCATTATTATAATATGTTTCTCTTCGAAAGTAAATGATTTATCAGAAAATTTATTTTTTTATTTTCAAGGTAAGCTTTTTGTTCTTTCATAATTCAGAGAAGGAATAAAAAAGAACCTTAATACTGAAAATAGCTTTCGAGCCCATAAAATATCTCATGCTACTCGTTCTTTTATGAAAAATTGTGGTATACTTTTAGAGGATTTTTTAAAATATAAAGGAGGGTGTTTCATTGAAAAAAGGACTTGCTAGTATTCTCGCATTACTGCTTTCTCTCACCATTGCCCAGTCGGCGTTCGCGAACGGGGCAGAAGAAGCGAGTCGTGGTGAATTCGTCAAGGCTTTGCTTGAAACGCTTGAAGTCGATGTAGCCCATTATGCCGAACTTGATGACAACGAGTTCGAAGATGTTCCTGCGGAGCTTGCGCCATACGTGAAGGCTGCCGGGACGCTTGGCATTACGAAGGGCATCAGCAACACCACCTTTGGTACGAACGAAAAAATCACTCGTGAGCAGGCGTACGTCTTTTTGATCCGCGCCTTGAATCTCGCCGATGACTATGATGTCGTTGTGTTGAATAACTACTATGATGCTGACAACGTGAGCGACTGGGCAAAAGGGGAGCTGGCTGCGGCGATTGAGCTTGGGCTGCTGCAAGGCTATCTTGATCACACCCTTCGGCCGGGAAGAAACCTGTTGACGAAGCATATGGACTTATTATTAGCGCGCTATGATGAAAACTTTGACCGGGTTTCCATCGTCCATACGAATGACCTTCACGGTCGCGTTCTTTATAATGAAGAAAATGGCGAAATGGGACTCGCTAAAATCGCAACAAAAATTGAACTGGTGCGCAGCACGAATCCCGATACATTTGTATTTGATATGGGGGATACGTTCCACGGAACGAATTACGTTAACCTGAACGAGGGACAGGCTGCCGTTGAGGCGATGCAGCTTATCGGCTTTGACGCTCTCGTACCGGGAAATCATGATTTCAACTTTGGCCGTGAACGTTTGCTTGAAATTGCGGCTGAGACCGATTTTCCAATCATCAGTGCGAACGTCGTTGAAACCGAAACAGGGGAAACAATTTTGCCAGCGTATGACATTGTCACGCTTGGGGACAAGACGTTTGCCTTGATCGGCGTTACGGCCCAGGATACCGTTGTGAAGACGCATCCTGCTAATATTGAAGGACTGACGTTTAAAGCGGAAGCTGAAACGATTGAGACGTATGTCAAGGAGCTTCAGGATGAAGTTGATCATATTCTCGTTCTTTCCCATGCCGGCTATGACATTGACCAGCAAATTGCCGCGCAGGTAGATGGAATTGACTTGATTCTTGGTGGCCATACGCATACAACACTGGAAAAGCCGGAGCTTCACGGACAGACCTATATTACACAGGCATATGAGCACGGGAAGGCGTTTGGTGTGACACATATGCTTTATTTTGAGGATGAATTGATCGGGGTTCAAGGTCATCTTGTCCGCGATTCAGCTGCGCTTGAGCCGGATCAGCAGGTGACGGATCTTTTGAATGAATACGTTGCAGAAGTCGAGGAAGCTTTCTCGGAAGTCATTGGCACAATCGCCGTTGATTTGGACGGAGCGCGTGAGGATGTCCGGACGAAAGAGACGAACCTCGGCAACCTGATCACTGATGCGATGCGCGATGTGGTCGATGCTGAAATCGCCGTGACAAATGGCGGTGGCATTCGTGACAACATTGCTGCTGGGGAAGTGACGTTTGGCGATGTTAATACCGCCTTCCCGTTCCCGAACTTTGTCATCGCGCTAGAGCTGACAGGGGAACAGCTGCTAAATAGCATTGAACACTCGGTTTCTTTGTATCCGGAAGAAAATGGCGGCTTCCTGCAAACCTCGGGCTTGACGTACAGCTTTGACCCGGCGCGTCCGGCAGGCTCCCGCATTACAGAAGCGCTTGTCAATGGCGAGCCGCTACAGGCCGATGCTGTCTATACAGTGGCAACAAATGATTTCACCGCGGCCGGTGGAGATGGCTATGAATGGTTTATGGAAGCCAACCTTGTTGCCGACACCGGAGAGTATCTCAGCACAGTGCTGATTGACTATATCCGTGCCGGCAAGCCAATCCCTGAAGTAGAAAACCGCATCCAGGTAGTTGAGTAAAACGAACAGCTTAGAAAAAGACACCAGAGATTAAGGATGCCACTGAAACTTTCAAAATCAGGCAACGGCTACGCTCATTACGAAAAAGCTGCTAAAAAATGAAAGTCGTACTTCGGCAGCTTCAGAGTAAGAAGGCTGTTTAACCAGATGTAGCAGGGCACGGTGCATACGAAAAAATTTCTCCATTTTGGATACCCAAAGAGGTTAGAACTTCGACCTTTTTGGGTATCTGCATTTGAGGAGTGTCTTTTTTTCGGACAGCCCGGAAAAAACATGGGATATATTACCAGAATAAGTAAAGTGCTAAGGAAATGAGGGTGAACGCGGATTATGGAAAAGGCATTTATACAACAAGACAATGTGGCGGATTTTATCACAGCAAATCGGGACAAGTTTGAAGAAAAACTGCTTTCCGAAGCCGTCAATGTCGCCAAGAAGATCAATGATATCTTGATCAGAGGCAATATTGATCTGATGAAAAATGCCGAGAAATTAGTGCTCTATGTGATTGATCAGGACGAAGAGAAGCTGATCGAGTTTGCAAATGTGGAAGGGATGGCGTGGGCCAAGCACGCCTTGACGCTCGAATTCAAATTGGAATGGGTACAGGCGATTCGGCGCACGGTCTGGTATTTCCTTGAACAGTTTGACCGCCTGCACGAGCGTCCGGCCGATCACAGTACCTTTTATCAAATGGAACGGGTTATAAATGATACGATTGATCAATTTCTGAATCATTTCTTTATCAGCTATTCAAATTACAAGGACGAGTTGCTTAACTCGCAGCGTAAGCTTGTCGAGAACTTATCCGTACCGATTATTCCAGTTAGCGATTCAGTGGCGGTTCTTCCACTGATCGGCATGATTGATTCCTCGCGGATGCGTCTGATTGAAGAGAAAGTGCTTACAGAAATCAGCAAGCTGCGTATCACAACATTAATTATTGACCTTTCCGGCATTGCCAATATGCAGGGAGAAGTAATTGATCATCTGCAAAAGGTACTGTACGGCGTTAAAATGATGGGATCGAAAGCGATCATGACAGGCCTGCGGCCGGAGCTTGTCCGCAACATGATTCATTTAGGGATTTCCTTCGAGAAGTTCTCGGAAACAAAAGGCACACTACAGCAAACATTGAAGGATTATTTAAGCTAGGAGCGATTGCAAAAGCGACCGCTTCTCTTTTCGGGTCTCTCCAAGCAAATGCGAAAACAAGCAAGCCCCGATTTCCCGAAGGAAGCTCTCTTTTGGGGCGGGGCTTTTGTGATAAACGAACAGAAAATAAGAAACGGATAGGAGTCGACCTTTTTGCCTGCGCAATCTAGCAGATAGGTGGATGAAGAAGAAATGCGAAAGCTGATCGAAAAGCTCTTAAAATTCTCGAAACACGGAAGAGGAGGCTGGGACAAAGTTAGTTTTGTTTTGAGCACTCTCATGACTATAGCATTCCTCAAACGGATCTTTCGTCCTATTTTCCTTTGGAAGATTCGTTCTTTTATTTTCTATGCAGGATTGATAGACTTGAAGGTGGAAGTAAGTATTGTACGGGGAGAAGGAGATACATAATGTCTAGAATCATGAAGAAGCCGCCGTTGGAAGAGATTTTTGTCGTGCGAGCGATTGCGATTCTGGCGGTGCTGATGGTGCATTCAACCTCTGTGACAGTGGTGACGCTGGAGCCGGATTCGAGTTCCTTCGCGTTCTATAATGCGCTGAATACTCTGTCCCGTTTTGGGACGCCAACCTTTATTTTATTGAGCAGCCTCGTTCTCTTTTACAGCTATTATCACCGGCCGTTGACGGGAGAACTGGTAAAGCGGTTTTATACGAACCGTCTGTTGTATATTTTATTGCCCTATTTGATTTTTTCCGTGCTGTATAACGGCATACGCTCGGATTATTTTCAAAACTATGAAAGCTTCGCTGATTTCTGGTCGACGTTTTCCGAGCAGCTGATGCTCGGGAATGCGTATACGCATCTTTATTTTGTCTTTATCAGCATTCAATTTTATTTGATGTTTCCGCTGATGCTCATGCTGCTGAAAAAATGGCCGGCGGTGACGAAGCATTTGATATGGCTCGGATTTGTCATTCAGTGGGCGTATGTGATCTACAATAACCTCGTGTGGAAGTATCCGAATACGGGCAGTATTTCGCTTTCCTATATGTCCTACTATTTAACAGGAGCCTTTATCGGGATTTACTATATGGAGATTAAAGCATGGCTCAAGTCAAGGCACTTCTGGGGCGCGCTGCTAACTGCGGCTTGGGTCGCGGCTGTCGGCATTCATATCTATATGTGGCATGCGACGCGTGTCTGGGGAGAAAGCTTTGATTCACGGCTTTATACATTGGCGTGGAATATGCATACGATCTTTACGGCGGCGCTATTGTTATACGTCTCTGTCTTCATCGTTAGACGGTCGCCGCAATGGCTATTGAAGCCGGTGATGCTGATCGGCTATTTATCCTTTGGCATCTACTTGATCCATCCGCTTTATTTATTCTACTTCCGCCAGTATGTCGATCCGGGCGGCAATATGCTGTTCTATCATCTCTTTATTGCCGGAAGCTTCCTCGGAGCGCTCATCATCTCAGGAGTTATCGTTTACCTGGTCCTTTATAAAGTTAAATGGGGCTGGATGATCTTTGGGGCAAGACCGAGAACAAATCAGCGTCAAATTCAAAAAAGCAGCACCCCTTAAGTGGACAAGTCTGAACATAATAAAGCCGGAGAAAAAGCTGCTGAGAACCGTCCTTTTTCAGCAGCTCGGAGAAGAGAATGGCCAATTTTGGTGTTCCCCATTATAGAAATTTAGAGAGAAACGGGAGTGAGAAGCCGGATGACAAAGCGGATATGGTTACGCGCGGCTCTCGTTCTGCTGCTTACTGTGCTCGTCGCATTTCCAGCAGCAGCAGAGGAGAGTCACCGCTATATCGTAGGATTTACAGAACAAATTGATCATGAGTTAATTGCCGATGTGGCGCTGGAGGTTCACCAGTACCTTGAGGACATCGAAGCTGTCGCCCTTGAGTTGACGCCCGCCGCGGCGGAAAAGCTGCGGCATGCAGGACAGGTGGCCTATGTCGAGGAGGATGAGTCATTCACCGTCAGCAGCCAGGTCGTTGATTGGGGTGTGGAAGTGATCGGTGCGCCGGTCGTTTGGGAAAATGGATTAACAGGCAAGGGTGTGAAAATCGCGATTCTGGATTCCGGGGTTCATGCCGATCATCCTGATCTACGGATTACAGAGGGGAAATCCTTTGTCAGCTATACCGACTCTTTTGCCGATGACAATGGGCACGGTACGCATGTAGCCGGGATCATTGGCGCCCGGAATAATAACAGGGGAATCGTCGGCGTTGCCCATGAAGCGTCGCTCTACGTCGCCAAAGTGCTTGATGAAAATGGCGACGGCTATACGTCAGATGTCGTCAAAGCGATTCAATGGGCTTTGGAAAAAGAGGCAGATATTATCAATGTCAGCATGGGAGGGCGAAGCTCATCGACCGCTTTAAAGAACGCGCTTGACCAGGCTTACGAGGCAGGTGCCTTAATCATCGCCGCCGCCGGAAACAAGGGCAACGCGGACGGCACGGGAAATACGGTTGACTACCCGGCAGCCTATGAAAGTGTCATCGCTGTTGCCGCTGTCGATAACCGCGACAATCGCGCCTCCTTCTCCGCGACAGGAGACGAGGTCGAGGTGAGCGCTCCCGGCGTCAGAGTACGCAGCACGTACACGGACGGCGGCTATGTCGAGGTGAACGGCACTTCAATGGCAGCACCGCATGTCGCCGGACATCTCGCTCTCTTAAAGCAGGCTTACCCTGAAGCGAGCAACGACAAGCTTAGAGAAATGCTCCACAAACAAACCGTTGACCTCGGTGAGCCGGGCCGTGACCGTTTGTATGGCTATGGCAGAATCGAGCTTCCGCCAACATTGCGCGCCAAAGCCGGACGACCGCTGCCGCCTGAAGACTTGCAAGTAATCCCGCTCGACGGGGAAGATGGCGAGCGCACTCAACTGGAAATCACATGGCGCGGCGCAAGCAACGGAGTAGAAGCAGCGAATTTTCATATTTACCGTGACGGCGAGCTGCTTGATAAAGTTCCCGCAGCTACGAACCGCTACGTCGATGAAGTGGAAGAAGGAAGCTACACTTACGCCGTCACCGCCGTCAGCAAGGATCGCAAAGAATCAGAAAAGTCGAAGGACGTCACGATTTCCGTCCGCAACCAGCCTGAGGAAACCGACTCTCCTTCCTTTACGGACGTGCAGGGGAACGAATGGTACGCCGAGGCGATTTACGAATTAATTGAACTGGACATTATTCAAGGCTACCCGGATGAAACATTTCGCCCGTCACAAACGATCACACGCGGCGAAGCGGCCGTCATGATGACGCGCGCCCTGCAGCTCGAACCGAGCCCGTATGTCGAAGAGTTTCTCGATGTCCGCCGCCAAAGCTACGCGGCTGATTACATACAGGCCATGGTCGATCAGGAAATCTTTCAGGGCTACAGCGACGGCTCGTTCCGCCCGCACACCGCCATTCCGCGCGGTGAAGTCGCCGTCATCCTGAACCGTTCTTTTGAGTTCACTCCGGATTCCCGGGTGATTTTCCCTGACGTCCCGCCGCGTTACTTCGCCGCTGAAGACATCGCCGTTGTTGCCGGCGCCGACGTCGCGTTCGGACGTCCGGACGGCAGCTTCCAGCCACGGACAGCCGTCACCCGCGCCGAATTCGCCGTCTTCCTCTCAAGAGCGCTCCACTACGGAGACGACGAAGCAGGAGAAGAAACGGAAGAAGCGGAGGAAGAAGACGCCGCATAAAGAAGAAGGAGCTTGAGACAAAACTTGCTTAGAGGCTGGGAAAAAGGTAAAAACAACCTTTTGTTCCAGCCTCTCTTTTTAACGGTGAAGGGAACTATACGTGCTATTAGTGAGCGAAGTTGACGGGGGAATTACTATTACTTTTCATGAAATTCTCTAAAATGCGACGCCATAAATATGCGTAAATAATCTTCAAAGTCAACTTCAGCCAGTTCTTTATTGCTATTCCATTCATAATATTTGATAGTAGAAAGAAAGTGTGTGAACTTTTCAATTTTTAGTAACTGAATGACCAGGTCATTCTTTGCTTTCTTTTTCTTCAATTTCGCCCGCTTGAGTTCTTCTTCGGAGATATCGCTTGGAATAATGACATTTTGAATAATGGATCTTATTACTCCTAAAATTAAATCAACTAGCTCAATACCAATCATTTTATTTTTAGGATGCATTTCACAAGTCGAAACACTAAACTGTTCTCCACGATAAAGAGATTGAGTGTTTAATTGTTCTAAAATACGAGTATCCAATTCTAATTGTTTATATACGGATGCTTCTTCTATGTAGACATTTGCTTTTACATAAACATCTTGTCCGTAATTTCGTAATAAACCATAGAAAATGCGTTCAGGTATTTTGGTATAAATCATTAACTTTGAATAGTCCTTATCTTCTAAGCGTTTTTTGTGTATATTAAGAGAATGGTGATTGTAATTAATGACATTCATCTTTACATATGGAACGAATCTTGAAAATAAAGTCATGGTATCAATGATATTTTGTTTGTTAGGACCGTGGCCGCTATAATCTGTCCAATGTAACTTTAATGTACCAAGTTGTAAGCGTTTTGAAAGTTCAGTAAATTCAGTGGCTGAATAAACGGCTTGAGGTATGAGGAGTCCACCCATTGTAGTTGGTTTATCATCATGACGACCACTTTCATCGAAAAAAATATTCATTATTTCTGAATGTAGTTTAAGCTTCATTAAATCACCTCTCCAGTTGACGTAGTGGAAACGATATAGTACAATACGAGAACATAAAGCAACCCGTACTAAGGTTCGATTAGCTTTATGAAGGATGGATGATTACCCGTACCGAGGTACGATTAAAATCCATCTGTTATATAAGCCAAATAATACTTATCTTGCAGCTACACTTCAAAAGTGTAGCTGCTTTTTAGCTTATATTATAAGTCCTTCTTACCTCGATATAAAGAGTGGGTTGGCAAGCTTTTGCTATTTTATAGAAAAAGAATGAAAATATTGAAGAACGTGCTTCCGCTATTGCTCGATTTCCATGCTTTTTCACGTAACAATAGGAACCTCGTTCCGCTATCAGGCGAAAACATGCGGTAATTCACCGCTACCATAGGCAATAGCGGAATGGCGTTCCACCTATTAAAGCGAAAAGGCTAAATATTGAAGAATAAAGGAATGACGTTCCCCTTCCCCACAATAAAAAAACAACGCTTTTTATATAGGAAGAAAAACGAAACGAAGTCGCCTTCACCGCCACAAAAAATGCCTCATACACGACCACTTCATCCCACTATGGTAAAAAAACAAACATTTTTTTATTTTTTCTCACATAAGCTGAAACCTGAATGGGCGTATTTTCGTCTTATAGGTAAGGACATCCATCACAGCGAGTGATTGGATGGCTATCCAATTGAATCATAACATGTCTGGAGGTGAAAGAGAGCTGCGCCTGAGGGAGCCAAAAAAAAACGTCCTTTGAGACCTGGTCTGAAAGAAGACAACAAAAAAAGCGGCAGAGCCGCTTTTCATTAGTTCAATGCAGTATGAAGAATTTTTGCGAATTCAGCGCGTGTCACGTGATTGGTTGGACGGTATGTCCCATCTTCAAAGCCTTGGACGATGCCGCTCGCCTGTAAAGCATGAATCTCGGCGAAAGCCCAGCTTTGATCGTCAACGTCGTTAAATGAGGCAGATACCGTTTCTTCTACTGGTAGGTTGAAAGCTTTTGTAAAGAGAACGGCGATTTCTTCGCGTGTTACTGGTTCGTTCGGATTGAACGTATCTCCTTCTATGTATGAGAAGTAGCCAGCTCTGTCCGTGGCGGCAATCGCCCGGGCTGCCCAGTGGTTTTCCGGCACGTCACGGAAACCGTTTAACCCGCTGTCTGTTTCTAAACCAGTTGCGCGTGTAATCAACGCGGCAATTTGTGCCCGTGTCAGCTTGTCGTTCGGTCCAAACTGGTTATCACCCAGTCCGGCAATCATGCTTGAAACGGATAATTCTTTAATCTCACCGAACGCCCAGTGTGTAGGAAGGACATCATGGTACTCGCCCTCACCAAGTACGCGTGCCGGCTCGGCTTTTTTCTCGGCTGTTGCTTGAACTTCAGCCTTCTCTTCCGGAAGGATCCGCTTCGCCCCTAAGTAACGAGGTCCCCAGTAATAAGGATCGTTAATGGAGGAAATCATCACACCCTTAGAGGAAGAAGCGTGAATAAATTGGTTGTTTCCGACATATATTCCTGCGTGGGAAGCGCCAGAGCTTACGGTTCTAAAGAAGACGAGGTCCCCTTTTTGCAGGTTTGCCTTGGAAACAGCTGTGCCTTGATTGTACATTTGAGCGGCTGTTCGGGGAACAGAGATGCCAAATTCCTTCAAGACGTAATTAATGAAGCCAGAGCAATCAAAGCCACTCGGAGTTGTGCCGCCGTACTTATAAGGGACACCGATCTGTTTCTTTGCGGAGGTGACGATATCGTCCCTCACACTTGCTTCCGCCATTTGCACCTGAACCACCGCTGTAAATAGCAAAGCAAAAACGACTACCGGGATCAACTTTCGTAACATACATACACTCCTCTTACTATGTAAAAATTTGAGGTAGGCAATGAAGCTCATGCCACACTGCATCTTAGCAAAAAAATGAACATTTTTTACTAAATCTATGAAAATTATGTTTAATTCGACATAATCTTGGGTAAGTACGAGATTTAGTCTACCACATAATAAGAGAAAGTAATGTTACAAGTTGATAACAAACTCGTAATATAGTCTGTAATAATTCCATAGAATCGCTCCGACTTTATTCACAGTTATATAGAAGAAAGCCGGAATTCAGCGGATAAATCTATGGAAATATGTACTAATATCGAATTGGAAGAAAACTATTGAAATTTATGTAACATCATGTAGAATAAAAAATAACTACCTTTCCTAAATATGAAAACACTTGAGAAATGTTGACTTTCTTTCCTACAACTTTTACATAGTGGTTGACATTACTAGGATTGGTAATTATACTATTCTTGCAAGCATTCTACCCGCGTTTTACTAATGTTGGAGAGCTAAGCTATCCGAGTTTCTTTTGCAAGTGACTCAGTCAGCGTTGCGCTTTACTATCAACGTACTTACAACATGGTTCGACATTACAACATCTGATAGTAGCAACTCTTTGACATTTAGTAGAAATACGTACATTTAATGTACATAATTCAAAGGAGGATTTACCCACATGGCTTACCAACCTAAGTCTTACCGCAAGTTTTTAGCAACATCTGTAACAGCTGCAATGGTAGCTACAGTTGCTGCGCCTGTAATTCCGTCAGTTTCCGCTGACACGTCATTCTCTGACGTAGCTTCAAACCACTGGGCTGCTGATGCAATCAACTACCTAGTGGAAAAAGGTGCTATCGAAGGATATCCTAACGGAACTTTCCAACCAAACGCTAGCATCACTCGTGCAGAAGCAGCGAAGATCCTTGCGATCACGCTTGGTCTTAACGTTGACGAATCTGCAAACACTAACTTCTCTGATGCGTCAAGCCACTGGGCTTCTTCTTACATCGCTGCCCTTCAATCACAGGCTCCTGGCGTAATCGACGGTTACACTGATGGAACTTTCCGTCCTAACCGCACAATCACTCGTCAAGAAATGGCGAAAATGATTGTAACTGCTTACGATCTTCAAGAAAACGAAGCAGCTGAAGTTGACTTCACTGACAACACTGGCTGGGGTGCTGAGTACATCACAACCCTTGCTAGCCTTGGAATCGTTGAAGGCGTTCGTGCTGGTCAATTCCAACCAAACGGCAACGTAACTCGTGCTCAAACTCCTGTATTCGTACACCGTGCAGAAGTTCCTGAAGTACGCATTCCTGTGCCAGGCGGCGAAACTCCAGTTGAGTTTGCAATTACGAGTGTTGAAGCGTTGACTGAAGAAGGCCGTTTTGCTGAAGTAACATTCTCTGTTCCTGCAAATAGTAACATTACTCGTAATGACGTAAATGTTACAAATGCAAGAACTGGCGAACGTATTGGGATTCAGGAAGTTGATCTTTCTAACGACCGTCGCGTTCTTACAGTTACATTCTTTGAGAATGATATCGATCGCCCGATCCTTGAGCGTGGTGAAACATATCGCTTTGCAGTTACGCATGGCGGAGAAACATACACGTATAATTTTGAAAGACCACAATATGCAGAAGCTCGTGTTATCGATGTCGATAATGAAGAAGGCAAACTGCTAATTGATTCTGAAACTACTTCTACATCTAACGAGAGATATCACGTTAGCAATCTTAATCTTGAAGTTGCAGATGCGGATATTGATTTAGAGTATGTTCTTGGTCGTGACATTCGTGTTTGGTATAACACTGAAGATGAAGTTGTGAACATTGAAGTGAAAGACGAAACAGTTCACTATGATGCTGTAGAAGTGAATGGTGATGAGATTGAACTTCTTGATCTAGATGATGAGTTTGATTTCTCTGATGACGCTATCGTTCGCATCAACGGAGATCGTGCTGATGTTGAAGATCTAGATGAATACTATGACTATGCTAAAGTCGTATTAGACGGAAGCGGCGACGTTGTTTACGTGAATGCCTACAACTGGGCTGATTACGTTGTTGTCGACGAAATCGATGGTACTGAAGTATTCGGATATGACGGATACATCGACGTTGATTTAGAAGACTACATCATCGTTAAAGACGGAGAAACAATTTCAATTGATGACATCGAGCAAAACGATGTTGTATTCTTCAATGATGATCCAGAAAACGATGATGAAGGTTATGCAGAAGTATTCACTCGTACTGTATCTGGTGAAATCACTGGTATCTTCGAAGATAAGTTCGAAGTTGACGGTAAGCTTTATGATTATGCTGGAGATCGTGAGTGGGAAGTTCGTTACATCGATGAAGATGGCGATGTAGAAGTACTTGGTACTGGTTCTGACGCTTCTGACGTTATTGAGCGTTTCCAAGATGCAGGTGATGTTACAGTATTCTTAGATCGTGATGGCAACCTTGTGTTTGTTGCTGGAGAACTAGGAGAACTTAACCGTAACCGTCTAGGTTCATTGCTTCTTGATGAAGTAGTTGGTTATAGCCAAGCAACTCGTGATCGCTTAGAAGTATCTGTCTTAAGCCAAAATGGCGAAGCTAATGTTTATGATGTACGTCTAGATTCTTTAGATGAAATCATCGTAGACGGTGAAGCTTATGATGGCGAAGACCTTGAATTGATTGACGCTAATGCTGCTGGTGGAGCTAGTGGTATTCGCGTTGAAGGTGGAGCGCAAATCGTTGATTTCTCTGAAGTTGGTCAAAGAGGTCAACTAATCCGAGTTCACCTTGACAACAATGATAATGTAACAAAATTTGAATTCTACACTGATGGATTCGATGGCGATGGTTTTGTTGAGTTTAGTGGAGTATTTGAAATTGAGAAGGATAACTTCTTCAATGGAAAACGAATCCAAAATAGCGCAGTTGTTTTCGATACAACTGACCATGACTGGAATGATGACAAGAGCATTAGTACAGGCGATGTAGAAGTGTCTACATGGGCTGAGTATAAAGAAGAAACTTCTGCTGATGAAATCCATGAAGCGCTTGTTTATTACAATGACAGAGACAACGTTACTTACCTAGTAATTGTTGATTCTGATGTTGATAGTGAAGATGCAGATACTCCTGCATTAATCAGAAGTGTTCTCCGCAACACTGACGGTGAAATCGTACGCTTTGATGCTTATATCGATGGAACTCGTCAAACGTTTAATGTAGATGAAATCGCTGATTCTAATATTACTGGTCTTTCTGGACAATTAAGTCGTGGAGATGCGGTTTACTTTGCTCAAAACAACAACGGTCTAGTAACAGAGATTGTTACTGCTGACACTGCTCGCGTATCAAATATCACTTCAGTTTCTACAGCAAACCGCACAATCACTGGTACTGGTGGCACATATGAACTAGTTTCTGATGGTTATGTTCTTGACAACACTGGTTCTAACGTTGAAGAAAAGCGTTTATCTGATCTTCGTAACCTTGATAGCAATGAAGAAGTATTAGTTATTCTTGATTACGATGAAGATGGAGATAACACTCGTTTCGCTAAATTCTTCGTAATTGTTGATGCCGGCACTACAGGTAATGATGATGATGAAGAAACAGTATCAGGTGCAACAGTTACTGCTGTATCAGCTACTTCAATCCGTGTTCAATTAGAAGATAATACTTCTAGAACATTACCATTGGCTGATAATGTTTTTGTAGATGATACTGTTGCTGGAGAATCTGGTTTTGTTGCAAGAGCCGACATTCAAAATGGACTTAACACTGACGATGTAATTGATTATGAATTAGATGAAGCCAGCAATACTGTAACATCAATTACAATTAAGCAAAAGGCTGCTGTTGAATTGAGTGTAACGAATGCAGTAATTGCAGGTGACGATTCTATTGAGGTGACTTACAGTGCAAGCACTGTTTTCCAAGATAATATTACAAGCGTTCGCGTTAACGGTACTGCTCTAGCTTCATCTGCTTATGATTTCAATACTGCTGGTGGTACAACTACTCTTGAAATTGATGAGAGTGTTACAACTGCTTCTGGTGACTATGTAGTTACAATTGTTGCAGATGGATTTAAAAACTCTACTGTTACTCAAGTAGTTGATGCAACTCCACCGACAGCTGCCAGTTCTAATGCTGTTGTACTGACAGACGCAGATGATGATGATGATTTAACTGAAGATGATCAAATCACTCTAACTTTCAGTGAGGAATTATCTTCAACATCACAAAGTGATATTGAAACTTTCTTAGAAAGCCTACCTGAGTTGGGAACTACTGCCACTGCTCAATTTGACCCTGACGGTACATCGGTTGTAATTACACTAGGAACTACTCCAACAATTGCCTTTGGAGATACAATTACAATTGATGCTGCTGATGTAGTGGATGTAGTAGGAAATACAGCTACAGCAGATGTAGTATTTACTTTACCTGCTAGCTTCAATTAATATCAGATACGTTTAGTTTATGAAAAAGGTTATTGCCCCTTAGGGCAATAACCTTTTTCGCATTTATAGTTTTATATACAGGATTTATTATTAGGGGAGTTACTTACTTTTCCCTCTCATTCTTTTGGCTCTAGAATAAATGTTGGGGTATTCGCACAATGAGGACAAAAAAAGACACGCAAGCTCCTTTGATCCTGTTATCCTTGAATTGACGAGAAACAAAGAAAGGATGGAGCTGCGTGCAACAAAAGTCTATCATGAAAATCCCAGGATTAAAAGAGGTTTGCGTGACAAAGATGGAGGAACGAGAGGGTGGAATTGCCCTTCATGTGGAGATGCCAAAAGAGCGACAATCGTGCCCGGCATGTGGGAAAAAGACGGAGCGTGTCCATGATTACCGAATGCAGAAGATCCAGCATTTGAAGTGGTTTGAGCGAAAGGTGACGCTTTTTTATCGCAAGCGCCGTTATGCGTGCCCATGTGGAAAGCGGTTTGCGGAAAAGGTAACGTTTGTGGAGAGGTATCAAAGACAAACGGTGGAATGGAACCAGGCCCTGCGGATGCGGTTGATTGAGGGGAAGAATTTCCGGGATACTGCCAAGCAATTTCATACTTCTCCCACAACAGCGATGCGTCGTTTCGATGAGCTGACGACTCCGCTTGTCAAAGAGGTGGACCACCTTCCTCCTGTCATTGCAATTGATGAGTATAAAGCCGACACGCGAGGAGGGAAATACCATTTGATCATTGCCGATGCCCACACCCATCGCCCGCTTGAGATCTTGCCGGATCGTTCCGCGAAAACGCTCAAGCGCTATTTGGAACAGAAAGGGCACCACGTCCAGATGGTCGTGATGGATTTGAGCTACACGTTGAAATCAGCGGTACAGAAAGCGCTAGGAAACCCGCTCATCATCGGAGATCGATTTCATTTTTGTCGCGTTATCTATGGGGCCGTAGAGAAAGTCAGACGGTTTGAACAGAAGTCCTTCCACCCCTACGACCGTAAAAAGTGTAAGCGAATGCGAGCCATCTTTTCCAAGCGAAAAGACGACCTGACAGAGAAACAAAGATGGTATCTTGAACGGTATCTGTCACTTTCCCCTGCCTTGCGTGAAGCCTATGAACTCAAGGAAGCCTACGTGGCCTGGTTTGATCAAGCGAAGGAGCTAGGCATGATCGGTTGCGGAAGCGGATTTTACTTCATCACCAATTCAAAGATCACTCATTCGGGGTAGGATAAGGGGTAATCCTCTCGCTACCCCAACATTTGACGTAGAACCAAAGCTGGCTCAACCGCGATGTTACGATATATATGGTTCGTCAACCAATATATGATTTTTGGCTTGGTAGAATTACGGTAGAGAGGGCGGGAGGAGAATAGCATGATTACAAAAGAGCATACTTTAAAGACGACAGCGATTTACTCTGACGATCAAAAGTACAGATACTCATTAGCTAAGATGTGGAATGGGGAAAAACCTAAAGCTACATTTATAGGAATAAATCCAAGCGATGCAACTGAATTGATAATGGATAAAACAGTTATGAATCTCATGAATCACCTGATGTTTTTGACACCCTTAAATTACCGAAAGTTGACGGTATTGCCTGTCCAGAATTAGTCGATTATAATGTCCGTATATAATTCGAAACATTTCGACATTTATAATTCTGGGGAAAGGAAAAAGACAT
>NZ_JAMBOL010000042.1 GCF_023715605.1 Halalkalibacter oceani
CCCCTGTAAGAAATTTTAATTCGTTCTACTTCTATCCAGTAGTACTGGTGAGATTACTATTTGGTGTTAGTGAAATTTGGAGAATACACGAGTATTAGCGAGAAAATTAAACTTTATTGAGGGAGGGGTGTCAGTGTTTTATCATGTTAAGGAATTACAGTACCATGCAAAACCGGAAAGACCTGACCCGATATTTGCACGTCAATTACAGGAAGTATTAGGAGGGCAATTTGGAGAAATTTCCGTTGCACTGCAATATATGTTTCAAGGGTGGAGTGTCCGTGGCAATGGTAAATATAAGGATTTGTTAATGGATACCGGGGCAGAAGAGTTGGCTCATATTGAAATGTTGGCGACAATGATTGCCCGTTTGTTAGACGGAGCTCCTGTAGGGGACTTAGAGAGTGCCGCGCAAGATCCGATTGTGGGTGCTATCCTTGGAGGAATGAATCCACAACATGCGATTGTTTCTGGATTAGGGGCATTGCCGGCTGACAGCAACGGGAATAGGTGGACAGCAGATTATATCATTGCCAGCGGAAATTTACTAGCTGACTTCAGAGCCAATTTGAATGCTGAATCACAAGGAAGACTTCAAGTCGCGAGATTGTATGCCGCTACAAATGACCGTGGGGTAAAAGATATGCTTTCGTGGCTGATTGCGAGAGACACAATGCACCAAAATCAATGGATCGCCGCGATTTGTGAGCTGGAAGAGAAAGAGAACGTTGTCGTTCCAAGCACATTCCCGAAAGAGCTTGAAAAACAAGAAGTGTCGTATACATTATTTAATCTCTCACAAGGAAATGAAAGTGCTGAAGGGCGTTGGGCTTCCGGTCCAAGCATGGATGGTCTAGGCACATTTAATTACGTAGAAAACCCTGTCCCTTTTGCTGAGAAACCTACATTAAATCCTGCTCCTGATTATATTTTCGATACACCACCAGCTGTGGTAGCAGGAAGAGACAGACAAATTCCTCCTCATTTATATTAGTTCTCCTGCTAGTAAGAAAATGAATGTTCATCCTCTTTCTTTTATCATTCCTGGGCGACAAGAACATAAAAGATAGCAGAAATGATAAAGAGAGTTGAAGTCCCGTTCGGCCATGCGTAAAGAATTGCCTCTCTCAATGTTGAAAGGCGCTTCAATATGAATGGCCGATTTTTATCTGCTACTACAACGCCGTTTTTCAGAAATCCAGTATATGAGCTCCTATATACATAAGGATGCTGTTCACAACTAACTTAAGGAAAATAAAGCAATCTTTAACCTTTAGTCTAAACGAAGTACCAATGCTCTCCGACTGGCACCGCACTTTGGCTTACCCTTGTACTAGTTTGAGCTAGGAAATAAACAGCCCCTAAAAACATTTTTACTCTTTTTTCAATTTGAATAGCTCAAGTTCTGTCTCTGTTATTTTATGAGTCTGGAAGGCAAGCCGATCTTCAATATTCGTTAGACGGAATATGATACTGGAATGATATTCGGATAGTTTTCCTGTATGGAGATAAATAATCTCCTGTTTTTGTTCAAGGCGGAAGACAACTTCTTTTATTTCAGTTGAATCCACTTTTAAGTCGGAGACGTCGGTTTTCAGATCGGTGACATCTGTTTTAAGTCCAGAGACATCAGAAGTAAGACCGACCATATTTGAATCCATCCGGGCGAAATCGGTTTTCAGATCGGCGACGTCTGTTTTAAGTCCGGAGACATCGGAAGTGAGATCAGCGACATTTGATTTAAGTCCGGAAACATCTGTTTTCAGGTCGGCGACGTCCGTTTTAAGCCCGGAGACATCGGAAGTGAGGTCAGCGACATTTGATTTAAGTCCGGAGACATCGGTTTTCAAGTCGGCGACGTCCGTTTTAAGCCCGGAGACATCGGTGGTCAGGTCGGCGACATTTGATTTAAGTCCGGAAACATCGGTTTTCAGATCGGCAACGTCCGTTTTAAGCCCGGAGACATCGGAAGTGAGGTCAGCGACATTTGATTTAAGTCCGGAAACATCGGTTTTCAAGTCGGCGACGTCCGTTTTAAGCCCGGAGACATCCGTTTTTAGTTCGGTCACGTCTATTTTTAGTCCGTTAATGTCGGTTGAAACAGTATCCAGTTTGGATAAAATCTGATGGAGCAATTGTTCGCTCATAAGTGTCCTCCTTATTATTGAAATATGCCTATCTCTGCTACTATTTCTTGTCATAAGGTTTAGGGATTCACGTTTTACGGATGGGACTTTAAAGGAGAGTTGCCGAGCAGGGGAGATCTACAGTGTTGTTACAAATCATTAGTTACTATTTTAGCACAATTGTCGATGTACGACTAGTTTATTGGTAAAGGGGGAGGGACAAAAGGTTGTTATTTTAAAATCTTTTGTCCAGCCCTTGGTCAATGCTAGTTTTGTCTCAAGCCCTTGGAAAGATGATCAGTTAAAATGGTTCATTTAACGCCTTGGAAGCAAGGTTTACATCGTTTTGCAGCAGGCGTTCGAGATTATAAGCAGGGTAAAAGCCGTTTTTGTACATATAGGTGAAGATTTTCGCGTGGGTATCGATTCCTTGGATTAACTGTTTTTTTAGAACGGCTCTAAGGGACGGGGTTGCCGTCTCGGTTATGGCGATTGAGTAATTTCTGACACCCGACTTAAAGAGGGCCAATAAGTCGCCTGCATGAAAAGGGATCTGCTCGTTGCGAAAGTCATCCTCTTCTGGAGAGCGGGGGGCCAGCGGGTAGAATTCCAGCAGTTCTGCCACATTATTTGATAGTCCGTTTATTGCTTCTTTGTAAAGCTGCTTTAATTCGGGGTCTGTTATGTCGGGATATGTCTTTTTTATCTTCATTAAACCAATTGATTGAGAAGCTACTAATTCGTGCATGTCTAACGTTTCGTGCCAAGCAAGATGTTCTGGTGCACTGTTGTTTTCCATTATATTTTCTCCCCTTTCACATTCAGAATAACCTATTCCACTTGCTGTTAATGGGAAATTTGTCTAATGGTTTTTGGGCGGTGTAACGCGTTTGCCATCAGGTAAGCAGCAACAAACTCCCTGTTCAATAAGGGAAAACGCGCGCCAGTAACATTTTCTCTTCTATTCTTTTTCGTTTTAGCTTAATATGGTGAAGAATGCTGGAACTTACAAGGGAGGAAGTCAAATGGAAGTTATGGAGTTTATTTTTTCAGTTGTTTTGCTTATTATCTTTTATCTCATTTTGAAAAGCGCGATAAGAAATGGAATAAATGAATCACGACTTGGAATCTTTTTACAGAAAAAATATGGGGTTGAAGAAGAGGCTGACAAATCACCGCTTCAAAAGGAAATTGATAAAAGCATGGAGGATAAATATAAGTATTGAAGGCTGCTTTGGTGGACGAGTGATAAAGATTTGAAAGAGGGATGAGGAATGGAACGAAAAGTCGAGGCCGTTTCGTTTGATGGCATTACGGTTGAGTATTCACTGATTGGTGAAGGGGAGCCGGTTCTTGTGATGCATGGCGGGCATTCAAATTGCAACGAGGAATTTGGCTATCAGGCTTTAGTTGAGAACGGCTTTACTGTCATCACTCCGTCAAGACCGGGATATGGGAGAACTTCAAAAGAAGCGGGGAAAGATCTTGCCAAGGCATGTGAGTATTATGTAAAATTATTGGATCACTTAAAACTGAAGAACGTCCATGTACTGGCGATTTCCGCCGGAGGTCCGAGCGGGATCTGGTTAGCTGCGAATTATCCAGAGCGCATTAGTACGCTTACCCTGCAATCGGCTGTTACGAAGGAATGGCTGAAGCCGTCAGATAAAGAATACAAGGTGCCGCGGGCATTATTTCATCCTAAAACGGAACGCTCAGGCTTTGGTTTCCTTCTCGATTTAGCTCAGGTGAACGCGATTACGAGTGATGATTTGCGTGCAATTACTTGCCCGACTCTCATGATGCACAGTAAGCATGATCGTTCTGTCCCTTTGGATCACGCTCACTACGCGCAAGAACAGATTCCTGGCTCAAAGCTTTGTATACTTGAATCATGGGGTCACTTAATTTGGCTGGGGGCATCGTCAGCTGTCACCGATGAAACGGTCATTGCCTTCTTACAGTCAAAACAACGATCCTAACTTTAAAGAATGAAAGAAAAATGGTGGTGGGAACAATGAATAATAGCCTGATCATTAAGCCATACTCCAGCAAAAACCAAGCTGAAGTCGTACAATTAATTGTGCACATTCAACAAGAAGAATACAAAATTGCGATAACAAAAGATGACCAGCCTGATTTGTTTCAGGTTGAAGAGTTTTATCAAACAGAGGATGGAAACTTTTGGGTTGCAATGTATGGCGGAAAGGTAGTCGGCACAATCAGTCTTTTAGATATAGGGAACAAGCAGGTTGCGTTAAGGAAAATGTTTGTCGCAAAAGAATTCAGAGGCTCAACATATAAGACGGCAAGCTTGTTATTGGCTACGGCCATCGCATGGGCGAAAGAACGGCAAATCAAGGCAATTTATCTTGGGACAACGCCCCAGTTTTTAGCAGCACATCGTTTTTATGAAAAAAATGGCTTTACACGTGTTTCTCCTGATGATTTGCCTGAAAAATTTCCAGTGCTGCCTGTCGATAAATTGTTTTACCACTTGGAGTTTTCCTGAAAGGAAGGAAGAAAGTGGTAACGTTGAACCCGCAGCCTCGAGGCTTTCGTATACTACGATACATAATCCGGGGTGCGCCCTTGTACAGGAATATCTTAGTAAAGGGTGATAAATGACTTTGGGAAATTGGTGGAATATGTTATAATGGCGGTAATTAAGAGAAAGCTAAAAAAGACCGAAAGTGCGCGAACACTTCCGGTCGTGTACAACAGTTGCTCCATAAAGAGCGGCTGGCTCCATAATCTGATGAAATAGACCATCCCGTAAGTTTCCGAGGCTCAAGGGAGGTCTATTTCTGTTTATCTTGCGACAGTATGGCGACGAGAACGCCAAAAGCAATCATCAATGTAAGTGCTTCGTATACTGTCATTGGCCTCACCCCCTTTCGGCAGGGGATGAGCCAGACCGCCCTTGAGAGAGCCTATCCTATTGTACAAGAAATAGTATACCACGAAGTCCCCCTTTTTTGGCGAACATTTCCAATGCTATGACCGGCTTTTAAGATATTTCCGCAAGGCCTGCTCCAGCCGTTCAATCCCTTTTTTGATTAAGTCTGAATCGGGTCGGCTGAAGGTGAAGCGCATGTAATGTTTTTCTGAGCCTAATGTTTTGCCCGGTGCAAAGACAACCCCTTGCTTAATGGCATGTTTAAATAGCAAGTGAGAATCTATCTTCTGATTTGTAAGCTTACACCATAAATGAATCCCGCCATCCGGCAGGCTAAAAGAAATCTCATCAGGAAGCAGTTCCGTGAGCGCCTTTGCGGTTACGTCCCTTCGCACTTTTAGACGGTTTCTTAATGAGATCAGATGGTCATCGAGCTGAGAGGAACGCAACAATTCGGTGGCGTACAATTGTGAAAAGTTAGGATGACCAAAGTCGATTTGCTGCTTAAGATCGGCGATGCGCTGAATAACGGGCTGCGGACCGGCGATCCAGCCGACTCGAAGTCCGGATGAAAGCACTTTTGATAAAGAACTAATGTATAACACAAGACCGTGCGAATCGAGTGATTTTAGGGGAGGAAGATTGTTATCCTGATAGCCGGTTAAGCTGTACGGATCATCCTCTACAATCGCAATCCCGTATTTACTGCAAATTTCCATCATCCGTTGCCGTTTTTCAATGCTCAGCGTGTGCCCGGTCGGATTTTGATGAATCGGATTTAAAAAGATCATCTTAATCCGGTGTTTCTGGTATAGGCTGAGGACTTCCTCCGGATCAACCCCGTCCTCATAAACCGGTAAAAAATAAGTTTTCAATCCTTCAGAATGAAAGATTGGTAAAGAATAGGCGTAAGATGGATCTTCAATCGCAACGGAATCCCCCGGGCTTAAAAGGCATTGAATAATCAGATGAATCGCCTGCTGGGCTCCTGATGTGACAATGATCGATGAAGCGGATGCCTCGATGTTGCGATAATCTTTCAGGTGGGATGAAATGGTTTCCCTCAGCTTAATATTGCCCTGGATATGCTGATAGCCGAGGTCATTATCAAACGTGATCTGACGATGAATATGAGTTAACACGTCAACTGGCAGCAGGTCTTTGTTTAATTCGCCAATTCCGAAATTGATCATGTCTTTATCCGTCTGAATCAGCTGATTAATCATTTGATTAACCGGATTATTCGGTTGATAAAAGCCTTCGTTTATATATTGACTCCAGTTAGGAAGGCGTCCCTGCTCCCTCGTTAAATGGTCACTGACGACCGTTCCTGCTCCGACGAGCGTTTCAATTAATCCCATAGCCTTCAATTCTTCAAGTGCGGAGTTCACCGTACTCCGATTCACCTGGAACGATTTAGCGAGATTTCGTTCTGATGGAAGTTTACTCCCCGGAGGAAGTTCTCCATTTAAAATCCGCGCTTCAAAGAAGTTAGAAATCTGTTTATATAGCGGAAATTCATTGCTTTTGTCCGGCTTCCACTCCATTGAACATTCCTCCTTTTTGGAACAAAACAGAAAATATGTCAGGATATCTAACATGGTTTTTGCTGTTCATTGATAGTTTGGCAAACCGTTGATACGAAAGCGTTTTTTGCAATTTATACAATGCGGTGTAATGGGTGGTTGAAAAAATTCCCGGTGAGTGGTCGGTTACATTCCAAATAAACAGGTGTACTATTCGAGTTGTAAAGAGGGGTTACGCTAAGTCTATAAAAAAAACGATCTGAAAGGATGAAAGACGGAAGAAAATCTGACACAAACAAATAGGAGGGAAAATCAATGAGTGGAAGCAAGGAGGTCAAACATACACCGGCACAAGCATCATTAGAAGCGCTTCTTGTTGATTTGCATAATCGGGGAATCCGGACAAATGGTGTGGAGCTGAGTGGCAGAAGAGGGGGAGCCGGTCCGACAGATGACAAGGCATTTTTGTTAAATGGTCAAGCGGTGATGCTGCCGACGCTCAATGAACCTGCCAAGTATTCACCGTATTCATTGGAAAAAAACGATTCAGGTTATGCACTGAAAAATGAAGGAATGCCTTCACCTGTCGCCGCTTTTTTGCAGGAAGTGAAGCGGCCGAAGTTCTACGATCTGCAAACAGAAGACGGGATACCCTACAATAAGATCGCTGTTTTACATGGAGCCGATGTGCTGGCGAGCACGGTCATTCAAAGCTGTATCCGCTGGTCACCGGAAAACAGATGTAAGTTTTGTGCGATTGGTCATTCATTGGAAAGTGGGAATACGATTGCCCGCAAACAGCCAAAACAGCTGGCCGAGGTCGTTCAAGCAGCTGAGCAGTTAGATGGAATCAAACATATTACATTGACAACCGGAACACCAAATGAGGTTGATCGTGGAGCACTGTATTTAACGGAATGTGTAAAGGAAATTAGAAAAGTAAGCGAGCTGCCGATCCAAGTGCAATGCGAGCCTCCGGAAGATGACCGTTTCTATCAAATGTTAAAGAAGGCAGGGGCTGATACAATCGGCCTCCACGTTGAATCGTTTGATGAGACGGTGCGGAAGGAAATGATGCCGTCGAAATCGAGTATTTCACTTGAGACTTATTTTCAGGCATTTGAAAAAGCAGTCGCTGTCTTCGGCAGAAATCAAGTGAGCACCTATGTCATCATCGGTCTCGGAGAGGATATGGAAACAACTGTCGCAGGCTGCGCGAAAGCAGCGAAGCTTGGCGTTTATCCATTCGTTGTCCCACTCCGACCACTGAGTGGGACAATGCTCGCCGACGCAAATCCACCGACAAGTGAAGTGATGAATGAGATGTATCAGCGCGTGTCACAGATTCTCGCTCAGGAAAAGCTATCTTCCGCGAAAAGTTCGGCCGGCTGTGCGAAATGCGGAGCCTGCTCAGCCCTGCCATTCTTTGAAAAGCTGGCATCGGGAGCGAACTGATATGCGAAAAAATTATGAGATTAAAGTAGCAGAAACAGCTGAGGAAATTCGCGAAGCCCTTCGCTTACGGAATGATGTGTTCGTAAAGGAACAAAAGCTGTTTCCCCAATCGGATCAAGATGAGCACGATGAGAAAGCCATTTTCATTAATGCCTGGTCGAAAAAAGCCGATCGGCTGGCAGGGACCGTCCGCTGTTACGAGGACCCGGAGAAAAGCGGAATTTGGTGGGGGGGAAGGCTGGCGGTCGAAGAGCAGTTTCGGATAAAGGGGGTCGGTGTTTATCTGATTCGCGCCGCTGTTGACGAGGTGACGAAACAGAAGGCAGCGCGCTTTCTTGCTACCGTTCAAAAAGAAAATATCAGATTATTCAGTAAATTAGGGTGGGTGCCCTGTGGAGAAGGACTGCTGATGTACGGTGTCCCCCATCAAACAATGGAGATGAAGTTATATGAACAGGCAAAAGCAACCTGAAGCGGGTGGGAAGAAGCCGATGAATAAAGTCAACTTCGGCCGGAAAGTAAGCAGTGTTCACAGCCATGTCGGTTACCTCGAGCCTTGGCCATTCTATGAAGCGGCAGAGCCGATTTCACCAATGGATCGTGCACCACAGACGACAGAAGAATTGCTTGCGTTTATGGATTGCAAAGGAATTGAAAAGAGCCTCGTGATGCCGAATTACGGCGTGCCGAAGCAGGAGCAGCCATTTTCCCATAATCAGCTTGTCGTAAAAATGGCTAAGGAAGGAGGGGGCAGGGTGGCGGGAGCCTTATGGGTTTCCGGTCTTTCGCAAAACAAGCAGCGAAACGAGGAAGCTTTTACACTGCTGGATGAACCGGGCATACGCGCGCTGAAAATGAGCTACTTACTTGGCGGAACTCCAAATCCGAAAAAGTGGGATCAGGAAACGACCGTGCTTCATGAAAGAATCTTTGCAGAGGCGCGCGAACGGAATTTTCCGATTCATTTTCATACCGGATCCGGCGGCAGCTCAGATATTACCGAATACTTTGAGCTGATTAAACGATACGGAAAAGAAAACAAAATCCATCTCGTTCATATGGGTGGAGGAACGAGCGGTCATATCCGTTTAATCACCCATTGGCAGGAATTAATGGAAGGCGGCTATCAAATCTATGTCGATTCTAGCTGGGCGATCGGCTTTGGCCCGCGCCGGCTTCTGCAGGAAATCGACAAAACAGGCATCGGCGTCGACCGGTTTTTGTTTGGCTGCGATGAGCCGTGGAGTGACTTTGAAAGCGAGTTTTGGAAAATTCAAGGAGTGGCTGTCTCCGATGAAATCAAAGAGCGCGTTTTTTGGCTCAATGCCGAGGAGCAGTATTTTCATTAAGGGTGCTGAAGAGCAGATGCTCTTTTCACGATAAAAAATAAATTTTTTGGAGGGTTTACAATGGCTAACTTTACGGAAAATGAAATCAAATCAATGAATGAAATCGCGCATCCTTCTCTTCCTGCCGGCAGCAAGCTGTATGGCGAGACGAAAGTTTTCCCGGATTACAAGGCGAATGAAGGAGACAAGTTTCTTGCTCTTGTACACGGGATTGCCCATGAATCGTCGCTCTCTTATGTCGCGGTTCTCCAGGCGATTCGCGCCCAAAGAAAAGGCTTCGATGCAGCCATTTATTTTTACGGCACTGGGGCGATTAACGCGATGGCAACGAGAGGGTTTCCGACGACGGGAAAAGCGGCGTTTGGCGGAGAACTGAATATGAATGAAGGGATTGAAAAGTTCATTAAGGAAGGCGGGAAAGTGTACGTCTGCCGCTTTGGACTCGGCCTGCACGGCATGCGTGAGGAGGATTTAATTGAAGGAACGATTCCTTGTCACCCGTTGGATCTTCAAGATTGTTTGATTGAGTACCATAACAGCGGGGCGTTTATTTTAAGCACGTTCCAAATCTAAAAAACGAGGAGAGAAACAGATGTCTATCTATCTTGGCAATGATGTTGATCCAAGCAACCATTTTACGGTGACGTCGGAACTCGTTCCGCCACGTGACTGGAATCCATATCCGATAATTGAACAGGCTGCGGGCTATCGCGGCTTGGTCGATGCGGTTGATATAAGTGACAACCTGCTGGCCGTCGCTAGAATGTCGCCAACCGTCTGTGCTTTTTTTCTCAGGCAGATCGGGATAAATCCGATTGTGCAGATTAATTTACGGGATCGCAACCGGATGGGCATTCAAAGTGATTTATTAGGACTTGCGGCGTTAAGTATTCGAAATATTACGATTCTCGGCGGCTACCCGGCCCGTGTCGGAACAGAACCGGAAGCGAAAGAAGTATATGATCTGCGGACGATGGAACTGGTCAAATATGTGAGCAGGTTTATTAAGGAAGGAAAGCTGTTTGACGGCACGATGATGGAGGAGCCGCCGCAAATGACGATTGGGATTGTCGAGAATATTGCCGGCAAGCCAATTAAGGAATTGATTGACAGTCTTGAAGCTAAGGTCGAGGCCGGGGCTAACTTTGTCCGCACCCAGCTCGTTTTCGATATTGATTTAATTGAAGAGTGGATGGCGGAAGCCCGTCGCCGCGGCCTGCATGAACGTATTTCGATCATGGCCAGTATTTTGCCGCTGAAAAATTTGGATCATGTCGAGAAAGCATTGCAAATACCGGGCATCGTGATTCCGGAATGGGTTACGAACAGGCTTTCAGAAAATGATACCGAAGAGGAAGCCCTCCAAATCGCCACAGATATTATTGAAAAACTGCAAACGATTGAAGGGATGAAAGGCGTCCATATTCGGCCGATCGGCGGCAATGATGACAGTGTCGGCAAGATTGTCGCGAAAGCGAATCTGGCGCCATTGAAGAAAACGGTAATCGGCGTTTAACGGAGCGTGCTTCGTTCGGTCGGGCAAAAGGTTATTTCCCCCTTTTGCCCAGCCCCTAAGCTCGTTTTAGTCAAGAAATGGGAGGCGTGCGATGGAAGGGTTTCACTCATTAATGAAACGGCTGAAGCGCTCTCAGGCATTGGAACGGAAAAAAGCAATTTCAGCGCCGCTCCAAGCGTTTGAGCATGTTTGGAACTTTGGTCATACGGAAGCGCCGATTGGCGATGATGCAGCGATTATGAAAGTGGGGGAAGACTATCTGCTATTTTCCTGTGACGGCATTATTCCAGCCTTAGTCAAGCAGGAGCCGTATTGGGCCGGTTTTTGCGCGGTCCTTGTCAGCGCAAGTGACATATACGCGATGGGTGGGAAGCCGCTCGCGCTTGTCAATATGCTGAGCGCGCCGGATGAGCAGCTTTCTTCTTTAATTGCCGAAGGGATGGCCGAGGGGTGCCGGAAACTGGCTGTTCCGATGGTCGGCGGGCATTTTTTCCCTTATGAAACAGAGGGGGTGGCGACAGCCATTATCGGCAGAGCGGATAAAGTGCTTGATGCGACAAAAGGGCAAGCAGGGCACTCCTTAATCGTCGCGCTCGATCTTGTCGGAAAGCCGTACAAAGACTACCTTCAATGGAACAGCACAAGCTTTTTGTCAGCTGAGGAACTGCAGCGGAAATTCAATGTTTTACCGGCTTTGGCCAGTTCCGGTCTGGCGCATGCTGCAAGGGATATCAGCAACGCGGGTGTTCTCGGAACGATCGTGATGCTTGCTGAAAACGGGCGGTGCGGGGCGGAAGTCAATCTCGGCAAGATTCCGAAGCCTCCCGGGATTGAGTGGGAAAGATGGCTGCAAATGTACCCTGGTTATGGATTTGTATTGGCGGTTGACCCATCGAAAGAGAGCGAGGTTATCCGGGCGTTTGAATGGGAAGGGATTCAGGCAAACGTCGTTGGCAAGCTGACAAATGAAGCATATGTGATCGTCACAGCAGACGAAGAAAGCTCGGTTTTCTGGGATTTCAGAGAGAACAATTTGGTGGTGGAAACGAAATGAATGACAGAATAATAAAAGTGGCGGCAGTCCAGTTTGAGCCAAGGTGGAACGAAGTCGAGCGGAACAGGAGCGAGATTATCCGCTTCGCCATTCAAGCGGCGGAGCAGGGCGCCCGGCTGATTGTGTTCCCGGAAATGGCAACGAGCGGCTATATTTGGGAGAGCCGGGCGGAGATTGCTCCCTTTACCGAAACGGTGCCGGGTGAGACGACAACGATTCTGTCAGCGATAACGGCACAATACGACTGCTATCTCGTCATCGGATTGCCGGAAAAGGATGAGGAGACAGATTGTTATTATAATACAGCTGTTTTAATTGGTCCTGACGGAGTCATCGGTCGCTATCGGAAAACGCATCTGTTTGCGGCCGATCCAAAGTGGGCCCGTGAAGGCAATGAAGATATCCCTGTTTTCCCGACGCCAATTGGCAATATCGCGATGCTGATCTGCATGGATGCGATGTATTTTGAACCGGCACGGCTTACCGCGTTAAAGGGAGCCGATATCGTTGCCTTTCCGACGAATTGGGTAGGAGCGGGCAATAAACCGCCAAGTAAAACATGGCGCTTGCGTGCAAAGGAAAATGGTGTGCTATGGCTGGCGTCGAACCGCTGGGGAACAGAAAAAGGAGCGCAATTTACCGGGGGAACGGCAATTATCAGTCCGCTGGGAGAGGTGCTTGATCAGCTCGTAGCGGGGGATGGCATCGTGTATGGCAAGTGGCAAGTGGACAGAAGCCGGAGAGAGACGTACTTGCAGAAGAGGGAGGTCGGAGCATACCACGATCTTCTGCTCCATCCATACTTGTGGAAGGAAGGGGAAACAAGAGCAGTGGCCGTTAAAGAGGCGTTTGATGTCATGACAGTCAGGCTGACGGATGGCGGCGCGATTCAGGCGCACCTGCATAGGCACATACAGTCTAACGCGTTCACATCGAAGCACCGGTTAGTCGTCGTCTCGGAAGTGCAGGCTGAAGATCGTTCGTCGACCATTGCGGCTTTCGCGGAAATAACAGCTTGTTACGAGCTTTATCTTGTCGTGACAATCAAGACAGACAGAAAAACATGCTATTTATTTGGCCCGCAAGGCGTGGTCGCTTCGTACGACGAGGTTCATCCAGAGAAACCGGTGCAAAGGGTGAAGGGAGCTTTTCAAACTGTTGAGCTGCCGTTCGCCAGAGTCGGGCTGTTAACGGATCACGATGGCGATTTGCCGGAATCATACCGCGTGCTCGCGAAGCAGGGAGCGGATCTGATTGCGCTGTCGGCAGGTGGGAAAAGTCAGGCAGAAAGCTGGATGTATAAAATATGGGCCTATGAAAATGATAGTATCCTCGCTGTCAGCACGCCTCCTGGCTTAAAAGAAACTGTCCTGTTTTTGCACAGTCAGGTTGAGCAAAGCTCGGGGGATATGAAAACAATGACGGAAACCTTTACGGTGGAAAAGCTCAGAAAAGCGGGCGGGCGGCCCTTTTTAAGACGATTAAAACCACATTTATATGAGCGCTTAGTAACAAAAATTACAGAGAAAGCCGGTGTATGATGAAAATAGTAGGGATTTCAGGAACGGTGATCGGAGCAAAACCAGCCGTCCTCGTTGAACAAATATTGAAAGCGACGAAAGCAGCTGATCCGACAATTGAGATTGAGCTGATTGATTTGCGTCAATACGAACTTGAGTTTTGTGACGGGCGCCCCGTTGCGCATTATAACGCCGATACACAGCATGTCATTAAAACGGTCGAGTCTGCCGACAGCTGCTTGATCGCCACGCCGATTTTTCAAGCTTCCTTAACAGGAGTGTTAAAAAATTTATTTGATTTATTGCCTGTTACCGCCCTGCGCGAAAAAGTCGTTGGACTTGCGGCGACAGGGGGAACGTATCAGCATTTTTTAGTCGTTGAAAACCAGATGAAGCCGATTATCAGCTATTTTAAAGGCTATGTCGCACCGGAATTCGTGTATGCTCATCGCGATCATTTTAATGAGCATAATGAGGTGATCGACAAGGATGTCCAGGACAGAATCGAGGGATTAGGTACCCAGCTTGTGCAGATGACAAAAGCGTTACGCAAAGCTCAGGTTAAATAAGCAGAGAAGGAGGGGGCGCGTCATGTATCCGGCAAAAATAAGCGGTGTTGGCTCCTGTGTACCTGAAGGAAAGCTCTCCAGTCGTCAGCTGGCGGAGATGCTCGACGTGGAAGAAGAGTGGATCGTGAGCCGTACCGGAATTGAAGAACGAAGGGTGGCCGCAGAGGATGAAGCGACATCTGACTTCGCCTACGCCGCTGCTTTGCGGGCACTTCAAGATGCCTCACTTTTACCTGAGGAGATTGATTTGATTTTGGCAGCGACGGAAACGCCCGATCACATCCTGCCTCCTCTCTCCTGTCAACTTCAACATCGTCTCGGCTGCAGACCGATTCCGGCGCTCGATCTTCATAACACATGCGTCGGTTTTCTTTCGGCGCTGCAAATCGCAGAGCAATATATTAAAACCGGCGCGCATAAGCATGTGCTCGTGATCGGCGCCGATACGCTGACAAGGCTTACCGACTATACCGATAAATCAACCGCGATTCTGTTTGGCGACGGGGCGGGGGCGGTCGTTCTTTCGAGAGCGGAGGAGCGGCAAGGGATCGTGGCGACCGTTCTTCATTCAGACGGCCGACACTTTCAATCTTTATATGTTCCCGGCGGAGGAAGCAGGCGGCCAGCTTCAGCAGAGCATAAAAATAAAATGGTGATGGACGGGCAGAAAATTTTTAAATTAGCAGTGAAATCGATGAGCAGCGCGCTGATTGAAAGCCTTACTACCACTGGACTAAGCAAGGAGGAAATCGACTGGGTTATCCCGCACCAGGCTAACTTGAGGATTATGGAAGCTGTCGCCCGCCAGGCCGCCATCCCGATGGAAAAAGTGATTAACACAGTAAGCCGCTACGGCAACAGCTGCTCCGCGACGATTCCGATTGCGCTTGATACCGCGGTGAAAGACGGCCGGATCAAACGCGGAGACAGGCTGGCAATGCTGTCGTTCGGTGCAGGACTCATCTGGGGGGCGGCGATTGTGGAATTCTAAAGGTACTCAATCGTTTGGAGAAAGCTGTGCTAGTCAAGATAGTCAAACTCCGGGCCCCTCTCTCTAATTCTTGCAACTGAGCTGTAGCTGATCCGCTCCAGCCGATCCTGTGCCAGCTTTCGGGTTACGCGAAACGTGTCAGCGAGATTGACGATAATATCAGGATCACGCAGATCAAATGCCGGCAGCATATGATAAGGAATCGCCGCATAGCGGGTGAAATTGCGAGAATCAAATTCCTGCAGCTCCTGGAAGGCTGCCGGCATCATCCCCGCCTGCCAGCCGGCATGGCGAATCAGATGGCATAGCTCATGAAAAAACGCCTCATGCTGCTCCGGAGCGGACAGACGGGAATCGATCGTAATCGAGCGAAACCGGCCTAATTCATAGGACATCGTTTTTACCTCTTTATAGTAAAGAAAGACACGGAAAAAGCGGGCCAGCCTTTTCACCTCAATATCAGCCGGTTCATTAACACCAAGCGAGAGATAGAGCTTGGAGATCCAGCTTTCTAACGGCGTTGGATAGTAGTTCATCAACGTCACCTCTTGTGCCAATTATACAAACATATGTTCGCGTTGTAAATAAAAAAAGAGAACGGGCAGCTACTCATAGAAAAAGAGTGGCTGCGTTCTGGCTTACTAGCCTTTAGGCTAAGACTCATTTGTCACACGCTCTCTGTAGGTAAACGCTTATTCCATTTCTTCTCTATTCACTTCTTTTGCCTTATAGCGTAAAAATTCGAGATGCTTTTTCAGCTCTTCAGCTTCTTCTGGTGTAATGCTCTCCTCGTCCAAAAAAAATAAATTTTCCTGGCTTGAGGCCGGAGTCAGAATACTTGTCGGCTTGTCGGTGCGGCCAAGCAAGTAATCGACCGAGACTGCAAAAAAGTCGGCAATTCGCTGCAAGGTCGCCGTGTCGGGAGTTCTGTTGCCATTTTCGTAGCCGGACACAGATACTTTTGTGACGTTGATTTCCTTTCCTAATTGCTCTTGGGTCAGCTGTTTGCTTTTACGCAATGCTTTTAACCTCTGCGGAATCATCTGGATTCTTCCTCTCACTCAATAATCTCATTCTTATTATAAATTAACTTACTGTTAACGTAAAGGGAATCAGGGAAAAGGATAATTTTCAGGAGGAAAAGGGATTCGTTTAGCATTACAGGAAATTTCTGATTGACAGTTAACTGGGCGTTAACTATACTTATTGTTAACACCAGGTTAATTTCAGTGAAAATAAGCATGGGAGGGAAGAAAATGAGGCTGAAACCGGTTGAAACGGATTCATTGTCTGGCGGCCAGCTGCTGATCAATGTTGAGGAGCAGGACAAGCCGTTCGTAATTGTCGTTTCAGAGGGACGCGCGCGGATGACCGTGCTTCCGGATCACGGGGAAACGAAGGTTGTAACCTATCAAGGCAAGGTGAAAAGAGTCAAGTTTGATGAAGGGGAAGACTTTTAAATAAAGCAGATTTATTTCTATCATTTGTTCTACCAGTACACTGGAGGACATCATGTGGTGAAGCATTCATCACATGGTGTCCTCTTTTATTTTTAAAAGGAGGAGTAATGATGAAGAAGCAGAAACGATCCATTGAGTATTGCCGCAGCTGTCTTTGGCTTTTGGATCGGCAGGTTTGTCCGTTGCTGCTGCGAGGCAGGACGCCAACCTCGCTGGAGAAAAAAGAAAGAGAGAAGCTGAAAAAGGTCATCCGTGTTCATGAATCTCGCCTGAGGTTCCTTGAACAAGACAGACAGGAGCAGAAGCGATTAAACAGGGAGTTGAAGCAGGAGGTAGCAAGGGTCAAGGAAAGCAGTACTCGGCAGGAGCTTCCTCAACGGTTGCTGTATGACCTAGTAAAAAATGACCTGAGCGAGCGTGAGCATAAACGATTCTCCCAACAGCAGACCTTAAAGCTGATTGGCATTCTCTTAAGGAGCGGAGGGGTCATCTATTTATTGATTGAGAGCTTGCTTAACCGTTAAGGACAGGGGCAAAGGGTGTTTAGCCCTCGCCCCTGAGCAATCCCCCTTTAGAGGAATAAAAAAGTTGACAGTAGAAATCTATCTGTTATATACTTATCTCGAATTCGAGATAAAGAGGAGTTTAGAGCATTCCAACTAAAAAGCATTTTTAAAGCTATATATCTCGAATTGATAATATATTAATTTGTTGTAAATTGCAGATGAGGCAGATGAAAGGATGAGGGGAAAAATGACAGATTTTCTTCAGTTAGTCAAGGAAAGACGTTCTGCGGGTAATTTTTTGCCGGGGCATCCGATTAAAAGGCAGGAATTGGACGCGATTTTTGATGGAGTGAAGCTGGCACCTTCCGCGTTTAATCTTCAGCATACAAATTATGTCGCCGTGATTGATCCGACGACGAAAGAGAGGCTGCAACAGGCGGCGTATGGGCAACATAAAGTGATCAGTTCCTCTGCTGTGATTGCTGTTCTTGGTGATAAGCAGGCGTTCCGTCAGGCGTCGGAAATTTATGAAGGCTTGAAGCTGCTAGGCATTGTCAGTAAGCAGGAATATGAGCATATGGTTCAGGATACAGTTTCGTTTTATGAAACGAGAGGTACATCGTTCTTGCGGGATGAAGCGATCCGCAATGCCTCGTTATCCGCAATGCTGTTCATGCTGGCGGCGAAGGAAAAAGGCTGGGATACATGTCCGATGATTGGTTTTGACCCCGAGCAAGTGAAAGACGTACTGAACATTGACGATCAATACGAGGTAGTCATGCTGGTTACAATAGGAAAAGAAAAAACAGAAAGCCGCAGACCCCGCGGCTACCGTAAGCCGGTCAGTGAATTCGTGAGTTACATATAGCAAAATCATAAATTGAAATTGGAGTGAGCAGGTATGCCGAAAAAAACAAAAGGGATTCATCACATCACGGCGATTGTCGGCCATCCACAAGAAAATGTTGATTTTTATGCGGGCGTGTTAGCGCTGCGTTTAGTAAAGAAAACAGTGAACTTCGATGATCCGGCGACGTATCATTTGTACTTTGGCGATGAAGGTGGGAATCCGGGAACGATTATGACCTTTTTTCCGTGGCCGAATGCCCGTCGAGGAAAAATTGGCGCGGGACAGGTTGGTGTCACGGCGTTTGCCGTGCCGCAGGGCGCGCTCGCATTTTGGGAAAAGCGACTTGAGGCGTTCAACATTGCTTTTTCTAAAGTGGTACGCTTTGGCGAACTGTATTTACAGTTTGAAGACCCGCATGGACTTCAATTAGAATTAGTGGAAAGAGAAGGAGGTGCGAGCAATACGTGGCAGTTTGGCGACGTCACTCCGGAGGTCGCGATTAAAGGCTTTGCCGGAGCGACGTTATTGTCGAAGCAGCCGGAGCGGACAGCCGAATTGCTTGAGTGTGAGATGGGACTGGAAAAAGCAGCTGAAGAGGGAGAATTCATTCGTTTCCGCTCAACTGCTGAAATTGGCAATATCATTGATCTGAGAAAGAGCGTCGCCCCTGTGGGACAAATCGGAGTAGGGATGGTCCACCATATTGCCTGGCGGGCCGTTAATGACGAGGATCAGTATGAGTGGAAGAAGCAGCTGGAACGCGCCGGATATCGGGTCACGCCGGTGCGGGACCGACATTATTTCAACGCGATTTATTTCAAGGAGTATGGCGGCATTTTATTTGAAATGGCCACTGATCCGCCGGGCTTTGCCCATGACGAGTCTTTCGAGACGATGGGCGAGAAATTAATGCTGCCTGCCCAGTATGAGCCCGACCGGGAGAAAATCGAACAAACTGTGCTACCATTTAACGTGAGGCAGGTAGATTTCATTTTTCGAAAGGACTGATCGTCTTGCTTTCAATTGATCCAGCAGGAAATAGTGAGAAAGACAATTATAAGCTGTTAACAGGCGGTGTTGTTCCGCGGCCGATCGCCTTTGTGACGACACGATCGCCGAAGGGGACGGTCAATGGGGCGCCGTTCAGTTTCTTTAATGTTGTCTCATCAAGCCCGCCGCGGATTTCATTGTCGATTCAGCGGATGGCAGGGAAGCAGAAGGATACAGCAAGAAACATAGAAGCTGTTGGTGAATTTGTCGTCCATCTTGTTGATCAGCAAAATGTTGGGCAAGTAAATCAAACAGCGGTAAGTCTGCCGTCCGATCAAAGTGAAATTGAGCTGGCAAAGCTGACACCGGTAAATAGCGTAAAGCTTGCCGTTCCGGGCGTGAAAGAAGCAAAAATGAGGCTGGAGTGTGTGCTGGAACATCGGCTGGAGCTTGAAGGAGAGGCGGGGACGACAGGCTGTGACTTCATCATCGGCAAGGTTGTCCACTTTCATATAGCGGAAGAAATTTATGAAAACGGCCGAATTGATCCGCACGGCTTGGGCGCTGTTAGCCGCTTGGCCGGGCATGATTATGCGAAGATTGGCGAGATGTTTTCGCTGAAACGACCGCAATAATCGTCGTCTGAATGGAGCGGGAGTGGGTATGATGCTAGAAATGGCGGGACTTCATCACATATCAGCAATGGTCAACGATGCACAGCGGACGGTCACCTTTTATGCGGGGATAGTTGGAGTAAGGCTTGTGAAGAAGACGGTCAATTATGCCCGGCCGGACGGCTATCATCTTATTTTGGAAATGAGACAGGAGATCCCGGCAGCCTTCTCACATTTTTTCCATCAAGCTGACGCCTGAAGTGCGTGGACTGATGGGCGCCGGCACGATTCATCATCTTGCCTGGCGCGCGCGGGATGAAGATGCGCTGAATGACTGGCGGACGCTACTTGACGACAGAGGCTATCATCCGACGGAGGTTCATGACCGCACTTATTTTACATCCCTTTATTTTCATGAGGATGGTGGCATTTTGTTCGAAATCGCCACTGACTATCCCGGTTTTGCTGTTGATGAGCAAATGGATAAGCTTGGTGAGAGGCTGATGCTGCCTGCATGACTGGAAGAAAAACGAGAAGAACTGGAACAAAGATTACCTCCGCTTACGATTCGGAAATGGGAAGGGAGCTAAACAGGATGAAACATATTTTTCAAAAAGGAAAAGATCCGTCAAAGCCGACACTGCTTTTGCTGCACGGAACAGGTGGAACTGAAAAGGATTTGCTGCCGCTAGCCGGAATGGTTGATGAGGATGCGTCTGTGCTAAGCGTACGGGGGAATGTGCTGGAAAACGGCATGCCGCGTTTTTTTCGCAGATTGGCAGAGGGCGTTTTTGATGAGGAAGATTTGATTTTCCGTACGGCGGAGCTAAAGCAATTTCTTGATGATTCAGCGGAGCAGTATCGCTTTGACCGGCAAAATGTGATCGCGATCGGGTACTCGAACGGAGCGAATATCGCCGCGAGCTTACTGTTTCACTATCAAAATGCGTTGAAAGCGGCGATCCTTCACCATCCGATGGTGCCGCGAAGAGGAATCGAGCTGCCCGACTTGAGCGGAACGTCGATCTTCATCGCCGCCGGGACAAATGATCCGATTTGTGCGTCGGAAGAATCGACTGAACTGCAGGCATTGTTGGAGAAAGCCAATGCGTCGGTCAAGCTTCATTGGGAGGATCGCGGTCATCAATTAACCGCCGCTGAAGTGGAAGCCGCCGCTCAGTGGTATCAGCAATTATCGTAGGGAGCTAGGGCTGGGCGAAAGGTTGTTTTTTCTACCTTTTGGCCCAGCCTTTATGTTTGTCAACCCCGCTTTTCTCTGAAAGCTGCTGAAAAAGTACGAGTCACCCTTTTTCTAGTTACTTTTATTCCAGCAGGAGATGGCGCCAATTGCCTGTCATTTGGCACGAAAAGCTGTCGTGAACGCTGTCGAATTCCATTACACTTTGAGATAGTAAAAGGAGCATTCCTGTAATGAAGAAATTTGAGGATTGAACAAAAAAGAGCCCTCTTGGTATTATACGAGGTGTCCAAAGCTTCGAAGCAAAAATGGACCCTTAAATTAGTAACCAAGGAGGACTC
>NZ_JAMBOL010000043.1 GCF_023715605.1 Halalkalibacter oceani
CCCTGCATCCTGTGCAGGCTCCGCTGACTTTTTTGTGGTGACATTCGTCACCTTTTTCGCTTGGCTTTTGTTCAGTTTTCAAAGAACTCGTTGTCGTTTATGGCGACTTAATTATCATATCAAATACTGACTCGCTCGTCAATACTTTTTTAATTAAGTTTCATCCGTCATTGGCGACAAGAAATAATATAACATATTTCAAAAGATAAATGCAACTGTTTTTTAAAATTGTTTTAAAATCCTTTACTAGAAAAGCAATGACTTAAACGGACCGCCTGTCGGTTAAGTCATTGCTCGGCCTCTGCTCTCTTGTCGTTAAACGGTCCTCTACCATAAAGAACGCAAATGACCTTTCTGATTAATCACTTCACATACTCATTGCTCACTAAACAATCCTGCAAAACATCAGTCGGAATGACAAACTCGACCACCCCCATATAGCCGGGAGCCACTTCATACTCGTTAAAAGAGATGACAAGCTTATTCTCTTCATTAATATAAAAACTTTGCTCGGCGGCAATCGTGCTGAACCCTTCAGTACCAGTCGGATCATCCGCTGATTCAACAAAGTAGGATATGGAAGAGTCTTCATTCATTTGCTGCGTCATCTGGCTTTTAATATTTTCACTAATTGTATCAATATAGCTGTTATCTTTAAAAAGACTTGGCAAGGTCACGATGACTTGATTCTTCTTGTCAATTGTATCGTATTGAATGGTCGTCATTGAGGAGCCTACCGTTTCCTCCACGTAACGGCCGAGAGATAAAATTTGTTCGGTTTCCGTTTTTACTTCATAACCGCTGTCTACTTTTAACAACCCATCCTCCCCAAAAGCCTGGGCTCGTTCCATCTCAGCCATAAATGCCTCATAAAGAGCCTGCCCCTCTTTTACATATTGCTGATTTAACGTCTCTGCCAATGACGGGTCCGCCAGATTATTTATTTCAGGCACTTTAATATCTGCCTGATAGCCGCCTTCTTCAATGTGATACTCTTTAAAAGTTAATACTTCTACCACCTTCCCGATAAACGGCACGTCAGTTAATGCCTTTGCAAATGCAGGACTTATGTTTAAGCCAGCCGCGAAAATAAAAAAGGCGGCAGCTGTTGCCGCGAGCCAGCGGGCGCGCGGGCGCGGGCGTTGAGCAGGGGATGTTCGCAAAGCTTTTTCAACAACATGATCCAACTCAGAGGGAATCGCGATATTGTTATATTCTTTTTTCCATCGTTTCATTCTATCATCCATTTTGATTTACCCCCTCAATGTTCTCCAACTGTATTCGAAGAATTTTCAGCGCGCGATAGATTCGTGTTTTTACCGTATTCACGTTCAGATCGAGCACTTCGGCCACTTCCTCAATTTTCAAATCCTCCAAAAATCGCAAAACAATGACAGTGCGATAATCAGGGGACAGCTTATTTAAAGCTTCATACAGGTCAAAATCTTTATAATGATCTTCACGCCCGGCGGAATGCCGTTGAAGCGTGTGATCATCCACGACCTTCACTTTCTTTCTTCGCCGGAGAAAATCCAATGACGTATTGACAACAATCCGGTAAAACCAGCTTTTTAACGCCCCGCTGTCTTTCAAGTTATTTGTGGCAAGTGCTTTTTGAATGGAATCCTGAACGACATCCAGCGCGTCTTCGGAATTTTGCACATAACTGTAGGCAAGCCGGTAAACATTTTCTTTATTTTGCATAGCAAACTCAGCGATCGCCTTGCTGTGCCCAGCTTTTCTGTTCAATCCCTCTCCCTCCCCTTGTTTCATTCTCGTTAGCTAACGGTCTTTCTATAACATAGACGAATAAGCGCCAGGAAAAAGTTTGCCCCTGCCTAAATTCTTTCTATTCATTATGACACGAAGAAAAAAAGCGGCTCGGTCAAAAGGTTGTTTTTTTCACCTTTTGACCGAGCCACTAAGCAATGAGCGGAATCGCCATGTTTTTCCCTCTCACCTTCGACTTCTGTCCATTCTCTTTCCTACTGCATTCAAATAATAAATTGCTTCACTACGATCAGCAAAACCACTCCCGGAAGGCCGAGAATTCCCGAGACTGCCGCCGTTACGCCATTAATCGGGATATGAAAATCAAAAAAGGAGCCAAACGCATTGACAAAAAACAGCATCAGCGCTCCAATGATAAATTTAACGAAGACATTCCCTACAAAACGCAGCGGCTTCATCGGCGCACCGACAACTAACAAAAGAAGAATCAACCCTCCCAATAAAGAAAGAAGCACAACCGAATCCATACGACCACTCCCTGGCTTGTCTTAAAAGTTGTTCGCACAACCTCCTATAGACAACCTATGCCAGAAGGAATGAAAAAAGACCGCGCAAACGGTCTCGTTCTACTTGATACGGTTATCTTTTGTCGCGTGTCGCGCTCTTGCTTCCCTCAACAAAAATGAATATAAGGAATCTGTTATCTTTTTTCTTTGCAGCACATCTTCACTCGGCTCCACACTGCGCCTGATTAATTGCTGCTGGCTGTCGAGGCTGCGTTTATGTTCTTCTATTAGCTGGATTAAACGTTCATCCTCCTGCGCTCGCAATCGTTGTTTTTTCGAAAAAAACATTTTTTCCCCACCTTACAGCTCTCTGCGACCTTCTATTGCCCGGGACAAAGTGACCTCATCGGCATATTCTAAATCGCCGCCAACCGGAAGGCCGTGGGCAATTCTCGTAACTTTGATTCCAGTCGGCTTCACGAGCCTTGAAATATACATCGCCGTCGCTTCCCCTTCAATTGTCGGGTTCGTCGCAATAATTACTTCCTGAATCGTATCATCCTGAAGCCGCTTTAACAGCTCAGGGATTTTAATATCTTCCGGGCCAATTCCATCCATCGGCGAGATCGCTCCGTGCAGAACATGGTATTTCCCCCGGTATTCCTTCATCTTTTCCATCGCGATCACGTCCTTTGCTTCCTGCAGGACGCAAATCGTCGTTTCATCGCGGTGCTTATCTTCACAGATCCGGCAAGGGTCCGTATCGGTAATATTGTGACAGACGGAGCAATAGGTTAGATTCCGCTTGGCGTTCACCAATGCTTTCGCGAAGTCCAGCACATCATCTTCCTTCATATCTAGTACAAAAAAAGCCAGGCGGCTCGCCGTCTTAGGCCCGATACCTGGCAACTTCATAAATCCTTCTATTAATTTCGCAATCGGTTCAGGATATTGCACCTTTTCCCCTCCTAGAACATTCCAGGCATATTCATTCCTTTAGTAAACTTGCCCATATCTTGCTCAATCAGCTCGTCAACCTTCTTCAACGCTTCATTTGTCGCCGCAAGCACTAAATCCTGGAGCATTTCAACATCGTCAGGATCAACGACATCTTCGGAAATGTTCACATCAAGAATGCGCTTGTCACCGCTCGCTACGACCGTCACCATTCCGCCTCCGGCTGTCGCTTCAACGGTTTTCTCCTTTAATTCCTCCTGCGCCTTCAGCATTTGCTTTTGCATCTTTTGCATTTGTTTCATCATATTACCCATATTTTTCATTGTAAACTTCCTCCTTTTCACTTATCCATCTACAATTTCGATTAGTTCTTCTCCTACCAGCTTGATCGCTTCTTCAATCAGTGTATCATTTTCTTCTTCATCGCCGCTTTTTTGCTCATCGACGAACTCCTGCTTCACCTGCTCCCAATGATGATGGAGAATCGTCACAAAGGATGTTTGTCCTTGAAGCGCCTCTTGTAAAATTTGCTCCAGCACAGGGCGAAACTTCGTATCCATCATATCACGATGCATTTCATTTTGGAACGCCAGAACGATTGTACTTGCGGAGGCGGCTACCGGTTTGCTATCCATCAACCAGGCGTGCGCCGGAACGCTTTGCGATTTAATCCGCTCCATCACATCACCCCAGCTCGCCGTCACCTGCTGCAAGCTTCTCTTATCGGCAGCCTTGATCGTTTCCTTCACCTTCGCTGTCGACATTCTGGCCTGCGCCGGAACTTTTTTCGGACGCCTTGCTGCCGGCGCGGCTGTTTGCTCTTTACCTTGTTCAGCGCTGCCGGTTTGCTTCAACTGTTCAAACGCCCTTTCAAGCGTCTGAATTTTTCCTTTCAGCTGCTCCACTTCATCTGAAGCAACCGCAGCGGTTGTCGCTTGAGCCGGCTGTCTGGGCACTTTTTGATTCACGAGCTTCATCAAAGCGAGCTCAAGAAAAATCTTTGGATGAGCAGAGCCTTTCATTTCCAGCTGGCTTTTATTTAAAGAATCTATTGCTCGATACAGCCATTCCTCATTCACTTCAGCCGCAAGCTGCCTGAACATCTCATCAGGCTTGGCGCGCTCTAGCAGCTCTTCTGCCTGAGGAGCATGCTTATAGAGCAGCATATCACGGAAATAATAGACAGTATCCTCAATCAGCCTCAATGGATCTTTTCCATCCTGAAGCAATTGATCAAGCTCTTCTAATACTTTGACCGTCTCTCCCTCGTGAATCGCTTTAACGATGATCTGCAAAGCATGTTGCGAGACGGCGCCGGTAACAGCAAGCACATCGGCAAGCGTCAACGATTCATCGGCGAAAGAGATCGCCTGATCAAGCAGACTTAAAGCGTCACGCATCCCGCCTTCTGCGGCGCGGGCAATCATCAATAGCGCATCCTCTTCAAAAGAGACTCCGTCATGCTCAAGAATATGAGCTAAACGCCCGACAATCGCCTGGCTTGTAATCCGCTTAAAATCGAAGCGCTGGCATCTCGAAATGATCGTAAGCGGGATTTTATGCGGTTCAGTCGTCGCCAGTATAAATAAAACATGACTCGGCGGTTCCTCCAACGTTTTTAATAAAGCGTTGAACGCCCCTGTCGACAACATATGTACTTCATCAATGATATACACCTTATAGCGCACTTCATTCGGAGCGAACTTCACCTTATCACGAATATCGCGAATTTCATCAACCCCATTATTGGAAGCCGCATCAATTTCCATCACATCAACAATCGAGCCATTTGTAATGCCGATACATGCCGGGCATTCATTACAAGGCTCGGCAACAGGAGCTTTTTGACAATTTATTGCCTTGGCAATAATTTTGGCCGCACTCGTTTTTCCCGTTCCCCGCGGCCCCGAAAAAAGGTAGGCGTGGGAAAGTTTTTCCTGCAACAAAGCATTTTGCAATGTTCTTGTTATATGCTCCTGGCCAACCACATCCTTTAACAGCTGCGGTCTCCACACACGATACAATGCTTGATAGCCCACTCTCCTGCTCCTCCTTCCGTGCGTCTTTCTCCATTATAGCTTTAATAGCTCCATTTTCAAAGGCTTGCAACCGAAGAACATCCGGAAGTTTTCAACTGGTTCCCGTCGTCTCCGCCAGCCCGAAGCCCCTCACTCAATAGCTTAAAAGGGGTTGTTCCTAAAGCTTTAGGAACAACCCCTTTTTCATAAAATGAATACCGTGCACCTTCCGTTGATAATGCCACCCCGGGCGTTACCTAAGCAGTTAGCTCGGCTCAGGCGACTCCACGGCACACGAAAGGGTCCACTTACTGCTGCTTCCTTCCGGACCTGACAGGGTTCATGGGTTTCCGTTGCGTGGAACCCAAGCGTCAACACCACTTACTTAGGTCAGACCCCACGGTGACAGAACCTCGAGAAGGAGTTCAGTCTCGCTATAGCGGATTGCGAGTACAGGGCACCGCTACCTCCCCACCTAGCACGGCAAATTGATTAACGTAGTTAGGCGTCTTTATCGACGCATGTTTTAGTATAGAGGTTTTTGTACAAAAAAGCAACAGGAAGAAGGAGGAAGACCATTTTACTCCGTATTGTCGCTTTTCTTGCGCGCTCTCAATTGACGAAAAAAGAACCGCAGCCTCTCAGCACATTCGTTCTCCATACAGCCTGATACAACAGCGGCCGTATGGTTAAAACGCGGCTCATCAAGCAAATTCATCAATGTTCCCGCACAACCGGCTTTTGGATCCGACGCCCCGTAGACGACTTTTTCAATCCGCGACTGCACGATCGCCCCGGCGCACATCGGACAAGGCTCCAGTGTGACATATAATGTACAATCGAGCAGCCGCCAGCTGCCAAGCTTTTTACAGGCTTCCTCTATCGCAAGCAGCTCGGCATGGGCGAGCGCCTGCCGATCACATTCCCGCCGATTATGCGCGGCCGCAATCAACTCATCTCCCCGAACAACAACGGCGCCAATCGGCACTTCCCCAAGCGCCGCTGCCTTATCGGCCTCTTCCAGCGCACGCGTCATCCACTTTTGATCTTTATCCATAGCTCGTCTCCTTTTCCCTCTCTTAAGAGCACTCTCAAAAAACATAGAATGAACGGAGCTTGCACCTATCTCTGCTTCTTCGTACTTTCACGTCTTAAACAAAAAACACTACCGTTTCTCTGGTAGTGTGACTTTTTCAATATGGCGGAGGAAGAGGGATTCGAACCCCCGCGCGGTTTAACCCGCCTGTCGGTTTTCAAGACCGATCCCTTCAGCCGGACTTGGGTATTCCTCCACTTGAACTTGCTGACAAGGAATAATATATCAAATCGATAAATGAATTGCAAGGTATTTTTTAGAAAAAATATAGAGGCCAGGCAAAAGGAAAAACAACCTTTTATCCCAGCCTCCCGAAAGCGGCGAAAGCGGGCAGCCTCTTTCTTTCGTGTCAAACAGACCGCCGCCTCATTTCAAGTATGCTTCATACTCTTTTCTTCTATTATAAGCTTACTGCTCTAACACGACATCCTGAAGACGGATAATCCGCGTTGGATCCTGCCATAGATTTTTAACCTTATCACTTACACCTAGCAAGTATTCCTGATGGTGAATATAAAGCATTGGTGCCTCATCGACCAAAATCTCCTGAATCTGGCTGTAAAGCTCTAAACGCTCATCAGGATCTGGATTTTGACGGGCTTGCTCCAACAAATCATCCAGCTCAGGGTTGCTGAGGAACGTCCGGTTCCCCGGCTCACCGAAGTTAGACGAATGGAACAATGGATACATACCGTAGTCCCCATCACCCGTTACAGTTGTCCAACCAAGGATAAACATATCATGGTCACCGTTCGCTGTCTGGTCAAGATACGCTCCCCATTCGACAACTTGAATCTCTGCATGAACGCCGATTTCCGCTAATGCCGCTTGCGTAAATGTTGCGATATCCATCCGCTCACGATCATCGTTTGTCCAAAGCGTTGTGGAGAAGCCATCCGGATAACCAGCTTCCGCCAATAATTCCTTCGCTCTTTCAGGATTGTATTCTAAGCCAGTTGCATTTTCATCATAGCCAAATACGTCCGGTGCAATCGGTCCGATCGCCGGTACCCCTGCGCCATCATAAATATTCTCAATGATCGAATCCTTATCAATCGCCATTGAAATCGCTTGACGGACAAGCTTATTATCAAATGGTTCTTTCTCAGCGTTGAAGCCAATATACGTTAAGGCGACACTTGGCTGACGGTTCACATGAAGTCCGTCTGTACTTTCAATTCGTTGAACGTCGGCCGGACTTAATGGCTCGGATACATGTGAAGCACCCGTTTCAAGCTCACTAATACGCGTTAAATCTTCCGGTACTACCTTGAACACAACTGAGTCAAGCTTCGCCGGCTCTCCCCAATAATCATCATTACGCACAAGACGGATTTCCGTTCCCGGATTCCAGCTGTCAAACTTGAAGAAGCCTGTCCCAATTGGACCTGCGCTGATCACGCTTCCTGGCTCTTCTCCTGCTTCCATCGCTTCATAATCCGCAGCGATTAATTCACCAGAAATCATTCCGCCACCGTTATGCGCAAGGTGAGCCGGAAGTGGAGCAAATGGATACTCGGTTACAAATTGTACCGTATATGGATCAATCACATTAACTTCTGTAATCATGTCATACAAGAAAGAACGTGGAGAAGCCACTTCCGGATCAAGAATACGTTCAATATTCGCTTTCACAACATCAGCGTTAAATTCTGATCCGTCATGGAAGGTTACCCCTTCACGAAGCTTGAATTCCCATGTTGTATCATCAATTGCTTCCCAGCTTTCAGCAAGACCAGGCTGCAATTCCATATTTTCATCCTGCTTTACTAACGATTCATAAATATTATAAGCAACATTACTGGATGGTGTGTCGTTTGAGCCGTGCGGATCAATCGCTACAGCATCAGACAAATTGGCGATAACCAGTTCGCCGCCTTCACCAGTTCCTTCCCCCGCTTCTTCGCTAGCCCCGTCTTCATCCGGTGTCTGCGCTCCTTCATCAGGTTCACTCGCACATGCCGCCAGCGTAAAAGCCAGCACAAGTCCCAGTATCATTGCAAAAAGTGAATTTTTTGATATTTTCACCGATTATTACCTCCTGTGTCCTTTTTTTGAAAAAATCAATTAAAAGCAATATCAATATAACGTAACTTTTACAAAAAAACAAGAAATTTTTTAAGGTTTTCACACGGTAACGCGTTTTAACATCACAGCAATAAGGATTGAAGGACTTTTCTCACAATTTTATTTTTCCAAATAATTTGAACACTCGAATATTCCTAATTATATTAAAAGAATTATTTTACATTGTAATATTCGGCCAAGCTCGGTATAATCAAACTTCGAGAAAGCATTTAAATTGTGTTAAAATTTAAAGCATTTTGAGAAAGGATGAAAAAAATGAGCGAACAGACAATAAATCAGTCGCAGGTCACAAGTCCGCCTCCTAACCCTCGTATTGAGAGTTGGAAAAACTTTTTTACTAAGCTTCGAAAAAATAAAGCGGCTATGGTTGGTGGACTTTTAATTTTGTTTTTTCTATTAGTGGCGATCATCGGGCCCTTTCTTACCCCTTATCAGCCCAATACTCCTGATTATGCAAATAAGCTTGCTTCTCCTTCCGCCGATCATTGGTTCGGGACTGACCATCACGGAAGAGATATTTTCACAAGAATTATTCATGGGATGTCACTTACCCTTTACGTCGGCGTCGTTTCCGTCTTGATCGGAGCGGTTATCGGTGTTTTGCTTGGTATTACCTCCGGTTATTACGGAAAGCGCGTTGATGCGTTTATTATGCGCTGTATGGATGTATTACTGGCTTTCCCCGGCATTCTGTTAGCGCTGGCAATCGTCAGTGTGCTCGGACCAAGCTTAAACAATGTTATTATCGCTGTCGGGATTTTTTCCATTCCTGTCTTTGCCCGGATTGTCCGCGGGTCAACGCTTGCCGTCCGGAAACTGGAATACATTGATGCTGTCAAAGCGCTCGGTGCGAGCGACGTGCGGATTATTTTTAGACATATCCTGCCAAATGTCACCTCTCCCCTTATTGTCCAAGCTACATTAAGCATTGCGACCTCAATTTTGACCGCGAGTGGCCTTTCTTTCCTTGGATTGGGCGCACAGCCGCCAACTCCGGAATGGGGAGCAATGCTTAGTGATGGTCGGAATTTTATGTGGGATGCACCGCATGTCGCATTTTTCCCCGGAATTGCGATCGTGATTGTCGTGCTGGCATTTAATATTTTCGGTGACGGATTAAGAGATGCCCTTGATCCTAAGATGAAAAACTAGAAAAGAGGTGCAAAACATTGTTTACTTTTATTGTTCGACGAATCATCCAAACAATTCCCGTTTTAATAGGTGTCACGATTCTGACGTTCAGTTTGATGCACCTCATTCCTGGTGATGCTGCACAGATTATGGCAGGGGAAAGTGCTTCTCCGGCTCAAGTGGAGCAAATGCGTGAACGGCTCGGCTTAAATGACCATGTCGTAGTCCAATATTTCAAATATGTCGGCAATGCCATTCAAGGTGACCTTGGCTCTTCTGTCAGAAGTGGCCGGGATGTGACCTCCGAAATTGGGGCCCGCTTTTGGGTAACGGTCGAGCTCGCCGTCTACAGTACGATCCTGAGCGTTTTTATCGGGCTGATTGCCGGGATTATCTCAGCAACAAAGCATTATACGCTGACCGATGCCATTATTATGATTATCGCTTTGTTTGGTCTCTCAATGCCGAACTTCTGGCTCGGCCTGATGCTGATTCAATGGTTTGCCAGCGGCTTTGATGTCTCGCTGTTCGGCTTCTCCTTCCATACCGGCTGGTTTGCCTCGTCGGGCTGGGGCTCCTGGCAGCAGGTTGTCCTTCCGGTTATTACACTTGGAACAGCCGGTGCGGCGATTATTGCCAGAATGACGCGGTCGAGCATGCTTGAAGTCATCGGCCAAGATTATATCCGTACCGCACGGGCGAAAGGCGTTAAAGAACGCGTCGTTATTTACCGTCATGCGCTAAAAAATGCGCTTATTCCGGTTGTCACAGTTGTCGGAATCCAGTTCGGCACATTGCTTGGAGGCGCGGTACTGACCGAGACGGTTTTTGCGATCAACGGCCTTGGACGTTTCATCATCGATGCGATTCGCGCCCGTGATTTCCCTGTCGTTCAAGGGACGGTGCTTGTCTTTTCATTGTTGTTTGTTTTTGTTAACTTACTTGTCGATATTGCCTATCGCTTTTTAAATAAACGGATTGATTTAGATTAATCATTTACCAGGAAGGTGGGAAGCTTCATGACGGCTCATGTTCATGACGATAAGCCGATCCTCGAAGTCCGCGATCTCCGCACGTCCTTTTTTACAAAAGGCTTTGAGATCAAGGCAGTGGATGGCGTTAACTTTTCAGTTCCCAAAGGAAAAACACTTGGAATCGTCGGAGAATCAGGATCAGGAAAAAGCATCACGTCTCTTTCGATTCTTCGTTTAATTCAAAGCCCAGGTAAAATTGTCGGGGGCGAGGTTCTCTTTAAAGGCGAGAATCTCGTTGAAAAAAGTGAAGCAGCGATGCGAAAAATTCGCGGCAATGAAATCTCGATGATTTTCCAGGAGCCGATGACTTCGCTGAATCCGGTTTATACGATCGGCCAGCAAATCGGTGAGGCTTTTAAAATTCATGAAGGGGCGGGCAAAAAAGAAGCAATTACCCGCTCGATTGAGATGCTGAAGCTCGTTGGGATTCCGGCTCCGGAAAAACGCGTCCATCAATACCCGCATGAACTGTCCGGCGGAATGCGGCAGCGGGTTATGATTGCGATGGCGCTTGCCTGTAATCCTGAGCTGCTAATTGCCGATGAACCGACTACCGCTCTCGATGTAACGATTCAGGCTCAGATTCTTGAGCTAATGAAAGACTTGCAAACACGTCTTGGCATGTCAATCATTATGATTACCCATGATCTCGGAGTCGTCGCGGAAACTTGTGACTATGTTGCCGTAATGTACTGCGGGAAAGTGATCGAATACGCAACCGTAAACGATTTATTTAAAAATCCGCGGCACCCTTATACAGTCGGGCTGCTGAATTCCTTGCCTCGTCACGATATCGATCTCGGCGATGAGGAACTGTCTGTCATTAAAGGCTCGGTGCCTAATCCGACGGAATTGCCGAAAGGCTGTCGCTTTGCCCCGCGCTGTCCTCATGCAAGTAAAGTATGCGTCGATAAGCTTCCTCAGCTTGAGGAAGACGACAATGGAAATCAGATTCGCTGTTGGATTTACTCAGACGAGTGGGATGGCGATCCGGAGGTGGACATTCATGCAGAAAGAACTACTTAAGGTAGAAGAATTAAAGCAGCACTTTCCGATTAAAGGAGGCTGGCTTGGCCGGACGGTCAATCATGTTAAAGCCGTCGACGGCGTTTCCTTCACCGTTTACGAAGGGGAGACAGTCAGCATCGTCGGAGAATCAGGCTGTGGAAAATCAACAACCGGACGGGCGATTCTCCGTCTTGATGAGCCTACTTCAGGTGAGGTGCAATTCGATGGAGAGGACCTGCTTTCCTTAAGCAAAGCGGATATGCGCAAAAAGCGGAAAGACTTGCAGATCATTTTCCAAGACCCTTACGCGTCGATTAACCCGCGACAAACGGTGCGTCAAGTGTTGGAGGAAGCGATGGCGATTCAAAATGTCGTGCCGCGCGAGCAGCGGGCCGAACGGATTCGCGAATTAATGGAAACAGTCGGATTAGGTGCTCATCAAGCGGATCGCTTCCCGCACGAGTTCAGTGGCGGACAGCGTCAACGGATCGGTATCGCCCGTGCTTTATCCGTCAATCCGAAGCTTATTATTTGTGATGAGGCCGTATCGGCGCTTGACGTTTCCATTCAGGCTCAGGTCATTAATTTGTTGAAGAAGCTCCAGCGCGAGTTCCAGCTCACTTATTTGTTTATTTCGCATGATCTCGGGGTTGTTCGTCATATTTCGGATCGCGTCATCGTGATGTATCTCGGGCGAATCGTCGAAATCGGTGACAAGAAATCCGTCTTTGATAACGCGCAGCATCCCTATACGAAGGCGCTCCTATCAGCGATACCTGTTCCCGATCCTGAAAAAAACAACGAGCGGATTTTGTTAAAAGGAGATGTCCCGTCTCCGATTAACCCACCGGAAGGCTGCCGCTTTCATACACGCTGTCCTTTCGCAACGGATAAGTGCCGCACGGAGACACCTGAACTTCGTGCCGAGGATTATATGAAGGAAGGTCACCTGGCCGCCTGTCATTATATGAAAGAAATTGAGGCTGGCGAGATGCAGCCCAAATAAGAAAAGACGCCTGTGGCGTCTCGTTACAATCATTTGCGGAGAGCTAAAAGCAAGTAACGTGCTCTGCCAAAGCCCTTATCTTAAAAAGGATTGTCCCCTGCGCTTCATGCTTTAGGACAATCCTTTTTTTGCCTTCTACTAGTTCGGCACGGTGATTTTGTCTACGCCACCCATATAAGGGCGCAGCACCTCAGGAATGACGATTGATCCGTCTTCCTCCTGATAATTCTCCAGCAGCGCAGCGACCGTACGGCCGACTGCAAGGCCTGACCCATTCAATGTATGGACGAATTCCGGCTTGGCCTTTGGCTCTGGACGATATTTGATGTTGGCCCGTCTCGCCTGATAGTCCTCGAAGTTACTGCATGAAGAAATTTCACGGTAAGAACCGTAGCTTGGAATCCACACTTCAATATCGAATTTTTTCGCTGCGGTAAAGCCGAGATCAGCCGTACACATACTTAGCACACGATAAGGAAGCCCTAACAGCTGCAACACCTTTTCTGCATGACCGGTAATTTGCTCAAGCGCCTCATAAGAATCCTCAGGCTTCACAAAGCGCACAAGCTCAACTTTATTGAACTGGTGCTGCCGGATTAAGCCTCGTGTATCGCGGCCGGCAGAACCCGCTTCAGAGCGGAAATTGGCGCTGTATGCCGTATAAGCAAGCGGCAATTGCTCCGCTGATAAAATTTCATCACGATGCAGATTTGTGACCGGAACTTCTGCTGTTGGAATTAAAAAGTAATCTTCCTCACGGATTTTAAATGCATCCTCTTCAAACTTCGGCAGCTGTCCCGTCCCGGTCATGCTCGCCCGGTTGACCATATAAGGCGGTAAAATTTCAGTATAGCCATGCTTGTCCTGATGAAGATCCATCATAAAATTGATCAGCGCGCGCTCAAGTCTCGCTCCAAGCCCTTTATAAAACACAAATCGGCTCCCCGTTACTTTCGCCGCACGTTCAAAATCAACAATATCGAGGGCAGAAGCAAGATCCCAATGAGGCTTTGCTTCAAAATCAAACGAACGGACTTTGCCCCATGCTCGAATTTCGACATTGTCATCCTCCGACGCGCCGACCGGTACACTTTCATGCGGCACATTCGGAATCGTCAGCAAAATGCCTTCCAGCTCCTCCTCTACGTTGCGAAGCGCTTCATCAAGCGTTTTAATCCGTTCCGATACTTCCTTCGTTTCCTTAATTAAATGATCGGCATCCTGTTTCGCCCGCTTTAACTGAGCCACTTCCTGCGATACTTGATTGCGGCGGCTCTTTAATTCTTCCACTTCTACGATGATGGCCCGTCTTTTTTCATCTAATTCCGCAAATCTGTCTAAACCGGAGATATCTTCTCCTCTTGTTTGCAGCCTTGCTTTAATTGACGCTAAATCGTTACGCAATCTCTTTATGTCCAACATGTCATAATCCTCCTATCTAAGCTCGTTTCTATTTTAGCAAAAATTGCTCTAAAAAAGCGACACCGATACATGAGAAAACCGATCAGCCTCTTTCTTCTAATCGTGAAAAAAGCTCTCGCCCCTTCTTTTCCTGGAAAGAAGGGACGAGAGCTTGCCCGCGTTGCCACCCTAATTGCAAAGACGAATGAATTCGCCCTTGCCACTTAGACTGATAACGGCAGCTAGCCGGAAAAGCTTCGCTCAAGCTTCTGCTTTTCACTCAAAGGGGGATTTCCATCCAGGCTTTGTCCGATTCGCACCTGCCATCGGCTCTCTGTTGCAAAGCACAGGATGTACTTGTCCTTTTCAACGCTTTATTTATTCAAAGATTGCTTCGTTTCCTTGACCATCTTCACAAAAAACTGATGAAAGCGGTGGTCATCAGTAAGTTCCGGATGGAAGGAGCAGGCAAGAAAATTCCCTTGCCGCGCCGCTACGATTTCATCACCGTACTTCGATAACACTTCGACGTCTGTCCCGACTTCAACGATGAGCGGAGCACGGATGAAAACCGCGCGGATGTCTTCCCCGACGCCTGTAACATGCAAATCTGTTTCAAAGCTTTCCCGTTGACGACCGAACGCATTACGCTGCACCTTCATCTTCATCACAGCTAAATGTCCTTCCGGATAGCCGACAATCTCTTCTGCCATTAATATTAATCCGGCGCATGTCCCAAATATCGGCTTATTTGCCTCGGCAAATTGCTTCAATGGTTCAAAAAAACCATATCGATCAATTAGCCGGCGCATCGTCGTGCTTTCTCCGCCGGGCAGCACAAGGCCGTCCAAATCTGCAAGCTGCTCGACTTTCTTAACGACGACGATTTCCGTCTCAGGCGCTGCAAGACAGTTGACGTGCTCGCGTACAGCTCCCTGTAATGCTAATACTCCAATTTTCACCATGGCATGTTAACGCCCTTTCTTCATCACGTTTCAGCTTACCAGCCGCGCTCCTGCATGCGTTCTGACGGATTTAAAGAGGAAATCTCAATTCCCTTCATCGCTGTTCCGAGTCCCTTTGAAAGCTCAGCAATTAATGCATAATCCTCATAGTGGGTAGTCGCCTCGACAATCGCCCGGGCAAACTTTTCAGGGTTGTCTGACTTAAAGATACCGGAACCGACAAATACACCGTCAGCGCCAAGCTGCATCATTAGCGCTGCGTCCGCAGGAGTCGCCACACCGCCGGCTGCAAAGTTAACAACCGGTAGCTTACCAGTTTCTTTAATTTCAAGCAGCAGCTCAAGTGAAGCGCCAAGGTTCTTCGCTTCCGTCATTAGCTCATCCGTTGACATTTGCGTCACCTTGCGGATTTGTCCTTGAATCATCCGCATATGACGAACAGCCTCGACAATGTTTCCTGTTCCCGGCTCACCTTTCGTCCGGATCATGGAAGCACCCTCACTGATCCGGCGCGAAGCTTCGCCTAAGTCACGTGCTCCACATACGAATGGTACAGTGAAATCACGCTTATAAAGATGAAAAACCTCATCCGCAGGTGTAAGCACTTCACTTTCATCAATGTAGTCAACACCCATTGCTTCAAGTACACGCGCTTCGACAATATGACCGATGCGAGCTTTTGCCATAACAGGAATCGATACAGCATTCAACACTTCCTCTACAATCGTCGGATCAGCCATCCGGGCAACACCACCGGCTGCGCGAATGTCTGCCGGCACACGCTCAAGCGCCATTACCGCTACCGCTCCAGCTTGTTCTGCAATCTTCGCTTGTTCTGCGTTAACGACGTCCATAATGACGCCACCCTTTTGCATTTCTGCCATACCCCGTTTGACTCTGTCAGTTCCTGTTTGACTCATGTATAATTCCTCCTATACCGTTCCTCTAAGTTGGGTTTACCATCTTTTATAGTATACCTTAAAATCACACATATTCGCATTGTTTTCAGAAAACTATTTACGAGACTCGTCCAGCTGCTAGAACCAGCCTTTCACCATATCAGCAGCGCCATTCCAAACGCCTGAGAAAAAGCCGCCGATCGCTCTCATGCTCATCGTAAACCAGCCTGCACGTTCAACTGCCGCGCTTGTTACGACCGCTACTTCTTCTCGCTGATCCGCATATAAAAACTCTTCTTCCTGCTCACCATCGTACTGCAGCGCCAACGTTCCCACTTGATGTCCAGCCTCAACCGGAGCCTCTAACGCTCCATCCTCATTAAGCTGATTCTGATCAAGTTCAAGCACTGGCGAATATAGCTCTTCTTCCCCGTTTAACACAACGGTTGAGAGAGGAGCCGCGCTGGCAATGCTAACTTCCTTCTCTTTTCCTCCATGAACAGGAAGTAACTCTTGTCCTTCCGGAATATATCCGTCTCCAACCATTTCCATATGGGTAAAGCTAGAAAAACCATAATCAAACAGCTTTTCTGTCTCATCAAAACGGGCATCACGGGAAGCGGTACGCATCACAACAGAAATGAACCGCATGCCATCTCTCTCAGCTGTTCCTGTAAATGCATTCCCAGCCGCTGCCGTATAACCGGTTTTCAACCCGTCTACACCTTCGTAATTATGCTGTTCTTCAATCCCCGAAAGCATCCAGTTCCAATTTCGCATTTCAATTTGTTCGTCAGGACCCGCTTCAAATGTTTTCGTCGGAATACTTGCCGTCTCCAACACCTCAGGGTAATCACGAATCAAAGAAAACGCCAGTTTAGCCGTTGCCCGCGCCGACATCATATTTTCATCCGATTCCCCTGTACCGTCCGGATGGTTGCCGAGCAGATCACTATTATTCAATCCAGTGGAATTGACAAATTGATAATCTTCAAGGCCTAACTCCGCTGCTTTATCGTTCATCATTTTAACGAACTCTGTTTCAGAGCCCGCAATCAACTCAGCCAAAGCGATTGTCGAAGCATTCGCTGAATAAATCGCTACTGATTCGTAAAGCTGTTTAACCGTATACGTTGCATCCTGTCGAAGCGGAACATTCGACAAGTCAATATACAAGGAAAGACTTCTGACAAAATCACTAATTGGCACCTCTTGCTCCCAACTAATGGTTCCGTTATTAATCGCTTCTAAAATGAGATACTCACTCATCATTTTCGTCATACTAGCCGTTGGCAAAATTTGATCAATATTTTTCTGGAATAAAATTTTCCCTGTACCTGCGTCGACTAAAATCGCTGATTCAGCTTCTAAATCAAAAGAAGCCGCGGCATGTTGATTTCCTACAAAAGCAAAAAACAACGCCATTGTCAGCAATAAGATAAGTGATTTTTTTCTTACTTGCTGTTTCACCCTTACACCTCCACACCTTTTCACATAGACGTTATTTTACCACACCAAAGCATAAAAAAATAGATAGAGAAGACCTCTATCTATTTTTTCATAATCTCTTATAAGGAATAGTTTGGCGCTTCCTTCGTAATTTGAACATCATGTGGATGACTTTCCCGTAGTCCTGCTGCTGTTATCCGGATAAATTGTCCATTTTCACGTAAATCCTCTAACGTTCTTGTTCCGCAGTATCCCATACCGGCCCGAAGTCCGCCGAGGAGCTGGTGAATGGTATCATGCAATGGTCCTTTGTAAGGAATTCTGCCTTCAATGCCTTCCGGAACCAATTTTTGTGCGTCTTCCTGGAAGTAGCGGTCCTTACTCCCCTTTTCCATTGCGCCGAGAGAGCCCATACCACGATATACTTTAAATTGACGACCTTGGTAAATTTCACGCTCCCCTGGGCTTTCAGAAACACCGGCAAGCAGGCTTCCAAGCATTACAGCATGTCCTCCGGCTGCGAGAGCCTTAACAATATCGCCGGAATACTTAATACCACCGTCAGCAATGATCGGCACACCATGTTTGGCCGCCTCTGTCGCACAATCGTAAACTGCCGTAATTTGCGGCACGCCGATTCCCGCTACAACCCGTGTTGTACAGATCGAACCAGGACCGATTCCGACTTTTACGACATCGGCTCCCGCTTCAATTAAATCACGCGTCCCTTCCGCCGTCGCCACATTCCCTGCAATAATCGTTAAATCAGGGTAGGACTGACGGACTTCACGAACCTTGTCTAACACACCCTTTGAGTGACCGTGAGCGGTATCAATCACAATCACATCGACGCCGGCTGCTACTAACGCCTCAATCCGCTTATCGGCATCGGCAGACACCCCTATCGCCGCGCCAACGACTAAGCGTCCTTGTGAGTCTTTCGCCGAGTTCGGGAATTCAATCACTTTTTCAATGTCTTTAATCGTAATTAGTCCTTTAAGCACGCCTGAATCATCAACAAGCGGCAGCTTTTCAATCTTATACTTTTGCAGGATCTTTTCAGCGTCAAGCAGCGTCGTACCGACAGGAGCAGTCACAAGATCCTGCTTCGTCATCACTTCATCGATCTTGATCGAATAATCTTCGATAAAACGAAGGTCACGGTTCGTTAAAATTCCGACAAGCTTTTGTTGCTCATCAACAATCGGCACACCAGAAATGCGGTACTTTCCCATCAAATGCTCCGCATCAAATACTTGATGATCCGGTGTTAAGTAGAAAGGATTGGTAATAACACCACTTTCCGACCGTTTAACGCGATCTACATGCTCCGCCTGCTTTTCAATCGACATGTTTTTATGGATAATACCAAGTCCGCCTTCTCTAGCCATTGCGATCGCCATTTCTGCTTCTGTAACAGTATCCATCCCCGCGCTAATAAGGGGCATGTTTAATTGCAAATTGTCACTTAACGCTGTCTTAATTGAAACATCTCTAGGCAATACTTCCGACTTTGCTGGTACGAGAAGAACATCATCAAACGTTAGTCCCTCTTTTTGGAATTTATTTCCCCACATACGATCCATCCTCCCTCAATCCTTTATTTTGTACGTCAAAATATTATTAGTAGCTTATCAATTGGGTAAACTACTGTCAAGAATACTATTATTAATGTATTTTTTAGAATTTACTGAACAATTGGAGCGATTGACATGGATAAACCATTAGCCGAACGTTTTCTACCTTTTTATTCCGCCGCCTTCACCAGAACCTATTTGACAGAGGCATATGAAACACTCCAAATCCCGCAGGCAAAAGCGAAAAGCTATCATACCTGCTATTCATTTATTTATCATCTTCAACAGGGAGAGCTTTATATAAAGCAAGCACACACTTCACCGATAGAACTTAAACCGCTCTTGCTTTTTTATGGCTTTATTCAATTATTGAAAGCCTGTATTTTAACAAGAGATCCCGACTATCCGCAAAATAGTGATGTCCTCGCTCATGGAGTATCAACCCGCAAACGAAAAAAAGCCGCCTACTGCTTTTTAGACGACGAGGTTAAAATTCAAAAAAACGGCCTTTTTTCGCACTTATTAGACAAAATGTTTCACATGAAACATAGCTTTGAAAAGTATCAAATGAGAACCTTACTCCAGCACATCGCTGATCTCCATCCTTTGTTTCTAAAAATATATAAACATGATCTTTCCTATAAAGGGACATTCAGCGGGTCCTCTCTTATTTTCCCTGCTCAATTGCTGGATTCCTATCATATGACGCCGAATCGCTTTGAGCAATATATCGAAACATTCCCGCACAGTCGCTACAACTCTCATCTGAGAATTAAGGAAGAGGAGGAATTGCTTTATATTCCGTTACGCAATTCCCCTTCTTCTTTAGATGTGTCGCCTTGGCTCATCGACCAGGCTGGTGATATTTATATCCTGAAGAAGCGCCATGATAAGACACCATGTAAATTGCCAGAACCAGCCATCCACTATTTGCTCCTCTATAACCTGAGTATGATCTCCAGATATGAGACAGAATGGTGGGGCGAATTAATCCATACATTTAGCGGCACGGATTACCCATTCATCGTTTATTACCTTACAGTTGCAGAAAAGAAACTCCCAACCTTAATTTCAAACTTTCTTCAAAAAAAATGAGCGGCACTTGGCTTATTCCAATGCCGCTTATGAAATTTGTTTACTACTTCTCCGATAATTGCGGCCCTACTCTCTTTCTTCCAGACAAACTACCTCACAAAGGCTGTTGTTTTCTCACGCAGTACCCATCGGCTTTTCATAGAAGCTGCTCGTTCTTCCGAACGAGTGCTCTTCGCGCCTTGTGCGTTATCCTTTGTGCAATAAAAAAAGCACAATCCATTTGGATTGTACTTTATCGCCCGGCAACGTCCTGGCTCGCCATTTGTCTTCTACGGGGATGATGCTCTTGTCGCTTTCCTCGGGCCCCTTTTTCATGAAGTCTTACGAAGACAAACCGCTCGTCTCACAGGGGGACAGGTTGCTTTGCTTCGTTGTTTACTCACGCAGTACCCATCGGCTTTTTCACAGAAGCCGCTCGTTCTTCCGAACGAGTGCTCTTCGCGCCTTGTGCGTTATCCTTTGTGCAATAAAAAAAGCACAATCCATTTGGATTGTACTTTATCGCCCGGCAACGTCCTACTCTCACAGGGGGA
>NZ_JAMBOL010000044.1 GCF_023715605.1 Halalkalibacter oceani
TGAGGTAGATTTATAGATTATTTTGGGAGGCCTGACAAGCCTCCCTAACTTTAAATGGCAATAAATCCGTCAAGTTTAGGACAAAATGTACCATCAATTTCTGGACATAATAGAGTGTCATTAACAAGTGATGACCATGAAAACCATGAAATGAACTAAAGAGTGAAATAGCTCATAAAAAAGGAGATCATATGGCTAAAAAGCAGTCGAAGCATGAGCGAATTTTGGAACTATGTGCAGAAGCTGAAAAGGTATCTAAGTTGAGAAAAGGGACTTAATTCCCTTTTCTTTTTTTGTGCTGAAATTTCTTTTTAGCCAAACATACCCTTGAATGCACGAATCACCTTTAATGCTTCTTTATTTTCTTTTGTCATTTTGGTTTCCCCTGTGAATCTTGTGATTTTCTTAGGGGAGATGTTTTTCTTTGGTCTTGCTTTTGCCACCTATATCTCCTCTTTTCTGAAATAGAGTTCTTATTTTCAACCCTTTACAGTTTTAAGAGAAAATATACTTAAAAAACAAAAAAAAGGTACTTTCTATGAAGTACCTTGCCAGAATTATTTGATTTAATTACCAATTGTCTTCATGATTTTTTTATTCAAACGGTTAATATTATGAGTCAAACGGCTTGTCGAGTATTCAGATAAGTGAGTCGGTCTTCTTCTTTTCATTGACGAAGATCCATTGGATATTTTGACGGGATCTTTTTGGGCTAAGACAACTTTACCCTTTGATCCTGTCACTGAAACAGTTGCCTTTTTTGGTCTACGCATACAAAACCCCTCCTATCAAGTGGTCTTAACTCTAGTATATCATAATCTCTAAACATAGGAGTAGTAAATGGAAATAAGGTTTGTAATATGAATACCGTCTACTTCCAACAATTCACCCATATCATTCTTTAATACAACTAATAAGTTTTGTTCCTCCATATAGGCAGGAACAATATAACTGTCTTCTTTGATTAAGGTAACAATACCTGATTGAGCTAATGATTTAATATACTCCTCTTTTTCTTTACCATAATCAAATGTATTCAATCGAGCAATACAGTCTAGAGTTTCTGAAATTCCATTTGAAAAGCCATAGTAATCTGCGAGTTCATTGATTTGTTGATCGGATAAACCTTGTTTTTCCTTTGCATCAATAGTGTCGGAATCAACAGGTGAATATTCGAAGTCCCACAACTGAATAAGGAGTCCATATTGATTTGCATATTGATCTAAGTATTGTCTCAATTGCTGTTTCTTCTCATCTTTAGTATGGACTTCTTCTATTTGTCCAAAGTAGTCACTGGCACTTTGAATCATCACAGACATCGTTCCTACTCTGTCCATTGTTCCTTTTTGCCTCTTTTCATTGGTGATAATGATATTTTCCACGTAATCACCATATTGAAACTCTGCTTTCCATATTTTTAAAATGTTTGGAGTTAATAAGATTGCGATGTCAATAAAGACAACAATAAACGTTAGTACTAAGATAAATGGCCAATTGGAAAGTTTGATTTCATCAACCAATATCCCTGCCATTAATGCTATTAAATATAAAGAATAAAGCCCTTTTCGCATGGTTCTCAAAGACAAGTGATATCTGAGCGGGGCAAAGCAGAAAAATAAGAAGTTTCCAACTATAAATAATACCAAAGCAATGATAAAAATCTTGAATGTCACCTATTTAAGCTCCTCTCTCATTTCTTCTTTTTTACCCCTTCAAAATTTTCCGAACTGGAAAGCGAAGCTTGAGTCTCAATATAGTCCAAGTATAACACCTTTCAGATACTTGAAGTAGCAAAAGCACCCAGTATTGAACAAGAACGCTTGATTAAAAAACTGACCTTGGTTATAATACTTATAAGAGCACATACTAATGTAGAAAAGCCCCGTGTTGGTAGCACGAGACTTTTCTTTTAGCAAATAGCTGGCGTAAGCGGTCGGCATTTTTACGAGTAACTCCACAACATCAGCCGCTCAAAGCAGAGTGTGGGGTTACTTTTTTGTTTGTACGATCATGATTACTACCATGATGAATGTTAGCAATAGTGTTGCGAAGGAAATTGTCATTATTGCTGCATCAAATGTAACCACGTCAGCCTCACCTCCTCCCTTATCGGAGGCTCGACCACCCACTCTGCCCCTATGCAATTTGCTTTCTCTATTATACCATTTTTTTCGCTATTTTTCTTCCCATTTCCCCTGATTTCTTACTATAGTTAGAGAGTCAACTATATATTTCTAACAAGGGTAAGCTTCAAGTTAGTTAGGCTAATTTTCTAAGACCACTTCAAAATACAGTTCTGCTATAGAAAGATATTGTTGACTTATTAAGTCGTTTTGCAGTATTATTGACAATAAGTAAGTACCACAATACTGTTCTGAAAGCTATATGTGATTTAAGAGCTCTTCTGTTAACCAACAGAAGGGCTCTTTTTTAGGTTGTATGAGCAATAAGTTAACCTGATTTACCATTTTTTAGGTGATTTCAATCAAACGAAAGGGTGTGATTAAAATACGAGTTCATTTAGTGTTTCCTTTAAATATGGGATTAGATACCTTGGCAAATGATTTAGAAGAGAACAATTATGTGGTTAATCAAAAAGACACTTCTTTGGATACTTTTTCAGCGTGGGCACAGTCCGACGATAGTGACGAAGCAGAATGTGCTCTTATTTATGGGTTGGCCGTTGTTTCAAAAGGTGAAAGTCAATCAACGAAGCAGGCCGTTTTTGAAAGGCTAAAAGAGGTCAGAAGACATCGAGAAAAAATGAGGTTAATACTCTTATTCCCGGAAGAATATCAATATGATAAAGAATTCGTTAGGCAGATCGCTCAACTACTAATCTATGATCTTCACTTTGTGCAAAAAATCAATACAGAAGATATTTGTAACTGGATAGAAACGCCCAAGACGTATACGTATTTAGAGGCTGTATTAGACGGGTACCGGGCGGAAAGTGATCGCGACGCACAGCCAGCCATTGAAATGGATTGGTCAGAAGAACAAGAGGATAATTATCGTAAAAAGGAGGTTGAGGAGAAACCCTCTTTAAAAGAGAAACTGGCCTCGAAACGTGAAAGAGTAAAGGAAACCAGGTCAAGACGTGATAGAAGGGAGAATGTGGGGTGGTCTCCTAAAAAAGAGCATGAAATTAGGATGCAATATCGATCATTTGCTTCAAAGGTGATTGTAGTTACCTCTACCAAAGGAGGGATTGGAAAGACCGATATTTCCTTGAATTTGGCTGCTGCTATTAAGGAACATACCGAGTCCAGTAAAATGGTAGTCGTTGATTTTGATTTCCCTTATGGAGGACTAGGGGCCGCATTGAAGCTACCAAGAACCTCCCACTTAGGGGATTGGCTGTTTGATGATCATCCTAAATTGACCGAGGAAGCGATCAAAAATAAGGTGGTATCTTACGAGGGTATTGACTTTATTCCAATGGCTTTTCAGGCAAAAGACTCGATGTCCTTTTTAGGGCTACAAGCAGAAATTCTCATTGATACGTTAAAGCGATACTATGACATCGTAATTATGGATACATCAGGCTTTTCTGAAGCAGCCGTTTCAGCCATTGAACGCGCTTCTGAAGTCATATTGTTGACCAGTCATGATGTTGTAAGCTTGAGTAATGCCTACGCCTACAAAGAGGACCTCATCCGGCGCATTGGCATTGATTTTCAGAAAATCTCTGTCTTTATTAACCAGGTACCTGAAACAGAAGACATTTCAAAACAGAAAATTGCTGAGATGTTTGAGGATGATGAAGAATATTCTTTACCGATCATTGGGTTTGCTCCTTTTGACGATGTGGTTCGCCAATATCGTAACAAAGGGGCCTTTTTGTATGCAGCGAATCCTCTGCATTCCTTTGCTGAGGGGATCGATATGATTCTTGAGTCGCTGCAAATTGTGCCCAAAGAATCCATTAAGCAAAGAAGAAAGCAACTGGAAAGGCAAAACAGTAAGCTCCGTTCCTTATTCTCAAAAAATTAAACAATTAAATGGAGGTAACAGATATGGGACAACAAATTACAATTTCATCGATGAAAGGTGGCGTGGGGAAGACTGAGGTTGCGATTAACCTCGCAGCTGCCATTCGCAAAGTTACGGGGAAACGGGTCGTCCTTGTCGATTTTGATATTCCTTATGGGGGGATCGCGCCGGCACTTGGCATGGAAAAGAGTGTGACACTGAGCGATTGGATACGAACACGAAGAGCATTAAATGAGGTTCAAATGGAGAGTCTGGTGATCAGGCACGAGAAAAGCGGAATTGACATTGTACCGGCTATTGCAGACGCGGATGATTTACAGAATTTTGATGAAAACGACGCTTATCGGATTTTAGAGCAGCTATCATCTGTTTATGATTATGTCATTGTCGATACGGGAGTTGATCTGTCTACGATAACCAAAACAGCCATTCAGCTATCCAATTACGTTCTTATTGTTTCAACAACGCAACATGTGTCTGTCTGGAACAATCATCAATATAAAGAAGACCTCCTGAAAATGGGAATTACTCACGATAAAATCGGCTTAATTTTAAACCAAGTTCCTAATCAGAAAAAGACGAACGTGGACTTAGTAGAGACGATTTTAAATGTGTACCAAAATAACGGGAAGTCCATTCGAAATACCTCATATATTCGTTTTGACGAAAAGGTGAGAAAAACAAGGGATAAAAAGTCGTTCATGTATTTAGACTACCCCAAACATGACTTTTCTGAAGCAGTTACAGAACTGATGAAGAATATGGGGATCATTGGCTTTACCACCGAATTAGATATGAGGACAGGCTGGTTGGCTCAATTCAAGAAGGTGTTCGGATGATTATGGCGTCGATCTGTCTCATCATCGTGTTTGCGATTTGCCTTTATACGGATATGAGCAGTTATAAGATTAAAAACATCGTGACGTTTCCAACAGCAGCAGCAGCGTTTATCGTTGCATTATTTCTGTACCCGGTTGGATCGGTCCTGTTATATGCAGCTATTTTATTTTCCATAGGATTTCTTGGCTGGCTGCTTCGCTTTTGGAAAGCCGGGGATGTGAAGTTAATCCTCGCAACCGGGCTACTTGGTATCTATGTTGTAGGGGATATCTTTTTAGTGACGCCTGTTTTTTACTATACAGTTTTCTTGGGGTTTCACTTCATTATTGGCAACTTTTTAGGGCTGAAGGCATACAAATTTTCAATTAAAACTTATCTCCTTTCTTTCAAGACAAGGGTTAATGAAACGTTTGGCCGCTTCCCGGGAACGATCACGATTATGTTATCGTTTGTTGCAACAATTATTTGTGTGCCCCTATTGATGAATCAAGGAGGATGGTGATTTTTTTTGAGAAAATTAAAAATTGGGGTGAAAATTTGACCGGAAATGTGGCATGTTATATATAGGAGGAAATATTTACTGTTTTTCACTTTTTTCTAGCAGAAAAGTACAAGAGAACTAGACTGAAAGGTGGGAGGGCAGGTTGCCCGACATGATGAAAAAGTTAATGAAACGAGGTATTTTAGCTGCTGCTGTTGTCGCATTGGTTTCACTCCCTTTCCAGCAAGTATTCGCCAAAACCTTCGACGATGTGCCGGAGCGTCACTGGGCCTATGAATCGGTGGAATGGGGAAGTGAGAGAGGTTTAATTGAGGGGTATCCAGATGGGTTGTTCAAGCCAAGTCGAATTGTAACAGAGGCTGAGTTTTTGGCGATGTTACTACGAGCCTATGGTGGCGGGATTGAAATGACCGATAAAGTTCACTGGGCTGATCCGTACTATGCACAGTCCTATGAGCAAAACTATCCGACGTTAGGGTTAAACAACCATGAGCTTAGAAGTTCACCGATTAACCGGATGCGTGTGGCTGAGATCATTGCTGGAACGCAAGGAGTGAACTATGAAGGCCGTAATGCGATTCGCTTCTTATTGCAAGAGGGGCTTGCACAGGGTTCCAATAGTAACGAAGTGATCGTTGATAACTATGGTGGAGATCAATTCTTGACTCGTGCTGAATCCGTTCAGTTCATTCAAAATGTTTGGACGAAAGGGGTGCGGGATGACAACGGGAATCCTATTCTGTTGCCGCGGCCTGAAGAACCAAACGACCCAGATGATTTAGAAGATTGGACTGATCCTCAGCCAACTCCGCCTGATCCTAATGAGCCTCCAATTGAAGAGGTTGAAGGTGTTGTTATTGAAGATGGAGTGGTTGTTGATTTGGACTTTGACCGTATGTCACCTGACGATATGGCAGATGCAGTTTCTGAAAGACTGTTTAATGACTTTAACTTTGTGTATGAAGAGAATTCAAGAGGAACGATTGTTGCGGGTTTCAAGGATGACACCAAAACACTTGATGTGAGCTATCAACGGTTTGCTAATGGAATGACACATGTTACAGGTAATCCTCGAAACGATGAACGTGTAGTGGGAGCAATGAAAATAATGATTCAAGAACTTGGTGTCCCTTTTACAGAAGAAATTGAGAATTTAATTAAAGAAGGAAAAGAGGGCGAAAGTACTCAAATTGCTAATGTTTTAATAGGCGTACAGGGAGTAAGCACAACCGGAGTCAATATAGTAGTACTTGAAGGTAAATTAAAAAAATAAGAGGAGATTTTTAAAAATGAAACAATCGCTCATATTGGGCATCCTTGCTCTTCTCCTCATAGTTCAACCCTTTCCATTTTCGGAAAGGGTTGTTTCTGCTGAGGAAGGATGGATAGAAGTCCCATTCACTTCATCGACATATGTAGGATATTGGTACAATGCCAACAGTCCAAATTCATTTTACTTTGAATCAAGAATGACAAATGGTGAACAATCTATAGAACATGTACCAAGGGATAGGTTTTATCAAGCAGATTTTCATGTGTTTGATGCTTCCTATCTACCTATACCCGATCATATCACTGATGCAAGCTTGATTGATTTTGAATTGGTGTCAAAACCTGACCATGTAAGAGACCCAAGAAATGCCTTGTTACCACCTGATGATAGAGGAAATATATATCAAGGCCTAACGATCATCAACAACTACCGCGGCACAGGCGAAAGACGTCTGCTGGTGCCGATTGTTTCGTTTCCGAGTATCGCTCAAGATACAGGGGCCGTGAGACAAATAGGTGAGCGATCTTATCGCTATGATACGGTTGTTGAATTTGTGGTGAGGTTCCCGCCACCCCCTGAGATACCGCCTGACCCGAACGTTCCAGCAAATCAATGTGTATCTCCTAATCAGTCAGCCACAGGGATTTCAGGAACCTACACCTATAGATGTAACTGTCGGACAGATAGTGACGGAAACCGTCGCTGCTCAACGTGTACGGGATACTATTACGAAACGCTTTCGGTAGTCGGTGTATCTGGACCAGAGCCGAGTATAGTCAAAGCCGGCCAAGGAACAGAGATTAAAATTACTACGCGCTATACGAACCAAAATCCAGCACACCAAGGTCGGAATTATGGCCCGTCTAACATGCAAATTAATGGAATTGACTCTGAAGAGTATCCTTATATGCATGTAAAAACGCTAGATATGGTTCCAGATGTAGGGAACCCGGGGTACCACTGGGGGTCCGGGCAAACGGTGGAGTGGTCAATCCCGTATGCCATGATTGAAGAGAATGGCACATGGCATACAACCAGAAGCCTGAGTGAAGCACAAAGTTTCGTTAATGCCCACCCGTTAAATTTTGGAGGTCTGCCAAGATGGTACACAGGTTTTGAAGTTCCAGACGGCATTGTCTTTGACTTTTCTCTGGAGGGGAGAGCTGGGTACCGAAACAGTTTACAGGTTTGTGTAGACCGCAGCATTGAGATTAACGGCACACCTTATGACGAGTTCATTATCAGGACAGTTGATCCAAGTAATCCTTTCCCTACAGGCACAGGGTTAAATTGGCAAGGTCATGAGGATAAGATAACCCAATTAGAAGATTGGTACTACGAACCACAGCGGTCTTATGCCGATCATAAGGAAGAGGTCGAAGAAAGAGCTCCTGGGCTGTTCCAGAGAATTTGGCGCATTATCTTTCCAAGGAGTGGTGGAAGTTGACTTTTTCATTTAAATGGACGATTTTTTTCGTGTTTATTTTTGTTCCACTCTTTTTCGTATTGGTTGATTTAGGGGTACACGGTGCCACAGACAGTGATGCGGATGATGCATTGAGGCAAGGTGCTATTGGAGCAATGAGACAAGGAATTTCTGAGGGGAGCTTACGGGATACCAACGTCCGATATGATGTGAACGGGAATCCAACGGACGAATATCGGACACAGTATGCCGTCAATCCAGATCGATCAGATATTGAAGAATACTTTGATTTGTCTTTTAGTCGAAAGCAAAGGGGTACGTTATTTAATCTTGCTGAAAGGGATACAGAAAAAGGGCTGTCGTACTCACCTCCATTATTAGGGGTAAGGGCAAATACGGTAAGAGACTCGGTAGTGTATCGGTCCGTTGGTCAGTTCTTCCCGGGTAGCAATGGTTCCTATGTCATTCAAAATCAACAAATTGCTATTTTAGAGATGAAGGAAACGGACTAATTCTTGTTTTCTTTCATCCAATTGGAGGCAGAGCAATGACCAAGATAGATAAGGTATTACTAGGTTCAATATTTTCAGTGCTGTCGATAGCTTGGTTTATCCTTCTTTGGAACTCCACTGTTGACCAGTCAATAATATTTACGATTATTATTTCTATGCTTTTCAGCATATTTACATTGTATGGGGTAATAAAAGTGTTGCGTGTTTTTTTTGACTCAGCTGACCTTTTGAATTGGAAAAAACGTCAAAAAGACTGAAAGAGCAAAAAGAAATAAAAATAGCATTAAATTAGCAAATGAAACATTTATAAGGAGGCATTATTAAGTGAGCAAACAATCAGCTATTAAGAGAAAACGAAAACCAACAATCATTTTACCGATTATCGCTGCAATGTTAGTAGCATCTCTTTTTTATTTAGGAGCGGAAAAAAGGGCGGAGGAAGTGATTCGGCCAATGAGTGTGCCGTTTGCTGCTGTGCAGCTGAACGAGCACCAACAGATACGTGAGGATCATATTAAATTTAAAGAAGTGCCGGCAAGCAGTGTACCGCCAAATGCGATTCTTGACCCTGCTCTTATTACAGGCAAATATGTTAGTACTAAGAACACAATACCGGTAAACAACATGTTTATGCAGGAACATTTAGTTGAGTTTGAGGACATTCCGTCTCGTATAGGCATGATGCTCGATGATGATCGTTATGGACTAACGATGAGGGTGGACCTTGAAAAATCAGTGGCCAATTCATTGAGAGACAATATGGATGTACAAGTCCGCTTTTTTACTCGTAATACGCCATCCGGCCAAGCATTCGAAGGAGTGTTGGAAGAGCGTATTCGTATTTTAGCCGTGAGAGACTCAACAGGTGAGGATGTCACGGGACCAATCAACCCTTCCTCGGCTGAAGAGGAAGAACAGGCACAACGAACTCGTCAGCGCGTTCCTACTGTTGTTGTGTTTGATGCCGATGACGCACAGGCAAGTTACTTGCTGCGGGCGCAAGAATTAGGAGAGCTTAATATCTTGGCTGTCAGTGAGACGGTAGAGGAGAGCCTAGACCCAAGGGAAGATGAAGTTGTTTCGAATGCAGAAGAGGTAAAAGACTTTGTTGATGAAGAAACGCTTACGAAAGAGTTAGAGAAAATCGAGGAAGAAACAAATGCAGATACCGGCCATGGTGAGAAATTCATGGGGAATGCCGTCAAATTGTTTATTGATGCAATGACTCATCACCTTGAAAGCCAATTTGAAGCTGGAGACACGTTCGTTACTTTAAGTGGCGAAATTGTTGTGTATGATGAAGAATTGGATGAATTGCGTTATTTTGATTCACGTGAGAGATACCTTGGTTCTAAGTACGCACTTCAAGGCATGTCAGAAGACGAAATCGATGAACATTTGAACCGACTAACAGGCGAAGACAATTAATAAAGGGCAGACACGAAGCCAACCAAGAGCTTGCTGGTGAAGTTGGGCTGCATGGAATGAGTCAGTGATCAACACTGGCCTTATTTAGTTTACTTTAGCAAAGGAGCATTGTCATGATAAAAGAAAAAAAACTGATTTTAGGATCTAGTACGATTCAAATTAATAATAAGATTATGGAGCTCTTTGATCAAACAGGAGCAAACTGGTCTTACCATGAAGACTCTTATTTAGAAGACTTACGGAATTCGTTATGGGAGCAAACGCCGGATATGGTGATTATAAACGATCACTTGCTAATCAGGGAACGGATGAATTCCCTGCAACGGGACCAAGCCTTTTATAAGTTTATTACGGAAGAACTTGAAGGCGTTGTTGTGGTGCTACTTTTGACTGGTAGTACCGATAAAAGTAGGTTGGTGGAAAGATTAATCCAAGACGGGTTCTATCATATTATTCCCGTGGCTCAAGTAGAGCGGATATTAGACCTGCCAAAGAGTGAAGAGGAGGTCAATCTTTTACTTGAAGGTGAAAAGGAGATGCCGGAAGAATCACTAGCAGAAGAAGTAGAGCGGCCGCCCGAAGAGGAAGCCTCAGTTGAAAAGAAATCCTTAGTTGGAGAGCTAATCACCACCGAAAAGGATCCCGACGAGCAGGAAGCTCCCCAACCTGTCCAACAGCAAAATGAATTACGGCCTTTTCCTAAAAGTGATCCAAATTATCCAATAGGTCAGAATGATTTTACTCGTTCATTAGTAAGTGTATTCTGGTCCCCAATTGGCAACGTTGGAGTTAGCACAATTATGAAAGCAATAGCCTTTCGTCTTGCCCAAGCTGGACGAAAGGTTCTTATTGTTGAGCTGGATGTGGAATATCCAAAAATGGCAAGAACAACGGGGCTGACTCATCAAGACAAGGACATTTTTCAAGCGGTACGAAGCATTTTAAATAAACAGCCTGGTTTAGCGCAAAACGTGGTGAATAACGAGATTGCGATTGAGGGACTTCCACACACGTATCGGGAAGTGAAAAAACATTTAAAACTACTTCCTAACAACCTGTACTTACTAAGTGCAAATGCAGAATTAAAACATCATGGCCACATTTATTTTAATGAGGACGATGATTTAATAGAGCGTCTATTTTATGAAGCTAAGCAAGAAGGATTTCAACATATCCTTGTAGATGTACCGTCTAGTCCTAATGATCTGCTAACCAATATACCACTTTTATTTGCAGACGAACGATTTGCAGTTGTTGATGATTCTTTTAGTACTAATGGTCTTTATTTTAGCGCAATCGAGGCCCTAAAAGATCTCCAAGATGAAAAAACCTTTGATTTGATTATTAATAAAACGAGAGAGTTTCATACGGAGGAAGATATTGCAGAATTCTATCAAAGAGAGCCGGTATTATCCATTCCATATAGGGATGAAGTGGTCTTAGAACAAATTAACTTACGTTGGGATGTTGATATAGATATCATGGCAGCCGTTGATCAATTCAATGAAAGATACGGGATTCAATTAAAGAACGAGGGTCAAAAGAAAAAAAGATTCTTCGGAAAGAAATCGTCCTAAATTAACGTTGAAGGGAGGTAGCATAGGGTGTGTTCCTTCGTTAACATGCTTGCTATTTTAAGCAGGCATGTTTGTGTAGAGTCTTCATATCTTATGCGACTAATACATGACAACAATAGAGGAGAAAAAGAAACAGGCTTTCGCTCGGGCAAGAGTGAAAAACAGAAGAGGTTTAGAAGATGTTGCCTATCGTGAACAGGAAGAAAAGATTCAATATAATCAACAATTCATTCCTGAACATGAAAAACAGTATGTTATTGAACAAGAAAAAGAGATGCTTAAAGATTTAACTGAGAAAATCGCTGATTTTCTGTCAGAAGAGCATGGAGCTGATTTGAAAATGTCTTTGTTTGATGTCAGCATGCGCAGCCGACTTAAACCTATTATTGAGTCCTACATTAAGAAGAATAAGATAGTTTTCACAACTATAAAAAGTGAAGTATTAGTTGAGCGGCTTGTAAATGAAATTGCAGGATTAGGACCTATTGATGAGATTATCAAAGAAGGAGAAGGGAAAATCAGTGAAATATGGGTGAATGGCGAGAATCCCATCACCCAAAAGGTTGATATTTATTATGAAAAAGCAGGCCAAAAACACCGTGCAAATGGTAGTTTTATTGACCAAGAACATGCCTATCAAATTGCAAGAAAAATAGCACGTAATGGAAACCAGTCATGGGGGGACACAAAACCACTTGCCAATGTAAGGTATCCAGATGGCCGGGTGAACTTAGTTCGTGGACCAATTGCGACAGGCGGAGGAGGACCATATGTTTCCTTTCGTCTATTTCCAAAGGATACGTTCTTATTAGATGACCTTGTACACTTGGGATCCATTAACCATGACATGAAAGACTTAATTACTTTAGTGATGCGTTATGGGTTGAACGGTTTAATGGTGGGGCCGACGGGTTCGGGGAAGACCACTCTTTTTACAGCAAGTATTGATGTAATTAAAGATACAGATCGTATCTTACTCATGGAGGATACAGAAGAGATGAGGCTTCGTCATAAATACCCGTATAAACATATCATTACAGAAGAAACAAAGCCAAATTCTTTGAAAGAAGATCAGCATATCGACCTCTCTACACTGACAATCAATGCATTGCGTCAAAAGCCTGATTACATGTTATATGGAGAGGTGCGTGATAAGGCTGCTTACGATGCGTTAAATGGGGCAAATACTGGACACCGGGTTTGGACAACACTACATGCTAGGTCAGCTGCTCGGGCTGTTCAACGTTTAAAGAATATGATACTTGAGCATGGGTCCAAAATGGATTCTGAGTCCATTGGAAAGTGGATAGCCGAGTCAATTGATATTATCATATTCCAGAAGCTTTATCCTGATAATAAGCGGCGAGTTAAGGAAATTATCGAATTAGTAGACTATAAAAATGGCGAGCCAATTTTCAGGACTTTGTACCAATATATAATTGAGAATGTACATGAAGACGGTTCTATTGAGGGCCGTCATTATCGGATTGGACAATTAAGTCGTGAAAGTGCTAATTACCTAATCGATGAAGGGGCTCCATTTGACCTGGTGAAAAAATTTATTCAGAAGCCGGAGCAGCCAAAAGAAAATACGATTCATACTATGCTTGATGAATATTATCAAAATGATGCAATGAGATACTAAAAGATACCCCTCTTTTTAAGAGAGGGGTATTAATGTAATTCGAAAGTGGTGATCTTTTGTGAAATCAATTTTATTTTTTGGCATTGGAGCAGTCTGTTTTTTATATGTCTTACTCCATCTTCTGATTCGTTTTCGGAAAAAGTCAATTGGATTAAAAATTGTGGAGCAGGAACGGATTGAAATACGACATGCGGCTCACGTAAAAAAAGATAAAGAGAGAAAGCGGAAAAATGCTAGTTTCTTAAAACGTGCGAACCGTGTCAATTGGGATATTTCTAAAACGTACCAACAAACAACGTTCATTATCTTTGTCGTGATTGGAGCCGCTGCAAGTTTATTGGCCGATTCTTTAGTTTTTATAATTGGGGGAGTCGCGATTGGATTATATTATCCTTACATGCAGTTACAAAAAAGAGAGGATGCGTACCAGAGTGAGCTACCGTTTCGGGCTGAACAGGCAATTAATGCAGTTGAACAGCAAATCAATGATGATATTCCCACTTTTGATGCATTAAAAAAAGCTGTTCCTTATATGCAAAGTCCCATAAGAGAAGAGTATCAAAAAGCGGTTGAAATGATTGAAACAATGAACATTTCCATATCTAAAGCAGTAGAAGATATTCCAAGTCGATTGAACCTTCCTCAGCTTGAATACTTTCATTTAATATTAGGGGTAGCAGAAGAAACAGAAGATAAGGCAGCCGATATCATTGCAGATGCCAGTGAAATGATCAGGAGGCGGCAGAAGCACAGGCAACGTTTTATGCAAGAAGTGGCTTCCTCTCTATCTGAAATGAAGATGATGTTTTATTTAATCGTTATGATGGTTGGTACGTTCTTTTTTATGCTGGACCCGGAGCAGATTCCTTTAGCTGGTTCTCCTGTCCATCGAGCTTTGGATATTCTGGTAATTGGAGGTAGTGGTTTTTTTGTATGGAAATATTCAAAGAAAATGAAGGAAGAAAGTCAATTCTAGGAAAAGGAAGGGTGATACCCAATGAATTTTTGGATATATGCAACCATATTAGGCTTATTTGCTTATTGGGTAATGTATCGGATGCTTGTACCTAAAAAGAAAGTGTATGCGGCACGGGATTTCATAAGAGCCGAACAAATGGAACAACGAGAACGGGAAATTAGCCAGCGTTCAACTGTTCATTCCTGGGTGTATCCGTTATATGAAAGAATACAACAAGGATTTCCTACTTCTGATCAACAAACAAAGCACCTGCAACAGTTAATAAAAGAATCGGGAGAGTTTGATACAACAGTAGAGGATATTCAAATTGCACAACTAACAAACGTTCTGTTATATCCAATTGTGATCAGTGCGTTTGGATTTGTCTTCATGAGAGAATTCTCAATTTACTTTATTCTCTTTGGTTTACTGTTTGGGTTTATTATGTATCGGCAGCCCATATCCGTCTTGAAAAGCAAAAAAAAGATCCACGACCAAAAAGTCCTTGAGGAAATGACACGTTTGACCACGATATTTATGATGTTATCATCAGGGAATAAAACGACCTATGATGCAATAGTGGAGACGGTTCAGCAAACAAAAGATTATTCGAAACATTTAGGATACTATTTGTATGGACTCGAAAAAGATTTGTATACACGTCCTACAGAAATTGCATTACGCCGATTTTCAGCAGAATTGCAGCGCTACCCGTTCGTGGACCGGTTTGTTAATAATGTCATTTTGGCATTGCAGAAGGGTGGCATTGATAATAATTTAAACCTTCGCTTGAGGGAAACTTTAAATACAATGGACGATGATGCTATTTCTAAAAAAATTGAAAGATTAAAGATTGAATCTAGGATGCCGACATTCATTTCAGTTTTTTTAATGTTAATCTATTTCCTTGCTTTTGGAGCAGCAGTGTTAATGATGTTTTAATAAATAATAAAAAAAGCTTGATAAATGATGAAAAATGCCTTATTATTTAACTGAGGACAAAATAATATGTGAAACGAACTACCAAATGAATGGCGTTTGTTTAGAAATAGTCGTGTGTCAATCAACGATTTTCTAAATAACCACTTCCAGGTAGTTCGTTTTTTTGTCTTTTACAGATAAATTTATAAGGAGGAGAAAAAAATGTTTGAAAAGTTGAAGAAGTTTGTTAAGGAAGAAGAAGGGTTTCAGGTTTTTGAAAAATTTGGTTTGACGCAGGTTGGTGTTTTGTTAGCTCTAGGGATTGGAGCCGTTTGTGTCCTCGTTTTGAACGGTTTCTGGTCAGGCGTAGGTGAAAAATATTATGGTGCGAATGGTATTGAGGGATTAGATCCAATGACAGCTCCTGGTTATGGCTGGGGCGATGGCGCAGAAACCGGTTGGTAACGTTTAAACAAAGTAAATAAAGAAGCCCTTAATGATTTTTTTACATTAAGGGTTTTTTCTTTATTATGCTCATAATGAGGTGGTTTTTTTGAAAAGGTTGTTAGAGACTTGTCGTATATTTTTGGTCGAAGAAAGTGGTTTTTATATTTTTGAAAAAAGTATGTTAATGAATGTGGGTGTTATTTTAGCTCTCTTGGTTACAAGCTTTGTCTTGTTTATTTCGTCAGTTGAGTATATGCGTATGGAAAATGAATTTGTTGGTAATGGAGCTGAGGCAAATGAGGCATTGCAACGATTCTCGGCGAATTAAGGGTAATCGAAGAGGACAAATAAGGAAAGGAGTAAGACGCTTTTTAAAAGAAGAAGATGGGTTTTTATCATTTGAGTGGTCCACTTTAATGTTTATCACACTTCTTCTTATTGTTGTTCTCTTGCCCGATACGATCAATATTGGTAGAACGATGTTTGCTGGTCACGCAGCTTCAGCTGAAGCGATTAAACAAGTAGAGAACCAAGGGCAAATGACGAGCGCCATCGCAAGTATTGTGGTTGATTATTTAGAGGATAGAGGTTTTGAAGAATGTGGTTATGCATCTAACCAGGTTCGGAACTGTTATGAAATTTATGGTACCTCGGATCAACGTGGATTGAATTCAGAGAATCCTTCCGTAACAGCCATGGTAGTGACAAAGTATCGGCCTTTTATCTTGCATTTGGTTCCGAATATGCGCTGGGGGGACCGTATCGCTTTTGAAGACGGAATTGTTAGCATGAATTCAGTTCGAGTCGGCTCTGCCGCAAGTTTTATCAGAGAATAAATGACTGGAGGTTTTAATATGAAAGGAAAAAAGACTGGATTGGTTCCAATAAAGAAACCAATTTATCAATCAAAAGGATTTAAGTATTCAACGGCCATGTTAGGTACGACATTGTTGGTTCCTGCTGCGGTGGCAAGTCTGCCGGAAGATGTCGAACAAGTGCCTTTTAATGTTCTTGCGAACCAAGCAAAAAGCATGTTAGGAGCTTCTGAAGTTTCTGCGGAGTCCATCATCCATATTTATACGGTTAATGATTTGAACAATATACGAAATGACGCTAGCGGGAACTATCGGTTGATGAATGACATTGATCTTTCCTCAGTAGAAAATTGGGAACCCCTGCCTCGATTTGATGGAGTGTTGGAGGGGAATGGGCATACGATTTTCAATCTGACGATTGAGAAAAATGAAAGCGATGTAGGGCTATTTAGGT
>NZ_JAMBOL010000045.1 GCF_023715605.1 Halalkalibacter oceani
CGAGTCCTCCTTGGTTACTAATTTAAGGGTCCATTTTTGCTTCGAAGCTTTGGACACCTCGTATAATACCAAGAGGGCTCTTTTTTGTTCAATCCTCAAATTTCTTCATTACAGGAATGCTCCTTATGTCGGATTTTTTATGTAGATCTTAATTGTCTTTATACAGTTTTTCGATTATAATAGAGTAAGAAAAGGTTGCATTGAGAAATAAGCCTTTTGAGTTTATTTTTCAAAAGACGGATAACGGATGGCCATAGGAAACAATCGTAACAATATTAAGTTGTGTGGCAACGGCTTATTTGTTAAATTTTATGTTTTCTGGCTGGTTTGTTTAATTGTGAATTAAAAGTTGGCAGCTTTTAATTCGAAAACAGGTGTTTTTTTATTGAGGGTTAACTGTTGGCAGCAGTTAGCCTTTTTTCTTTTCTTATTTTACTAGCAGAAAGAAAATTTGGCAAATCTATTAGTAGCACATAAATACACGGAGTACGATACCCTTTTTTCGGAGTACGATACCCCTTTTTTCTTCCGGTTAATGGGAAAAACGAGCAAAAAAAAATTTACCGACATTATTCGACAAAAAAATAGAGCCAATAGGCTCGTATTTCTCATATTTCGCTTACTGTAATTCCTTCTTCTAATGCTTCAAGCAATTGTTCAGAAGGTAGTAACTCCACTTCTTTGAACGATCTTCCTTTGCGAAGTAGTTGATAATCGTAAATAACCCCACTTTGAACTAAATCATCAAGTGCTTCTCGAATCGTTTTAATTACGTCTTTTCTGCTGTTATTCTGAATACCCAACTGATTGATTAGCATATCTAAATCAAGTATCTTTTGTTTTTCTAACAAAGAGCTGAGCAATGAGTACAAAAGTTTGGCCGTAACAGATGATAGATCATGAAAAATGGAAAGGTTTAATCTAACCACATTTCCTTGTTGCAGTCCTTCATGAAGCCTGTCACTGAAAGTTATTTCAGCATTACGCTTCCCAATATCTGCACTTTGAATGATGTTCTGTACTTTGATCCTATCCCGGTTGGTCAGTTCAGCATCAAGAAACTCTTCAAAAGTAATGGAAGTTGAGGATAGTTTTAGGATACTTTTTTCTATGGTGCGGTAGTTACCTCCTTCGGGGCTATAATCAATAACATCACAAAGTTCATTATAACTAAATGAAAACTTTTTGCTTCCCCCCTTTAGTTCCCACATCCTTTGTAGGCCCCCAAATATCCGGAAGTCACCAGTTGTTAGATATCCATGTTTTGATTTATATTCAATTGTTCTATAGCCTACTCTCTTTTCTACAATTTCTCCATCTTCATTTTTTAGTTCAATAATTGCCTTACTTGAAGGTGAAGAAGCAGTAAAAATGGGTGATTCAGCATAAGCCCGTTCAACCGGCATTTTCTTTCCATGGATTCTTCGTGAAGCAATGGATTCTTCAAGAATTTCTTGTTGAAAAAGGAGAAGCTTATAATAGTCATTATTTGACTCGATATAATTAAATGATTTTTCCTTGATGGATAGTAATGCACGCTGCAGGTTGTGAGTTTTTTGTCGTCTTAACGGCTTAATATACCTTTCTAGTAAATCATCTCGTGCTTCTGCAGAAATATGAATTTCGTATTCTGCTTCAATTTTATCTAATACTTGCTGGATGGGTTTTGTTATTGATATCCCCTTCATGTCTTCTCCCTCCAATCAATAAGTATTCATTCAGTTGGAAGTGTTCCCTTTTGTTTATCAAAATAGATGAATTCATAAAATAATTATAGCATGCAAAATGGCGAAAGATACGATTGAACAATCGTTTGCTCAAAGAAGATGAAGAAATACTATAACAAAAATGGTTCTGACAATAACTTGTTTTTCTTTTTTTTTAATAATGTTTTAGTTAATTTTAACTGATTTAATGTTTTCATCCTACTAAAACTACTATAAAACCTAGGAATTCTATACCTAACTATAACAAATTTGGTGATTAGAATAACATTTCCGGTTTTAATGATAACAAATTAAGTGTGAATGCTAACTTATCTGGTGCTAACTATAACAAATCTGGTGATGAAACATAACAAATCTGGTGTAATCATAACATAATCGGTTTTAAAGATAACAAATCTGGTGTCGAACAAATTTGTGGTTTTCTCACTAACGATAACAAATATGGTTTTGCCTCGTTCTATCAGTATTTCACCGGAATACCAGCATCATGGAAATTAAAAAAGGAACCTAATAACTATAACAAAATTGGTTAAATAGTTGCTTCAATTAAAAAACCTACTCCTATAAAACATAACAAAATTGGTTAAGGCTAAATTTGGATAACTGTGCTATCTTTAGTTTATTAAGAGGTTGAGAGGTTGAGAACATGACACTAACTAAACATTCACCGAATAGGAATTTAGTTACTAAATCGAATGATCTCATTGAGGCCAATTATAAACTTTCAGTGACTGAACAAAAAATTATATTAATGTTGGCCAGCTATATTCAACCGGAGGACGATGACTTTAAAGTATATACAATAAGGGTTCAAGATTTTCATCGACTATTAGGCTTAAGAGGTTCCCCAAAATATACTGAACTTCGCACGATCACCAAAAACTTAATGAAACAGGTGTTTGAAGTTAGAATTGATAATCAAATCATACAGGTCGGATGGCTAAGTTATGTCGCTTACAACACTGACGAAGGGAGTATTGACCTCCGTTTTGATCCATTTTTGAAACCCTATTTACTCCAGTTGAAGCGGGAATTTACGACCTATCGTTTAGAAAATGTAATAAAGCTAGATAGCGCTTATTCAATACGAATTTACGAGCTCTTGAAACAGTATGAGCGTATTGGGGAAAGAACCTTTACTCTAAAGCGTCTCAGAGAGCATATTGGAGCTGAAAATATATATCCCGCATATGGGAACTTTAAGCAGCGAGTACTATCGAGAGCTCAAAAAGAGCTAAGAGAAAAAACGGACTTGTCTTTTGAATTTGAAGAGCGAAAAAAAGGTAGGAGTGTGCAGGAGATCCGTTTTTTTATACGTTCTCTATCCGATGTGGGTGGTACTAATGATGAAAAAAGAGAAGATATAATCAGAATGTCCAAAGAAGCAGGATTTTTGCCTTCTCAAAGTATTCTTAAAAAATGGCTATCCTATCCCCTAGCAGAGATAAAAGAGGCCATCGATACTGTAAAGGTGAAGGATAATATTAGAAATCCTGCAAATTACATAACGTCTATCCTAAATGCAGCCGAAAGTAAAGAACATGCTAGACTAGTAGATACTAAGAGTATAGACAAAGTCTATCAAGCCGTCTATGACGAAATCAAGCTGTTACGTAAAAGAAACTCCAGGGTAGTTCCTAAACTGTTAATTACAGAAAGAATTGAAGAGGTATTAAACAAGTATTTGGAGCCCGAAGTTGCACAAGAAGTTTATAATCAAAACATTGATAAGTGGATCAAAGAGTGCAAAAGTTAAATTTGCTTTTAAGCCTTAAATAATGAGTAGGGTACATTATTAGCCACACCCTACTCATTAATTTATCCTGTATAGTTTTAATAAAGATTGATCAATAAATGACCTTGATAAATCAATTAGATAAAAGGTTATCCTTTTGTTTCCTGAATTCTTCCTCTGATATAATCCCCTTTTCTTTTAACTTTGCAAGTTTTTCTATTTCATCTGCTACAGGGATAAGTGGAGACCTCCTTTGTTTTCTATTCGAGAAATGTTCAAATAATAAACCTATAATAAACCAAAAGATCCCTGCAATGACTGCATCAATAAGGGCGACAAATACTGATATAGCTGGACTTTTAAACAGACCGATATAAAATGAGATTATAGATAACACGTAAAAAACCCTTGAAATGTTCGGGCCTTTTTTAAACCTCTTGACTGTCAGAAAATACAAACAAATAGCGGTTATTGCAACGACTACATATCCTAAGAAATTCAAATATAATTCCTCCTATCAGCATAGATTCATAAAGGAACAAGGGCATCAATTGGTTTGAATCTGATCATTGATGCTGTATCTGATTACCACAGTGTCTTATAAAGTCATGTTAGACAGTTCATGTTACTTTGAAAAGTGTTTAGGAACATGTTGCTCGCAGAAGAAAAGTTTAATGTTTCTCTCCATTAACCAGTTTAATTGCTCAGGATTTACAATTTCGCCACACTTCGCACACCTCTTATCTGCTGGGACCTCCACTTTTTCTTCTTTGGTTTGTGATAAGTTATCCTTTCCTTTTTTTAGATTAGACCAACCAATCATAAATTGGTCACAGGCATCCCGCAGGGCATCCTGGGCAGCTGCTCTAATGGTGTAATTTAAGTTGGTATATTTATTATCTTTTTTAATAGCTATCGCTGTCCCACTTCCATCTCTGGTCGCGCCTAAGATAGTAAGGGTTCCTATCATAAGGATATTGTCATTTTCAAGAAAGATCGGTCCTTGCTTAATCGACCATGACCAATGCCGGCCGGCTTCTTCCTCTAACCGTTGCACATATGCATCCGTAGGTATGTAGGATCCCTTTCCTCCTTTTCGATGCATAATACTTTCAGATGGAAAAGGAGCTCGTAAGCGTTGCATGAGTTCTTGGTATTGCAATGATAATTCATCTGGCATGTGAAACGACTCCCTTTCGTAATTCTGTGTCTTTATTGAAATTTCCTCATCCATACTTTACAAATTCCACATGGACTTCTACAAGATGTGTTTTCAAATCTTCTCTTTCTCGGCTCTGAAGGTAACCATCAACAGTGACAGACATTCCTTTTTTTAAATCGTTGGCGAGACGTTCAGCATATTCCCTCCATGCTATCACTGGAATATAATTAGTACCCTCTCCATGTTTTCGGTTCTGTGCTACTGTAAACGTACACACCGCAACTGTTTTGTTTTTGACATAGACAAGCTTGGGATCGGCAACAAGCCTGCCTGAGAAGATCGTTCGATTTATCTCCATTGTTATAGCCTCCTACTAAGGATTTTTTTGTAAAACATCGAGAAGTAACTTTGTATAGGAGATCGCTTTTCTAACGCTAAAATCGGCTGTCTCGAGGTATATTTTTAGCCATTCCTCAGCTGAGGCTTGATCAGCGATCGAGTATACTCTTTTCTTTCTTCGATTTACTTTTCCAAGGTATTTACTTTTTAGCAATATGACTGGGTTGGCCAATGGTTCACTATCTAAATCGACGCCCTCTGTCATTTCGTTGCGAACAATTAAGTGCCAATAAGGAAGACTACATGTCCAGCCACAGTAACTAAGCATGGCATCATGAAGTTCGCTAACTGATTGCTCTGGTTTTTGTTGCAATGCAAAGAGTGTATAAACTCTTATTATGTCTTTTATCGATACTAATGATCTTACAAATTCCCGGTCTCTTTTCGGGACAAGTATTTCAGGATATGGCAAAGGCGTACCAGGTTTACTAGCTAACATCTTTGATACATTCACTATTCCATAGTATGAGATTAACAATTGCGAGAGAAGGTCCTCACGATTGCTTAATTCCTGCTCTCCTTTTCCGGAGATCCTATAAATGTAGTCTTTACCTGCTTTAGATTCGAATAGTTTCTCTTCAGCTGTAAGCTCTTTTAGATACAACTGCACCTTATTCCTCGAATATTTGCGTGTTGGAGCGCCGGGTTGCGGAGGCGGTGGGATAAGCTCATTTAATTGCTTGTAGCAATAATCAGTGCTTAAATCGGTGCCATCCTTTAGTAATAATAATAGGACATATTTCGAAACAAGCTTTAATGAAAGTTTTTCGATGAGAATCACCTGCTTTCAGACGTACCTTTATTTTCGTTCTTTCAATTGCTAATAACGCTTATCTCTTCCAGGAACCCCCTAATGAGTATGAATCCATTATGAGCTATAGTAAAATGGGGTGATTATTTTGTATGTAAAGCCTATGCTTTTGCAACGTTTACAAAGTCCACCATCCGTAGAGGAAGAGAGCAACTACATTTCAGAATTAAAATGTGATGGCATAAGGTTAATGATGTCCAATATAGAAGGGAAAACACGGCTTTATACACGTCATGGAAATGAGGTAACCGCTATGTTTCCCGAAATAACAAGTATTCCAATTCCACCAGGTACCATTTTAGATGGGGAACTAATCGCGCTCTCGCATGACGGAATGATTGATTTTGAATTAATGATGCAGCGTTTTATGAGTAAGAAGCTAATAAATAAAGTGAATATCCAATATGTTGTTTTCGATATTTTATATTCTGGTAACCACAGAATAACAGCTCTACCCCTATTAGAACGTAAGAAACATCTGTTAAATTGCTTGCCAAGTAAACAGAAAACCATGGTCCCTGTGCAATATATGACAGGACATTGTCAGGCTTTTTATGATGCTGTGAAAGCGAAAGACTTAGAAGGTATTGTTATTAAGCGGATAAATTCCACGTATACTTCTGGTAGAGTAAGTAAGGATTGGTTAAAGATAATTAATTATAAGTATAAAGTTGTCTATATTACCTCTATCCAGACAAAGAAGTTCGGTTGTACGTTAACCGATGAAAATGGACAATATCTTGGAACTATGGAATATATGCCAGGTGCTGATCGTAAACACCTCTTTTCTCATGCACAAATCAGAGATAAAAGTGAAAAAGGAACCTATCTTAAGCTAATAGAGCCAATCCCATGTAAGGTAAAATTCAGGAATTGGACGAAAGAAAATTTATTAAGGCTGCCTTCTTTTGAAGCCTGGGTGAATTAAGTATAGGTCAATGCCGGTATTCATTTGAAAGAGAGAATGGTTAGCTTTGGATAATGTGCCGGCATAATTTGTTTTTAACCTGCTATTTTTCTCAATTTCGCAATGAATTCACTATAGAATCTTTGTGAAAGAGGAACACTACAAGGTGATTCTGATAGTTCGAATATCTGAAGTGAATTTCCCTCCGAATGTAAGTCATATAATGCAATTTCTACATTATTTCCTCGATTATACTCATCAAACTCTAATTGAATCGCTTTTGTTTTATGTGAGAGCTCTTTTAATTCTTTAATTAGAGCGTCTATGGTTATAGGTGGAACATGACGGATATAGCATCTTTGGACACGATGATCATATGCACTATTATAGAAATTTGATTGAATCTCAGATACTCTCCCCTCTATAAATCTAAAAGCCACCATGTTAAAGGCCTTTGCAACCCTTTCCCCATCTTCTTCAATATCTTTCATCAATCTAGCAACTTTTCTCTCTCGAAAGAGTTGTTTTAATTGTTTCATATACTCACCTCCAGCTCGTGTTAAGCGGAATAGGTACGGCCGATAATTTCCACGGTATCGGGAAAACGAAAGCGGTCCATTAACCACTCATCATAGTCATAAGTTACAACTAAGTCGGCACCTTCAAAACCAAAATAAAGTGTGTCTAAAAGTCCAATTAAGTTTAAACTTTAAATGAGCATTTTCAGATACAAAATTTACCATTCAAAAACCAATGACAAGTACCCTATGCCGCCAAAAGCTCATTTTTGATTTGCTCTAGTGAGGTGCCTGTGCGCGCTTCGTTATAAACGAAATCAATGATTCCACTGAATTGATCACGTCTCATATGTTGAATGGCGTTTGAAAATGTATCGAGCTGTAGCGCACCGATAAACAGGTAGGCAAATTGCACAAGTAGCCAGTAGCGACGGATTGCACGTTCAGAGCGGACTTGTACCCCTTGAAATCCAAGGTAGCCTTTCACTTGTTTGAAGTATGTTTCGATAGCCCAGCGCTCGCTATAATAATCGAGAATTTCTTGGGTCGTCAGTTCGGTATCGGTGCTTAAAAAGCAGCGCATCCGCTTTGCTTCCATCGGTTCATTTGCAGGCCAACAGAGGAGAACAACGCCTAGATGTAGATCGTTTAAGGCACCTTCATAGCGGTACACACGATATTGTTCTTGTCCGACCGTCACGAGGTCAGTATTCTTCTCATCTATATGCGTCGCGAATTCTTTGACCTGTAACCGAATACCATCTGGATAAATGATGCGATTTGTTTTCAGTGCACCGATTACATGCATGCCACCACTGAATGCAGCTTCGATGATTTTTTTAGATGTATACCAGCTATCACACAACACGTACGTAGGCTGCGTCACTTGGGGTAACGCCCCGAGTAAGTCAACAGACAACTTGATTTTACTGTCTGTCTTGTCTTTTTGAAATAAGCGGAAGTCGTAGGGAAACGCCTGATGACCAGATTTCACCATCAGTTGGACTACTTGATGCCCCCAGACGCTTTTGCCGTCTGTATGTGAAAAATGAAAACCACATCCCTCCATTGGACGCACTGCCTGTGACGAAGGCTTTGTTTTCTTGGAAATAGTGTCATCTAGTAGGTAAAACAGTGGCTGGTCTTTTGTCATTTGCCGTTGAACAAACTGCTTCGATTGTTGTAGTAAATACGTGTCTTTCCAAGGGCTGTTCTGTAGGAAGTGCCCCAATGTTGTCCGGTGCTTCGGATGATGGCTATACGCATGAATTTGCGTGAGTTTCCCTGTAAAGCCAATGCTCGACATCCCATCAATAAAATGCGTGAGATGGCGTAAAACCGGCTTCGTAAAATAGAGTGGTAGCCGCCAATCGGAAAAACCTTTGTTGATTTGTATGTGATGTGATAAACTGTTCATCAGACAGACGCTCCTTTGGTGAATGGTGGTGTAGGAACTTTCATTTTAACCAATCGGTAGCGTTCTGTCTTTTTTTATTTGATTAGATGGTAATTATTTGAATCGAATTTGCTCATTGTAAGTTTAAATGTTCATCTTTCTCATAATAGCATGGATAAAGATCTTTTCCTTTTCGAAAATAGGGAGGATCGATAAAAATAGTCGATTGCTGGTCCCAATAGGCTTCTTCGATTAATTCATAAGCGTCTTCATTCGTGATTGTAATGCGGTCGCTCATGGCATGAATTCGCTTTATTCGTCTTATAAGGTCGGCTGGGTTCCAACGCTGCAGCAGCTGCGCGTGTGATCCGTGTCTGCCGCCTAATGGATTAGCCTTTGCGATTCCCGAATAAGCAAGACGATTAACGATCAGGGCGGCCCAGGCAGCGTCAACCAAATCTGCGCCATGATAGTGATCTTTAATCAAAGCTTGTGCTTGAAAGAAGTCCTGGTGTGTAGGCCGAAATATCTCTAATCGTTGGATTAACTCGTCCGGATAATGTTTCATTAAATACCATAACGCAAAGACACCGGTATCAAGATCATTGAGATGTAAGTGTTCAATGGCGCCGGCATGTAACATGGCCAATTCAAAACTTCCCCCTCCTGTGTAGGGACTGACAAGCGTCTTTGTTCTTGCCAGCTGCAAGTGTGAATAGAGGTAATCAATGACCTTTGATTTTCCGCCTGGATAGCGTAGCACTGATAAGCGTTTCAAAAGAGGTAATGGAGGCTTTTCTACAAAGGGTTTGTCGGCCTGAGGGTCCTCAAAGATAACAGTGAATCGATGCTGCAGCGCAACATTTGGTAAGTAAGAGAACCCGTCACATTCTTCACACCAAAATCCTCTGGCCAACCGATCCAGCTGAAAGGCATTCTCGTCATTGGCTGCTGCGACTAAACCGCAAAATCGGCAAGTTAATTTCGATTCCATCCGGTCTTCCTCCCTACAAATTCGTTTATAAATCCATTATACTATATTATATAATAGGGTTATATAGAAATTGGCAATTCCCCCCCTGTTTTTTTCTCCGGCCTGTTTTCATCTTTAGTTACTTCTTTTGAACGTTTTAAAATTTTTTTACGTACTATATGATTTGAAGCGTTTAAAATAATGGTTTGTACGGGCGGGGGATTGTGTGAGGAATGTGGCGAGAAGGATGGGGGGAAAGGGAATTAATGATTATGCTGGGTATGTGGCCGGGGTTCTATATTGGATTAAAACCCCTATTACATTATATAATTAGTTCAATATGGTTGTTCGAGTGGTGGTGGTTATTGCCCTCCTCTCTTCCGCTCTCTTTGGATTGCTGCGACGTTCAATAGAAAGCCCCCCTTTTTACAGGGAGGCTGCTACACTAATGATGGTACCGGCACAAAGCCTTACCATATTTCATTTTTGTATACTTCATCCATCATTAGACAGTTACTGGATTTGGATGAGCATGCTAACAATCAAACTAACGACCGTACCTGCCAGCATCCCCAATGGTATTAAACAAACTATCTAAACATGGTTATCTCGCTTTTTGATTTTTTAATACCCAGAGTGCCCTGCTTATGTTTATATTGCAGCCTTTTAATCAAAATTACCGCAATTCTCGCCACTATAATTAAGAGGGAATTAAATACGTGCAATTTCCATTATTTGAGACCATGTAAAAAATCATACCCCTTTTAAATTGATTTCATTCTATCATAAGATTATTTTTTACCTAGTACCAGTTGGCTAATAAGACGAATGCTTTAATGAACAGCATTAAGAGAGCACCGGCTCAAACAAATCTTTGCATTGGTAGGTCAATTGATTATACACAGCAATAAGAGCTTTTTAAAAAATAAACCTATTTTAGGAAGCTATCCAAAAACTTACTCGCCTCACTATTGAATTTCCACATAACTCCGAATTTATCAATTACGAGGCCAAAACTTCTTGACCATGGTGTTGACGATAACGGCATGATCACCGTCCCCCCTTCCGCAAGCTTTTCAAAGCTTCGTGTATTCATTTGCGGATCAGCATCAATGATACTAATTAAAACGCTATTTCCCTTTGTGATTTCTCCCGTCACAGCCTGCATCGAAGGTGGCACATCAGAGAGCATTAAACTGTTGCCAAAAAACTCAATACGCGCTTCCATAATCATGTTTTGCTCTTCTTCTGTCATCGGAGCATTTGAATCTTGACCGAAGGCACCAAATCTTACCTTTTGTACGCTTGTTGCTAGTAAAGCCTCTTCATAAAAAGTTAACGCCTCTTCCGCGTCCCCATTAAATTGTAAATATGTGATTGATTTCATTATTTAACCCTCCTTTTATAGTTGAAGTATAATTGAATATAGGTGACATAAGTATGTCGTATATAGGAGGCTACTATGAAAAAAATAGAACGGCTTATCTCTATCGTGATGATCTTATTACAAAGAGAAGTTGTCCCAGCATCAGAATTCAGCCGGCTTTTTAATGTAACGAGACGAACCATTCAGCGAGATATGGAAGCATTAAATTATGCAAACATCCCTATATATGCGGAATATGGAGCGGAAGGGGGATATGCTCTAATGGAAGAATATAAATTCGATAAGCGTTTACTACATCAACAGGATTTCGAAAATATACTCGTTGCGTTAGATGGCTTTGAGCAACTGATTCAAAATCAAGATATTCAGGCTACTATACAAAAAATCAAAGGAATGACCGCGGATATTTCTCCCAAACTTGATTTATCTTTCTATGATTGGCCAGGAAGAAATGAAATGAGAGAAGATATTTCTTTAATCAGGCAAGCAATCGAGAACCATTGGCTAATAAAATTTGATTATGTCGACCAAAGGGGAAACAAAACAGCCAGAGTTGTGGAACCGTATAAAATACATATAAGTGAGATGCAGTGGTATCTCTTCGGTTACAGCTTGGAGCGAAACGACTATCGAATATTTAAATTAACAAGGATATTAAACATTCAAAAAGACGGTTTTTTTATACCACGGGCTGATCCCGAGCTTAAAAAACAAAAAAAGCCCAACGAACCACATTTAGTTCGTGTTCAGTTAATGCTAGATGTTTCTGTCAGAGATCAATTTATTGAACGCTACGGCAAGAGAGCGGTTACGAAAGAGCCATCAGGCTGTTACCTGATGACCATTGAACTACCGGAGAACCCTTTTGCCTATCAGTTTTTAGCCGGCTTCGGTAACAAAGTTAAAATTTTAAAACCAAACGATTATATCGAAAAATATGTAAATTTTTTAAATCAGTCAGTGGAACTTTACAGACAGTAACAGAAGAAGGAAGTCTAACAAGGAGGGTGAGCAAAAACGAATTTTGACATAGTGGCAATACTCCCCTCGTCATAAGCCCGTTATGAGAAGCCGGCTCACAACGGGCTTTAAAGGTTGAGCGCGCAGGAAGGCTGCTAAACTATGATGGTACAGGCAAAGCCTTACCATATTATATTTTTGTATACTTCATCCACCTTTCAATTCCTGGATGGTATAGAAAATTTTACGTTTAGAAAATCCACATTGATATTCATTGTAGATCCTTACAGTATTTCTATCCAACTGGAACCGATTGGAATGGATCACAACCGTATTGCCTGCCCGATCACTGGCTTGAATGTGCAAATACCAATCACCATCTACACCACTTTTTGTCAACATCTCTCCATCTATAAATGAAGTCCAGCCTGATGTAGGGGCTGTTGTATTGGGTTACCATGAATACCTTAAAGATGTTGGGTCTAGACCACTAGCATCATCAAACACATTCACTGCTGTCCGTGCCGATGCTGAGCCTCTCTCCGTTCCATTTGTACCAAAAGTAACTGTCGGTTCAGATTTGTCAATGTGAATCGCAATGGATGAGTCAAGTGTATTGCCCGCTTTGTCGGTGACCGCAAACACTAGCATATGCTCCCCTTCTGCACTTATAGTAATCGGATCTCCATTTTGATAAGCTTGAGGGGCTCCACCATTCAATGTATAGGTGATTTGGTCAATGCCACTTACACCTGTCTTCGCATTGACGCTTGCCGTCACACTCAAGTTTGTCCAGTCGCCGCTCGTGTATGGACTGCCATCTGCCAGCTCAAGTGTTGGGGTGAGCTTTAATCCGCTGGAGCTGACCTTAACAGTACGTTGCACAGTTGTTTCGTTGCCTGCGATATCCATGGCTTTCAACACAAGCGAATAGGAACCGTCCTCCTTCAGTTTGATCGGTGAGTCATACGGGCTCCAGGTGACGCCACCATCCAATGAGTATACGAAGGAAGAAATCCCTGAATCATCATACACACTCGCCGTGACCGTCACCTCTTGGTTTGACCAAGTGTCATCCACATAAGTTTGGCCGTCGGCCGTCTTCATCCCGATATCAATGGTCGGCGAAATGCCATCGATCATTATTCCGCTTGTATCGCTCACAGGCAGTTGCAGCGAAGCATCCATCCCATTAGCAAGGATGCAAGCAAGCTCCGGGAGTATGATCGCTCCAACCTCAATACCACTCGAATCACTTATCCCCTCTTCGATCACATACTCAAATTAAAGCTGATTCGTTTCCGGCTGTGTTGTATAGCTTGCCAAATAAGTATTTCCGTCGATAAAAACCGGTAAAGTCTGCATGGCCGATTTGCCGGCCATGCACGTGGAATCATCGTCGGGTTCCCGTTAATATAGTCCTTTTCTTCAATCGCATCACCAATCGCATAAATGTTTGGATCGTTTGTTTGTAGGTAGTCATTTACTTGGATTCCTCCACGTTCTCCAGCGTTAATGGCGAGTTAATTTTCAGGACGAACTCCTGTTTCGATTCGCTTGCTGTTGTTAGTAACAACTATCCTTCCTTCACTTTCAAAAGACTTGACCCCATCACTTAGTACAAGATGACTATGAATGATGGATGCCATTTCATAATCTAAAGGGGCCATCACTTGGTTAGCCATTTCAATAATCGTACATCTATCCCACGTTTATGGAGGTTCTTTGCCATTTCAAAACCAATAAATCCACCACCAACGACAACCGCACGCTTTGGTTTCTCGTTATGACATAAGACTTAATTTTGTCTGTATCTGGTATGTTTCTCAAAGTAAAAATGGCCTTTGTTTCATTCAAACCCGGAATTGGTGGCACGATTGGACATGCCCCTGGTGAAAGCACCAAATCATCATAAGACTCTTCATACGTATTCCCCGTTTTATGGTCTTTGACTTAGACCTTTTTTGCTTCGCGATTAATTCCAATGACCTCACTAAGGTTACGGATGTCTAAATTGAACTTTTTTGACATTCCTTCTACCGTTTGAACTAATAGCTCTTGGCGATCTTTAATCGTCTCCCCAATGTAATAAGGTAAACCACAGTTAGCGACAGATATATATTCTCCTTTTTCAAATAGGTCAATTTTTGACGTTTCATCTATTCTTCTTAAGCGAGCGGCTGCTGTTGCACCGCCTGCGACTCCACCGACAATAACAATTTTTTTACTCATCATTTATTCCCCCTAGTTAGTTATTAAAATTACCCGCGGGGGTTTATACCCTATGCAGTATAATACGCGTTATTTTTCTTATCAGATGTGATTTAAATCACAGTTTACTTACTTTTATTTAGATTTTTAAAACTAACAATTAAGAAGGTCTAGATAAAAAGATAAAAACAATGTATTATCATACTAAACTAATAGGAATTTGAGGTATTTTCAGATGATTATTTTTTAGTCTCTTTAAAGATACATGTCCGACTTGTAAACAAACACTAAAACACGATAAGTCTGAAGCTTTAATAGGACGAATTGTTAAACATTGCCCCGAAGGTCATTACGAAAAAGAATATCATCCAGCTTTTGAAACTTTTGTAGAGACAATTCAACACTAAACACTATAATATTGAATATAAAAGAGCTTGAAAAAACAACCGAATCGAACATTCGGTTGTTTTTTCAAGCTCTTATCTTTCTTTATTAATGTATATCAGTTACCGTGTTCTTCTTCAGCAGCCATGGCTATAGCTTTCGTTTACAGTTCCATATGGATGCTGAGGTGGAGCATAGATAGAGTACAGCTTAAGTGGTTGATTACCTGTATTGGTCAAGTTGTGCCATTTACTAGCGGGTATCACAATCGCATAATTGTCATGGACTTTTTCTTCAAATTCTAGTCGATCTTTGCTGTCACCCATTTGAACAATCCCTTGCCCTTGTTCAATGCGTAAGAATTAATCAAGATTTGGATGAATTTCTAAACCAATGTCCTCTCCAACACCAATACTCATCAAAGTGACTTGCAAATGATCTCCTGTCCATAAGGCGGTACGGAAATTGTTGTTTTGTTTAGTTATTTCTTCAATATCTACTACAAATGGATCCGCACCATAATCCATTTACTCATTTGTGAGTTCATCTTCTAATGAACTAAATCGTGTAGCGTTCTCTTGTTCACCTGTTAAAGTCCACATAAACACATTTTGAATTTGTGGATGCACCGTAAGATGAGAACTCTTTTGATATTCTTTATACCCTTCTAATTCCAGTTCATAAGCCTTTTGTAAACCATCTCTATAACTATTAAAGGGAATTGTATCAATCTGATATATAGGTTGGATACCAGTAAGATTGATATAAAGATTGGTGAAGTGTGTTAATTGAGCTTTGTTCCCTTCTAAGGCCTGAAGAATGCCCTTTTTATGCTTATTAGAAGGGGCAGCATTGGCTAACTGTCTATAAAATTTAATGGCTTTGGCCTCTCTTTTAATCCCTCCAAGTACCGCTTCAAAAACTTGGGCATCCTGCCCGTGATAATTCCTTGCCATAAAGTCTGGATTATAGGTTGATGTGTTAGCATTAGCGTAATATGGATATGGATTCGTGTTAGAATAATACATTTCGTTCATTCCCTTCAATGGTTTATCAAAATTATCATATGCCTATGTGTAGAAAATGGACTTCTAATGAATATACTTAATTACAAAAGGGCATTTGTTTGGTTTTATAACTTTTTAGTATTTTTTGCCAAAAAAAAAAGAATAGAATAGGATCTACTCCCAATCTATTCTTTCGTGTAACTACTAAAGGAAAAATCATTATTGTCTTTTGAATTCACTCTATTTTTGTCCTACAAATTGAATAATATGAGACAAGCCATTATGTAATTCTCCTTCATGCCGGACAACCTCTCCCATAAAAAAGTGAACAATACGCCAATCAGAAAAGACATTTAGAAATTCTTCGGGTTTGTATAAAAGCTCTAAGTTTTGAGGGCCCCCACTATTATATGGTATTTGAAAATGCGAATAGACTTCCGTAATAAAATAACCACCTAGTTTAACTGACTCTTTGACACCTTGTAGGGTTTTCTCGCGTAACTCTTCTGGAAAGTGACCAAAAATACAGACAATCTCATCCCATTTGTTTTGTTGCCAAACGGCTTCATTTAAATCAACCAGTTGCGTATTAACTTTTACACCTTTTTCATCTGCCAATTTATTCATTTTTAATAAGCCTGATTCAGCGTAATCCCAAGCTGACACGTTCATTCCTTGTTCAGCTAAGAAAACGGCATTGCGTCCTTCACCTTCTGCAATAGCAAGAGCGTCACCTGATAATGAAAGTTTTCTCTGCATTTCCGCTAAAAACACATTTGGTTCTGTTCCATATACATAATTCTTATTCTGAAAGCGCGTGTTCCATGGATTCATTGTCTATTCTCCTTTATTCCTATGAATTCCAATGTATTTTATAATAGTAACACCCTATAGTCTGAATAGACATATAGGGTGAATGAATGATTAACGAATCACGACAAATTCTGTACCTAATACATTTTTCGTATAATCTATTTTAACATCATTAAAATAAACCTTATTGTTAATGACGTTCTACAATGTCTGGATCTTGACGGCGCTAATTGTCCTAAAACTGACGGATTCACTGTCCAAAATGAAGAGGAAGCAATCCTTTGCTCCCCCTTCATTTTACAAATCTACTTGAT
>NZ_JAMBOL010000046.1 GCF_023715605.1 Halalkalibacter oceani
GCCCTTGATAAGCTCGAGTCAAACCATTGGCGTGTTTGTCAAGGGCGATTGCGTGGCCTTCCCACTAAATTCATGGAAAGAATCTGAACCATCTACCGACTTTTCATAGAACTTTTGACAGTACCTCCTTTTATAATAGTATAGAATCTCACACTAGCGTTGCATAAATAGTGTTAGAATATTCTGGTTAACTACTTTTGGTGTTTAGAGCCAAAAAAGTAAATACTCAATTAAATGTGGCCCCTCCATTTCGTAATTACTTTACAATTGACTAGTGCGACGACGACAAAATCCTTTTAAGGGATGGTTTTCCCTTCAATCTTCCTACTCCATATATGCGCTGGTTTCCATAATGAAGCCTTTAAATAACGGCTGATTTGCAAGATTTTTCGCTTACTCGCCGTTTCTATTTGAACGAGAACGTGTAGGCAAAAGACAATCAGTGCGATAAATAGTTGGTTTTGGATACCCATTCACTTTGACCCTAGAACTTTTTGATGCTGAGATGTTGTTTGACCCATTTGAAAAACAATTCGATCGCCCAGCGTGATTTGTACATCTCTGAAATTTCTTCTGCACTCAAATCAATCGGTTGGTGATTAATTGAAGCTCATTCCCTTTGGAATCCATCAATTTTAAAAGTATCGAAAGTAGTTTTCAGCACGGTTTTGAGTCGTTCCAAACAACACCATTTGATCGGTTAAAACAGATGAGTCATTAGGTAGTTTACACTCGTCAACTACCCGTATTACAGCGTTTTTCCTTAGTCTATATAGAAAAAAGTAACCATCGTCCGTCATTCGGTCAAAGCGTTCATAGTCGAGATAACCGCGGTCAAACACATACATGCATTCTTTGTCATCAACCATGACTTCAAGCTGATTACGATCATGTTCCTTTGCTGTTGTAACCAAGGCTTTTTCAGGATATGACGTTCCTTTTTCCATAATAACAAGCGGTAAATGTAATCTTACAGCCGCTTTAGTGTGGCGAAATTTAGCCCATTTATTGTTGGTTAGATTGAGCGGCATGTTGCTTGAATCCATGATTTTTAATGGCATAATGAGTGTTGTATAATGCGTTTTAGCGTGAATTTGTCCGACTAAATCAAGGAAAAGCTGTTGAAATAGGTCTGGATGTAAACCATTTAATCGACGTGAAAGCTGAGAGGAAAATATTTACTCCTATATACTTAAAGCTTCTTTTGTTTATTAATAGCTTTTCTACGTTCCAAACTAGTAGTTTTAAAAAAAGTATCATCCTCATCAAAATTATCGTTTTTCATTTCAAATCTCTAGTAAAATAGTAGTATAACTGCATTATATTATGAAAAAGTCTAAAAACAAATATATTTTTTAGACAAAGGTAAATTTTGTGACCTTTAGGGGGGATCAGGATCTTTATGCTACCTTGGCAAAAGGATTCAATCCAACTAATTCGATAGTCCTGGATGGATCAGGTTTAATCCGCATGCGAGTGCAGCGCAGTGGCTTCAGTGCCCCAGCATTGTACGGCGAGGACAATAGACATATTGGTACTATTGTATTAAAAGCATACCGTTTTGAATTTGGAGGGATTTCAAGTGTACAGTAGATTTCTAATCTATTTCATACTTACATTAAGCTTGCTTACAACTATGATCATGGCCATGTTTGCTTTCAAAGTTGAAAACACACTGATAGGATTTTCTTTCATTGATATGCTAAAAGTTAGCTTTGTTTTCTTTCTCCTGTGGAGCGTTCTGTTGGCTTTTGTCATAAGACCCTTCTTATGGATTATGAAAAGCAAGGTCCCTTTTCCGTTAAATGTTCTATGTCATGGAGCCCTTCTGCTTGCCCTTGCTTACCCGATCTATTTGGCATTTCCAACCGATTTAGGTGTGACGCTCATTTTATCGTTAACGGTTTACGTTTCAACAGACTTCTTTTCCCACCAAAATTTTAAAGTACGACCATTAAAATAGCTTGCTTTCTAGATCAGAAAACAACCATCAGAAGTTTTCCGCTTCCTGATGGTTGTTTTTATCGTTTTGTTTCAGTAGGAGCGCAACATTTATACCTCTGCCCTTTGTTTGAAAAGAAGCAAAGAGACGAGCAATAAACTGATAAGCGCTGAATCGATAATCCTCACGACGTGAACTCCGTAAGCGGCAAGTGAGACGCGATCGACCAATTGCCAGATCCCGAAGAAAAGCAGCGTCAGCAACGTGATCAAAAACCAATAAACAAGCTTTTGCCGGCTGCTTACCCTTTCTCCCTCATAGGGGTTTCTTCTTGCACGGTAAACGAGATAGAAAAAAATCGCCACGAGCCCGGCAACGGTGCTTCCATGCTGAAGCAGCTTAAAAACTGGAATGGAAAAGCCAAACAGCTGAAAGCTGTACGTCAAAAAGGAAAGCCGTGTGACGATAAAGCCGCCTAAGTGGGTGAAGGAATCCCATACGACATGCGTCAGCATCCCGAATAAAGCCGAGTAGATAAACACAATAGCTTGCAGCGGCTTCGTTGAAGGAGCTTTTTCCGGAGCAGCTTCCTGTAAGAAGGAAGGTAAATGACGGTGCAACGTTTTATGGATGAAAGTGACATACACGAGATAAACGATGATTACCATCGGCAGGTTGAAAGCAAAAAATCCGTAAGCCGTATGACCAATTTCGCCATATGGCCGGCCATGAAGAAAGTATTCAAAGTCAGGCGCCATGCTTCCAAGAACCATCGCTAAGAAATTTACATATTTACTTTTGCGCGAAAAAGGCAAAACGGCAGCGGGATGTGCGAATGTGAGCGGCATCTTTTCCTCCAGGGTATTTTTCTTTAAATATAACATCATACATTCGGTCAAATAGTCGAGATTAATTCCTTCTACGCAGTTCACCTTTTTCCGTCATTTTATACTGGCTGGACGTTTCGATACCGGTCTTTCGGCCAAGGAACACTACGTTATAGATCCCAGGCTGATCTTTTTCAGTAACCTTCTCTGTTATATAACGCACGAAGCAAAGAAGTAGTTACGCTTTATAGAAAGGTTGGAAAAAGGTAATTGAACTATCAGTTGCGATCATGGAAAGGATTGCTATAATTGAATTATCATAACAGATAATTGCTTGACCTACATCACTTTTTTTTATAAAGGAGAGAGCAAAGATGCGAAAAAGCTTTTTCATAGGGGCCATCACCCTTCTGCTCGGCTGCACCGGCGGCTACTTTATTGGTACATTTGCTCATTCGGAAGCCGAGGCGCCGAGTGACCGGGTGTCCATTGTTTACCCAGTTAACGAAAATGGACAGACATACGGGTCAGCGGCGGATGCCAGAAATTATGAAGAAGAGCCTGACTTGATCAGCGCCTATGGCTCAGATGGCAAGACAACCGGCTATGTCAAAAAGGAAGACCTTCAAGGCCCTCAGCCGCAAAACCCAGAGGAAGCAATGCAGCTAATGAAGGACGCCAAACCGCGGGACATCCCGCTATATGATGTCGATGGTATAACGGTAATTGGGAATTTCAGAATCGAGGCCGGCGAGGTTACGGTGATGGAGGAAGGGTGAACGAGAAGGTCATACATTTACATAACCAAGCGCCGTGACAGGAAAATTGCGGCGTTTGGTTATCACTTCGATTAAACTAAGAGTAAGGATAAGTAAATAACGGATTTCTTGGGCAGATCGCCCAATAACCAGTACATCAACTCACCTCTCGTAATGGCCAAAATGTTCGTTTTATAATGTGATTAAAAAGCTGTCATTTAAGCGAGATTGACAGCTTCTACTCAATATGTTTAAGACGATGTGAGGCATTTTGAAAAACTTCTTCGTCCGCCCGCGAACCGATGGAAATAATTTCTACAATTTCTACATGTCCTTTTACAATACGAAAAATAATCCTGATGCCGTTTTTACGGAATTTGATCTCTTTACACCCTTTCAGCTTTCTTTCGAGGGGTTTTCCTATTTCATTAGCTCGCGCTTCTAATTTCTTTAGGGCTATGTCTACTAGTTTTTTTACTGATCCATCTAATTTCCGGTATTCTTTTAGCGCATTTGCATCGATAAACTGCAGCAGGAATCTGCGCTCTGATTTCATTTTTCAAATAAATCCTCATCGGAAATAAGATCTGGATCAAGCTTTTGAAAGTTCTCGTATTCATCTTTCGACATTGCTTCATCTAATTGATACCGTGTACCATTTGCCTCAGCCTCTTTAATGCGGTCTGCTATTTTTCTTTCCCAATTTAATTGACGCAGGTAGAGAAGTTCCATATACATTTTTTCGTAATCGTCATAGGCAAGGACTACGGAATCAATCTCATTATGATCTGAAATAAACTGAGGGCTATGCTTTGCTTTTTTTCGTACATCAGCAAATTTTTTAGTCGCTATGGTAGCTGGTACGATTTGTTCTTTTTTAAAGCGAGGCTTTTCCATTAACTTCACTTCCAGTCTATTCTAATTTCAATTAATTATACCATGCATCACTCAAACTCCATATAAAAATCCATATAAAAATCAGGATTTTTATATGGATTTATTCCTATTTGTCATTCTTAGACTCTTCGTGAGTTCAAAACGTACTTGCCAGTCGTTCTGCGTAGAGAGAGCAAAAAAAAAGAAATCTACAGCCCTACCTACAATAAGCCCTTATACACCCCCGCCCCTACACCTTCGGCCTCGGGGTCCATTTGCGATTGTGGTTTGATGTTTCCGGGAATGTGTCTCCGGCATGCAGCTTGACGGATTTCGGCCGCTGGACCATGCTTCCCGTTTCTCCAATCTCAACATAAATTCCGTTATTCGGCGCTTTTTGGCCTGGTTCGAACTGTCTGTTTTGTCCCAACTTAACATCCCTCCTTTTCATGTAGCATGCCCAGAAAAGGAGGGATTAACGAAAAAATACAGATTAGATTGTCGTTAATAAGGACAACAGAATGGCTTTTTGGGCGTGAAGGCGATTTTCCACCTGATCGTAAATAAATGAGCGATTGCCGTCAATGACCTCAGCCGTTACCTCTTCCCCGCGATGGGCCGGAAGACAGTGGAGGAATTGATAGTCCGCTTTCGCCAGGGAGGCGAGCTGCTCGTTCACCTGGAAGCCGGCAAAATGCTGCTCACGCTCCTGTTGTTCCGCTTCAAAGCCCATGCTTGCCCAGACGTCTGTATAGATGACGTCCGCGTCCTTGACGGCCTCCTCCGGTTGATTGGACTGCGTTAACACCGCTCCTGTTTCCTTGGCCGCCGCGACGGCTTTTTCAAAAATAGCCTGATCCACTTCGTAGCCCGCCGGCGAAGCAACCGTCACATCCATCCCGGTCTTCGCCCCTGCCGCGAGCAGAGAGTGAGCGACATTATTCCCGTCTCCGACATAGACAAGCTTCAGTCCCTTTAACGTTTTCTTTTGCTCGTAAACCGTCAGGAGGTCGGCCATTGCCTGACAAGGATGGTAGGCATCTGTCAAGGCGTTAATCACCGGAACCGAGGCATGCTCGGCAAGCTGTTCGACCGTTTCATGTGAGTTTGTTCTGATCATAATCGCATTGACATAGCGCGATAAGACGTTCGCTGTATCTTTAATCGGCTCTCCCCGGCCGATTTGCATGTCGCGTGGACTGAGGAACAGGGCGTGGCCGCCAAGCTGCGTCATCCCGACCTCGAACGAGACACGGGTCCGCGTTGAGGCATTCTCGAAGATCATCCCAAGTGATTTTCCTTTCAAGGCTTCCGCAAACTGCTCCGGCTCCTGCTTGACCTTTAGCGCCAAAGCGAGCAAGTCATCAATTTGTGCCGGTGTGAAATCAAGCAATGTTAAAAAATCATGGCCCGTGATCGGGGCTGTCATTTGATTGTTCATCATTAACCGAACCTTTCCTTAGCCGTTTAGCACGGCTTTTTCTTTATTCCATAAATCCTGGATTGCGTAGTAATTAATGTGTTCCACCTGACGCCCTTTTAACATCGCGGCAAGTGTCGTCATTTCTGAAATGACGGTGCAGCGCTGCTTTAACGCTTCCTGCCGTTTCTCCGTGCCATCTTTTGTCCCGAGCTTCGGCAAGCTGATTAACGCAACTGCCTCCTCGCTCTGAATCCACTCGTCAAACTGCTCGGATGTCAGCGTGAAACCGAGCTCCTCCAGCCGCTGTTGAAATGGTAGAAAGGCTTCTTTAAATTCCTCGGCGACATCGACAAAAATCGTTCCTGTCTTTGAATAGAGCTTTGGCTTAGTCGCCTTTGACCAGGCGAACGCCTTATGAAACGCTTCAGCTAAATCATGGCTCATGCTCATTAATTCGCCGGTTGACTTCATTTCCGCTTCAAGCAGCGGATCGAGGCCGGCTAATTTTTGATAGGAAAAAATCGGCGCCTTCACTGTATAGAAGCTCGGCTCAGCCAGACTTCCCTTTGTCAGCCCGAGCGACGAAAGCGACGCGCCAAGCAAAAGCTGAATTGTATAGTCAATTAACGGTTCATTTGAAATTTTGCTTAAAATCGGCACTGTCCGCGAGGCACGCGGATTAATCTCAATCACATAGAGCTTTTCCTCGTGCAGGACGAATTGAATGTTAAAAATGCCGCGGAACTCCATCCCTTTGGCGATTTTGTCGCTGTAATCGACAATCTGGGCCTTTATTTTATCAGAGATCGTATAAGGAGGTGTCACGGCGACGCTGTCACCTGAGTGAACGCCGGCACGCTCGACGTGCTCAAACATTCCGGCGAGGCAGACCTCCTCTCCGTCCGTTAACGCATCGACTTCAAGTTCAATTCCTTTCAAGTAAGCATCAATCAGCAGGGGAAAGGCGATTGTCTGCTCCTCGTCGTTCAAATACGAAACAAATTCACGCTCTGATTCAAACAGCATCATTCCTTGACCACCAATGACATAGGAAGGACGAATCAAAACCGGATAGCCAATTTCCTTCGCCTGCTTCAGCGCATCTGCTTTGTTTTCAGCTGTTTCCCCCGGGATATGCGGGACGCCGACTTCTCTCATAAACGCATAAAAGCGGCCGCGGTCCTCAAGCTGATCAATCGTATCAAGATTTGTGCCGTAAATTTTGATCCCGGCCGCTTCCAGCCCGGCAACTAAGGAGATCGCCGTTTGGCCTCCAAGCTGAACGATCACGCCCTCGACCTGCTCCAAATCAATGACATTGAGGACATCCTCGACAGTCAATGGCTCGAAATAAAGGCGGTCGGCAGTCGCGTAATCGGTGCTGACCGTTTCCGGATTGTTGTTCATCATGATCGCTTCATAGCCGAGACGATGCAGTGCTTGAATTCCTTGAACGGAGCAATAGTCAAATTCAATTCCTTGGCCGATGCGGATCGGACCGGAGCCGAGCAGCAGCACTTTTTTCTTGCCGGTTGACGGGACGACATCATGCTCGCCGGACCAGCTCGAATAAAAATAAGCTGTCGACGCTTCAAATTCACCAGCGCATGTGTCAACCATTTTATAAGAAGGCGTAATCGCACACTGCTTACGCTTCGCCCGAAGCTCGGCTTCCGTCACTTTCCAAGCACCGGCGAGCCAGGCATCAGAAAAGCCGGCTTTTTTATACGTGTAGAGCTCTTCCTTCGTCACCGCTTCAAACGAAGACGCTACAATGTCCCGCTCCATCTTGACGAGACGTTCAAAGCCGCGTAAGTAGAACTGGGTAATTTGTGTCGCCTGAAAAAGCTTTTCCGTTGAATAGCCGCGTCTGAGCAGCTCAATGATGACAAAAAAGCGACGATCATCAGCATTGATCAGCAGCTCCCACAGCTCTTCATCGGTCTTCTTGGAAATGATCGGAAGAGTGAGCCCATCGACCTTTAGTTCAAGTGAGCGAACCGCCTTCTGAATCGCCGCTTCAAAATTGCGCTCAATCGCCATCACTTCACCGGTTGCTTTCATTTGCGTGCCAAGCGTCCGTTCCGCGTGGACAAATTTATCAAACGGCCAGCGCGGGAATTTAACGACAATATAGTCAAGTGCCGGCTCAAAGCTGGCATATGTGTGTCCTGTTACCGGATTAATCAGTTCGTGCAGATGATAGCCGAGGCTGACTTTCGCCGTCATCCGCGCGATCGGATAACCGGTTGCTTTCGACGCCAAGGCCGAGGAACGGCTGACCCGTGGATTAACTTCGATTAAATAATATTGCTTGCTGTACGGATCAAGCGCGAATTGAATGTTACAGCCACCAACAATGCCGAGCGCCCGAATGATTTTCACTGAAACGGAACGGAGCAGTTGATATTCGACATCCGTCATCGTTTGCGAAGGAGCGACGACAATCGAATCGCCGGTATGGATGCCGACCGGATCGATATTTTCCATATTACAGATCGTAATGCACGTATCATTGCTGTCACGCATCACTTCATATTCGATTTCCTTGAAGCCGGCGATGCTTTTTTCGACGAGACATTGGCTGATCGGACTCAGCTCCAGTCCACCTTTTATAATCCGCTTCAGCTCTTCCTCATTCTTAGCGATCCCGCCGCCGGCTCCACCAAGCGTGTAAGCCGGGCGAACGATAATCGGATAGCCGACCTGTCCGGCGAATGCCAAGGCAGCTTCAGCCGTCGTCACGATTTCGCTTTCCGGTACCGGTTCATTCAATTCCTTCATCAAAGCGCGGAATTCTTCCCGGTCCTCGCCCTTTTTAATTGACTCAATCGGCGTTCCGAGCAAGTTGATTCCGTAGCGTTCGAGAATTCCTTCATCGTGGAGATCCATCGCCAGGTTGAGCCCGGTCTGCCCGCCGAGCGTCGCCAAAATGCCGTCCGGCTTTTCTTTCTTAATAATCGCCTCGACGCTTTCGACCGTCAGCGGTTCAAAATAAACGCGGTCGGCGCATGCTTCGTCGGTCATTACCGTAGCCGGGTTATTATTAATTAGAATCACTTCGATTCCTTCTTCTTTTAACGCTAGGCAAGCCTGGGTGCCGGCATAATCGAACTCGGCTGCCTGCCCGATGACGATGGGCCCTGAGCCGATAACGAGTACTTTTTTCAATGTCGAATCTTTAGGCATATGCTTTTTCTCTCCCTTTGTTCCGCAACATGTCAATGAATGTGAAGAAAAGCTGCTCACTGTCTGATGGCCCCGGGTGAGCTTCCGGATGGAATTGAATCGTTAAGATTGGATAATCGCGATGAATGAGTCCTTCGATTGAACCATCATTAATGTTCATATATCTCGCTTCAAAGCCGGTTCCTTTTAACGACGGCTCAGTGACGACATAGCTGTGGTTTTGCGACGTCATATACACCTGCTTTGTTTTCGTATCAATCACCGGCTGGTTGGCGCCGCGATGTCCGAATGTCAGCTTTTCCGTATCCGCACCAAAGGCAAGCGCCAACAGCTGGTGGCCTAAACAGATTCCCATTGTCGGATACGTCGTCGCCACCTTCTTGATCAACGGCAGCTGGCTGTTCAATTGCTTTGGATTGCCGGGTCCATTTGTGAACAAAACACCGTCCGGGGCCAGCTGTTCAATTTCCTCAAAAGACGTTAAATACGGGACAACAGTCACCTTGCAGCCATTTTGCAGCAAGGAATCTACAATCGATTTCTTGTAACCGAAATCGACCATTACAATATGATGCTCACCGCTGCCGAACGTTTGAACTCTGCTTTGCGAAACCGCTTCGACGACATCCTGTTCTCCTAATGGGACGATGTCGGCAAAACTGACGTTGTCCGGGTCTGTTGTTAACACAGCCCGCATATCGCCATGCTCACGAATCCGTTTGACGATTCCTCTTGTGTCCACTCCGCTGAACAACGGAATGGAATGATTCTCACAATACGTCAGCAAGGAACAGCCTGATTCATAGTGGTAGCCTTCTTCGGATACTTCACTAACAATCAGCGCATTGACCTGGGGCTTTGCGCTTTCAAAGTCTGCTTCATTTACCCCGTAATTTCCTATTAACGGATACGTGAACACAACCATTTGGCCTTTAAAAGAAGGGTCACTTAACACTTCCTGGTAGCCGGTCATCCCCGTAAAAAAGACGATTTCCCCGTGAACCTCCCCATTACTTCCGTGCAGAACTCCTTCAAATCTATCTCCGTTTTCTAATAGTACATAGCCTTTCATCCGCTTTTCCCTCCACTCCGCCTGTGAATACTTATACTAAAATGTTGATCTTTATACATTGATTTTCTGATAAAAAGCCGTGGATAAAAGGGTAAGCTCCCCTTTTTCCAGGCTTGAAGCATGGTCCAACGACTGTGCCCGGTTTAATCGTCAAAAGCGTTTTCCTTTTTAACTGTACACCGTACGAAGCCGCTGCACGGCTCTTTTTCCAGCTTCTTCATTTCTAAATCGACAGCTGTTCCTTTTCGTTGACGGCAGCAATCGCCTCTGCCAAAATGCCGGTCGCTCTGTTTAGTTCCTCATTTGAGACGATCAGCGGCGGAAGCAATCTGACTACGTTCGGACCTGCCGGCAGGACAAGCAGTCCTCTTTCGCGGCATTCCGTTATAATTGGAGCCGCTTCGACGTGACAGGCTACACCGAGTATCAGTCCGTTTCCTCGTACTTCTTTTACGATGCTGAAGGAGGCAAGTGCCTGCTCAAGTCTCTGTTTAAAATAATCTCCCTTTTGTTGAACATCGGCTAAAAACTCCGGCGTAAACACTTCGGTTACGACAGCCTCAGCTGCGGCCATTGCCAGCGGATTCCCGCCAAAGGTCGAACCGTGGCTGCCTGGAGAGAAGGCTTCCTTTAATTCCTTCTTGCCGATTAAAGCGCCGACAGGGAAACCATTTCCAAGACCCTTTGCCACTGTAATGATATCCGGTGAGAGCTCCAACTGCTCGTAGGCGAACGCCGTTCCCGTCCGGCCAATTCCCGTCTGTACCTCGTCAACAATGAGCAGGCATTGATACTGCTCACAGATTTGGCTGAGCTTTTTCGCATATTCCTTGCTCATCGGCAGTACGCCGCCTTCTCCTTGAATCACTTCGACGATGATCGCCGCTGTATCCGCCGTCACCGCTCCCGCCAATTCCTTCTCATCATTTAGCGTAACGTAGGTGAACTCTGTCAATAAAGGACCGAAGCCTGCATGAATCTTCTCCTGCCCCGTGGCCGCCATGCTCCCGAGCGTCCGGCCATGAAAAGACTGCTTCATGCTGACAATATGATGCTTTCCCGTCGCCTTGCGGGCGAGTTTGATCGCCGCTTCATTGGCTTCCGCGCCGCTGTTGCAGAAAAAGACATAGTCACCAACGCTATGATCAACTAACAGTTGGGCGACGCGCTCCTGCCCTTCGATTTGAAAAAGATTGGAGACATGCCATAAGCTGTGAAGCTGCTTCTCAAGCGCGGCATTCACCTTCGGGTGACAATGACCGAGATTACAGACGGCAATGCCGGCAATAAAATCAAGGTACTGCTTTCCGTCTTTATCGGTTAAGGTCGCGCCTTCCCCTTTTACTGCGGTTACATCCCATCTTGCATAGGTTGGGAATAATGCACTCATTCCTGTTTCCTCCTCACGTCACCGACAGTTTGATATTTGCTGATTTTACGATCGTCGTTCCTTTTACCGTGCCGTTCTCGGTGATCGTCGTTGCTTTGCCGTTCATAATCATTACCGATTGCAGCGTATCCGTTAATGTCGATAACGCCGCCCTGACCTTTGGCAGCATTCCTCCGTAAATCGTTCCGTCGGCAATATACGCCTCGATTTCCTCTGCCGTGACCTGCTCGAGACATTCGCCGTCCTTCAAAATACCGTCGACATCGGTCACAAACACAAGCTGCTCGGCTCCAAGCTCCCTGGCTACCGCGGCAGCGGCGCTGTCGGCATTCACATTATAATGATCACCCGCCTCATTCATGCCAATCGGTGCGATGACCGGAATAATTCCCATTTCCATTAACGCGATCAACAGCTCCCCGTTCACCGCTCGTACTTCCCCTACATAGCCAAGCTTGGCCTGATTGACCGCTTCGACTTGAAGCAGCCTGCCATCACAGCCCGACAAGCCGACCACGTTTCCTCCTGCTTGCTGAAGCTGGGTGACGACCTGTTTGTTGACCTTGCCGCAAAGCACCATTTCGACCGTTTCCAGCACCTCGGCGGTCGTTTTGCGCAATCCGTCAACAAACTCCGACTCAACCTGGTGCTTTGCCAGCCATTGGTTAATATCCGGACCGCCGCCGTGGACGATGATTGGGTGCTTCCCTTCCTGCTGCATGAGGAGCACGCTTTTAAAAAAGGCCTCTGAAAGCTCGGAAATGGTACTGCCGCCACATTTGATTACACTTATATTCTTCACCTTTTCTCCCCCTGTTCGCTTAGGTTCGATAGCCGGCGTTAATCCGGACATAATCATATGTCAGATCACAGCCCCATGCTTTTCCGGTTCCAGTGCCGATGTGAAGATCGACGTTAATGAATACCGTCTCCTCTTCCTGCAAATACGCCGTTGCCGCTTCTTCTGAAAAGACGAGCGGCTGGCTATTCTGCAGCGTTTGGATTGGACCAATCGCAATGTCAATTGTTTCAGGGTTGATCTCACAGCCGCTGTAGCCAATCGCGCATATGATTCTTCCCCAGTTCGCATCAGCGCCATAGACAGCTGATTTCACAAGATCCGAACCGACGATTTTTTTGGCGATCTTTCCCGCCTCTTCATCGTTCAGCGCTCCGTTCACCTGGACTTCAATCAGCTTTGTCGCTCCTTCTCCGTCTCTCGCAATTTTCTTCGCCAGTGACTCACATGTTTGTTTCAAAGCTTGATAGAAAGCCAGCCAATCAGGATGCTCCGGCGTCAGCGTCTCGTGTCCGGCCAGACCCGAGGCCATGACGACGACCATGTCATTTGTCGAGGTGTCTCCATCAACTGTAATTCGATTAAATGTCTTATTCGTGATCTGTGAGAGCGCCTGCTGCAGTACCGGCGGTTCAATGACAGCATCGGTCGTGATGAATGAGAGCATCGTCGCCATATTCGGATTAATCATGCCCGAGCCTTTGGCGACTCCCCCTATGGAAACGACTTTCCCATTTACGGTTGTCTGGAAACACGTTTTTTTGTTCATTGTATCAGTTGTCAAAATCGCCTGGTTAAACGCCTCTGCTCCTTCAAGGGAAGCTTCCGGCTTCAGCTGTTCAATTCCGGGCAACACTTTATCCATTGGCATATACTCGCCAATTACCCCCGTCGATGTCACTGCAACATAATGTTCAGGAACGTGAAAGTGGGCGGCGCTTGCTTTCCGCATCTCATAAGCGTCTTTTACACCGCGTTCCCCTGTGCAGGCATTGGCGTTCCCGCTGTTGACGACAATCGCCTGCAGCTTGCCTTCTTTCATAATGCTTTCCTTCGTTACCTGCAACGGTGCTGCCTGGATTCGATTGCATGTATAAACAGCCGCCGAGCTTGCCGGTACGTCACAATAGATCGCGCCAAGATCGAGGCGTTTTCTCTTTACTCCTGTATATACTCCGTTCGCGTGGAATCCTTTTGGTGTAATAATACTGCCACTTTCAACTTCGATCATTTCTGGTGCGTTAGCAATTCCCTTCATTTGTGTACCACCTCTCCATTATGGATACATCGGCACGAGTGTTAACCCTGCTTCCTCATCGAATCCATTCATCACGTTTAAATTTTGTATCGCCTGACCAGAAGCACCCTTTACGACATTATCAATGACGGATACGACCGTAATCCGTCCTGTTCGCTCATCGTACGTCACGCCAATATCGCAATAGTTGCTTCCATATACTTCCTTCGTCGCCGGATAGCTGCCTTGCTTGCGAATTCGGACAAACGGCTCCTTTTCATAAGACGTTTGATAAAGCTCTCGCAGCTCTTGTTCCCGGATTTCCTTCTTTGCTGTCATATAAATCGTTGCCATAATTCCTCTGACCATCGGGACGAGATGAGGCTGAAACGTCACCGCCGCCACTTCTTCGTTCCAATCGTTGAGCTGCTGCTCGATTTCCGGAATATGTTTATGCTGATTAATTTGATAGATTTTGAAATTCTCATTCATCTCACTAAAGTGAGTGATCGCAGATGGGGTTCGCCCCGCTCCTGACGTTCCTGATTTCGCATCAATAATGATCGAATCAGGCCGAACCAACCCTTCCTGAATCAACGGTGCCAGCCCGAGTAACGTCGCGGTAGGATAGCAACCCGGGTTCGCGATCAGCTTTGCCGCGCGGATTTCCTCACGCCTCCACTCTGTCAGCCCATATACAGCCTGGTCGATGATCGACTTCGCCGCAGCCTCACGCTTATACCATGCTTTGTACTGCTCGGGACTGCGCAAGCGCAAATCACCTGACAGGTCAATCACCTGACAGCCTGATTCAACAATCGTTTGCGACCATTCCGCTGATACGCCCGGCGGCGTCGCCAGAAAGACTGCCTCTACTTCATTTTTCAGCGTATCTGGATCAATCGGCTTTAAATCCTGCTCATAGATCGCTGTAAGATGTGGATAAGATTCATTAATATTCATTCCTTCTTTCGAGGACGTATAGAGCACGACCTCTTCAATGTGAGGGTGGTTTTTGAGCATCCGCAGCAGCTCCGCGCCACCATATCCTGTTGCGCCAATAATCCCTACTCGCATTTTCTCTCTCCCCGTTCCGTCTCGCTCTCGTTTTTTGATCTTGGTACTCATTATATATATGTATAAAAATTAATTCAACTGTATTTTTATTTTATTTCAAATAACTTAAAAAAATCATAAACCGATTTACGTTCATGGATGTTCTCTTTTTTGTTAGAGCCGTACAAGCAAGAAAAGGGAGGGTGGGACAAAAGTATGTTACCTACATGACTATCCGAACAAATGAAAAAGAGGGTAAACCACCGTTCAGAAATATAACTCCGCCACGATCTTTTAAAGCCCGTTGTGAGAAACCCACTCACAACGGGCTTGTGGCGTATGAAGCCATTGCCAGTAGGTCCAAAGCTAGTTTTGTCTCAAGCTCTTTCTAAATTCCCCTCCCCAAAAAAAGCAGCGGACCGCTCTGCTCAAATCGCTCAGAACGGCCCGCCGCTTTTATTCATTATTATTCATTCAGTTGATCATAAATAAGCTGAGCGGTCTCTTCAATCTGCTCACCCCAATGATCATTAATATGATGAAATAGATACTCCCCATTCTCGTCAAGGATGCTGACGCCACGATAGGACATCTGATGCTCCTCATCTTTCATATGAACATAGTCAAGCACCGAAAGCGATTCATCCGATAGAAACGAATAAGTGAATTCGCCCGCTTCCTTTAGCGCCATAGAGTTACTTGGGGTATCCGCACTTATGGCATAAAGATCGGCATCGAGATCCTCAAATAAAGCTAAGTTTTCTTGCAGCTGAACCAGCTGCTGCTGACAAAGTCCTCAGCCAACTTCAGTAAAATGAAAGAGAATCGTCGCCCGGTCTTTGTTGGACAGCGTTACCTCTTCCCCTTGTTCATTCACCAAGGTCAAATCTCCAGCCTGCTCTTCCTCCGTGCCACAGGCCACAAGCACCGTCATCATCGCAAACAGCGCGAGAAAACCGATCATCGTTTTCATTCTCCATTTTTTCATTCCATTCACCCCCTCTTCATTCATCGTATTGTCAAAACTTTTATAAGAAATAGGTTATAAAATACCTTGATAGAGGGCTTTATAAGCAAAAAAATTGCCACCCCCTGAAATTTAGGCAATAGTGAGGTTACCACACCGACACTAAATCCC
>NZ_JAMBOL010000047.1 GCF_023715605.1 Halalkalibacter oceani
ACGCATCTTTCTCGGAACATTTCAAAACTGTTAAGGTGTAAACTTAGGAACCGCCGTATACCGAACGGTACGTACGGTGGTGTGGAAGGTCGGCTACTCAACTAATGAGTAACCTCCTATCCGATTATTTGGTAAAACAAAAAGTAAATATTGCCAATAATTTTAACTCATGATAAAATATTGACAACATTAATTGGGGCAAACTATGTTTTTTTTCGGTATAGATTAATATTGTTTAGAAGGAAGTGATAGTCATGAAAGCAGTCCCTTTTTATGGTGTTAATATCGATGATCCTTTTCTAGGCCATATACCTCAATACTGGAGGTTCCAGAAACATCATGTAAAAGGAAAGTTATTTGAACATGAAGATGGCTCATTCTCATATGAGCTCTTTCATGAGAGTTTTAAAGGAAATGTTCAAAAAAATAATTTTTTTGATTTTGATGAGGCTTTAATGAATGCAGAGACTTGGATTGACACTTGGTATCATGTACAAGGCAGATTACTCGCACTTAAATAGCAATACAAAGTAAAAATTAATAGTAAAAAGGAATGAAGTACATGACAGCTTCCACGCATCAACTGACAGGGCTTCTGTTTGGCCTAGCAGCTATTTCACTCTTTCAATTATTCCCCCCTTCGTTTGGTAACCTAACCGAAGCAGGGGTCTTTTTTGTGTTAGTGCTTTTTGGATCCTTACTTCCAGACATGGATACACCTAAATCACGCCTTGGAGCTAAGGTTCCGTTAATTAGCTATCCTTTGTTTTGGTTATTTGGTCATCGGACTTGGTCCCACTCTCTCTTATTTGTAATTATTACTGCGGTAACTGGATTCCTCGTTGGACTGGTTTTACACTTTCCATACTATATTTCGTTAGGGATTTCAATCGGAGTGCTTTCGCATGTGATTGGTGATTATTTTTTCGATGGAGGAGTCCCTTTATTTCACCCTCTTAGTAAACGTAGATACAAGTTTTTAATAACCGCTAAAACAAGGAGACCTAACTCAATAGGATTTTCTGAAAATATTGTTGTAGGGATTCTCATCGTATTAAATAGTTGGTTTTTGATGCGCTGGTTAGATGTTGAAACCAGCTTATTTGTCCTGATAAACGGGTGACATTGCTTAACTTTGAAAGGGGGGTGGTTAAATTGGGCCGGTGAACAATTTCAATTAATAACTATACAAGAGGAGGATGAATGAAATGGTTGGTGTGTTAGAAGAGAAGAAAAACTTGGGACTCATACTTTTGGTGTCCCTTTTTGTGTTGACCTTAATGAGTTTATTTTTGTTTCCGGAAGGGGCGAGTGCATCCATAAAATCAAGTATTGCAACAAGTACTTCAGAATTAGAAGAAGTATTTGACGATGCCGGAAGCACTTTTGTCGATCTTGTACGGAGTGCCTCGTTTGTAATAGCTGTAGCTTTGTTAATTTGGTTTGGGATTGTTTTCTTTTTTTCCGGCAGTCTTCAGGCTATCCTCGCAATGAAGTTTCGTTTGGGAGCGTTTGTTGCTGCAATTTTATTCACATGGCAAACAGAAGCTATATTAGGAGCAATTTTTGGTGTTTTTGGTGTTAAGTTAACTTAAAGAAAGGAGTTAGTTATGGCTTGGGGGCACTATCATCAAATACCTTATAAATCAGGGCTAGAGGAAAAAATCCTCTTTCATTTTTCTTTTAGAAAGTTGCTTTGGTTGGCACCGGGTATTTGGGTGGCAGGACAGTTTAATAGTGTCCTGCCTTCTTTACCTTATGTTGACCATATGATTTTTGAAAAAATCCATCTGTTAATCCCGATTTTGATATCAGCTGCTTTTGCGTACATTAAAATACCTAAGACAAACTTGACACTATTTCAAGCAGTTGTGACCTATTTCAAGATTCGAATAAGAAGGCGTTCATTTTATTATCATAGATCAAACCTTCCGCTAAAGGTGGAGAATCTAAAAGGAAGAAGGTGAGGTCATTGAGTGAGCTCATTCAAATTGTGTTGTTTTTGCTTGTCGGGTATTTGATTTACCGGAAACTTCAGAGTCGTTATGACACGGGAGAGAATAAAAAGAAGATTACAACACAAGATATCTTAAATTATAAAAACATTGATGAAAACGGAATTGTCGAGTTGCATAATGGTAATTTCGCGATGGTTATAGAAGTTGAACCAATTAATTTACACATGAAGTCTCAACGTGAAAAAGATAGCATTTGGTTCGCAATGAGATCATTTTCTAATTCAATTCCGACTTCCTATACTTTGTTGGTCCAATCTCATTTTCTTGATATAGCCGAATATATCGAGGATTATCGTAAGAAAATCAATCAACCGGATTCAATTCTTACACCTCAACTCATCGCCTCGGGCAACCAGGTTGCCAGGCATTTGGAGACTTTCAGTGAACGGAAAACTAGAGATTATCGATGTTATGTCATAGTAAGATATAACCCATACAAAGATGCATTAGAATCAAATATCTCCACGGGGAGTAGGAAACTGGATCATGTTTTTGAAAAAACAACGTCAACTCAAACGATACCACCTGATGAAGCATATGAATTAACGGAAAGTTTATTTGACGAAGTAGCAGATCTGGTGTATCAGAATTTTGACACAATCGGTATTAAGATTGCTCGTTTGAATAAGCTCGGGATTCATGACATGCTCCATCAAACGCTTAATCGAGATCTTTCTCCATATCATCATATTGGTGACCTTTATCTAGCAGGAGCATTTAGTGATAATAAACAGTCAGTCACACCAAGTTTGAGTCTGGAAAATCGCAGAAAAGAACGTGAATTAAGAGAACTGGAAATTGAAAAACAAGAGGAGGTGATTTAATGGCTATGTTAAATCGATTTAAGAAAAAAAGAGAGGCAATGGACCAGTCTAGTTCACGACGTTACGTGTATTCAAGAGAAACGAAAGCAACAGGTAAAGACTTCATTGCACCTTCTTCCATAAAAGAGACTCTGCCTGGCGATGAAACGTATGAAGGAACGCATAGCGATTATTTAGTGGAAATCGGTTCCACGATCGAACCAGTTCGCTATTTTCGAACTATCTTCGCAGAAATAACTGGGGGAAACACGTGGGCCGGTATGCTAGATCAAGTGATTTTAGGTGAGTTTGGAAAAGGTGATACGGACATAGCCATACATGTTGATCCAGTTGACACGGCCGACGAATTAGAGGATATTAATCGCCGGATTCAGGGGATTGAATCCGATATTATAATGGAGAAAAACTCATCAACTATTAATAATTTAAGAGATGAGTTGGCGGATTTGAAAGACCGTCAAAAGCGATTGAGGCGAAATATTGAAAGTCCATTTAATGTTTCGATTCAAATTGTTTCGAGTGCGACAGAAATTAAAACGTTAAAGAAATATACGAATAATCTAATTCGTAAATTGGCTGGAAGGTCAATCGTAAGTCGTTCTCCTGACGGGAAGCAATTAGATGCTTTGCTGAACATCACTCCTTTATCAGAAAACCCCATGTATAAAGAGCATACGTTTGGATTTGAAACCGCGAATGTTGCTGATCTATTTCCGTTTGGCCATGGGGGGATTTCTCATAAAAGTGGAATCATTATAGGGAAAGACCACTTACAACGTCCAATCCATTATGATGGTTGGCATAAAGATTTAATGAACCATAACATGGTGATTGTCGGCCGTTCTGGGGGAGGAAAAACGTTTGCTGCGATGGTGTTAACGCACCGATCAGCACATATTGGTATTCGAACAGCGATCATTGATCCGAAAGGTGACTATAAAAAGTTTGTCTTGGAGATGGGGTGTCCATATATTGACTTATCCCCTGATAGTGAGCATCGCATTAACTTCTTTGATGTTGACATCGAAGAAGACGAAAATGGAGTCCGTAGAGTCAATGTAGATGAAACAGTGGCAGCTGCAGCAGCCATTATCTTTAAAATGATTCGAACAATGGATGATGCTATGCTTAAAGGCAACATTAAAGCCAAAATTAAAGGGTTCATAAGAGACTTATATAAAGAAAGAGAGATTACCTCTGATCCGGATTCTATTTTTGATCATGACCATACTTATGTGAAGAATGATCATGGCCATGAATTTAGCATCGGAGGAACTTATAAAAAGATGCCGGTAATTTCTGACCTGTATAAAAAAATGGTGAGTGACCCGGTTACTGCAGAAGTTGCTGAACTTATCAAACCATTTACGCAGGGTGGGGGTTCGCCTTCACAAGCAATTTTTGACGGGCAATCAACGGTTAAGATTCAAAATGTGCCTATTTTTGCTTTTGGTCTTCAACACCTTGACGAGGAAGAGATGAGGCCAATCGGAACTTTCATTGCAACAAAATGGCAATCAGCTAAATTTGCTAAGAAAAACCGACACATTCAAAAAAGAGTTATTTATGATGAGTCACAAACGGCTATGAGCGATCCTGAGTTAGCCGCTTGGCTTGAAAATGAGTACCGGGTATTGCGTTTCTTCAATACATCAATGTGTGCCATTACACAAGGTTTTGAAGTATTCACTAGGGTTCCGCAGGGCTTGGGTATTTTAAAGAATTCTCCTACGAAGCTATTTTTTAAACAAGATCCTATAGACATTGAAGAAATAACAAACAAATTTGACCTTACAGACGGGGAAGGAGATTTTTTAGTTCGTCAAGCAAAAGAAGGCTTAGGCATTCTTCGTATTGATGAACAAGCAAGTATTATAAATGTCGACTCAACACCTGAAGAATTTGCCTTATTTAATACGAACCCTAATGTAACCACGAACCAATTCCAGGAAACTGCTGTTTAGGTGTGAGGTGAGATATGATGAAGAAAAGCATATTTATCCTATTAATTATGTCACTACTTCTTCCTTCTTTTTCACCTCATGTATTTGCTGAGGATGAGGATATTTCGGATATTCCGGAACCTATAATCAGTGAAGCAGACATTGAGGAAATGGAAAATGGAGAGAATAAACCTTCTTATGGAGAACGTTTTGCCACTTCACTACTCTTAGCCCCTGTCAATTTCATCATAAAAATCTTTGGTGCTCGTGATATTTCGTTTCTTGTTTTTCAGAGAGAGGAATATGCCAAAATTTTGGGGAGCGGTAATGATGCAGAAGGGGATTTCGGCGTAGCCAGGGATACTTTAATTTTTGGTATCTTTCCTGAAACGTATTTTAACGGAGTTGCAATTTTCTATGATGGGCTAGAGAGGTTATTCCCGATTCCACTACTTGCCCTTATGGTTTTGGCCGGTTTTATGCTTCTGCTCTATTCACCAAGTGTTGAACATCGATTCATGATCAAACACTATGTTTTAGGGACCGTTCTCGCTATCGTGTGTATGCGGTTTGGCGCTCAATTGTGGAAACTCATCCTGGATATTAATTACTTTATAGTTGATTTCGTATGGGTGATGTTAACAGATAATGGGGTATATGTGGGACTTTTCTTAAACACAATTTGGGGCACCGGTATAGGGTACGATATTATTGATGTTCAAGGTTTAGGCCTGGGTCTTCTGGTGATTGTTGCTTTCTTTATGACGTTTATCTTGAACTATCAATATGTGATGAGAATGATATATCTCTCAGTATTAATCATAATCTTCCCTATTGTTTCATTGGTTATGATTTTTCCTACTAGAAGAGAAGCCATGAATCTTTGGTTTCATGAGTTCATCAGCAATGTTTTTTTACAAACAGGCCATGCAATTGCCCTTGGGCTGTTTTTTTATATTCGTCATGCAGTCGATTCTGCTGATATCATGTTTTGGGTCCTTGTGGCTTTTATGATTGGATTGACAGCTGTTTCATCCTTAGTCCAACGTATTATTGGTGCAGCGACAGGTGTACAGGTCAGAGGCGGGGTGTTAGGTAACGCGGGGGCAGCCATGGGGATGATGTCTATCATGAATATTGCCCGGATGTTAAAAACAGCATCAGGAGGCCGAGAGCAATCATTTAGGTCTCCTGAAGGTGGTAATGCTGCTTCAAACAATGGAGCAGGTCCTGGTGGCCAAGGTCAAACTCCTTCAGGCAGCCTTCAAATGAATAATCAAAGTGGTGTTGGTGCACCATTTAGCAATGGTGCAGCATTTACCCGAAGATCAGCTCAAGCAGGCTATCGGTCCGCGGCGAACAACTCCTCGACACAGCAATCTAGTGGACATCATAGCCGAGGCCGAGGTGCGGCTGAAGCTGTCAATCAATTAGCACGATTAGGAGTTGCTGGTGGTGCAGTAGCTGCCGGTGGGGCTCTAACTGGTATGGCAACAGGAAATCCAGCTTTAGGTATCATGGCTGGTACCTCAGTAGGTTCTTCAGTGTTAAGCGGAAAAAAAGCAGGAACTGTTCCTAGCGATGCAGCAAATCAGACTGGAGAGGTTATTAAAGATTTACCTGCTAGTCATCCATCACATTTGTCTAATGATATGCAAGCATTCGCGGCACAACCAGAAGAGGTAGGAGCGCCAGTTGATTTGAGAGATGAGAATTCAGTTCCGCCGGTACCTTATGTATACAATGAACAGACAACTCAGGCTGCATTGCAAAAAGCTAATCAGAGTGTCGAAGCCATGGAGCAACAAATCCAAAGCTTGGGTGCGGATACCACAAGCGGGGTTCAAGGTATAGATAATGGATCCGGTAATACCCAAGTCGCCAAAACCAATGAAACATCATCAGGTGTACCAAACGGTGCATCGGTTAATGGTCCAATGGTTAGCTCTCCCCAGAATGTGGCAAAAGCTAATCAACAACAACTGAGTCAAGCTGGGTTAAACCAAGCTAAAACAACTCAACAATTAGCTTCAACAATCGCTTCTCCGGAAGCAAAAACAAAGCAGTTTAATACACCAACTAAAGCGATTCAGCATACGGCGCAAGCCACACAAAATTATCAGCAAGCTCAGCAGGTCCTTAGTCAGATTGATCCAAAAGCAAATCCGGAAATGTACGCTAACCAGAAAAAAGTAGTGGACGCAGCTAGATCAGTCATGAATGAGAGTCATAGCATAACGAAAACGCAGCATCCTGTTTTAAATGATCCCTCTATTCAAGGGGACATCGCCAACTATGCTTCGGCCTTGCACGGTGGAAACAGTAATGAGATCGTTCAACACCGTACAGTAGTAAATCAAAAGGTTGAGGAACTGCTTGATGATAAAAGGATGGAAGCCTTGCAAATGAATAGGAACGGGCGTGGTTCGTTATGAGTTACGAACAAAACTCTCGTGAGCAGCAACAACAGCAACCGGAGTTAGGTCGCCTGGTAAGTAGCTTAACCAAGCAACAAATTCATGCATTACGCAGACGTTTGGGCCATAGAGCTTTTCGGTTTTTGATGAAAAGAGTTGGACAAGCTTTATTAAGTGCAACGAAAGGAATCCTAGGGGCAACGGCCCCTTTATGGGTTCCTATTTTGTGTTTGTTTTTTTTAGCCTATGCGGCTTATTCCTTAATATATATAGTTCCTCGCATGGTTGCAGAGGATGTAAAAGCGGGCGTTGAAGAACGAGTCAATGCTTTTTTTGGTTTTTCTGATGAGGATAAGGAAGGATGGGAAGACATATTTGATGTCTATGAAAAAGTTGCTTCCCGGTGGGATGAAGGGTTAAGCGAGGAGCAGAAAGAACAAGTTCAGCCCTATGCCTTTCCGTGGTCCATTTTGGCTGCTGTAGACCGGGTACGAAATGATCCCTATATCCGTCAAAGGGGAAGTGGGCCTATCATGATTGTCGATGGTCATGAATTCGTGGTAGATGGTGTGTATCCTCCAAAAGAATTTATTCCACTCTACCAAGCTGCTCAAAGGGAGTATGGTGTCGATTGGCCTGTATTGGCCGCTATTCATTACACAGAATCAACGTATAGCACCTACCCGACTGGCAGAATTTCATCAGCAGGGGCTATGGGTCCGATGCAGTTTATGCCAGGAACGTTTGTGGGGTGGTCCCACCCTTTGATTGATTCTGGTACTGGACGTATGATTCAAGACTTTGACCTTTCCTCATTAGCTGATATTCAACAATACAATGGATACGGCGTCGATGCGACTGGGAATGGCCGGGCAGATATTTGGAATGAAGCAGATGCGATTTTTTCAGCTGCTAATTATTTATCATCTAATGCATATCAACGCTCTCCAAAATCAGCACTTTTTCAATATAACAGGTCAAATGAGTATGTCGAGAAAGTCCTGGTGCATGCTGAGCAAATTTATCAAATGTATGAATTGAGAAAAGAAAATGAAGGAGAGGAACTTGATGAATACAATTTAGATGAATTAGATATTACTGAGTACACTTTCTTTGATTTGACCAAATATGACCATCGTATTACTCCACAACCAGAGGCAACGTTTGAACAGTTACGACCTCGTTTCCAGTGGAAAGACTCTGAAATTATTACTACTTGGGAGGAGGAAGTATGTCGTAATCGGACACGGCGAAATTCAAAAGGGGAGACAGAGCGGGTCAGAGTTTGTAACTGGGTTAAAAAAGAATCGACTGAAAAGATTCAGCTTCTAACTCAGGCTGATACCTTCCAAGGGTCATTTGAGCATCAATATGCTTGGCAGAGCATTCCTGTTTCTGGTGGAGCAAAAGTTCGTAACAAAGTCATTCGACAAGAGCTGCCGGTGGGAATGTCGGTTCCGACAGAAGAAGAATGGATGCAGCCTCTTTATGAACGTCTACATTTTTTTGGGGTCGTTCATGATTTGGATATTCAACTTGTGTTCGAACTCATTGAAATGTATGACGAGCACTATGCTGAATCGAATAAGCGGCTTGAGTCCTTTCTACCCGGCAAGTACCCGGTAATGGAAGGTTCGAATAACTGGTTATGGCCAACCCCATCCACTCGAATAACGTCTCATTTTGGATGGAGGGACGGGAGAAACCATAATGGAACAGATGTAGGGGGGCTAACAGCTGGCGTCGCTGGTGATCCAATTTTTGCGATGGAAGATGGAGTAGTCGAGGTAGCAGCTTATGATTCGGCAGCAGGAAATTATGTGAATATACGTCATGATAATAATGTTGTCAGTCGATATTTGCATCTTCATGCGATGCATGTACGACAAGGTCAAAATGTGAAAAAAGGTGATGTTATTGGGACGATGGGTAATACAGGAAGGTCTTACGGAGCGCATTTACATTTTGAAATCCGTATAGATGGTGTGCCGCATGATCCGTTAAATTATTTTCCTCAACTAAAATAAGGGGGATTGTTTATGAAAACTCTTTTACAAGTAATGCTTATACTGATGTGCATGTGCTTCATGGTTACTTACGTTGCAGCAGAGGACGTATCAGAACCAAGTGTAACGGAAAGAATTGCGAATGCAACTCCAGAGTCGCCTGCAGGAGATGTAATCGATTATGAAACAATCAAGTCGAATGCTGATTCTTATACGTTCGGTACCTTTTTATCGAAAGCAAAAGACTTGAGTTTCCAACTATTAATAGCTTGGTTAATCCTTGCTGGGTTCATCCTGTTTTTCAGTCTTAAAATTGCGTTTAGGCTTGCTGTTATAGGAGTGGGTGGCTTTTTCTTGATTCAATATCATGAAGAAGCTTTGACGGTGGTATTTGCGGTAGGAAACTGGCTTGCTGACTTTTTGAGGGTAGGGTTTATTTAGATAGACTAGGTATTAAGAAGCCAAGATAAGATGTTATCTTATCTTGGCTTTTTTTATGTAAAAAACCTGATCACAACCTACAGGGTATTCCTTTCTTTGTAGGTAGATACTAGGCCCTTTGATACTTCTGAGACCACCATCTATTCTGATTTAAAAATAGTTGAAAATTCAGAGGCTTTAATGTAGCCTGTGAATAGGTCTTTCCGCCTGTTGTGTGGGTGATATCGATATGTTGAGGGGTAAAATATTATGGATTTCGTTATTTTTGATTTGATGCTTGGTGGGTTGTTACTACCTCTGTTGGTTGTTTCTTTTTTTAGTTTTCGTATTTACTATAGAGAGAAAAAGAAGATACCTTCTAACAAACAAAAAGAATTAAAAAAAGTAATTTTAGTATACTTAGGCTTGATAACATTTGGTTCATATGTAATTGCAGTTTCTATAATGATGCTGACCGGCTTAGATTTTAAAGATGTAAACGCCTGGCCTCCAATCATTCTGGCATTAGCACTTGCTACCATTATTCCTATAGCGCAGGAGTTTGTTCAAAGAATCAATGCCTTATCTAAAGAAAACATAAATACAAATAACCTATTAGTCTATGATAAAGAAACTATTGAAGCTCTTGATAAAAAAATAACGATATTATTAAATGAATTACAAGATATGAAGAAAGAGAAAGAACAGGAAGCTGTTATAGAAACTAGGTGGTTTAAGATTATTTTTAAACAAAGGAAGGAGAGTTAAAAATGAAAGCAGGCAGCCGGCTAACGTCAGAGGGATTCTTGAGTGAATAAACGTAGCCAGTTCCAGATAATTTAGGTTCTTGGGGGTGTTCAGAAAATACTTCTGGTGTAATCCCTGTTGGGACCCATGATGTTAAGAATTGCTACTAATTCTGGTCTAATACTATTTTTAATGTTAAACCTTAGGAATTTTCAAACTACATTTCATTAAAATTAAAAAAAGCTCATTCTGCTATAACAGTTAAGAGCTATTTTAACCAATCCAATTAATTAGTATCCCATGACAATTAATAGATTGGGATTAAATAAGACAATAAATATGTATAATGGATTGATTTTCACCGAACCTAGGTACGGGTACTCTATCAATCCTTCATTGTACTAACCGTATCTCGATACGGGGCTACAACGTAATATTACTATATAATATTATTCAAATTTCGTCAAATTGGAGGTTAAGCATGTGGCAACTGAATACGAGCTAATGAATATATTCTTTGATGAAAGCGGCCAAGATTCTGATAAACCAACAACAATGGGGGGGTTGCTAATCCCCCACGTAGTTTATTCTTCCCAAGAAATGAGTAATCTAACTTCACGTTTAAAATCTAATCAGTTAAAGCTACATTGGACAGATTATACTGGTGATGTAGCGCTAAAGAATAATATAATTGAAGTCATTAAAGTCTTTTCATCCATAGCTAAGTATACTCGCATGAACGTCATAAATTATAACCGTTCTTCGCTTGATCAACGATATAAACTATCTGGTGATAGCGGCAGCAATAAACTTAGAGGCCGGCAAAAGAAAGCTACAATGAATTATGCCACTTTAATGGTATATACTAAAATTCCTGAACGAATTTTTTATGGGTTGCTAAGAAATTATGGTAAAGACATTTACATAAAATCTGATATTTACATTGAAGAAGAAGGTAAATACGAAAAATACGACTTAGTTACACGTTTAAAAGAAAATTTAAATACTCAATCACTGTATAGGGCTGAGCAATTTTGGGTTAAAGATTGTCAAATGGTGACTAAAGGACAAATGATCGGCATAGAATTAGTTGATTTAATTCTCGGTATTATTCGTTTGATTATAAGAAGAAACCCTATTCCTCAGGGGCTAACTGATGAAGAATATGCCGCCAGAGGTATTAAAGGAAGAGCAAAGAAACATCAATTAGTGATTGAGCTACTTAAAATAGAGGGGTTTCATCAATTTCTACGGAGTATAAAATATTACGAATGGGATAGTAATAAAGAGCTTTCAGAGGTGTCCTTAGCTGATTATATTGATTTATTTATGGCAAGTAATTTCCGAGAGTTTTACTAACTACCTAGGCCCAATTTAACGAAAATTTCAAAAGGGGTTATGGTTAAATCTGGAATAAATTAGAAAGAATAATTTACGAAATCAAAGGAGGATCCGAATGATTCAAATGCCAAAAGGAAAGATAGAGAGAATCGCTGTATATGCAATAATTTTAGAAACTAATAAACCTTCTTCCGCACTCATGGCTAATATCCCTGATGGCGATAAAGGGATTTCTTTTGATGGAGATATAGCAGTATATAAAGATCATTCAGAAACAGTAGAATCCTTAATAGGTAAAGTTCCTGTTCAAGTTAAGGGAACCCAAGTTGACAAATTTTCAAATGGAACTAGGACATTTCCAATGGAATTGAAACATATAAAAAATTATTACGATAGCAATGGGGTTATATTGTTTGTAGTTGAAATTTTAAAAAATGGAGATACTAAGATATTCTATAAACAGTTATTGCCAAATGAACTTAGAGAAATACTGATTAAATATGGCGAAAAAAAACAACAAAAGCAAAGAAACATTGAACTTCGTCCGCTAAGTGAAACCACTTTAGATATAGTATGTAAGAATTTTATTGAAGAATCAAAGAAACAGCCACAAGTGCTTATTGAAAATAACCCTTTTAAAGATGATGAATATACTTCTTTTGAATTAACCAGTTTAACATTTAATCCTATCAAAGCTGAAACTAGTAATATTTTTGAACATGACTTTACTATTTACGGAATTAAAGAAACATTAAGTGTTCCGTTGTCACAAGCACGTATCCAGTCCTATTCTAGTGAATTTACCGAAATATTTATTACAAATGGCCGACTACATAAGTTGCAAACACAATTCACCTTTGAGAAAAGTAGTTCAATTTTATTGATTGAAAATTCTTTAGAGATAACCTTTAAGAAAGATAATTTTAATTTTAATCTTGTAAGATTAAATTCACTATCTTCCCAACTCAAAGTTCTACCCTTTATTTTAGACTTCTTGTACAGTAAAGAGATTGAATTAAGAACAAATGATTTAAAACTGGAAAATCTTCATTTAGTCGATACTGTAAAGGTAACAAAGGCATTTGAAAGATTGTATTCTACGTTCAAAAATCTAAAAATTATATTTGAAGAACTGAATATAGACCTTGATACAAGAATTGATAGTGAATCCCTTGATTTAAATAGTTTGATTGATCAGATCACTTCCTTGGTAAGGATGTATTTAGATAACGATTATAGTACGTTCAAAAACCCGGAAAAAGCTCGTTTTGCTCTATTTCCATTAGGAGAGTTGAAACTCTTGTTTTTCTATAATCCTGATTCGGAAAATCTTTTAATGGATGCATTTTCAGATAAGATAATACAAATGGATACCCGAATTGCTGTAGATGATATCGCAAATCCACACAGCCCATATATATTGATTCCTTATCATACTTTAGCTGTGGCAGTTAACTTAAAAATTGAACAGATAAAAAAATCATTTGACAATATTAATCCATTTCTAAATGATATTTCATCAGACTTAACAAACCAATTTTGTCTTAATTGCATAAGTGCATTTGATCTATCTCAGAATTTTGCTTTTTTAGATTTAGCAGATCATATTTATAATAAATTTGATGGAGTGGTTTCATTTAGAAATATAGTATTAGTTAACCAATTACAAATAAAAATAAGGAGAAATGGCTCTTTGTCTGATAAAGATTACGAAAAATTAATAAATCTAAAGCAATTAAACCAATCCGATATAGTATTGCAATTTTGTGCTAGTGTTCTTCTAAAAAGTAAAATTGAATCAACATCTTTTTTTAGTCAATTAGGTTTTGAAGAACAAAAATTCATAAAGAAATATCCTATATATACTATCTATAAAAACCTTATCAATGAATAAAATGATGAAGGTGGAAACAGTTGAGCAATTCTATGAACACTTCGATCATTTAGCGGTACAAAGTGATTGTTAATGCTGGTTAAAAACGTCCACTTGTTGACGGTATTGTTTGTCCAGGGATTGACGGATATAATGTCATTAACCACCCTGAAGAAAGGAAAAGACGCCTTCCATAATGTCGGCCATTACCAG